>JAFUZJ010000051.1 GCA_017476665.1 Lachnospiraceae bacterium | reverse complement strand
CGGTGCTTGCAGGCATTTCTTCCGGCGCGGCGCTGTATGCTGCAGAGGTCGTGGCAAAACGCCCGGAAAACAAAGGAAAAAATATTGTGGTGATCTTCCCAGACAGCGGGGAGAGATATCTTTCCACAAAACTCTATGAATAGCAGGAGCAGAAAAAATGAGCGAGGCAGCAGGCAAGGACTTGACCGGCAGACCGTATAAGATAGAGATCCAGGATGTTTCTTTTGACTATGTGGATAGAAGGACCTGCTTTACGGCACTGCAGCATATCAATCTGAATATACGTGAGGGTGAATTCATCTGTATTCTGGGTTCCTCCGGATGCGGCAAGTCCACACTGCTTAGCCTTTTGAGCGGTCTGAACCGTGCCAAAGAGGGCAGAATCCTGGTGAACGGCGAGGAGATCAAGGGGCCGGGAATCGACAGAGCGGTGGTATTTCAGCAGTATTCCCTGTTCCCCTGGCAGACAGTGAAGGAGAATGTTCTTTTTGGCATTAAGCAGAGCGGTAAGAAGTACAGCCGCAAGGAGAGAGAGGAGCTGGCGCTGCAGTATGTGGAGAGCGTAGGGCTGCTCAATGCAAAGGATCGCTATCCCAGCCAGCTTTCGGGCGGCATGAAACAGAGGGTGGCGGTGGCCAGAGCGCTGGCGTTACAATCGGATGTGCTGCTCCTGGATGAGCCTTTCGGCGCCATTGATCCGAAGCTGCGCCTGGAGCTGCAGGAGCTGGTGTCAAAGCTCTGTGTGGAGCATAAAAAGACAGTGGTATTCATCACCCACGACATCGATGAGGCAATCTTACTGGGAGACAGGATTGTGGTGATGGAGCCCGGCAGGATCCGTACGATCCTGAAAGTGAGGCTGGACCACCCCAGAGTGCGGGAAGAACTGATTCGCACAGCAGAGTATGAAAAACTGCACAGACAGTTGATCGCAGCCTTTTACGATCAGGTGGAGGAGAATATTGACACGGAGGTGGCACTATGAGTAAGGGCCTTGATAAGGGAATGTATCTGGAGCTTGGAATTGCAACCGTACTTTTCGTGATCAATCTGATCCTGACGTTGACATTTCCGTATTTTACGATCCACAAGGCATATTATGACAGCAGAGCTTATATTACCGTACTGGTTGCGGCTTTTGTAATTTATGTGCTGTATCTGTTTCACAGCAGGAAAAAGAGCGCGTCGGATGTGGCGGTGGTACTCTTCGGATTTTTTATTCTCTGGGAAGTCTCTTACAAATTGGGCTGGGTTCATAACGATCTCCTGATCCCGTCGCCGGAGGGACTGTTCCATGTGTATCTGGAGAAGACGCCGGAGATCCTTTCGGATGTGTGGGGTTCTTTACAGCTTTTGTTCTGGGGCTTTCTGCTGGCAGCGGTGTTCGGCACCCTGTTGGGGCTTTTGGCGGGCTGGATCCCCAGAGTGCGGGAAGTACTGCTTCCCATCTCTAATGTGATCACACTGATTCCGCCGTTGATGTTCTCGGCGTACCTGATCATGATCTTTACCACCTTCAGACAGGCGGCGATTGCAGTAATCTTTTTCGCAGTGTTCTGGCCGACCTTTCAGGGGACAGTGGCGAGAGTGGGCATGATCGACAAACAGATCATTGAGGCGGCCAGGACCATGGGCGTCGGCACTTTCGGCATGTTGGCAAAAGTGATCTTTCCCTATTGCCTGCCCGGTATCATCGGCAGTATTTCCAAGAGCCTCCGAGGCGCATTCATGTGCCTTTCCGGAGCAGAGATGCTGGGAATCAATCTGGGAATCGGTTATTTTATTGAGAAGTATAAGAGCTTTGCGGATTACAGATGCGTGTTGGCTGGTATCCTGACGGTGGGACTGATCACCACGCTGATCGACCTGGCAGTGAATAAGCTGCAGAAGATCCTGGTGAAGTGGGAGTACTAAAGAAAGGAATCGCGGAGAAAAATAGTGAGAACTATCAGGGATTGTCCTTTGCAGGGCAGTCCCTTTTTTGTTTCATACCATTTTTTGCCGGTTTCACACCATCATCTGGGCAATATAAAACGGAAATGGTAGAATAGAAATGTTAGGATAAAAAATAATAGAAAGATTGTCAATGGGAAGGGAGCATATCAGAAAGGTCATGAAGGTCGCAATCTGTGATGATGAGAAAACTATGTGTGAATTGTTGCGCAAACTGCTGCAAAAGGAAGACCCTGGGGCGGAGGTTTTCTTTTTTTATTCGGCGGAGGAGTTGCTTGCCGCAGCCGAAGACTATCAGCTCCTGTTTCTGGATATCCAGATGCCGGGGATAAACGGAATCAATGCTGCACGTAGATTGAGGGAGAGAAATGCGGATCTCTGCATTATCTTTGTGACAGCCGTGAAAGAGTATGTCTTTGAGGCCTTTGATGTGGCGGCGTTTCATTATCTCTTAAAGCCGGTAGATGAGGAAAAGTTTGCACAGGTTTACGGCAAAGCCAAAAAAGAATGCGAGAGGAAAGAGGAGATATATTATCCTCTTGTCATAAAAACCAGACATGACACCTATATGATAGCACAGGCTGACATTCTGTATATCGAAAGTCAGGTCAAAAAGCAGGTGCTTCATACTGCGAAAGGGGTCATTACCTGTTACGGGAAATTAAATGAACTACAGGAAAAGCTGGGAGACGGCTTTTACAGATGCCACAGGAGTTATCTGGTGAATATGGCATATATAAACGGATACACTGCGGATGAGATCCGCCTCACGGATGGCGGAACTGTCTATATGGCAAAGGAACGGTATGCGGATTTCAGGAAAAGTTATCTGCATTATCTGAAAAACGGAGGAGTATCGAATGCTTGACGTATTACATGAAATGATCGATAAAGTGTATGAGATAGGTATGGTTTACGGCATCACCGTCATAATCTATTTGCTGGAGGGATATCTGCTTGCGGGATTCGCTGCGCAGTTTGGTGACATGAGATGGAAAATCAGGGGAGGCAGGTTTTTATTTGCGTTTTTTTGGATGCTGCAGTACGAGTTCATATCATTTCCCGGAGTCGGACACGCAGGCCTGAATCTTCTCCTGGCAAGACTTAAACTTTATATCCGGATGTTTATCATGCTCAAGCTCTTTTTTGTGATCCGAAGGGATAAGCTGTTGTTTGTGACAGTAATGTATGAATTTCTGAATGGCATCACAACGCTCATAGCGGGAATCATACCGGGAATAGTCGGTGACTTCCATCCGGAGATACTTGCGCAGCAGTTTACAGGCATAATTAGGCATAACAGAGAAACAGCACATCTTTTGACCATGCTTTTCGGTATCGGAGGGGGAATTTTGCAAGAGGTGGTGCTGTTTATGGTCATAGCCTTCGGTATCCGGTTGATCGCCGGAGGGATTGCGGACAAAAAAGCCCCGCTTCACTTTGGAGAACTGTGCTTTTTGCTGATTCCTGCGGTTGCCACGAACATTGCATGTATCATTATCCGGTATGTGCGATTGGTGACAAGAGATACAAACAGTACGCCGTACGAGTCGCTCTATGACAGATTCCCGGAACTCCAGCCTTTGATTATTGCCCTTGGTGTCCTGTTGGCTGTCGTAACGATTGCGGATGTGTATGTGTTTAGGGATATTGTAAAGTCGAACAAGGAACGGGCGGAGCGGGTGATCCTGAGACGGCAGGCGGATGAACTGAAGCAGCATCTTTTGGAAATTTCGGACAAAAATGAACGTATCCGCAGCATCCGGCATGACATGAAGAATCATATTGCGGTGCTTACGGGGCTGTTGGAGGATGTGAAGGGACATGAGGAGCTAAAGGCCTATGTCCAAAAATTAGACAGGGATGTGGGGGCGGCGGACAGCGGATTTTCCACGGGCAACGTAGTCATGGATGCCCTGCTTTCCGTAAAATACCGGGAGATTTCGGGCAGACTTAGAGAATGCCGGTTTGACACGGATGCCCTTCTTTTTCCCCAAGATTTGGAGATTTCGGACTTTGATCTGGCAGTGCTGCTCGGGAATGCGTTGGACAACGCCCTGGAAGCCTGCGAGAAGGAGCAAAAGGCGGACCAGACAGCGGAATTGTTTATCGCGCTTTCTTCGCAGAGGAAAGGGAGTATGCTGCTTTTGGAGGTGAAAAACAGTTATCTGGAGCCTCTTCGTATCGATAAAAATGCGGAATTCCCACGCACGGACAAGGAGGACGAGGAAGGGCATGGGATCGGATACCGGAATATGAAGGCGGTGGCGGAGAAATATCAGGGAGCCATTGAATGGCAGGCCAAGGACGGTGTCTTTGTGTTATCCGTTATGCTGCAGAATATTTCACACCCATAAAAATCGGTTTCGTCAGGGATATATTGCGCTTTTCATTTTCTGCGGATATAGTTTCTTCTGGATTAAATATAGAAATTAGATAAAACAGGAGGAAGAGCAGATGAGAAGAAGTTTGCCTTATGACGCGGCAATCTGTCTGTGCCTTGCGGCGTTGATCGCCTGGGGAGTAGGCATATTGACGGGAAAGGTGGCAGAGAGCAGCTGGGAAAGGCAGAAGGAGGAGCTGGCGCCCAAAAGCGGAGAGGTTGGCGGAATCGCCGGCAAGGAGGTATTCCGGGTGCAGACAGTAGAGGATATGCTGAGTCATGACACCTTTACCATTGAGTGTCCGTACCACAATTTTTTCAATGACGGGACGGGGTATTATAAGAACCTGGGATTGGCGGTATTAACCCTTCCCTCGGGAGAACGGGTGGCCGCCCAGTTTAACCAGGAAAGTATGCAGTATATCGGACAGGATCCGCTATACGGGGGCGGCGATATGATCCTGCCGGTGGGGCGGGTCGTGTATGAAGATCTGACTTCCAATGAGCTCTTTTTGAAACAGATTGAGCATGGAGGGGCACTTTCTCGCAGGGATTTTTATGTGGACATGGCGGGAACGGCAGTGTTGACACGTAAGACGGATACGGTGGATACGGCGAAGACACTGGCGCAGATCATTACAGTGATGATATTGTATCCGATTTTCCATGCGTTGGGTTCCAAATTAGGACTTTGGGGCGCGTATTTCAGAAAACGGAATGGGTCGCAATCGGAGTGGGAGTAAAAACGCGGTTGAAGTGACACTTGGTATGATACAAATAACATGAATCGGAGGAAATGAGAGATGGAGACAAATGAGAGAATTCAAAAAGTAAATACAATGTATCTTTTAGGAAATATTTTTATTCCAATTTTTGCGGCAATTGTGATAAATGTGTTCGGGGCATTGTTTCTCGGAAGGTTCGGGGCGGTTTTGGGAACCGCGGCGATGATGGGTGCGCTTCTTTGGTGGGCAGTCATCGGCAAAAGTGTATATGATAAAGGGAAGGAAAAAACGCTGGCAGAGTTAGATAAAAGCGGTTTCACGCGTAATCATACCTTCAACGGGGATGGCTGTACGGTGGCCGTAGATATAAATCAGGGCAAGGTTGCGCTTTTATTCCGTTGGAATCCGGGAAAGGTATATATCCGACCGGCATCTGCGCTATCCCGCGTCCATACGGAGGACGGTAAGACCGGTGTCGGCATCACGGAGGGCAGCGCAAGGGTCAGATTTTGTTTCGTGGTGGAGCAGATTCGGGTGAATGTCAACACCTTTACCTCCAACCAGAGATGGCCGATGGACAGCGAACACATCCTGACCGGGATTTCAAAGGCGGATATGATGGTGGAGACGCTTGTGGCAGCGGGCGCTCAGGCGGGGAAATAGTATGAGTATATTCAGGAAGATGCGTCATATCTTTCATGATGACTGGTGCAATAAGTGTTACGCGCAGATGGATGTGACAGAACGCAGATTGTTTGCGCTGCCCACCATGTACGTGGGGCATTATGTCACACATACGGATGCGGCGTATTATATCAAGAATATGGTTCCGATTGAGAAAAAGGCGGATATTCCCACCGGGGTGTATGCCTGTGGGGTGAAAGTCTACCGGTGTCCCAAGTGCGGGCACCGGGCAGCGCTGCTCACGGTGTTTCTGCCGGTGCGGGATATGGAGAAACCGGAGGATGCAGTGCTGTTTGAAAATGGGGAGTTGGACGGAGTGCTGTATCAATGAAGACAGGAAAGAACAGACTGCCCAAACTATATATCGGACTGACTACATTCCTAGCAGCGTTCGGATTCTTGTGGGCGCTGCTTGTAATAGGCGCTGATCTGGTGGTTGAACCGATGGAGAAGATGGGAGCCGGGGCGGCCGGCTATTGGGTATTCGATGTCTTTCTGCTGAGGGGGATGCCGATTCTTTTATTGTGTACGATAGTGGCATGTATTATTGTCGGGATAGCAAATGTGGTGTGTGCCTTCCGCAATTATAGGCAGACGCCGGAATTATGTATGCGTAATTTGAAGCTGCTGAAATTCGGAATGATTCCATGCTTTGTGATCAATTTTATCTGGATGATGTGTCTGGGATTAGGTGTGGCGGTAGCCTCGAATTTAATCGGATTGGCGTGGTTCGTGCCGGTTGCGGTGATAGCAACATGGCTTTATCTGCTCCCCGGTGCGTTTTATGGCGTGCAGGTGGTGCGGATCATGAGGCACAGGCAGGGACGCGGAGCAGGCTGGTGTATTTTCAATGGATTCCTACAGTTCTGCTTTGTACTGGATGTGATTGATGCGGCATATCTGGCGAATGAATGGGTGTAATTCTTTACTTTTCTGCCATGTTAATCCACGTATCTTTACTTTTTGCGATGCACATGATAAAATAAGTAAAGATTCAGGGAGGTGAGGCAATGATCTCGTATGAGGAACTGGAAAAGGCGTTAAAGGAGAAAGGGGTAGGAAAGACAGAGCTTTCCACGGAACTTGGATTATCTACGCGAACCATTGCGAAGATTGGTAAGGGAGAGAGACTTTCGAAGCGAAGCATACAAAGGATTGCAAACTACCTTGGAAAAAATCCGGAGAGTATCATGAGGGAGATATCCGATAACAGGATACTTCAAGTGCTTCGGGAAGAAAAAGAAATGAAATTGTCCGGCGGTCTTTATCATGAGTTGCAGGTCAGAATGACATATAATTCGAATCATATTGAGGGCAGTAAGCTTTCGGAAGAACAGACCAGATTAATCTTTGAAACCAATACAGTTGACGCGGGAGATGGAATTCCGGTGGATGATATTCTGGAGACAGTTCATCATTTCCGGGCAATCGATTATGTGATCGATATTGCAGAGGAAAAACTAACCGAGGATATCATCAAGCAGCTGCATTATATCCTGAAACATGATACGAAGGATTCAACAATCGGCTGGTTTGCGGTCGGGGACTATAAAAAGCGTGCGAATGTAGTTGGCGGACGGGAAACATCAAAGCCGTCTGAGGTGCATAAGCATATGTTGACGCTCCTGGGAGAGTATAACGCGAAAGAAAATGTCACTGTAGAGGATATCATAGCGTTTCATGCAGAGTTTGAATATATCCATCCATTCCAGGATGGCAACGGAAGGGTTGGGCGATTGGTTGCATTGAAGGAGTGTTTGCATCACAATGTGATCCCTTTTATCATAGAGGATGCAAAAAAGAGTTTTTACTACAGAGGGCTTACCGAGTGGAGAAATGAGAAGGGCTGGCTTACGGATACTTGCCTGGATGGGCAGGATACATTTGTAAGGCTGCTGGATCTGTTGGAGATACCGCATTGATCATGCAGTTGGATTTGTGGAGGGAAATACAATGGGAATGTTAGCATGTTATATGGAAGCTGAACGTGATTTGATTGATGTTCTGAGCATAAGGGGGTTATTGTGAGTATTTATTAAATTCGGATAATTATCTTTGTTGCATGATATATTGGAGAATAGAAATAAATGGGAAGTTTATCCAGAGAAGAAAAAAAGGCATTGAAGGAAAAATGGAAATCCGTACAGAACAGGAAGTATATTTTGCCCAAAACAAAGGTTAAGAAACTATTTTTGTTTCTGGAAAACGAGCTGGAGAAGGAACCCTGTGATCATACGTTGAAGCATACAGAAAAATGGATCAGCGATAATTTCGGAAATGAGAAAAAAGAGGATATTATCAGGGAAATGAAGGAAATGGGCGGTTATTGCGATTGCGAAGTATTATTAAACTGCTATGAGAACTATGATATATGATACAGAAATGGAAGGCAGGAAGTACATAGAAGGCAGGAAATGCATGAAAGGCAGGAAATATATGGGAAGCAGGAACCGGGAAAATACAGATGCAAGCAGAAGGCTCAAGCGGGGAAAGCTGGCGGTGTGTATGCTTTTGGCAGGCATGGCATTGCTGTCAATGCTTGCGGGGTGCGGTTTGGGAAGCCTGAGCCATGATCGGTTCAGCAGTGAGGCAGAGGCGAAGGCACTTCTTTATACAAGGCACTCTCGAATCCAAATTATTACTTAGGGAATTAGAGCTTTGAATCTGAAAATCAGGAGAGAGGAACAGGAGGTATGAAATGAAAAATTTTAAAAACTATGATGCGGATAAATATGCTGACGCGGAAAAGTTTCAGAAAATTGAGGATGGAATCTATAAAACCCGAAATCCTTATGATGCAAGCAGGGAGTGTTATGTAACTTCCCTTACTTTTGAAATGGAGCCGGAATCGTTTGGGGAGGAGGATGGATGTCCCCAATATATTTCACAGGTTCCGTTTGAGGATTTACTGGACAAATATCGTCTGGTGGTGGCGGATTTTTATGATGAATTAAACAATGAGAGTGAAGTCACCTGTTATCAGGAATTTATGTCGGATGATATAGAGGATATCAGACAATTGAGACAGATTATAGGGAAACGTTTCTACGCGAGGGTGTTGGACAGCGGTAACAGCGAATATGAGGAATATGAAATCGTGATAGAGTGATAGCGGGTATGCATTTACATATCCTAAAAGGATATAAGTTCATAAATGTCAGGCGTATAGGAAACTATGCGCCTTATTTTTATGGGATTAAGATAAAAGGGAACGTAGGTAACAACGGCGTTTTTTTACATTTACTGTTTTTGAGCGTCAAATTATGTTATAGTAAAAATTAATTGTCAGATGAACAACCGGAAGGTAGTTTTGCAATCATTCATTTTTTTTAAAATTTTATTTAAAAAATGCAACCTGAGACATTTTTTTACGGGATATATAAGTAGAGGCAGCAAATGAGATGAAAAGAGACAAAATGAGAAAAGAGGTGAATGTATGACAGACGCGGAAATAGTTGCCCTTTATTGGGAGAGAAGTGAGAATGCGATCACTATAACAAAGAGTAAATATCAGGAGTATCTCATGAAAATTTCTTATAATGTTTTAGCGAATACACAGGATACCGAAGAGTGTGTCAACGATACATATCTTGCTGCATGGAACTCTATGCCTGTGCAGCGCCCCAGTGTTTTAGCAACTTATCTAGGTAAGATTGTCCGACAGATCTCTATAGACAAATATCGAAAACGAAAGAGTATTAAGAGATATGCTTCCGAGTATGCGTATTCTTTTGAAGAACTGGACGATATTTTTTCAGACGGAAATACGCCGGAACAGATCTTGGATGAGAAAGAATTGGATGATGCGATCAACCGTTTTGTGAGGGGACTTCCGGAACCGGAACGAAATCTTTTTATCGGCAGATATTATTTCTTTGACTCGTTAAAGCAGGTTGCCGGATACAACGGGATGAGCGAGGCAAACGCCAAAAGCATTTTATTTCGGACACGTAAAAATTTGAAAGAGTATCTCAGAAAGGAGGGTTTTACCGTATGAACCGTTTAAATACTGAAAAGTTGGTTGATTCCATTGGAAATATTGATGAGGATATGATCGAGTATGTTCAGATGCTGCGTGAGAAACCGCCCAGCCCGCATAGGATGCGGATTCTGCCGATTAGGGCATTCCTGTCCGTGGCGGCATGTCTGGTCGTTATGGTATCCGCGCTTGCTATGTATGCGTTGCGGGAGTCTCCCGGGGCAGGTGAGACACTCGGAAATGATTCCGTGTTGGCGAAGGTGGTAAACCTGGTCTTTACACACAAAGACTCTGAAAGCGAAGTGGTCATTCTTGAAGATGGAAGTTTTCTGAATGATTTTGAGGTCATAGGGGATGCGGTTCACGTTCGGTGTACGGTATCTTTGGAAAACAGAGGAAGTGATCCTGCCACAGTGAAGCTGGTGGGGGATTTCTCGCAGGAGGTCGAGGGCGGACTATTGAAGGAAGGGACATTAGCAGGACATTTCGTGGAGCAGGATGCGGATAGGATCCGAGTAGATGGCAATTCGCAATTGAAGTATCTGGAGGTGGAATTTGTGGGGGAATTCGCGGGAAATGCAAAGATGAGCAGTAAGCTGTTCCCGGCGATCACCGTGATGGAGGTGACAGGAGAATGATGGATCCTTTTGATGCCTGTGCGGATATTAAGATTTATAACTACAAGACGAGAGAGATACATAGTGAAAAGGCATTGGTATTGATTCATGAGGATACCGGCAAAATTTTGGCGGTTGGAAACGACTGCGAAAGATTTGCGCTTGGCAATGAAATGCTCAGGCTCGTGGCACCCATCGCGCTAGGAAGAGTAGTCGATTATAATGCCGCAGAAGCTCTTTTTAAATGGCTGCATCATAAGTATATATTGAATAAAAAATATCGGCTGTTTAAGGGGAATAAGAAAGGAACCATTTGCCACCATGAGCCTTGCTCCCGGGTCGATGCAAAATATTATTCAGATCTGATCTTTAGCTTGGGCTACAAAAGTGTGATCCTGATATCCACAGAAGTGGTGGGCGCTAAACCCGAGGATATGACATTGGATGATACCTTGACATTGGAGGATGCCTTGTGGGAGATTGGGGCGAGGGATAACAAAGTGGAATGTGCCTTTGAAGTGACGAAGGAAGACCCCTATCGGTATGCAAAATGCGCCTGTGGCAGGTTCCTTTCCAATTGTAAACGCTGGGGAGTCGATCCGAAAGAGATCAGCAAAGAATTTTGAATGTATCGCTTCAGGTGTATTTTTGATAAAACGGGAGATGAACAATGGCTAACGATATTGTGCATATTATTGTGGAAGTTGTGCTTTTCTTAGGTGCTGTCATGTGGGCAGGATCGTTGATCAGCCTTATCTATTATGACAGAAAATGTAATGTGGAGGTTGACGCCTCTTTAGTTGATGTCAGAATTTCACTCGAGGGACGGGAATATTATGATAAGCTAGGTAACCTTGTGAGTAAAAAGGCGTACTACCCTTCTTACAGGTACAAATATGGTCATCAATGGTATACGGGGGAATCAAAGCTGCAGTTGGGTTTTTGGACTACCCATAAACCACGGGAGTATAAGATTGGAGAAAAAAAGAAAATTTACATAAGCGCATCAGATCCGACTATGTGTATTCATAGCAGGTTTAGAACATCTAAGAAGATGATCGCTTTAGGTGTCGGGTACTTTGCGGGTATGTGTTTTTGTTTATTGGTCTTTGTTTTTTTCCTTTTCTTTTTCCCAAACATAATTTGATCATTAGTGTATTGGTTATTGTTTTTGGATAATAAGAATGAATAGCACTATGAGGATAAATAGCAATGAAAAGACTATTATTGGTGTTTGGATTTTTTACATGTATGTTATGGATGAATAAGATGACGACGCTTGGCTTTGTGAGGGAAAAGAGAAAAGTAAGGTTTCGATTCAACTTTACGAAAGTTTTATGTGGATTTTCGATTCAGATTGAAGAAGTTGACATCTTTATCCTGTTTCTGAATATTTGTAATGTTCTTCTTTTTTTTAAGTGTACTAATAATAAAAGGATATGATACGATATTTACGGACAGTAGGGTTGTATGTTACTATTTACTTCAATTAATAGCCCCATTATTGCTCGTTTGGCCGCTATTGAAAGAACAGAAAAAACAGATTAGCAATCGTGAAACCGTTGATTTGCAAGAGAAGAAGTTTGAGGGTAAAATTTATGAACCATAATATTTTTTTGTTTTTTCTCGGTGTTCTGGGCTTAATTATATGGATTAACTATGCGGTTGCCGGAGGTGTTTCCAGAAAGGGAAGAACAATCTGCTTTCACAGTAACCTTACTAAATATATATGTGGTTTTCCGGGATGGATTCAAGAAGTTGATTATTCGCTGGTTTTGTTAAATTTTATTAATATGCTCTTGCTGGTACTGGCGCTTGGGAAACCTTTCTTTATTGGAATACCGGGTGCAGAAAAGATTTATCATTTTTTGACCAATTCCAAATTAGCTGTTTATATTGCTATTAGTTGGGCATGGATTGTGGTGTTGTGTTTCTGGCAAAGTAAAGAGTTAAAGGATCAGATGTATCATCGGGAGACATTTGATTTGCAAGAGAAGAAAGGCATACTGAAAGTTGGTGCGGATCAGACGCCCTTTCAGTATGTTTTCACAACTTCTAAAAGAATGGAGGTTCCCACGAAATTAATCATTTTTGTTCCGGACTCCTATAACAACATTACATTGGATGAAGAAGGTAATATTTCTAAATATGACGCAAAAGAAGGCTGGAAAAAGACCTATAACATGGGTGCGTATGAAGAACTGTCTGACGCGCTGGTACGCGCAGGATTTGCCACGGTTCGTTTTGCCAGAGAAAAAGGGGAAAAGAATCTGGTGATGGATCTTGTCACGAAAAAGGAGATTGTAGAAGCATACCTGGACAGGGAAGAATATGATGGTGAGATCATTCTTTTGGCACATGGACTGGGTAACACAGAGCTTAGGCATATTGTGTCCGAACGAAGGGCAAGTGGAATTATCTCTCTATGCGGCGCGGCAATGGGCATGTGGGAGAGTTATGTAAACCGGGGTGTGTGGCTGGGTGGCAATCGAAAACGCCTGGGATCCCGTTCCAAACGAGTGGAGGAGTTTGTAGAAATTGCAAAAGAGACGCCGGTTTTTCTGGGTTATGTGGAATATGATCCGTACTATGATGACAAGTTGGTGGATGAAATTCGTGCGGTAGAAGAAGGGAAAATTGAATATCATTATTACCAGGATACAGATTTTACACTGCGCTTTCGACGGAAAAATACAAGAAAAGGTGCATATGTGGACGGTCAGGAAATAGGCGAGGGAATGCCTCGATTGAATCCAAAGATAGTTGAGGATATAATCAAGTGGCAGAGTGACAAAAAAGGATCTGAGCTGGAGTATACGGTGGAATAGGAGGGATTTTGTGATGAATAAAAAGATTAAAGGGGTCATCATAGCAATATGTGCTATTGTGACGATATCTTTTATATTTTTGATTGTTTGGAATCATAAGATTAGTAGTTGGAATGAAGATGAAATCAAGGAGTTCTTTTTGCAAAATAAGGAGGAATTTACTGCTTTGGCACAAAAGATATATGATAAAAGTAACGATGAATTTGTATGGTATCATAATAGAGGACAACTATTGCTAAATGGAATTAATAGTGAATTGTTTTGGCGATTCAAAGTGGAAAGTATTGCCTGCTGGAAAAATTCTAAATTTGATGAATGCGATGAGGTAGAAATAACTTTTGCTGGAACATTGGATCAAGAGAACAGAAGAAACCATTATTACGAATGGGGGATTTATTATTCGCCAAACAACGAGATGATTGGCTATGTTGGACATCATATAAAGTGGGAGGATGGTGAGCAGGAAAGCTACGAATATAAACCGGAGTTAGAGAGAGCCCATTACTATACAGAGAGAATCTGCCATAATTGGTTTTTTTATAAACAGGGAGTGTGGAATTAAGTTGCGTGATTTCAATTAAAGTTAAAGGAGAGAATGATGAAGATGACCAAAGCAAAAACCATAGTACTGTTTATAATTATACTTATGCTATCTATAGTCTGTTACCTTTCCATCCCTTATTTTAAAATTCAAAAACTGACTCAAAAGTATGGTGCGGAATTTGAAAATTTATATGGTGAAAACGGATTTTACGATGGCATAGAGTACTTGAAAATACTACAATACAGGGATGAAAAAGCAGATATCTACTATTTGGAGGATGACCATTTAAGGGAAGAACTAAAAAATCTTGATGATAAATATGCGGTTGTTCTTTATGTGGAAGAAAATCACAGTTCGGAAGCGGTGTATATTTTTGAAGATAAAGGCGGTCAGTGGAAAATGGTGGAATGGAATTTGATCTGGTCGTATTCCGGCTCAGCGGACTCATTTATGTGGCCATATTATTTATAGGCTATTTTGGGGAGCCGTTTCGATGATATATATGGGCTGAAGATAGAAGGGCAGGAGCCTACGGAAACTATAAGAGGCGTTGAACTGGAGTTTACGGTGGAGTAAGCATCTGAAAGGTGAGGAAAAAGAATATGGCTAAAAAGAAAATGATACTTATAATCGTATTAGTGGGTATTATATGTGTTCTGGGACTTGATTTAATGCGTATAGCGAAAGATCAAGGTTTTGCAATGAGCGGACAAGGGCAAATGGGTCAGACCCAGATAACGTTTACCGGCGGAAATCTGGATCAAATCGCACCGATTGATGAAGATGCGATTGCCGACGAACGCTACAGAGATACGCCACAGGAGGCAATTGAGGCGGTTCAGGCATTAGCACCGCCGGAACAGGTATATAGGTGGAAAGTGGACGAGGTCATTTTCCAAAAGGAAAGTGATGAATATGCGGTACTTTACTATCGGGCTGTCAAAGATAAAAATCAGGAATGTTTCACATTTGTGAAGTTGAAAAAAAAGCAGGTTGCCGGATCGGTAAAATATGCAGTGCTTACGTTTAATCCACATGAGCGTAACACAAAAGATAAATTTATGAAAATGGGTGGATTTGACTATTATGTGCAAATCAATCTTAGTATGAAAGATATGGATAGAAATATGGGTGTTGATCCTGAAAAGAGATTTATATGGGGGTCCACCTTTTATGATGATATCTATCATTTAAAAATCGAAGGACAGGCACCTACGGAGATCATCCCTTATATGCAGTTTGATCGACAGTTTTATTTCTGGTACTACGACGACATACAAAGTGACAAACCATATTCTCAGATGGAGTTTACGGTGGAATAGAAGCATGATATTCCGCTGAGATTGATGAGGGTTTCGCCTGTGGAGGGATATCGGGGAGGAGTTTTATGCAAAAGACAAAAATGATAAAAGAAATAATCGGTACAGCCATTAAACCCTATGGATTCCAATATTGGAAGACGGATGGACCCAGCCGTGTTTTTATCAAGAGGCTGGAAGGGGTGAAGCGGTATTTTGATCCGGAGGTGACGACGGCGGAATTATATATCAACATTCAGGACAGTAATGTGGCGAAAGCGCTCTATGTCCGCTTGTCATCCAATGTGGCGGCGAAAGTGAATCATAGTGAGCTGGAGGAGGCTTATGACGGTCGACCCTGGATGCCCTATACGGATGAGGAGAGCTTTCGGAAATGTCTGAAGAGAATTGCGGAACTTCTCATAGAATATGGACTTCCCATGCTGGAAGAAATGAGTGTAGAGGAAGAGGTCATTACGACCAGAGCGATGGAGGAACGTCTGTATCAAGAATATCCGTCACTGGAACAGAAATTTATCGAGCAGTATCATCTGAAAACCGTTGCGGAATCTGAGGCGGATATTGATGAATGGTTTGAACGGATTCGGGAGATATTGCTTGACACCTGTGACCGGCCCTATGAGGAGGTCAAGGAACTGATATTGATGGTGGCAGCTTTTTGGCAGCAGCGTTTCTGTGAGCTTCTGGGCGCAGAATGCGAACATGACGAAAGGATTCATATCACAGCGGTAACATGTAAGTACGGCTATTTTCCGAGCCTGGGGCCTATTGTATATCAGTGGAAAAATAAATGTGATGAGAACTCCATGACCGGATCGAAGTATTGCAGGGATTTAATGAAAGATATTTTTGCCGGGAGAAGGTAGGACTTTTGAGGAGGACAGGGCATGAAGAAAGGTGCGGGAATGAAAGTGGAGAAGGACGAATTTGAGGCATTCATCCGATTCGGCATAGAAGGCAGCGTCACCAGGGGAAGCTGTGTGCAAACGGCTATCATCTGTTATATCTTCCTGCCTTTACTTTTGGCTTTTCCTCTGATCCTTGTGACGCAAAATGTGGCAGTGTTTCTTGGTTTGGCATTTGTACCGTTCCTGTTGTATGTGGTGAGTGTGATCTGGCTTATGAAGAATGGCAGGATTGAAGGAGAATATTATCTGTTATATAACGGTATCAACGCGATTGGGTTGACTTGGATCTTGGGCATGGGCGGAATGGGGATGCTTGTGCTGGCGTTTGAAGGGCGGGAGAGGATACTCGTGATTGTGGCGGTCTGTGTGATATATGTTTTGGTTTTTGTCGGGTATACCGTTTGGATTATTCATCTGATCAGGAAGAAAGTTTATAGCAGTAAAAAATATACGCAAACTTACATAGGTACAACCGCATTTGCGGTGATGGGAACTTTTGCGGCGCCTTTCATTGTCGGAGTGGGCAGTATGCACAACATACCGCCGGCTTTGATTGCGAGTGTATGTTTCTTTTTCCTTTCTTTTCTGGGGATGCTCGGAATATTCAATGTGTATAAATTCTGGTATATCAGAAAGTATATGAGGAATTAGGAGGGAAACAGGGTGAATGCAATAGAAATGAGCGCGGATATTAAATTCTACAATTTTAAGACGCGTGAAGTACACACGGAGAAATCGTTGGTCACATTTGACAGGACTACAGGTAAAATGGTCGCGGCGGGAAACGAGTGCGAGGATTATGTGCGGTTCCCGCAGAAGGATGAGCTGATCACCATATCGCCGCTTGTTCTGGGGCAGATCACGGATTTTATGGCGGCGGAGAAAATGCTGAAAACCCTGCGGGACAGGCATTTGGGAAAGCTGTCTTTTTTTTCAAAAAGGCGGGGCTTTCTTTTTCTGCATGAGGATGTGGATGCAGGGGAAAATAACGTGCAAAAGAAGGTCTATATGGATGTGATGTATATGCTCGGCTACTTGCATTTTGATATGTTGGATGCAGCAGGAGGATACCAGTACTTTGACTCGGATGAGCGGCACTATGACGTTAAAAAGGCGGCACCCATGGAGAGAAAAGCAGAGGATATGCCATGGGAGGAGTATCTCATGGGCATGGACAAGCAGATCAAAGGGTTGCATGGCGTGATCGAGATCACGAAACAGAACACGGCGGAATACGCCAGGTATTCTATGGAACAACTGCTCAAAGACTGTGAACGCTGGGGCGTGAGCAGGGAGGATCTGAAACAGTGGATTTAGAAGCGGCAGGAGGAACATGCGAAAATCTCTCTTGACGGCAAATACAGAAAAAGTTATAGTATTGATAGGCGCTTTTATAAGCGCAAATACTGTATTGGAGAGAGGTAAAATCATGAGTGTTGCTGAAAAGATTGAAGAACTTGGTGTTGTTCCCGTAGTCGTATTGAATGATGTGAAGGATGCAGTGCCTTTGGCGAAGGCATTGATCGAGGGCGGACTTCCCTGCGCAGAGGTTACTTTCCGTACCGCAGCTGCGGAAGAGTCCATCAGAAAGATCCATGAGGCATATCCGGATATGCTGTTGATTGCAGGTACCGTATTGACCACAGAGCAGGTTGACCGTGCCGTGGCAGCAGGCGCAACCGCTATCGTTGCTCCCGGATTTGATCCTGAGATCGTTGATTACTGTCTGGACAAGGGTATCGAGGTAATGCCCGGTCTGGTAACTCCTTCCGAGATGGCTCAGGCTGTAAAGCGTGGTCTGACCCGTGTGAAATTCTTCCCCGCAGAGGCAGCAGGCGGCGTGGCTATGATCAAGGCTATGTGCGCAGCTTACACCACCGTAAAGGTAATGCCTACCGGCGGTATCAGTGCGAAGAACCTGGAAGAGTACTTAAGCTGTGACAAGATCTTCTGCTGTGGCGGCAACTGGATGGTAAAGGGTGACCTGATCAAGGCCGGCGAGTTCGACAAGATCAAAGAGATGACTGCTGAGGCAGTTGGTCTGGTGAAGAAGATCCGCAACAAATAAGCGTAAGCTGTTTGTGATAAAGTACTGCTAACAAAAGATAAGACCGTGAGAAGGCGAAAAGAGGCAGCCCGCAGGATTATATTCCTGTGGGCTGTTCTGTGTTTATTTTGCGGAAAACAGGCCCCCAAATATTGACAGTTTGGCGTAAAAAATATATTATGTAAGTTGATACTTTGAAAAGTATTGCAAAAAGATTTGAGGTAAGAACGGAAAGGGTAATACTATGGCATTAAGTAAGAAACCCACTACGGGTATGAAGGATATTTTGCCGAAGGAAATGCAGATCCGCGACTATGTCATGAGCGTGATCAAGGAGACCTACGGCAAGTTTGGTTTCACGCAGATTGAGACGCCCTGTGTGGAGAATATCGCGAATCTGACCAGCAAGCAGGGCGGCGATAATGAGAAGCTGATCTTTAAGATCCTGAAGCGTGGCGAGAAATTGGATGTGGCCAATGCGACGACGGAGGAGGAAGTGGTGGACTATGGTCTGCGCTATGACCTGACGGTGCCGCTGGTGCGCTTTTATTCCAACAATGCGGCGAATCTGCCGGCTCCTTTCAAGGCGCTGCAGATGGGAAATGTGTGGAGAGCGGACAGACCCCAGAGAGGGCGTTACCGCCAGTTTATGCAGTGCGATATCGATATTCTGGGCGAGCCTTCCAATCTGGCGGAGATTGAATTGATCCTGGCGACGACTACCACGATCACGAAGCTTGGTTTTCGGGATTTCCAGATTCGCATCAATGACAGACAGATCCTGAAGGCGATGGCCGCCTATGCGGGCTTTGCCGAGGAGGATTATGACAGCGTGTTTATCACCCTTGACAAGATGGACAAGATCGGATTCGAGGGCGTGAAAGCAGAGCTTATGGAAAACGGTTTTGCGGAGGAAACATGTGATAAATATCTGGAGCTGTTTGCTGCAGTGGAGCAGGCGGAGGACGGTGTGGCGTGTCTGTGTGACAGGCTGGGTGCATTTTTGGACAGTGAAGTGATGGATTCCTTCCGAGAAATTCTGTCCAGTGTGCAGGCTTCTAAGGCGGACAGTTTTGCATTGGTGTTTGATCCCACGCTGGTGCGCGGCATGAGTTATTATACCGGTACGATCTTTGAGATTGCCATGCCCCAGTTCGGCGGCAGCTGCGGTGGCGGCGGTAGATATGACAAGATGGTGGGCAAGTTCACAGGCAAGGATGTGCCGGCTTGCGGATTTTCCATCGGATTCGAGCGGATCGTCATGCTGCTTCTGGAGAATGATTTCCAGGTGCCCACGCAGCCGAAAAAGATAGCGTATCTGGTGGAGAAGGGTGTCTCCGGCGAGGCTCTGAGCAAGGTGATCGCCCAGGCTCAGGCTGCCAGGGAGGACGGAACCCAGGTGCTTCTGGTGCGCATGAATAAGAATAAAAAGTTCCAGAAGGAGCAGTTGGAAGCGGACGGATATCAAGAGTTTGCGGAGTTTTACAAAGACCCGCTGAAGAATTAAACAGATAGAATCGAGGGTAAAAGAAATGGCTGAATCAATGAAAGGATTGAAGCGTACCTGTCGATGCGGGGAGCTTTCCGCAGCGAACATCGGTGAGACGGTCACCGTCATGGGATGGGTGCAGAAACAGAGAAATAAGGGAGGCATCATCTTTGTAGATCTGCGTGACCGCGCAGGGATTCTGCAGGTGATCTTCGAGGAGAGCGAATGCGGAGCGGAGAATTTCGCGAAGGCGGAGAAATTGCGCAGTGAGTTTGTAATTGCTGTGGTTGGCAAGGTGACAAAGCGTGAAGGTGCTGTGAATGAAAATCTGGCTACCGGCGAGATTGAGGTGAGAGCCGAGCAGGTGAGAGTGCTGTCCGAGGCGGATACCCCGCCCTTCCCTATTGAGGCAGATTCCAAGACGAAGGAGGAACTTCGTCTGAAATATCGTTATTTGGATCTGCGGCGTCCGGATCTGCAGCGCAATCTGATCCTGCGCAGCAAGATCGCGACCACAATCCGTGCTTTTCTGAGTGCGGAAGGCTTTTTGGAGATTGAGACGCCTATCCTCAATAAATCCACGCCGGAAGGCGCGAGAGACTATCTGGTGCCTAGCCGTGTGCATCCGGGTATGTTTTACGCATTGCCCCAGTCACCGCAGATTTTCAAGCAGTTGTTGATGTGTTCCGGATATGACAGGTATTTTCAGATTGCCAAGTGCTTTCGGGATGAGGATTTGAGAGCAGATCGCCAGCCGGAATTTACCCAGGTGGATCTGGAGATGTCCTTTGTGGATGTGGATGATGTGATCGATGCTACGGAGCGCATGGTGGCCACGGTTTGCAAGGAAGCCATCGGGCTGGATGTGGAGCTTCCCATCAAGCGCATGACCTGGCAGGAGGCGATGGATCGTTTCGGTTCCGACAAGCCGGATACCCGTTTCGGCATGGAGCTGACGGATGTGTCCGAAGTGGTGAAGGATTGTGGATTCGGCGTATTCACCGGCGCGCTGGAGAACGGCGGCAGTGTGCGAGGCATCAATGTGAAAGGGCAGGCGGAAATGCCCAGAAAGAAGATCGACGCATTGGTGGAGTTTGCGAAGGGCTACGGCGCGAAGGGACTGGCTTATCTGTCCGTACAGCCGGACGGCAGCTATAAATCTTCTTTTGCAAAGTTTATGACGGAGGAGCAGCTGAAGGCGTTGGTAGCAGCCATGAACGGCGAGCCGGGAGATCTGCTCTTGTTTGCCGCAGACAGACTGAAGATTGTATATGCAGTGCTGGGTGCCCTTAGAATTGAGGTTGCGCGCCAGTTGGATATAATTGATAACAATAAGTTTAATTTCCTTTGGGTGACGGAGTTCCCGCAGTTTGAGTGGAGCGACGAGGAGAATCGTTATATGGCGATGCACCATCCGTTCACCATGCCTATGGAGGAGGATCTGCCTCTGCTTGATACCGATCTCGGCAAGGTACGTGCGAAGGCTTATGATATCGTGCTGAACGGCGTGGAGCTGGGCGGCGGCAGCGTGAGAATTTTCCAGAGTGATGTGCAGGAGCGCATGTTTGGAGCGCTGGGCTTTACAAAGGAGAAGGCGCATGAGCAGTTTGGGTTCCTCATGGATGCGTTCAAGTATGGCGTGCCGCCTCATGCAGGACTGGCCATCGGTCTGGATCGTTTTGTGATGTTGCTTGTGAAGGCTGACAGTATCCGTGAGGTGATCGCATTCCCGAAGGTGAAGGATGCATCTTGTCTCATGTCTGAGGCACCTAATGTGGTAGATCCCAAGCAGCTGGAGGAGCTTTGCCTGGCAATTACGGCGCAGGTAGAAGATAAGACGGAAGCGGAGCAGGAAGACCGGCAGGCATAAAAACGCGGGGGTAACATGAAAATATATTTGTTATCGATTCAGGAATTGCAGGAGAAAATTGTGCCGGAGACTGCATGTATGAGCAGGCTGGATTCCTACAGGCGGGAGAAAGCGGAGCAGATGAAGGCTCCTGGCGCGAGGTACCTTTCCATCGGTGCAGGGCTGCTGCTGCAGCTTGCGGGATCCGAACGCAGCGACAGAGAGCAGGTAGACAGGGCGCAGATAGAAATATTTTCTGTGACGCAGCTGCTTTGCAGGCTGGAACGCAATCTTTCTCCGAGAGAATTCACATATGTATATGGCGCTAAGGGCAAACCGCAGTTTGCTGACAAGCTGGGGGGAACCGATGGTTTCCCCTTTTTTAATCTTTCCCATTCCGGCAGCTATGTATGCTGCGCGGCGGCAGACCGGGAAGTGGGAATTGATATTCAGCAGATGCGTCCGATGCGGAATTTTCGTGTGGCAGACAGGTATTTTTCCGCGCGGGAGCGGGAGGCATTGGAGGCCTGCGAGGAACTGCAATTGCGGGAACGGCTGTTTTATGAAATCTGGGTACAAAAAGAGGCTTACGCAAAGCTGACCGGAGAGGGGATTGGAACAGGCATTTTAATCGACACCATGCCATCTGTCACCCCAGAGGGCAAAGCAGAATCGGTTGTGTGGCATGGGATGGAGGCGCCGGCAGGGTATTGTATGGCAGTCTGCACATACAGAAAGGACGCTCTGTAGGGGAGGAACGCAAATGAAAAATAAGAATCCCTTGAACGTGCAGGGAAAATCCAGCGGCTACGTGGTGGCGATGCTGCTGTTGGTGATGGGTGAAAAAGGATATTGTACAGCAAGTATTATGTGGACGTGGAGAGTAGGCTGGAATGAAGAAACTATTGGTATATCTGAAGGATTACAAAAAAGAGAGCGTCCTTGCGCCGCTCTTTAAATTATTGGAGGCATTCTTTGAACTGCTGGTGCCTCTGGTGATGGCAGGGATCATTGACCGGGGAATCGGGGGCAATGACCGGGCTTATATCGTCAGGATGGGACTCTGTCTGATCGCATTGGCGGTGGTGGGACTGACGGCATCCATCACAGCGCAGTTTTTTGCGGCAAAGGCGGCGGTGGGATTTTCCACCAAGCTCAGACAGGCGCTTTTTGATCACATACAGGATCTGGATTTCACCAATATCGATCAGGTGGGAACCTCCACGATGATCACGCGGATGACCAGCGATATCAATCAGGTGCAGAACGGTGTAAATATGACGCTGCGTCTGTTTCTGCGTTCGCCGATCATTGTGTTCGGCGCGATGATCATGGCGTTTACTATCGATGTCAAGAGTGCATTGGTATTTGTGGCGGCGATTCCGCTGCTGGGCATTGTGGTCATGGGAATCACCTTTTTCACCATTCCCCTTTACAAAAAGGTACAGGCAGGGCTGGACAGAGTACTGTCCACCACCAGAGAAAACCTGACCGGCGTGCGCGTGATCCGGGCGTTTCACAGAGAAGCGCAGGAAGCGGCACAGTTCCATGAGGAGAATACGGCGCTGCTGGCACTGCAGCAGTTTGTAGGGAAGATCAGCGCCTGCATGAATCCGGTGACCTATGTGATCGTGAATGCGGCTGTGATCGTGCTGATCTATGTAGGGGCGGTACAGGTGGACACGGGAATCCTGACCCGCGGTGAAGTGGTGGCGATCCTGAATTATATGTCCCAGATCCTGGTGGAGCTGGTAAAGCTGGCAAATCTGATCATCACGATCACGAAAGCGCTGGCATGCGCGGAGCGCGTGGCGCAGGTATTCGAGATCCAGCCGGAGCAAACAGAGGCGCAGACGGCTGACGATAAGAAGACCGAGGCTGCAAAGCAGGTTTCCGATGGCGCAGATGCACCGTATCTGGTGTTTGATCACGTTTCCCTGACCTATGCGGGAGCAGGAGCGGAGACACTGAAAGATATTCATTTTACGGTCAATCGGGGGGAGACCGTGGGGATCATCGGCGGCACCGGCTCCGGCAAAACCTCCCTGATCAACCTGATTCCCGGATTTTATCCGGTGACCGGGGGGACGATCAGACTGGAGGGAAAAGAGATCGGGGAATTGCAGAAGGATCCGTTGCAGCCCGGACAAAAGGGGTTGCGTGACCGGATCGGTATGGTGCCGCAGAAGGCGGTGCTTTTCAAGGGGACGATCCGGAGTAATCTGCTCTGGGGAAATCCGGATGCCACAGACCGGGAACTGTGGGAGGCGCTGGAGCTAGCCCAGGCGAAGGAGGTCGTGGAGGGAAAGGACGGAAAGCTGGACGCTGAGATTTCGCAGGGCGG
The DNA here is from genome assembly GCA_017476665.1 of Lachnospiraceae bacterium. Classification (GTDB taxonomy): domain Bacteria; phylum Bacillota; class Clostridia; order Lachnospirales; family Lachnospiraceae; genus Acetatifactor. The sequence goes on along the minus strand of JAFUZJ010000051.1, from coordinate 37,580 downwards.
TAAGAATCTGTCCGGCGGGCAGAGACAGCGCCTGACGATCGCCAGAGCGCTGGTGCGGAAACCGGAGATCCTGATCCTGGATGACAGCGCGTCGGCGTTAGACTATGCCACGGATGCGAAGCTGCGCATGGCGCTGCAGGGGCTGGCGGGACAGATGACGACTTTCATCGTATCCCAGAGGGCTTCCTCCATTCGACATGCGGATCGGATCATTGTGCTGGATGACGGCGAGATGGCGGGTATCGGAACCCATGAGGAACTTCTGGCAGGCTGTGAAGTGTATCAGGAAATTTATTATTCCCAGTATCCGGAAGAGAGGAGGAGAGCATGAGCGGTCGTAAGATACTCCGTTATATTCATAGATACCGTTTCATGGTGGCGCTCTCTCTGCTCCTGGCGGTGGTGGTCGTGGTACTGACGCTGTATGTGCCGATCCTCACCGGAGACGCGGTGGACCTGCTGTTGGGACAGGGATTAGTGGATATGCCGGCAATTTTTTCCATCATGACGAAGATCGGGATTGCAGTGTTGATCACAGCCGTATCCCAATGGATCATGAATACCTGCAACAACTACATTACCTACCATGTGATCTGGGATATCAGGGAGGATGCGTTTCAAAAGCTGGAGATCCTGCCGCTGCAATACCATGACACCCATGCCTACGGTGAGGTGGTGAGCCGGGTGATCGCGGACGTGGACACCGTTGCCGACGGACTGCTCATGGGTTTTACGCAGTTGTTTACAGGTGTGCTTACCATTTTCGGTACACTGCTGTTTATGCTGATGACAAATATTCCCATCACGCTGGTGGTGGTTTGCATTACGCCGGTGTCGATCCTGGTGGCGCGATTCATCGCCACAAAGACCTACACCATGTTCAGATCCCAGTCCGAGATCCGCGGTGAGCAGACGGCGCTCATTGAGGAGATGGTGGGAAATCTGAAGATCGTGAAGACGTTTTCCAAGGAAGCGGATGTGAAGGAGCAGTTTGCGGAAATCAACGGCAGATTGCAAAAGAGTTCCCTGCGGGCTATTTTCTTTTCTTCCATCACGAATCCGGCAACCCGGTTTGTCAACAGTCTGGTCTACGCAGGCGTGGGAGTGTTTGGCGCTTTCATTGCGCTGCGGGGTGGCATCAGCGTGGGCAGGCTGTCCTGTTTCCTGAGCTATGCCAACCAGTACACCAAGCCATTTAATGAGATTTCGGGCGTGATCACGGAACTGCAGAACGCCATTGCCTGCGCGGCGCGGATCTTTGAACTGATCGAGGAGGAGCCGCAGGTGCCGGAGGCGGAAGATGCGAAGGTGTTAGAAGCGGCACGGGGGGAAGTGACGCTTAAAGATGTGCAGTTTCAGTATGTGCCGGAGAAACCTTTGATCCGTGATCTGAATCTGCAGGTGAAGCCCGGTCAGCGCGTGGCCATCGTGGGTCCTACGGGCTGCGGCAAGACCACGGTGATCAATCTGCTGATGCGGTTTTACGATGTAAAAGAGGGCGCGATCCGGGTGGATGGAACCGATATCCGGGATTACACCAGAGGGAGTCTGCGCACCAGTTACGGAATGGTTCTTCAGGAGACCTGGCTGCGGGCAGGGACGATCCGGGACAACCTCTGTATGGGCAGACCTGACGCTACGGAAGAGGAGATCATACAGGCTGCCAAAGCGGCGCATGCCCACAGCTTTATCAAACGCCTGCCCAAGGGATATGATACGGTGATCACGGAAGATGGCGGGAGCCTTTCCCAAGGACAGAAACAGCTTTTGTGCATCGCGCGGGTGATGTTGTGTCTGCCGCCGATGTTGATCCTGGATGAGGCGACCTCGTCTATTGATACAAGAACGGAGTTGAAGATCCAGAATGCGTTTGCGAAGATGATGCAGGGGCGCACCAGCTTTATCGTAGCCCACCGCCTTTCCACGATCAAAGAGGCGGATGTGATCCTGGTTATGCGGGACGGCAACATCATTGAACAGGGTAACCATGAAACGCTGCTTTCACAAAATGGATTCTATGCAGAGCTTTATAACAGCCAGTTTGCAGGATAGTGTGAGATACGGGGGACCAAAAAGTTGTCAAATTTTGATTTTTTGAATCATGCCCAATATTTAAATTTTCCCAGCTGCAGGGTATTGTATGAAAATGCCATGCTTGCCGAAAATGCGTATTTTTCCGATCATGAGGAGTGCGCGCTGAGGGTGCGGGTGGTTTTGGAACAGTTCTGCATTTTCGGATCGGAACTGAAAAAGGCGGAATATCCGGATACGGTCTTTCGGATGGAAAGCTATTGGAATTCGCAGAACAGATGGGAATTCATCAAAACCTTCGGAAACAGGAATGCCGCACTGATCAAAAGGACCAGCGCCATTTCCGGATCTTTTCTGTACAGTGACATCCCCACGAGAGAGGATGTTTATCCGGAAATGCTCAGGAATATTTATATTTTGCTCTTGTGGCTGTATCAGGAATTAGGTATGAAAACCCCGCTTTTGGAGAAAGATTATAGCATACGGAAGATTCCCGGTGAGCCTGTTTTGCAGGGAGTAGACCCACAGATCCAGTATTCTACGGAACAGATGCTGGGAGCGCTGAAGATCTTTTTCCCTGACTGCAATACGGAAAAATTGTGTGATGTGCGGAAGGCGGGAGACAAATACCTTGTGGTAAGTCCCGCAGGGGAGCTGCTCGAGGAGATGGAAGCGCCGGAAACCGTATTTTTCTCGGAGGGGAAGGCGGAACTACTCCGGTCGCGCCTCGCAGAGATAAAAAAGGAATTTGACTTAAAGACGAGAGAATATATACAGGGGCAGAGCGCCTGTGACAGCCAGATCGTTCTGCTGGAACTGCAGTTGGAGGAGGGAGCGGGCACCGGCAGAAAAGAACATCTTCTGCGGCAGGAAATCCAGGAGCTGGAAAACAACAAACAGCAGATTTCTGAGTTCTATCGGGACGAGCTGGCCGCGCTTGCCGGAAAATATGAGGAAACGCATGAGAAATACAATGATCTGCTGCCCGCCGTTCAAAATAAGAGCGAGATGCAGGAGCGGATGAAAGGATTGCTCAAGGAACGGGCGGACATGGAGATCCGTTACGAAAAACAGCAGGGCAGTCTGCTTCAGGATGTGCGGGACGCCAAGACGCAGCTGGAAAAAACCGAAAGAAGCATGAATGCGCTGAATCTCTCAATCCGGGAGGGAAATGTGCTGCTGGAGCAGCTAAACAGCGACCTTACCGAGAGGGAAAGGGCACTTGAGGCTACGTTAAAGCAGGTACAGAAAGAGTATGCGAACACGCAGAAAGAAAGTGCGAAAGCAATCGAGCAGTACAAGAACTGCCTGAACAACACAGAGGTCATATTGACGCAGATGTTGTTCGGAAATCTGAAGTGTAAAAAAATGCATGCGGGCTTGGATCAGTCGGAAGAGATCATGACCTGCCTGCAGATTGTCAAAGAAGAAACGGAGCATGTGAACGAAGGGATCGCATCTTATCGGGAAACCTTAAACAATCCGGAGATAAAGGCATGCCTGCTCCGGGTACAGGAACAGTATGACAACCGGATCCGGGAAGCCAAAGAGGAGCTGAAGCAGCGGCAGGATGATTTCGCATGGGAGAAAAAGAAATATGAGGGTCTGCTGAATTCCCTCAATGAGGAGGAAGAATCTGTCGAGGAGGCTGAGCAGCCTGCGGAGGAAAAACAGGAAGCAGCTATTACAGAAGAAACAAAGGAAGAAAAGCAGGAACTGCCGGAATCTTTTGCGGAATATATACGCACGCATACCTGGTGGAAATGGGTACTGGCAGCGGGACTCTGCATATTGTTGGGAATATTGATCGTTGCGATTTTGGGTGAGAACGTTGAAGTTATACTGGAAAGGCGGTAGAGAGATGGCGATGGACAGGGCAGCGAAAAGAAAAATTGAGACAGCTAAGGCAAAGGCTGTGGCAAAAGCTATGAAACAAGTGAACAAAATGAAGAAAAAACAGACCAAGAAGATGAAGTGGCAGCGGAAGCTGGGTGTGGCGATGGGGATTGGCGGCACCTGCGTAGTGGCGGCAGCGGCAGCAGTAATGATCTTCCCGGTGGTGGACTATGTGAAAGGGAGGATCGCGCTGATGAAGAAAGACTATACAGAGGCGGAGCATCTGTTCAACCAGTGCGGGGCTTTTCTGGACAGTGCGGAATGCAGGCAGGAAGCTCTGTACGGCTACGGTACGGAGTGTTACGCGGCCAAAGAGTATCAGGACGCCTACAATGCCTTTTCGGAATGCGGGGAGTACAGGGATTGCGTGGAGCGGACCGAGGAGATGATCAGAATGGGGCTGGCGACAGTTTAGATCATAGGATATTGTAATCACGGGAGACGGAGGAAGTCTGTCTCAGGGGCATAAGCAGTTTTGGGTATTGCGGTAAGGATGCATTGCTTTCTGCCTATGCTGTTCTTTGATAAGGTGACTTCCTCCATTGATGCTATATATGCTTCGGTTTTATGCCAGTTTTATCTTGGTGCAGAATAAGTGACACGGCTCACCTAATCCGCATTCTCTACAGATATCGGTTAAATAATTAGATTCTTCAAAATCATCTGCCATACCATATGTGCATCCATGATTGGGATCGTACGTCCAAATGCCGTCTGCAAATTTGGAAAAAGCAATGGTATGTCCTATAGAAAAATCGTTATTATACAGGGTGATAAGCATGCCCTCGCCAGAATTCATTGCATTTGCTGCCTGCCAGAAACTCTTGTCCGCACAGGCAGAATAATGTGTAATAGCAAGGCTGTAATCAGATGCCTGATCGGTGAGCATCTGATCAATTGTCAGTAAATTTATTGCCTCTAATGTAATTTGTGTGCGTTTAATGGCATCGGGTTCTGACGCATAGCGCGGCATGAATTTGGTCAAAATAGCCGTTATATCACTGCCCCAAGCTGTGCTTTGTGGGGCTGTATTTATATTTTGCGTAAATAAATAGCGCCAACACGTTATAAGAAGAGTGATTTTTTGCTGCGCCTGCATAATATTTGTGTATAATTCAGGATGCTGATAGAAGTGCTCTTCTGTGCAGAATCTGCCACGATCTACTTTTTGGTTTACTTTTAGGTTCATTTTTTCTTTTAAATTGGTACTGTGTAGTAACCAGGCCACACTTAAGGCATGGCAAAAACCAGATGGTTGGTTTTGCATAAGTACATTTTGATTTGTTTTTGATGTTTTGATCATAATTTTCTTGTTTCCTTTCTTTTTTATCATCTTTTGTCGACGTTCATGATGTGATTCCATGATAAAGAGAGTAAGAAGTAAAAAAAATATACATTTGTGAAAAAGAAAATTTCAGATATGCAAAATGTAATTTTTCATCTCCTGTTTTATGTTGAACTTGTCAATGCATGATCTGCAGAGAAAGGAGGTGGCAATATGGAAATTGTGGAACAGTTTGTAAAGAGTAACCCTTGTTACAAGGCAAAGACAAAAATTGAAGTAAAGGGACTCATGCTGCATAGTGTGGGATGTCCGCAGTCCAGAGCAGAGGTTTTTGTGAAAAGGTTTGACAATTCGAATGCAAAGGTATGTGTTCATGCTTTTATTGATGCGGATACCGGAATTGTCTTTCAGACTCTGCCGTGGGATTATTGGGCGTGGCACTGCGGAGGCTCAGGAAATCGCACTCACATCGGGGTAGAGATGTGTGAGCCATCCTGTATCAGGTATACGGGTGGAAGTACTTTTCAATGCAGTGATGAGGAAAAAGCCCGGACTATGGTCAAAAGGACCTTGGATTCCGCCGCAGTGCTTTTTGCAACTCTTTGCAGGGAGTATCAGTTAGACCCCTTAAAAGATGGCATCATAATCAGTCATAAGGAAGGGCATGACCGGGGCATAGCATCCGGACATGCCGATCCGGACCATTTGTTTAGACAGCTTCACATGAACTACACGATGGATCATTTCCGGGCAGAGGTGGCCAGCGCTATGACGAAGCTGTAAGTTATTTACCGAAAGGGGTCAACAGATGACAAATCATTAAAAGAAACGGGAGGGTTATTATGAAAACAAAGGATTTTTTTAAAATGGCAAAGCTTGGCAGCACCGAATGTGTGGGGATCGGTAAAGGCTCAGACTTTCATGAGCTGAAAGATGATCCTGAGAATGGGGAAGCAGTCATAGCTGTTGGGATTGAAGTGCGCAGCGGTTACATTCTGGATGCGATCGGAACGCTGTATGACAATGGCAGGACATCGCTTCATGGAAATTTGTCAGGAGGCAGCAGCCACAGAATTAAGTTTGAGGAGGGTGACGACTTAAAGAGCATCGAGGGTCGCTGTGATGTGAATTACGCAGGGAATAAGACGTTTTCCAAAGTGGTCATCCACACTGTAAACGGGAAGAAATACGGTCCCTTTGGAGACGCGGATGCCGGCAGAAAATTCAAGCTTGAAGTACCGGTTGGATCAAAGTTTGTGGGGCTCTACGGAAAGGCAGATAAAATTTCTGTAAACCAGCTCGGAATCACCTATGTGGAAGCAGTATTGGATAATCCGGCTTCAGCAGTGCCCCCGCTGGCAAAGCCCGAGATGGCACCGCCGCCTCTGGGGAAACCACAGAGATGATAGGAGGCAAATTTATGGAAATACATGAGGGAGATCTGGTGACGTTGTCGGCAGACGCAGTGTATTATTCCGGTCAGGGAATACGTGACTGGGTAAAAAGTGACAGGTGGATCGTGAAATCTGTTTCGGGGGACAGGATCGTACTTGGAAAAAACGAGAGCGGAAGCCATGAGATTAACAGTCCAGTATCAGCGAAGTTTGTAGAAATTGTCTCGGAGAAGACCGAAAGAACTGCGAGAATTCATACAGCGGATGAAGCAATACAGACAGCAGAGAGAGCTGCAGTGTCTGCTGTATCTGCCGCAGACAGCAGAGAAAAGCCGCAGACCGGTACAGGCACAGAGCACCAGGGAGAAATGGCGGTGTCCGTGCGAGGTGTGGAGCTTGTGGCGAAATATGAGGGCTGTCGGTTGGAGGCTTATAAGTGTCCGGCGGGCGTATGGACCATTGGATACGGTCATACGGCAGGTGTGCAGCCCGGACAGACACTTCCGTCAAGAGAGGCGGCAAAGGCGCTGTTGGAGCAGGATCTGAAGAAATACGCTGCTTCGGTGAACAATTGCGTCAAAAAGGGAATGATCGGCTTTCCCTTAACCCAAAACCAGTTTGATGCATTGACAAGCTTTTGTTATAACTGCGGGGCAGGGAATCTGCAGAAACTGGTGAATGGAAGGAACGCAAGTGAGATCGCAGAGAAGCTGATGGCGTATACCAAAGGTGGCGGCAAGGTTTTGCCGGGACTGGTGAGACGCAGAGAAGAAGAAAAAGCGTTGTTTTTAAGTTGAGAAGGAGAAGAGTATGCCATATCGTATGAATCCGGAGGATGGAGAAGCCAAAAAACAGGAAGGGAAGGGTCAGGCAGCCATTATGGACAGTGATTTTATCCCATTGGATGATCTGGTATATGCACCACTCCATGCCCTTGCGAAGTCCAATCAGCAATTGAGGGCGGACATCGTTAACGCCATCCGCAATATGGGCACTTCAAAGCAGAGCGGGCAGGAAGAAGTGATACAACTGAATCACATCAATATTGCCTACGACCAGATCAGACCGGAGGGAGAGGAAGGTTATAGTGTAGATAATCTTCAGGTGCAAGTGCCTCTGCTTTCCATTGTTCCGGTGACTAATTTGGGAGTGGACAAGGCGGAGATCCAATTCTCTACGGAAGTCAAAGCGGTAGACAATCCGGATACGGGCGAGCGAAAAATCAATGCCCGTATCTGCTCTCCCTCTCAGCGAGACAGTGATTTCTTGCCGAGAGTGTCATATAAGCTTGAGATTTCAGCAGTACCGGCAACGGAGGGGATCATGCGGCTGACCGATGCATTGAGCTTCAGTCAGGTTGCCAAGAAAACGGACACAAAGCCTATTGCCATAAACGGCGACATTGGCTCTGAGGAACAGAAAAATATCGTTCTTGAAACGAAGAAGCTCAAAGCCAAGATCGGCAGGCTTAAGCAGCTCCATCAGAAGATTTCGGATATGATCGCGGAACAGGAGAGACTGCACCAGATCAGCAAGGACGCATTTGATGAGGATACTTATGAATTTGACAGGGATCAGTACATGATGGCACAGTCCAACATCGTAAACCGCATTATGGAGTATCAGGAACAGATTATGAAGATGGAGATTTCTTATGGGCTGGATAAGGATTATGAGTAGGCGTAAGAGCAGTACAGATATAGCTTTAAAGCCGCCGGATAAGGAGGAGATGGAAGCGGCGCTGTCCTCTTTGCAGGAAGAGCTGAATTACCGCCTGATTTGTGAAATGTTTACATCTGCACGGTCAGATGAGCGGATGCTTTGGGTGGAGCGTATTTCAATGACTGCCTATGAGCAGGACAGGGTGGATTCAAAAGGAATTGTATCTGTATGGAGACGGATACAAAATTATTTTAGAAAAAAGAAAGAGAGGTATGGAGTATGGCAATTGGTGAACAGTTTGCGGGACTTCCCATGGATCAACTGATTGGAAGCCCGCTTTCCGCAGCGGCGGACGCGAGCGTCCGGCTGGCAAATTCGACAGCGGATTTTATCAACAGGGTGGGATTTGATTCTTCGGGAAAGGCGCGAAAAGTATCGTTTCAGTACGAGAAACGCAGTCAGAATGAGGATGGTACCAGTAATCTGGATGAGTTGAAGGTGGATGTGCCTCTTTTGGCAATTGTGCCCATTCCGAATTTGCAGGTAGATGAGGTGAACATTCTGTTTGATATGGAGGTGAAGCAGAGTGAGCGGTCAGAGTCCTCTTTGGATATGGGGGCCTCTCTTACGGGATCAATGAAGCTGGGATTCATCAAGGTCAGCGTGACCGGAAGCGTCAGCGCGCATCAGTCCAATACGAGAAGCACCGATAATTCGGCAAAATATCATGTGGATGTGCGCGCAACGAACCACGGAACCCCCGAAGGATTGGCGCGAGTGCTGGATATGATGGCAGCAAATGTGGCTCCTTCCCTGATGAACAGCAGCCTGAAGGATGCCAATGGGCAGGAACTGTCTGAGCAGGCAAGACTCAAGGCAGAGCGGCTTAAAGCGCTGCGTCAGGAGATCAGCCAGATTGAAAGCCGGCTCAACGCCGCGCAGAGTGGATTAAGCGACAGCATTGTGCAGCTGAAAAAGATGGGTAAATCCCAGCTGAACGTATATCAGGGAATTATTCTGAGAAAGATGAACGGTCTTGAGGATCCCGAAGCGCCGGAAGCAGAACAGTATAGCAGCGTACAGGACGAGATCAATCAGATTTGGAATGTTTTCCAGAATCAGGCCGAAGATTATGTAAAAATGATTGCTGACACCGGAGAGGAGAGCACGGGCGTATCGGAGCTTTTTGCGCTGAAAGCGGTGGATGCGGATGGCAAGGTAGCAGAATACAATGGATCGGAGACCTTCTATAACGCCCTGGCAGCAGCACAGAAGAATGCAGTGAATCATCAAAAGACGGTAAATCAGACGGAGACCAAATTGTTTGAGAAGAGGGTTGAGTACAGTAATGCTATCTCCGGCGGAATGGATGGCTCAAAAAGAATAGAAGGGTAAAGGGCAGTGTAACCTATGGCAGATCGAAATGAAAAGAACACGCTTGCGGACATAGGATATGTTAAGTTGATTTCGGTTGGAAGTGTCAACCCCAACAACCCCTTGTCGGATGCATCCAGAGCAGACCAGGAGCGTTTGTTGAACAGATGCTTGAACGATTATCCGAAAGGAACTTTATTGGGAAAGGATATTACGATCGGAAGGTATCTGATCGGCGAACATGAGCTGACAATGGAGAAAGTGACATATCACGTCGGATTTTCCAGAAAACCGGCATGGTTGGAGGACGAAAAGACCGGTATGTGAAATGAGGTGATAATCAAATGCAGATAAGTAAAGAGAGAAAAGAGGACCGGCTGGAGTGGGCGCTGTCGGGGCGGTTAGACACAGTGACGGCTCCGCAGTTGCAGGAGGCGGTAAAAACGGATCTGGAAGGAGTCAGGAATCTGACCATTGACATGGCAGCATTGGAATATATTACATCAGCAGGCTTGCGGGTGTTGCTTCAGGCATCTAAAAAGCTTGGTGCTTTAGGTGGAACGGTTGCAATTCAAAATGCCAACAAAGAAATCCGGGAAGTATTTAAGATTACAGGATTTGATACAATCCTGCATGTGCAATGAAAGCGCCTGATACAAGACCGGAAGTCACATTTTTAATACGGCAGCGTGTGCCCGGCGATGAGGATGGGATGATTGCCTGTATCCGCGATGAATATGGAGACACCTATTTCAAACGGGATTTTTACGACGCGAAGTATTTGCGAGGTGAAGCGGAGTCGGGGCATATTACCTTCCTTGTTGCAGAGGTGATTTCCGGAAAGGAGGAGGGTACACCGGAAGGCGAAGCGATCGCTTCGTCTTCCGATGTGATTGTAGGGGAGCCGTCCGGTCAGAAGGCAGGGAAACTGCCTGATGAGATCGCGGGAATGATGATTTTGAAAGAATTTTATCCGGAGGAATCTATGTGTGAGATTGCCTCGCAGATTATCCGGAAAAAATATCGAGGGCATGGTCTGGCAATGGCTTTTTTTGAATATGGCATGAAGCTTTTGCTCTCGCGGAATTACTCTGCGGCATACTGCCTGCCGGTGGTATTTCACGATGTGACTCAAAGACTTTTACAGAGACTGGGACTGGTTGCAACAGGTTTCGTATTGAATGTTTTTGACATGAAAAAAATCACGCATTCCTATCAAAACGGAAGGAATCAAAAACACTCGCAAGGTATTCAAATACGTGCAGTGGGGAAGCGAGATGCAGGTGTCTTATATGTTCCCGCAGAACATATGGAGTTTGTGCATGAGATCTATGAACGGCTCGGTGTGAACTACCATATTGTGACGGAAACTTCTAAGCAGCGGAAGCTTTTTAAAAGTGTGATCGAGTATAAACAGGATCGTATCCAGAGCAGCATGGAAATCCGCGTACACAGGGCGGGGGCAGATCTGTTGGAACGATTGCTTGAAATACAGCAAAACTATCCGCTCAAGGGCAGGCAGACGGCGAACATTTTTCTCAATATTAATGATTGTGGGGCGATAAGGGCATATGAAAAGCTGAAACAGACCGGATATTTTTTTACAGGTTTAAAGCCTTTATGCAGCGAGAGAGAATATATGGTGCTGCATAACCCGGGTGAGGTCAGTATCTGTTTTGAGGACTATGTGGTCAGTGAGGAATTTGCGGAGATTCTGAAATACATAGCCGGTCAGAGAAACTGATTTTACACAGATTAATTAAATTTAACGAACAGGCAGGAGGTAGAAATGGTGGCAGATACACCGAAAATCAGGAAATACCATTCCATTCGCCGCAAGATCACGGTTCTGCTTTTAAGCGCAGTGCTGGCGGCATTAGTGGTAAACAGCCTGCTGGCAGTCTGGAATCTGCATACCATCAAGACGTTTTTTAAAGAGCAGAGTATGCAGCTGGGGCAGGGAGCAGCAGAAGATACGGAGACAGCCATGGAGCGTATGGCAGGAGATCAGCTTCTGGGAACAGCAGTGGAAAAAGCGGCATTTATAGACGAAAAATTTCATACAGTGATAGCCGGGCTGCACGGAATTGCGCAGACGGCGGAAAATATTTATGAAAATCCGCAGGATTATCCGGAACGGGAAGTGCCGCTTCCGGTTCCGGAAAGCCATGAGCTGGCGGCTCAGCTTCTATGGTCGCGGAGATTGGGCAATACAGAGGCAGAGAATGAAACGCTCCGGCGGGAAATCTTAAAGTTGGGGAATCTGCAGGATATGCTTGTGCAGACAAATCAGAACAATGATATGATTTCTTCTGCTTATGTTGCAACCTGCAGTGGCTGGATGATACAGGCTGATTACATTGCTTATCGCAAATATTCGGATGAGCATGAGACACCGGATTTTTATGAGGCTTCTGAACGACAATGGTTTCAGCGCGCCGGCAGCGCGGCGCAGGGACAGGTAGTATATTCCGATGTGATCGCGGATATTCATGAAGGAACAGATTGTATCGTCTGTGCCCAACCGATATATGCAAACGGAGAGATTGTGGCAGTGGCAGGCATTGGTTCCTATCTGGATACCATACATAAAGCTGTTTTGGATACCCGGATCGGGCAAAGCGGATATGCCTTCCTGGTGGATGAGAAGGGGCAGATTATGGCTTCGGGAGCATTGTCGGGCGAGACGGTCGCAACTTCTGACCGGACAGTGGATCTGAGGCAGAGCGACAACGCAGAGCTTGCGGATGCGGCAGTCCATATGGTGTCCGGTGAGAGCAGTTTGACACGACTCGTGCTGGATGACAGAGAGGTTTATCTGGCCTATGCACCTCTTGAGACGCTTGGGTGGAGTTTTGTGACAGTTATGGATGTGGAGGAAGTTGTTGCTCCGGCTATGGCAAGTCAGAATACGATTCTAACACTGACCCGAGAGGTATTGGGGCAGGTGGACGTCTCCATTGCAAGAAGTCTGCTGGCATTTCTTGTGACAGCGGGGTTGACATTTGTGATAGCGGGTTTATCTGCAGTTATGTTTGCGGGAAAGCTCACAGAGCCTATCTTAAGGCTGAAGAAAGAAGTGACGGAGACAAACGGTGGGAATCTGGATGGATATATTCGAATCTCTACAGGGGACGAAATTGAGGATTTGGGAAATGCCTTCAACAGGATGCGTATGCAGTTAAAGTCATATATCACGAATCTGGCACAAATTACAGCCGAAAAAGAGCGCATCCATGCGGAGCTTTCTGTCGCAACAGATATACAGGCGGATATGCTTCCGGATTGTAAAGCGATTGCGACAGAGCAGAGGTGCTTTGATCTTCACGCGGCAACGTGGCCCGCAAAAGAGGTGGGCGGTGATTTTTATGACTTTTTTTTGACGGATGAGGAACACCTTGTGTTTCTGGTGGCGGATGTGTCGGGCAAGGGAGTTCCGGCTGCGCTGTTTATGGTCATTGCAAAGACCTTGATTGAAAATCATATGATGCGGGGAGAGGCACCGGCGGAGGCTTTTGGAAATGTGAACAGAGAGCTTTGCCGCAGCAATACGAGCGGGATGTTCCTCACGGCATGGCTCGGCATGCTTAATCTGGCAGACGGTCATCTGGTCTATGTCAATGCCGGACATAACAGTCCCCTCCGATTTTCCGGCAGAGCAGGCAGGTATGAGTGGCATACGGAAAGAAGCGGCTTTGTGTTGGCAGGTATGGAGGATACAGAATACGTTCAGAAGGAAATGTATCTGGAAAAAGGGGACTGGCTGTTTCTGTACAGTGACGGCGTGACGGAGGCAAATGACGCACAGCAAAGCATGTTTGGGGAGGACAGGCTGGAGGCTTTCTTAAATGCGGCTAAGGTGATCTCCTGTCGGGAACTCTGTGATAGACTGCGAAAAGAACTGGCGGAATTTCAGGGGGAAGCAGAGCAATTTGATGACATCACCATGCTCTCTGTCTGTTATTACGGCGCTGCGGAGTCGGATACTGAGCAAATGAGCGGGGATTGTCCGAAGCAAAGTCAAGCCGGATGGGAGTATGCGAAGGAGAAGGAATGGCAGTTTGACTGTCCTGCGGAAGGAAGCGCGCAGACGGATGCCATGAAATCTGTAGAGGTTTTTTTGGAGGAGCAGCAGGTGACCAACGCAGAAAGAAACAGAATGCTGGTTGCATTGGATGAGATTTTTTCCAATATATGCCGTGAGAGCAAGGCAGTTCAGGCCGTGGTCGGGTGCAGGGTGAGCGAGAAGGAGATTCGCTTATGGTTCGTGGATGACGGCGTGGCGTTTAATCCTCTGGAGCGTCCCAAACCGGAGTTGGATAAGCCGCTGCAGGAACGTAAGGAGGGGGGACTCGGCATCTATATGGTTCGCAAGATGATGGACGATGTGAACTATGAGCGGAGGAACGGGAAAAATTATTTGATCCTGGAATATACGCGGGCTAAAGGCTGACAAAGCAATTTTGGGTAAAAGGGACATTAAAAAGGGAAGCGGATCCACGCAGGCGCTTCCCTTTTATCCTATTATTGGAAATCGCGTCCGCAAGGATGCTTATTGCCGAAGCTGTCGGTCGAAATACTCATGTCCGAGGTATTGAATGATATCACCCGGTTGACAGGAAAAAATATTGCAGAAATTGTCGATGGAGTTTAAGGTGTAGTTATGATCGTGCCTTAGACGGCTGACATCTGCCGGGTTCAGTCCGTAAGTATTTATCAAATCGTAGGTTGTGATGCCTCTTTCTTTCATAAGCTTCCAAAATGGGTCGAATGTAATCATAATAGAAGGCTCCTTTCTTTTGTATTATCTACCATAATAAGCGTGGAAGCGGCCGTTTTGTAATTTACATACATGTAAGCATTATAAAATATTGCTACAAAATCATAATTTCAGATAGAAGCATTTTTTGAGACTTACTCCAATGTATATTATCGAAACAGAAAAAATGTGAGATATTGACAAAAATAAGAGATATTATACGAGGAGAAGTGCTTATGTTAGGGAATAATGATTATTTTGTCAGACAGATGTTCCGAAAATATCTTTTGTCCACTGTGCTTTCCGTCATCGGATTCACTGCCGTGGGATTTTTTAACACATTACTGGCAGGAAGATATCTGGGGCAGGAAGCGCTCGCAATCATGAATTTTACAAGCTCCTTTTCTTTTTTGTTCTCTATGTTAGGATGCCTGATCAATGTAGGAGCAGCGTCGTGTGCGGCAGTGGCTATGGGGCAGGAAAATTATAAAAAAATGGGAGTGTATGTGACATTGGCATTTCTCTTATCCGTCCTTTTGTCATTAGTGGTTTCAGCTATGCTGCTCATATCACTGAAGCCGCTTTTTGTTTTGATGGGTGCAGAGGAGACTCTATATGTGAAGAGTGTGGGATATGCGCGATTGCTGATCGCTACAGGCTTCTTGACTACGTTGGCATATTTTCCCTTTCATTTCCTGCGGTTGGATGGCCGGGGCAAAACATCTATGGCAGTATATCTGATTATGGGTATGTTGGATGTAGCTCTGGTGTTTTTGGCGCTGCGGGGAGGACTGGGACTTGTCGGTCTGGGAGGCGCTGCGGCGCTGGCGGCAGCAATAGCCGATATAACAGGCATCACACTCCTGTTTTTGGGGAAGAACACGCAGATTCACATGGAAATTGTGACAGGCGATCAGATGCATGAATATATTCCGGAGTTGGTAAAAAAGGGGAGTTCTTCGGCATTGAACAATCTGTGCAACATGATGCGGACAGTGTTGATGAACTCGCTTATCGTAAAGAATCTGGGCGCAGATGAGGTGGGGGTGTTTGCGGTAGGATGTGCGTTTTTGAATCTTACATCAGCCTCCGTTGGCGGATTCGGGCAGGCAGTGGCGCCTGTTATGGGTGTTTTTTATGGGGAGAAAGATCAGGACAGTATTCGAATGCTTATGAAGAATGCCGTGAAGGGCAGCCTGTTGTTTCATGCCGGCTTGTTTCTGATCATGCTTCCTCTTGCACAGCCGCTTTCGCGTGCGTTTGGCATCACGCAGACACGGCTTTTACGTGAGAGCACCCGCCTGATCAGGTGGATGGCGTTATCATTGGTTCCGGCTTCCGTATTGAATGTATTTATTTATTACTACATGACAGTGGATCAGAATTTTATAGCCTTGACACTTACCTTTTTGCGTGCGTTCGCGCTTGTGAGTGCGTTGACGGCACTGTGTTTTTCCGCAGGCTATGGCGAAGGGTACATAATCATGTTTTTGGCAGCAGAGGCAACGGCAATTTTATTTTTGGTGACTTTATGCCGGCTTAGGCAGATCATGGCACACGGACTGCGGGGGCTCCTTTTGTTGAATGAGCAGAACAGGGATGCAAATTATATTTCTTTTTCTGTGCAGGGAAGTGTGGAAGGAGCTGTTCTGGCAGCGGAGAAAATGAGGATATTTTGTGAGGAAAATCATGTAGACTTTCAGCTTACGATGATGCTGCCGTTAACCATTGAAGAATTGCTGGTAGTGATGAATGAACACTGCCTTGGCGGCAATGAAAGCAGTTATGCGGATGTACGGATTCTGTTTTCGGAGAAGGAGCTGTTGCTTAGAATCCGCTGCGGGGGGAAAATATTTGATCCTGTCGCATGGTATCAAAGGAAAATGGAAGCGATGACACCAAAAGAGCTGTTGGAGGACGATTCCCTGGGGATCAGGATGGTTGCGCAGAAGGCAAAAAGTGTGCAGTTTAAGCGTACTTTCGGAATGAATCATCTGATTGTGGTCATGTAAGGACAAGCGCTTTCACATATGTAACTTATCTCAGGGAACAAAAAGAAATATAGTTGAGGCACCACATAAAAACCGGTTGAAATATGTTGGGCAAAAATAAAAGGAGGAGCAGTAGTATGGCATTTAATGAGAATTATGTCTACATTCAGGACAAGGAGACAATTGAATGCTGGGTAGATTACTATTTTGCCCGGTGTTTCTTTGCGGG
This sequence comes from Lachnospiraceae bacterium, assembly GCA_017476665.1. Lineage (GTDB taxonomy): Bacteria > Bacillota > Clostridia > Lachnospirales > Lachnospiraceae > Acetatifactor. The sequence goes on along the minus strand of JAFUZJ010000051.1, from coordinate 20,959 downwards.
CGACTATGATCTTCATGATGTATTTGTCAATAATCAAGCGGTTGCTCTGGGTGAGGATGATATTTTATTAAGCACACTGCAGCATAATCTGTTTGAAGATAGATATCGGCAGCTACAGGAGCGATACGGCATCAATGTCAGAGTGCTGGAAAATCGGCCCGGCCTGACTGAGAGGTATGGCGCGGATTTAGTTGCGATGGTTGAGAGCCGTATGAGAGATGAGAAACAGGCATATCGAAGATACCAGAACATGAATGTTGAGGATTTGGCCGATGCGGTCAATGCCGGAACTTTTGTGGAGAAGATTATCGTAGAGTGCAGCATGGTCCACAGCATCTTTATGTCCAACAGATGATTGCTGAGAATGAAAAATTCTGCAATAATATCGATCTGATATTCCATCAGATATCAGCATTGAATGCCGGGCAGGCACAAGTGATTTTAATGCGTGAGACCAGAGCAATGTACAAAAAAATTGCCAACAGGCTGGTTGAGAAAGTAGCTATGTATGATTTGCCGGTATTGCTGTGCGGAGATGCAGGCTGGAACCCGCGATGGGATATGTTGAATGATTATAGGCAATATAATGCAATTGGGCTTATAAAAATCCCGACTGGAACAGCGGGATTTTTATAAGAGACAGCAGGCTCATTGAATTTGTAACAAGAGTATTGCGACAGTACTCTCTTGTAGTTGGACGTACCTCTGCGTATATGTATGACAGTGTACAATTTTTAAATGATATGGAAAATGAGCTGCAAGTGGAAGCTGGTGAAATGGTGAATATAATTAATTCTGTGCAGATGGACGCAGTGCCCCGCAATCTGTTCATTGGACATATTGTAAGTGATGTGATCTCGGATTATCGGCAAATAACTCCTATGTGATTCAACGGGTATCGGGTATGAGGAACAAATTGTAAACCTCCCACATATGCTGATAGAGAAGCCTTTTGTGCAGACAAGGGGCACATGATCAGGATATGTGGGAGGTTTTTTATGGCTTTGGTAGTATTGGATGCGGGGCATGGCGGCGGTAGATTGCGGAAGACTTGAAAAATAAGGAGAGAGGATGGCTGCTGAACCCGGGAAATATGAATGATTTAAAGTATGATAAACATATACCATAAACCTGAATTTTATGATAATATGTATTTATATAAAATAACAAAACAAATGTTCGACAAAACTCGCTGCATGTGATAAAATAAAACCATAAACGGTTTTATTCAAAATTGCTCCGCAATTTCAGATGCGCAAAGGACATGTGCAGAAATTATGATAAAATGGAGTTGGTGAATATGAAACCTTCGGAGCGTTTTACCGAAATAACAAATCAAACAGGTCTATATAATATTCAGGCAATTGATAATATTCCGTCCATTATGAGTAAGGGGCTACTTTCAAATGAGAGAGCACAAAAGATAGATCATGTTTCTATTGCAATGAATGAGGTTCAGGCAAGAAGAGAACATATAAGAATTCCAAATGGGCTGAAACTACATCAATATGCAAATTTATATTTTGATCCATGGAATCCAATGTTGTCTAGAAAAAGAGAACAGAATGAAGAAATATGTATTCTGAAATTTGACAGAACAGTTTTGGACTTAAATGGAGTCATCGTTTCCGATAAAAATGCATCGAGTGATTATGCGGCATTTTATACGCCGGAAACAGGTTTAGAGAAAATCGAGTTTAATTTAGTATATGCAAGATATTGGCTAGATGAAAACTATTATGAACAATGTAGGAAGAAATCGATAAAATGTGCAGAAGTTTTAATCCCCTATATGATTCCATATAATTATGTAGTGTGTGCTGCGGTTATAAATGAACAGGTATCAGAGCGATTGAAGAAAATCGGTTTTGATAAAGAAATTGTAGTTGAGCCGAGGGTGTTTTTTTAGGAGATGATCAGATGATTATAAAAGTTGGTAATATTTTTGAAAGTAAATGTTCGACAATTGTCAATACAGTCAACTGTGTTGGTGTAATGGGAAAGGGAATAGCGCTTGAGTATAAAAAGCTATATCCTGAAATGTATTTGGATTATGTGAAGAAATGTAATGCAGGTGAAGTAAAGACAGGAACACCCTATGTATACTTGAATGATGATGGCTCTAAGATTTTGAATTTTCCGACAAAAGATCATTGGAGATCGCCTTCTAGATTATCATATGTCATTGATGGGCTGGATTGGTTTATTGAAAACTATGATAAATATGGGATTGATAGTATAGCATTTCCGCCCTTGGGATGTGGAAACGGGGGGCTGACATGGGATGTTGTTGGACCAATCATGTATCAAAAACTGATAAAGTTGCCCATTGAGATTGAAATTTATGCGCCTTTCGGAACAAGCAGAAATGAACTTTCTGAAGAGTATTTATCACAGAATGCTTGTGAGAATGATATAGAAGGGAAGGCAAATTCAAAAATTAATCCTAAGTGGTATTTGATCCTGGAAGTTGTACGTGAACTGAATAACAGAACCTATTCACTCAAAGTTGGACGAACAATCTATCAAAAAATATGTTATGTATTAACAAGAAATGGCGTTGAGACAGGCTTTTCATTTTCGAAGGGGAGCTATGGTCCGTATTCTGCGGAGGTTAAGTCATCAATAACTGCTTTAGCTAATGCAAATCTAATTATGGAAAAGACATTGGGACGTATGGTTTCTTTGCGGGTTGCTGACAATGTGGTGATCCATAAAGATAAGTTTACAGAGCAGGAGTGGAATGCTACACAAAAGACGATAGATCTGTTTGGCAGAGTAAAAAGTACGGAACAGGCTGAAATGATTGCGACTGTACTATACTCGTATGATGAATTGGTTAAAGCAGGAGATGGTATTTCTGATAAGGATGTATATGATTATGTGATGGAATGGAAACCTCATTGGAAAGAAGAGAAAGATTTTGAGGTTTGTGAAGCGATTCATAATATGGCAATGCTGGCGCTTATTTCTATCAGTCATAGTGATGCTTTGCCGGATACGATGCTTGTATAGATTTTTGATATTTTATATGAGATGGTGGTATGTGTGGTGGGATGTATTAAGATATAGAAAAAGGGGAACACATGGAAAAAGAAGGACATACATTAGAATCATTACGGAAACTGGTTCGGAATCTGCAGGAGGAGAACCGGAATCTAAAGCAGTTGCTGAAAGAACATGAAATATCCTATGATATAGCTGATGTTTTTGTTGAGAGAGTGGCAGATGAATATGATCCCGATCAGGGCGCCCGAATTCTACCGCTTTATCCCAATACGCAGATGGCGAAGGAGTTCTATGGAATGTTTTGGGGGCGTGAGGATGTTTTTGCCCGCAGAGGAAAAAACGGTGGCTATTTTCCACAGTGCAGAAACCGTTGGAATAATGAGTTATGCCCAAAGCAAAGAGGCGAAAAGAAGTTCTGCGATGAAGATTGTGAGTGCAAAGAGTGGATTCCTTTGAATGTGGATATTATTTTGCAGCATTTAAAAGGCGGCAGGGAAGATTGTACGGATGTGATCGGGACTTACCCATTACTTTTGGACAGTACCTGTCGCTTTTTGGTTTTTGATTTTGATAACCATGAGAAGGACTCTTATAAAGAGGATGATGCAAACAAGGATAATGCATGGAAGGACGAGGTGGATGCGCTTCGCAGGATATGCGAGTTGAACGGAATTGATGTTTTGGTGGAGAGGTCTCGTTCCGGACGCGGCGCGCAAGTTTGGATTTTTTTCCGGGAGGCGATTCCGGCGGGGCTTGCAAGGAATTTTGGGTCGTTACTTTTAGATCGTGGAGCGGCACAGGTTAATCTGACATCCTTCAAATTCTATGACCGGATGTATCCATCACAGGATGTGCTCAGTAAATTGGGGAATTTGGTGGCATTGCCATTGCAGGGGAAAGCGCTTCGTGACGGAAACAGTGCATTTGTGGATGAGGCGTGGAATGCGTATCCCGATCAGTGGGCAAAATTAAAGAGTACGAGAAAAATCTCAAAACAGGAAGTGGAACGACACCTGAACAGATGGGCGGAAGAACTATATGGAGCACCTATTGGCGCAGGTGGTTTTACTACAGGGATAAATCAGAGATTAAAGCCTTGGAATCAGAATGATAGATTTTGCGTGGAGGATGTAGTCGGAGGTTGTATTCATATAGTACTGGCAGATGGAGTATATGTAGATGCTTTGAACCTCATGCCGAGACTGCAGAATCAGATTCGGTGTATGGCGACCATAGATAATCCACAATTTTATGAAAATAGTCGGATGGGTAGATCAAATTACTATCATTTCAGCACAATTTATCTGGGACAGGATGAGGAGGGATATATCCGGATTCCCAGGGGCTTGTTGGACCGGCTGACTGCCAAATGCAAAGAGGCAGGAATTACATATGAAGTAGAGGATAACAGACAGTTTGGCAGACCGATCCGTGTACAATTTCAGGGAGAATTGCGTACGGAGCAAGAGTTGGCTGTACAGAGTATTCTGAGATATGAAACAGGTATATTAAATGCGGCAACGGCGTTTGGAAAAACGGTGGTTTCCGCATATCTGATCGCACAGCGAAAGGTGAATACACTGATTCTGATCGAAAGTGCGGATCTGCTCATGCAGTGGGTGAATGAATTAGAGAAATTTTTAGTCATTGATGAGGCACCACCGGTTTACTATACCAAAACCGGAAAGGAAAGGGTAAGGGACGGTGTGATTGGGACGCTGAGTGCCGGGAAAGATAAGACGACGGGAATCATTGATATTGCTATGGTTGGATCTGCCTATCGGAAAGGCGAGTTCTTTCCGAATCTGGACTCTTATGGGCTGATTTTGATGGACGAGTGCCACCATGCCGCCTCCGCGCAGGCGCAGGCGGTTCTGGAGCGTATAAAAGCGAAATATGTGTATGGGGTGTCCGCTACACCGTACAGGAGCGATAAGTTAGATCAGATCAACTATATGCTATTGGGACCGATTCGGCATGAATACACGGCGAGGGAGCAAGCGGATGCGTTAGGATTGTCAAGATTCGTAGTACCAAGGTTTACAAGAGTGGTGAATATTTCAGGGAAAAAGTTATCGATCCATGAGGCAGATGCATTGATTGCAGAGCATGAAGACCGAACGGAGCAGATCGTTGCAGATGTGAAAGCTTGTGTTGCACAAGGAAGGACACCTGTGATCCTGACGAAGTTAAAGCGGCATGTGGACAAATTATATGAGCTGTTGCAGGGTGCGGCAGATCATGTATTTATGCTCTATGGAAATCAGACACCAAAGCAGAATCAGGAGATTCGGGAACAGATGCTGCAGATTCCGGACAGTGAGACCGTCATTTTGATTGCCACGGGGCAAAAGGTAGGAGAAGGGTTTAATTTCCCGAGACTGGATACTTTGATGCTTGCGGCACCGATTAAATTTGATGGTCGTCTGATACAATACATAGGTCGGTTGAACCGGAGTTATGAGGGAAAACAGGATGTGTTCGTATACGATTATGTAGACTCACATATCAGTTTTTACGACGGGCAATATCGGAGCAGACTGGCAGCTTACAAGAAACAGGAATATCGAATCCTGTCCGGTGGAGCGGGTGAAAAACAGACAGCAGATGTAATCTATGATGGACGGGATTATGTAGAGGTATTTGAAAAGGATCTGATAGAGGCTGATCAGGAGATTATTATTTCCAGCCCGGCACTTCGAAGAGGCAGGGTAGAGCGTATGCTTGGGCTGGTAAGAGGCAGGCAAGAGGCAGGCGTAAGTGTGACGGTGATCACTATGGAACCGGAAACTGTCGGATATGGTGATGTGATAGAGCTGCATGCGTTGATTGACGAAATGCGGAATGCAGGGATTGCGGTCAGGCTGTTGCAGGAGGAGGGAGAGCACTATGCTGTGATTGACAGGAAATTGGTTTGGCATGGTGGCGCAGATCTTCTGGGACGGGCGGATGCGAGAGATAATCTGATGCGTGTGGAGAATGTGCAGGCGGCGGTGGAGTTGTTGGAGATGACGGTGAGGAGAATAGAAGGAAAATGAACTTACTAAGAGCGAGATACTGTTGCTGAAGTACTATCGAAACCTGCTATCGAAACCGGAAAAAATGCTTTTTATGGTGACAAGTGTATGCTATAATAAACGCAAATTCAGAGACTATTATTAGCGGGCGCTAGATACGCCGGGTTAATGATATAGAGGAAATTGAAACAATGAAACTATTGTATGGCACAGGGAATGCGGCAAAAATAAAAGCGATGTCAGAGCGGTTGAAACCGCTTGGCATAGAACTTTTTGGCTTACGGGAAATGGGGCAGGTGATTCCGGATATTGTTGAAAACGGAGATACTCCGCTGGAGAATGCCAGGAAGAAGGCTTATGGTTACTGGGAGGCATTTCACATTCCGGTGTTTTCCTGCGACTCCGGTCTGTATTTTGAAAATGTACCGAAGGAGGAACAACCAGGCGTACATGTGAGGACTGTCCAAGGCAAGTATCTTACAGATGATGAAATGTTGGAGCATTATAGCGCGCTGGCACGCAAATATGGTATATTAAAAGCAAAATATTGTAATGCAATCTGTTTTGTTCAGGATGATCAGCATGTCTATGAGTCTATGGATCTGGACATGGAGAGTGAGCTGTTTTATCTTGTGGAAACGCCTCATGTGATGCGAAATCCCGGATTTCCGCTGGATAGTCTTTCAGTGCATATAGAGACAGGGAAATATTATTATGATTTATCTGATGAGAAATTAAAGCAGGTGGCGGTGGAGGACGGGTTCTTGCGATTCTTCCAAGAGATATTTGTTTAGGGACCGATTAAGCAGGTTGATCGGTAAGGCGAGGCGGCTGGAAGAAATTTTGGTAAAAAATTTAAAATTAGGGGTTGACATATAGTTATTCCGGTGCTATTATACTAACAAAGGAAGCGCCAATCCTTTTCTTTTTGATACAAAGAAAAGTGTGCACTTCCTTTTTTGCTACAGTAAAAGTTACAGTAAGAATTTTTGATGAGGAGAAAGATCATGCAGAAGACAAGAGTTCAAAAGCAGAATATGAATCATCTAAGCTCACTGTTTATGAGCCTTGATTTCCTGCGCGCAAATTTTGCCTATATTATGGATTTAGAGCGCTATGATTATACCCTTATATCCAAATTGGAAGAAAAATATCATGCTATGATCAGACAACCCAGGTGCAGAAATGGCGGATGATACCGTCCGTTTATAAATGCAGAAATGAAGGGAATTGTCTGAGAATAAAACAAGGACAGTTCCCTTTTTTTATTAGTGATGAAGGAAACCAAGCGACCCGCGAAGCGGGGCATTTGGTTTCGACCGAGCGTATATGAGCAAAAGAATGAGCCGCAAAGCGGCGTCGGATGCGAAGCAGACGCTTTTGCGAATAACAGGAGGAGAAGACAATGGGACATGAACGATTTAGAAGTAGCCACTTTAAGGAACAATGGGTGGTTAGCTTACAAAAAGCGATAAGGCCGCTTTGTGAAAGCGGTGGTCTGACAGAACCAAAGGATCTGGAAGATCCTAAAGGATTAACAAATCCTTTTGAGAATGGGTCGGTACCGTTACCACCCACTTGGCACCTTGGTCTAAAGGCTAGGACGCCAGCCCTTCAAGCTGGAAAAGACGGGTTCAATTCCCGCAGGTGCTATTTATGCTCCGTTAGGCAAATTGGCTACGCCGTCGGTCTTCATTTCATTACGGTCGTCGCATTCCGAGGTCCACCGGACCTCGTGCGACCTCTCAAGGCGGAGATGCTCGGTTCAAATCCGGCACGGAGTACTTCCCTATAGGGAAACAATTTCATACAAATAGGGGCTCAGGAAGTTGGCGCTTCCCCTGGCCCCAACAAACTTAAAAGCATTTGACAAACAAAAATAGTTGAGAAGACATGGATCGGTATGCCTAGCGGCGAGGGCAGCGGGCTGTAAACCCGTCACACTGAAACACCGGAGGTTCGAGTCCTCCCCGGTCCACTTCACGCCCTGTTAGGGGAGATGGCCGTCCCCGCCTGCCTTGTCACAAAAACTGCAAGGCAGTTTTGGAGATCACGGGTTCAAATCCCGTACAGGGCGCTGAAGCATAGGGTAATGGCAGCCATCTGATCTACAAGAATATCGGACCCTATGACTTCAACGATTCCTTCTCATGGGGCGGTAGGATGGACTGGTTAATCACGGTATCCGGGTTCGATTCCCGGGGAGGGAGCTTAATTTATGGAAAGGAGTCCGGTCATGTTTCGGAGTCAGACTTATGGAAAACTGAATATGGATCAGATCGCTGAGAAGATTCTTGAATTCCATAACAGAACCAAGACCTTTGATGGTGAACTGCAGGTTACAGTGGGGACTGACTCACAGAATTTTGACAAGACCAAAGTGGTGAGTGTGATCGTTGCATACAAGGAAGGGCATGGCGGGATATTCTTTTATGAGGTAACCATGATACCAAGAATCAGTGATGTGGCCAGGAAACTGAATGAGGAAACGTCCAGAAGTTTGTCTGTCATCATGGATCTTGCAGAAAAGCTGGAGGGAGAAAAGTATCAGGGACTGAGGGAAAATACGGTGCTTTCTGTACACATAGATGCCGGATGGTCCGAAAAGGGAAAGACTAAGGAACTGATCCCGGGTTTGGTAGGATGGATAAGGACATGTGGATATGACTGCCGGGTGAAACCGGATTCCTATGCGGCAAGTTCCATAGCAGACAGGATAAGCAAATAAACGAGATATTATATGGAGGAATGAAAATGCTACGACTACGATTATATTTGCAACTGAATAACGGAATATCATGCCCTCGTGGTCCAATATGGCAGAGGCACGGCGCTTAAGACGCCGGGGTTGCAAGTTCGAATCTTGCCGGGGGTATCAGGACAATGTGGCATTAGTTTGAGGGCTGCTTGTTCGCGTTATGCTCACGTACCCCAACTTGGCAGAGGGACACGGCTCAGAACCGTGACAGTGCGGGTTCAAATCCCGCCGTGAGTACGCTCGCGTACTCCAATTTGGCAGAGAGAATCGGCTAAGAACCGATACAGTATGGGTTCAAATCCCATCGCGAGTACGGCGCAGTGGTGCAACTGGAAGACACGGCGTACTCAAGATACGCATTTTGCGGGTTCAAATCCTGCCTGCGTCACTATCAAGTACAGAGGAGATTTTGAAAGATGAAACGAAAACAGAAGATAAGCATAAAACAGAAGATTATCAAAGATATGCGCTTGTAGCCAAGCGGTATGGCAACGGGCTTTTAACCCGTATATCGTGGGTTCGACTCCCTCCAGGCGCACTTGCAGGATACTGCAGATACGCCTGTATAGCTCAAATGGTAGAGCAGCGGACTCTTAATCTGAAGGTTCGGGGTTCAAGCCCCCGTGCGGGCATTGGGACATAGCGCAAAAAAGGAAATCAAAGATTTCCTTTGGCAGAGCATCCGTCTTATACGCGGCAGGTTTTCGGTTCGATTCCGGATGTCCCGATTTTTCTACCCAGGGTAGAATGACAAAAGGAATTATTGCGATTATAATAAACATATCAAAACGGAAAGGAAAAGCAGAGATGAAAAACTTTAACTTCAGTCAAATTTCATGTTCATCACAGCGCAGCCATCGAATTAGCAGATGGTCTGTTAGAGTGCGCATGAAATCTGAGAGGTTAAGAGTTTGAAGATAGCTATATATCCATATCTGTCGGGCAGCCTTTTCGGATTTCGTCGAGTTCGAAAAGGTTTTTTTATTGGAGGAAAGAGCGATGCCTGTGGTAGACGTGAAAGCAACGGGAGAAAGGATAAACGAGCTAAAAGAGCTGACGGGGATATCTGTGAAAGAAATACAGACCATAATGGGATTCGCAAGTCCAAACCCAGTATATAAGTGGATAAATGGAAAGAATCTTCCCACGATCGATAATCTGCTTATACTTGCTGAAATATTTGGGGTTAGGATGGATGACATAGTTGTATCGAAGGATTTGTAAGCTGAGATGGCAGAGAGGCTGAATGCACCGGTCTTGAAAATCGGAGAACCCGGTCAGGGTTCCGGGGGTTCAGCAGAAATTTATTTCTGCTTCCCTCATCTCAGTGCTATAGGTCAGTGGTGTCAATGGAAGCACGGCGGTCTCCAAAACCGCAGGACATGGTTCGAGTCCATGCTGGTCTGTTGTATGCCGTCTTGGGGTAATGGTAGCCCGCCTGTCTCAAAGACTTGCTTGCAAGTCTTTTGTACAGTGTAGCCGGTAACGGCGTGAGAGTTCGAATCTCTCAGACGGTGTTTTAATATATGTCCGCATAAGCCTAATGGTAAGGCACCCGCTTGGAAAGCGGGGAGTAGCCGGTAGAATCGGTGTGGTGGTTCAAGTCCTCCTGCGGACGCTGTGGCTGTAGCTCAAATGGTAGAGCAGCGGATTGTGGTTCCGCCGGTTACGGGTTCGAGTCCCTCCAGTCACCCCATGCAGTTCTAAGCCTAACTGGTAAGGCAGGAGATTGCTAATCTCTGAGTAGCCGGGTTATTTTCGGTGTCTGGGTTCAAGTCCCAGGAGCTGCGCTGTGATGTCTTTCAATGGTAGGAAATCCGTCTGATACGAAAAGCTGCATAGCAGCTCTGACAATGAGAGTTCGATTCTCTCCATCACAACTATTGGCACTTAGCACAATGGTGAGTGCGCCGGACATTGACTAAGAGAAATGCAAGCATTTCTCATGGAAACGTTGGTTCAATTCCAACAGTGCCTGTTATATGTTCCCATAGTCCAAAGGTGAAGGCGGCTGGCTGCAACCCAGCAGATGGGCGTTCGATTCGCTCTGGGAACTTTTATGTCGGTGTGGGCTAAAAAGAAACAAAGAACGTTTCTTTGGATAGACCGTGCGGCTACGACCCGCAAAGTTGGGGTTCGAGTCCCCGCATCGACACTGGCGTTTTGTATAGAGGTGAATACACCGGACTCTGACTCCGGAGACGCGGGTTCGATTCCCGCAACGCCTGTCATGCCCGCATGGCTTAATGGAGAGAGCATGAGACTTCTAATCTCAATGTCCCCGTTCGATTCGGGGTGCGGGTATTCTTTATAACAAAAAGATTGTAAATAGAAAAATGCGAAGGGAAGCGATTAGCCTACTCAAGACTGGTAACAGACGAGTGGTAAATAAACCGCTTCCCTTTGCTATTTAAGATAACGCAAGAATGTTAACATGTCAAATGCAATATATAATATTAAAAATGAATTATTTTGCAAAAAATGCGCAAAATAGAAAGCGCACAATTGACTTTTTGCGGAATATTATCTAATATATAAGTATGATTTTGTAAGAAAATTGCAGAATGGGGGATATGCGTATGCTTCTGGAATTTAAGACAAGCAATTATAAATCCTTTGTAGACGAGGCGGATTTTGTAATGACCGCAGCGCCAAAACAAAAGGGGTTGGATTATAGTGTCTGTAAAGAAACAATTGAGGGTAAAGCCGTTAAGGGACTTTGCAGTTCTGTCATGTATGGACCGAATGCATCGGGAAAGACGAATCTAATAGGAGCAATGGATGTGCTCCGAGCAATTGTGCTGCGTGGAAATATTCGGAACACCCAGGAGATTTATACACCAAATTCAGCAGCAACAATGTTGGAACTTATTCCGAATAGTCAGTTGAGAGAAGAAAGACCTGTGGAGTTTGCAATTGAATTTATTGAAAGTGACATGCGAATTCGATATGAGCTTTGCGTTCAATTAGGGGAGTTTGCAGATGCGACTGCAAAAAGGAGTGTGCAGCGAGAAAATTTATGGATTAATGGAATAGAAATTTTCCAGCGTACAAATGTAATTAAAGCGGGTGATCTCAGCTCTATTAAAAAGTATCTTAACTTTGATATTTTGCAATTAACAAGTGATTTGCAAGAACTTGCAGATACAAGTTTGGATGATGAAGAACTATTCCTGATGAATGGATTTCGAATGGCTTTTTCGGCAAATTTAGCTAAGATGATTGTAGATTGGTTTGCAAATAAATTTATGGTTATTTACCGTGCCGATTCCCTTCATGGAGTTAGGCGTTTTTCTGAACCACAGAATGTTATGGTATATGTGGAGAAGACAACAAATGAGGCCGCAAAAATATTTGGAATCAATTCAAATGCAGTAGGGTATGTTAAATCGGAATTAGATTCAGAAGCAAGATTATGTTCTCTTTTTAAGAATTTAAAAAATGGGGCAAATATTGCGATTGCTGCGGATATTTTTGAATCATACGGAACAGTGAGATTTATTAATATGTTTCCATTGGTGATCAGGGCAATTATGACAGGTAGTGTGTTGGTGGTGGATGAATTCGATGCCTCCATTCATCCAATGGCTCTGATGAGTATAATCAATGTATTTCACAATGATGACATTAATAAAAAGCATGCGCAGTTGATCTTCAACACACACAATCCGATTTTCCTCAATTCCAATATTTTCAGAAGAGACGAGATTAAATTCGTGGAACGAGACGAGGAAACAAACCAGAGTGTTCTCTATGCGTTGTCGGACTTTGGGACAGTTGGGAAAAAAGGTGTACGCAAACAAGAGGATTATATGAAAAATTATTTTGTGGGGCGATATGGTGCAATTAAAGATATCGATTTCACACCAATTTTTGAGGAGCTTCTCTCGGGGGAGGTGACTGAGTGAGCAAACGCAAAAGTACTCAAAAGTATTATTTTAGTGTGGAGGGCGAGACAGAACTGTGGTACTTGAAGTGGCTGCAAGACAAAATCAATGATTGTAATGAGGCAGAATACAAGGTTTCTTTTAATTGCCAGGTACAAAAAGATCCGGTGAAACGGGCGAAGTCCTTGAATATTACAGATGCGGTGGAAGTCTGGCATTTCTCTGATTATGAGAGTGATGAGCTAATCCATGTTAGGCAGTTTACGGAGACAATGGACAAGCTCAGTGCAACGAAAAAGTTGAGAAAGCAGATCACTTATAAGTTTGGGTATAGTAATTTTACATTTGATTTGTGGATGATTTTACATAAAATGGATTGCCGTACAGAATACGCGCATCGCAGACAATATCTTGCGCCAATCAATAAAGCGTATAATGAGAATTTTGAGAATATGGATGAGTATAAGCACGAAGCAAATTTCAAAAGGTGTCTATCAAAGTTGGAGCTTGCGGATGTAAAAATGGCTGTTGCGCGGGCGAAGAGTATCATGGAGCAGCATAAGGAGAATGGTCGTGTGTTGCAGCAGTATAAGGGGTATCAGTATTATAAAGAAAACCCGGCTTTAGCGGTGTGGGAGGTCGTGGGGAAGATTTTGGGGGAGTGTGGGGTAATGTGAAATGATATATATTTCCAGAGATGTTTCATTTACTGTTGGGAAAATCTCTCCTTTCTCATAAAGCGTTCCACCTTTGGTAAGGTATTTAAATTGGATTATAGCACAAGACTAGTGAGAAACAGCATATTAAATACATTCAAATGAGAAAAAATCAAATTTAGATGTTGATTTTTTGAAAAATATGAATATAATAGAAAGTAGATAATAAGGTGAGGTAATATCATGCTAATTCAATTTAATTTTAAGAATTTCAAATCATTCAGGGAAGAGGCTACTTTGGATCTGTCTGCGGCGAAGATGACGGAGTTTTCGGACAGGGTGGTATCTGTTGGCAGTGAAAAGATCTTACCGGTTGCGGCTATTTATGGTGCAAATGCAAGCGGCAAGTCCAATATATACAATGCTTTTGAATATATGTCCAATTATGTTGCGGACTCTTTCAAGTACGGAGATGAGGAGGAAGAGTTTGAGGGATTCCGACCTACGCCGTTCTTGTTCGATTCCACATCTGCCAAGGCTGAATCCAGCTTTGAGGTGTACTTTACGCTGAACGAAGATAAGTCTGAAAGGACATATAATTATGGTTTCTGCGTCAATAAGGAAGGCGTAACGGAAGAGTGGCTTAATTCTAAAGCAAAGACTGCGAGAAAATACAGTACTGTATTCTATCGTAATGCATCTGATACTGAACTTGATCTTTCGGGATTCCCGAAAAGCAGCAGGGACAATATTCTGGTTGCTTTGGAGAGACAAGTGTTGATCATCTCTTTGGGGGCGAAATTGAAGATTGGAAAGTGTAAGGAAATCCGAGATTGGTTCCTTGCCAATGAGTTTGCTGATTTCGGAAATCCGGTTACAAATTACTTTATGTCGCGAAGATTGCCGAAAGGATTTGTGGACCATAAGGATGTTCAGCAGAAAGTGGTGGAGTATTTTGCGTCCTTTGATGAGCATATCAAGGATTTTAGGATAGAGAAGGTTCCAGAGGATGGCGAGTCCAAGGAGGAAAGATACAAAATCAATGCACTCCATAAGATGATTGATTCCGATGAAATGGCAGAAATTCCTTTGGGATTGGAGTCTGCCGGAACCTTGAAAATGTTTGCGTTATATCCAGAATTGCAGGAGGTGTTGGAGAAGGGGAGCGTATTCTTCATCGATGAATTGAATGCGCGGCTGCATCCGTTGCTTGTAAGAAATTTCCTGCTCACATTCTTAAATCCAAAAATCAATACCAATCATGCTCAGCTTGTATTTACAACTCATGACACATGGCAGTTGTCGAACCAGTTGCTGCGCCGTGATGAAATCTGGTTTGTGGAAAAAGATGAGAACGGGGTTTCTACTTTGTACTCGTTGGCTGACTTTGTGGATGAGGAAGGTTCACGGATTCGAAAAGATGAAAGCTATGAGAAAAATTATCTGATAGGAAAGTATGGGGCGATTCCTGCCTTAAAGAGTATTGATGTTTTTAAGGAGGAATGAGCATGGCAAAAAAGGACAGAACAGGTAATCGAAAAACGCGTGAACAGAGGCAGCAATTCAAAGTGCCGGAATTAGGATATTACTTGATTGTTACCGATACAGAGGCTACAGAGCGTTGCTTTTTCAATGGGTTGCATAGGGCACTTCCTGAGGGTGTGAGAAATAAACTTGTTATCAAGGTTATAGAGACAAAGACACGCGCCATGATTGATAAATGTTTGGAATATACAGCTTACGAGGCACAGTATCGTATTCCATGGATTGTATTCGACAGAGATCAAGTGCAGGAGTTTAATGAGATTATCGAGGAAGCGGAGGAGAAGGGAATACAGGTGGGCTGGTCTAATCCATGCTTTGAAATATGGATGTATGCCTATCTGGGTTCAATGCCGGTAATTATGGATTCGTGGACATGTGTTCGGATTTTGGACTAGTGTTTGAGAATAAGACGGGGCAGAAATATTCCAAGTCTGATGAGCATATGTATGAGAAACTTTGCAGAGTTGG
The DNA here is from genome assembly GCA_017476665.1 of Lachnospiraceae bacterium. Classification (GTDB taxonomy): domain Bacteria; phylum Bacillota; class Clostridia; order Lachnospirales; family Lachnospiraceae; genus Acetatifactor. The sequence continues at coordinate 5,619 of JAFUZJ010000051.1, read as the reverse complement.
AAATGAAGAACAGGCAATACAGATAGCACAACAGAAATTGGAACAGTGCATTAGAGAAGGTAAGACAAAGCCTACAGAGATGTGTCCGTGTACGACGGTGCATGAGTTGGTGGGGGAGATTAAAGGAAAAAGTCTTCGAAAAATTAATTAAGAAAGGAATATTTAATCATATATGATTTCAAAAGAAGATTGTGAAGGGTTAGAAATAATTTGCCAAATGTGAAGATGAATAATTTCAGAGAATAATAATGGACAGGGCATATGGCAAGATAGAATTATTGAGACTTGTATTATGCAAAGTAATTCAAGGTAATTGAATTGTAATATATATTAATTGATTTGCACTACACATATGATGTTTAATTATCGCCTTTCAAAAACGCTTTATAAATGATATAATATGGACAAGCACAGTATTAGAAATAAAATGAAATGATACAATAACGAAGGAGAAAACTTATGCTCCAGGTAAGCGCAAAAAACAAAATAGAACAGATATGGCTTGATGTGATTGCCGGTGGCGTGTCGCAGCCGGATAGTGTCATTGAACAGTTGACTTATCTTATGTTCGCAAGGCAACTTGATGAGGCGGAGGCGGAAATCGAAAGTGCGGAATTGTTAGGTGATACGCAACCGCATATTTTTGGCGTATCCGATGAAGAACAACTCTTGCGGTGGCGCAATTTTATTGGATTGGAGGCGAAGACGCTTCATAAGCATTTCACGGAAAAAGTGTTTCCCTTTATGAAAAATTTGAATTCAGATAAAGAGTCAGCTTTCTCTAAATATTTGTCAGAGGCAACTTTTAAGATTAATGAACCGCTTGCACTGAAAAAGGTAGTTCAGGGTCTGGAAGAATTGTTTCAAAATGATATCAAAGGCTTGGATATGCAAGGCGATCTCTACGAATATATGTTGGGTAAGCTGAATTCGGCAGGCAGGCTTGGAGCATTTCGCACTCCTAAGCATATTCGGGATATGATGGTGGCACTCATGGCGCCTACGGCGGATATGCGAATCTGCGATCCGGCTTGCGGTACAGCGGGGTTCTTGATTTCTTCGGCAGAGTATATTCGGGAACACTATGAAAAGCAGATGACAACAGAGCAGTGGGATGCTTTTGATTCTACAATGTTTACTGGATATGATACAGATGAGACAATGTGCCGGTTGTCCTGTATGAATCTGATGCTGCATTCTGTAAAAAATCCTATGCTGATGAAACAGGATAGTGTTTCTAAGGATTTTGTGACACATGATGTATATGATTTGTGTCTTGCCAATCCGCCGTTCAAGGGGACAATCAATCAGGAAAATGTTAGTCCGACACTTTTATCGGTTACGAATACGAAGAAAACAGAGCTTTTGTTTGTGGCGTTGTTGATCAGGCTGTTGCATGTAGGCGGACGTTGCGCATGTATTGTACCGGATGGAGTTCTTTTCGGTTCTTCAAAGGCGCACCAGGCATTAAGACAAAAACTTGTGGAGAATCAGTGTCTGGAGGCGGTTATCTCCATGCCATCAGGTGTATTTAAGCCGTATGCGGGTGTGTCAACGGCAATCCTTATTTTTACAAAGACAGATGGAGTTGGGGCTGAAAAAGTATGGTTCTATGATATGCGGGCAGATGGCTATTCGCTTGATGATAAAAGAGTGCCGGTATCAGAGAATGATATTCCGGATATTATAGAACGGTTTCATCATAGGGAGCAGGAGAGCCAAAGAAAACGTACAGAACAGAGCTTTTTTGTGCCTGTGCAGGAAATTAAGGAAAATGGATTTGATCTTTCTATCAATAAGTATAAACAGACGGAATATGTTGCTGTGGAATACCCGCCGACAAGTGAGATTATTAAGGATATTGAAGAGTTGAATGCAAGAATCACTCAGGAAACGGCGGAATTAAAAAACCTTCTTGGGTTATAAGATAGATATAAATAATTAAATAGTTTCAGGATGATGTTTTTGATTTTAGAGAAGGGAAAAGCAATGGAATTTCAAATTACAATACAAGGCGATAGTGAAGGATATGTTACGTTTGAATGTCCATTTTGTAATTCGGAATTTAAGCTTAAAGCTAGCGAATATCAAGACGAGGAGCAGCCTTTTGAAGATTTGTTTTGTCCATATTGCGGCTTGACAACCGAACGTAATCAGTTTCTTGCCCAAGAGGTAATTGAGCAAGCTAAGGCTATTGCATACAATCACATGATTGAGAAATTGAACGGCTCGTTAAATACAATGGCGCATTCTGTAAACAAGTCCAAGAGCATTATAAAAATGAAATTTAAGCCTTTGAGAAAAGCTACGATAAAGGAATTAAAAGATAGAGATACTTCAGAAGTTGAGTTCGGCTGTTACCATTGTGAACATCATGTAAAGGTTCTTTATTGTTCAAGAGCAGCAAAAATTTTTTGTCCATATTGTGGGGTAGATATATGAATTATACAGATATTAGAAGAATAAGCCTTGAGTTTCGAAGACTTTCTAGCAATTTATTAACTAGTGATCGCGACAATGTTGACGTTAATCTTGATAGATTTTACGAATATATTAACAATAATTCATTTATTGCAGATATTATTCATAAGACAATAGATAGCGTTGATTATGATTATAAAAAATGTTTTATTATTCGGCATGCTGAATGGTCATCAATTGAAATCCCTAGAGAAGAGAAATGTCATATTAAAGCGATGTATGATTTTATGACATATATAGTTACTTCAGAAAATGAAAGCGTTTTTAACTTGGCATTGCAGTTTAATTGTGGTAGCAATAGCTTTAATGATATGATTCGTTATTTACTTGAAAAAAGCTTTAAGCCTTTGATCGATTATATCAATGATAAAGTATCAATAGAGATGATGATTATGGATGGAAATCGCCGAGAAGAATCTGGAAATACATTTGTCCAAAATATTCAAAATCTTCATGGTAATGCAAATCAGCAGGGAGGTGGAATCATAACCACATACACGACAAATAATGAGCATTCTGCTGAATTGATGGGATTGCTTGAAAAGATCATTAATTCATTGGACACATTTAACGAGATTAATAAAGAAATGTTAGATAATGTCAGAGATGATTTGGAATCTATACAAGAGCAGATTGTATCTGATAATCCCAAGAAAAATCGTTTGCAGAAGGCTTTAAACGGAATCAAAAGTTTTGTTGGGCAATTACCTGTAAATATTGTAGCGAGCACAGCAGCAAATGCAATTACAAGTGCGGATTGGGCATCGCTTATTCAATATATTGAAGCCTTTATTTCTTTTTTGCATTAAAAGAGTTTTTATGAAAAGAAGTTTATGTTAAAAAAAGTATTGTTAAACATAGATTTGTGGGGATGATATATGGCGAAATATAAACTAGAAGACATATTTGATTTACAGATGGGAAAGACTCCTTCAAGAAATAACTCAGAGTATTGGAACACTTGTGATAACAAGTGGATTTCTATTGGCGATCTTTCTCAGGCAGGAAAGTATATTCTTGATACAAAAGAATACTTATCAGACTCCGCAATTGAAGAAAGCAGAATAAAGATTATTCCAGCTAATACGGTTGTAATGAGCTTTAAGCTCTCGATTGGAAAAACGGCAATAACATCTGAGAATATGTATTCAAACGAGGCTATTATGGCTTTTCATGATAAACATGTTGTGGAGCTTATGCCAGAGTATATTTATTACATGTTTAAATATAAGGACTGGGATGAGGGGATTAATAAAGCTGTTATGGGAAAAACCTTAAATAAGGCAACATTGTCGAAGGTTGAAATAGAGGTTTGTTCGCTTAAAAAACAGAAAGAGATTGTTGAACTATTAGATAAAGTATCAACAATTCTTGAGGGACGAAACGAAGAATTATGCAAGTTTGATGACCTCATCAAAGCTCGATTTGTCGAGATGTTTGGGGATCCAAAAACGAATGAAAAGGAGTTCACCAAAGCGCCAATGGGGGAATATATGACGTTACTCACAGATTTTAGTTCTAACGGTAGTTATAAAACGCTTGATAGTGGCGTGACTATGTATGATGAGCCGAACTATGCATGGATGGTCCGAACAACAGATCTGGAATCTGGCGATATGTCATCAATAAAGTATATCGATGAGAAGGCTTATGAACTTTTGTCCAAGTCAAAGATATATGGTGGTGAAATAATCATGAATAAGATTGGAAGCGCCGGGAAAGTGTACTTAATGCCTAAAATAGATATGCCAGCATCGCTTGGCAGAAACGCATTTATGTTCAGATTTGATGACAGAATCAATGTCAGATTTTTGTATGAACAATTAGTATCCGAGTATGGACAAGCAGAGATTCAGCAATATGTACGCGGAGCTGTAACAAAGACGATAACAAAGGATGATGCGCGATCAGTGCAAATTATTGTCCCTAATAGAGAACTTCAAGACGAGTATGTAGAGTTTGTCAAACAAGTCGACAAATCAAAAGTTGAAGTGCAAAAAGAAATTGATAAAGTACAATATCTAATGGACTCATTGATGCAAAAATATTTTGGAGGATGATAAAATGGAATATCCAAAACAAATGAAAGATTTAATGTATAATTTATTACAACAGCCTACACTTGAAAATTTTCGTGAGTTTATAAGAGGTCAAACTGGCGAACATAACCCTATTGATTTTAAGCAAGAATGGATTGAAAAGGATAAACTTGCTAAGATTATGCTTGCCCTTGCTAATTATGGTGGAGGTGTAGTTGTCTTTGGAGTACATGAGAATGACGATAAATCATTTATCTGTAAAGGGTTGCCTGAATTTATGGGGAAAGAAAAGGTTGAGTCGTGGATAAAAAAATATGTATCGCCTAATTTAAAATATGAAATATATGATTTTGATTACCAGGCATCTGAGTATGCAGAATTAATAGGGAAGAAGTTTCAAATACTTGTGATAGAAGATACTCCCGAATTTTTGCCTTTCATTTCACGAAAAGAGGGTGAAAACATCAAGGCAGCAACAATATATATTAGACGTGGTACTTCAGATGAAATTGTTTGCGAGGAGGAATTGGTTAAGATTTTAGATAGGAGAATGAAAGATATATATCCAATAACTGGACAGCCTTTGGATTTAAAAGAACATTTATCGCAATTGAAAGAATTATATGAGCATATTAGTCCCTCTGTTTCTAAGATGACGGATGCCTCTCGATTAACTTTGTTGGAGGTATTTAAGCCGCTGACCAGCATAACAAGTAGCATCTGGCCTAAATATGAAACTGAAAAGAATCCATTATATCCTGACGAAAGTTATGAGGAGTTTATTTCAAAAATGATTCAAATGAAAAAGAAGAAGATAGAGAAGACTCTTGATTTGCGGTAATCAACTGTTTCATTAGGGGAAAATAAAATGGATACTAATTTTGGTTATCTAGAAAACAAAACAGAATTTGAACTTTTTGCTACACCATGTATGGAAGCAGAGAATGTATTATCTGTATCGCCGGCTATCAGTGCAGTAGCATCCCGCAGGGCTCTGGAATTATGCGTGAAATGGATATACGCTGCAGATGCTGCACTTACACGTCCCGGTGAAAGAGAGACCTTGCAGGATTTGCTTCATGACCATGGATTTCCTTCG
>JAFUZJ010000004.1 GCA_017476665.1 Lachnospiraceae bacterium | reverse complement strand
GTTCCGTAGTCGGCGAAAGATTCCGATAGGCTTCATCCAGATCCAGATAGATCTTGTTGTCCACCATGCTGGCAGAAAGCACCTGGAATCCCAGAGAAAGCGGCGGTTTGTACTCGAGCCTTTCCGGCTGTGCAGCAAGCGCGTTCAGCAGGTCCTCCAGCATCTCCTCCTTCTCTGTAGCAGCCACAGAGTAGGGGTGCGCTTCCACCTTCGTCTCCTCATGATTCAGCATATAAACCTGAAAATGATTCTCTCCCGGCACCTCCTGCGCATCACAGCCTGAAAATATGCCGACACACAGAATTGACAGGAGCAATATCCATATTCGTCTCATTCTGTCTTATCTCCCGATTTTAAAACCCTGTCCTATGCTCAGCCCTGCTGCCCTGCAATATAGTTCAGCGGGATCTTCACGGTAAAGGTGGAGCCTTCTCCCTCCACACTCTCCACTGTCAACGTTCCCTTATGCTGCAGCACGGCTCCCTTGGCGATTGCCAGTCCCAGACCGGTACCGCCGATCTCGCGGGAGTGGGATTTGTCCACACGGTAAAATCTTTCCGTAATATGCTCCAGCGCATCTTCCGGTATCCCGATTCCGGAATCGCTGACCTTGCAGGTAAAAAACTGATGGTCTGCATCCAGCTCCACTTTCACCCAGCCGTGATCCTTGTTGTATTTGATGGCATTCTCCACCAGATTGGTGATGATCAGGGTCAGTTTCACCTCATCTACCTCTGCCACCACGGAACGCATGCTTTCAAATACAACCTCCACGTCCTTCTTGCGGGCAATAGGGCGCAAACGCTTCAGGATCAGTTCGACCAGCTCATTGATATTGAGCGAAACGATCGTCATATCTTTCGATTTCTTGTCCTGCTTTACCAACGCCAGCAGATCCGTAATGATACGGTTCTCCCGATCGATCTCCGAGACAATGTCCTCCATGAATTCGCGGTACAGTTCCGCCGGCGCGTCCTTCTGTGTCAAAAGGGAATCCGCCAACACTTTCATAGAAGTCATGGGCGTCTTTAGTTCATGGGACACGTTTGCCACAAATTCCTGTCTGGACGCATCCAAAGTGCGCATTCGCCGAAGCAGCTGATTAAACGCATCCACAATATGGATGGTCTCCACATAATCCGGCACAGAAATACTCTCATCACTGTAGCCTGCCGTCACGTCCTTGATGGCCTCCGTAATCCGGTTAAACGGCCTGGTCATCATAACGGACACAATGATTGCCAGTGTAACCACCACCAGCGCTAACAGGGTCTCAATCAGGATCACACGACGGTTCAGCACCTCCATCATCGTCACAATACTGCTGTTGGAGATACTGGTGAGCATGACACCTTTGATGCTGCCGTTACCGACGGCGTTTGCCGTGGTATCAGTGATCGGTATGGTCATCTCGATATATCCGTGTTCCGAATCATAGTGGGAAATATTTTCGCCTTTGAAGCATTTGACAACTTCCTCCGAGATCATGATCTTGCCTTCACTGATCTCGTAGGTATCCAGTATGACTTTGAAATTGCTGTCGATGATCATGACCCGCCCTTCGTACAGGTTTGCCAGCATCTCCAGTTCCGCGTTGATCACTTCCGCATTGGTCCGGAAAGCCTGCTCGTCAGGGCGATAATTTGTAAGATAGTCATTGCTGAGGAGGTGATTCGCCACAATCTTCAACTGCCCCTGCACGGTAGTGATCCGATTCTCCACCGCACGGGCCTCGTAGTTCCGGACGATCCCCGCTCCCACGATAAAACCGGGAACGATCCCCATCACCAGCAACAAAAGAAAGATCTGCAGACGAAGACTTTTTACAGGCATCTTCTGCCGCAAGGTTTCGATTAGTTTATGTATTGCTTTCATAATTCATCCTGTTACTCATTCTGAAAATAGTATCCGACACCCCATTTGGTGTGCACATATTTCGGCTCACTGGGGTTGCTCTCGATCTTCTCCCGCAGTCTTCTGATATGGACATCCACCGTACGCACATCTCCGGGATAATCCGCGCCCCATACCAGATTCAGCAGATTCTCCCTGCCGTATACCTTGTTGGGATTGTTCATCAGAAGCTCAAGAACTTCAAATTCCTTGGCGGTCAGGCTGATCTCTCTGTCCTTTATGTACACCCGTCTGCCTTCACAATCCAGACGCATATCACCGCTCTCCAGATACCGCGAGTTCTCCTTGGGCGCCGCCTTTGATTCCACACGGCGCATGATCGCCTTAATGCGGGCCTTGACTTCCAGAATATTAAAGGGCTTTGTGATATAATCATCCGCGCCGTATTCCAGACCCAGGATCTTATCCATATCTTCCCCTTTTGCCGTAAGCATGATGATCGGCACACTGGAAAATTCCCGGATCTGCTGACACACTTCAAACCCGGTGAGTTTCGGCAGCATCACATCCAGAAGAATGATATCATACGCATTGTTCCTGGCGTACTCCACCGCTTCCTCACCGTCATATGCACAATCCACATGGAAGCTGTCCTGCTCCAGACTAAACCGGATTCCTTTCACGATCAGCTTCTCATCGTCTACTACCAAAACCCTTTTTTCTGCCATATTCTCTCCTCATTTCACCGTGATCCGGTCTTTGATTTTCTCAAAAGCCCCTTCCTTGATCCCGGACACCTTCATGATATCTTCCACCGCGGCAAACGCGCCGTTCTGCTTTCTATAGGCAATGATTGCTTCCGCCCTGGAAGTACCGATTCCCGGAAGGGTACACAATTGGGCCGCATCCGCAGTGTTGATATTGATTCGCCCGTCGGACGACGCCTGATCCGATCCGGTCAGCTCCCGCTCCCCTTCCGTGGGAAAATAGAGCTTCTGCCCATCGGTGAGCGGCTCCGCCAGATTGACCGCATTCCGGTCAGCCTCCGCCGCAAATCCTCCCGCTGCCTCCAACGCGTCCCACACCCGGCTCTCCGCCGGAAGCTCCACTACCTGGGGCGCCCGAACCGCACCGCACACATACACATAGATCATCGACTGCTCCGTTGAAGAAACAGTCTCATCCGTCACTGCGGGCACCGATTGCGCCGACCGTGCGGATGTCGGTTGCGTGGCCTCCGACAGTGCAGGCACCGATAAAGCAGGCACCGGCAGTGCCTTATCTGCCTTACCGCATCCTGAAAGCCAATAAAGCGCAAGCAGCAACATACCAATCCGCTGCCACCTGTATGATCGATCTTTTCGATATCGCATCTTTCCTCTCCTTCCCGAAAATCCTGCCTCTCCGGTCTGTCAGAAGAAATTGCCTTTTGATAACTTTCCTAAATAGAAAATTGCTGACATGGTTTATTTTAAGATAATCCCTTGGGTTTTACAAGACGTAATCCAAAAATTTCAAAATTCTTAAGATATCCTTTTCTCACCATTTGAACAGGATCACGCCCGCGATGGCAACCGCCATGCCAACTATCTTGCGCCAGTCTAACGGCTGCTTTTCCACGCCGAACCACCCGAAAAGTTCGATCACATACGCGATGATCAGCTGCGAGATCACAATAAACATGACCGCCTTCGCAGGCCCCAGCATATTCATGCTCTGAATGACCGTGTAGGTGATCAGCGCACCGATTGCGCCACCTAACAACATATATTTGGGCTCCACGGAAAACACTTTGGAAAAAGGACTTCTCTCCACACACATCCACGCTCCCAGGCAGACCATCAGCGCCGTGAACTGCACAAACGAGCTGGCGCTCCATATGCCTGAACTTTTGGTAACCTGCGTGTTAAAAACGCCCTGCACACTCATCAGGGCTCCCGAGAGAATCGCAATCAAAAAACCGATCATAGTCTACATGCTCCTTTCCTGAAAAATATCATTCATAGCATGCCCTATGATCGGTCTTCCTATTCCATCTGCTCCGCCAACGCGCCGAGCAGACTCTCCACATCTTCCCCGTTCCAGACTTTGGCAAACAACACTTCCATCTGCATCCAAAAATTTCCGGTTTCCATCATTTTCGGCAGCGCGACGCTGTCTGCATACTCCTGTCTGAATACCTGTACCGCTTTTTGCTCCGCGTTCGTCCCAAGCTTTGCCGGCATCTTCCCGGTCCGGTCATATAAGCCTTCGGCATAATCTCCCACCAGATAGGCGGCAAATTCATTCGCCAGTTCCTTCTCACCGGAATAACCGTTGACCACAACGCAGTTTGTCACAGCAAGAGACGCGCTGTCCAGTTCCTCACTGATCTCCGGCATCACCGCAAAATCATATTCATATGCAAAAGCACCTTCCTCCAGGGCTTTCTCCATGCGTTTCGCCGCGTCCGAGGTAACCACGGTAAACATGATCTTTCCCTCTATAAAATCCTGCATGACGGACTCGTACTTGATCGTATCGGTCTCCATGGAAAAAAACTGATTCAAAAGCTGATAAGTCTTGAGGCATTGCACCGCCTCCGGATTGTTGATATCGATCTGCTCTCTGTTATCTCCGTCCTCACCGCCGACAATCAGATAGCGGCCGGCAAACCAATAATTGTAAAAAATATCCGCCACATCCCATTTCATGACGCCTTCCACATTTTCCGGCACATCAAAGGTATTGGCGACATACAGCAGCTCGTCCAGCGTTGCATACTCCGCATTTTGCAGGCGCTCCTGTTCCTCGGGAGACATCAGTTCCTCCTCCGGCTGCGCTTCCCGCTTTGCGTCCTGCTGCTCTCCCCATTGATCCAGATAGCTTTTGTTATAGAGCAAAACGCTGGTATCAAAATAAAACGGGTACGCTATATTTTTCCCTTGATAAGTCACTGCATGTATGGCAGAATCCGGAAAATTCCAGGCATTGCAGATACTGCCCGCATCCTTTGTTTCGCTGGCCAGCCCCGCCAGATACGCCTTTTCCAGATTACTGCTGTCAAGCAGATATACATCCGGTATCTGCTCTGTGTGCAGGGACGCACGGTTGATTGCCTCCAAGTATTCTTCGTCCGAAGTCAGCACCGGGATCACGCGTACCCCTCTCTGTTCCCCGAAAGAAACCGCCGCACCGTTCAGGAAGCTGGTCAGATTCTCATCCGTGTACCAGAAATAGATTGTCTCCTTTTTGGGGGTAAAGATACGTTCCGCGTCTTGTGCCGACTGGGTCTGTCCGGCTGACTGCACACTCCCTGTTCCGTAAACAACAGCCGCCGCAGTGCACAGCACTACGGCAACGACTGATAAAATTCTTTTTTTCATATTCATAAAAATTCAAATCTCCTGTCAGACTGTAAACCGCTCCGCCTGCCTACAGCAACTCCGCGATACAAGTATCCAGAATTGCGATCATATCATCTACATTCTGCTCCGTGATGATCAGAGACGGCACAAAACGGATAATGTCCGCACCCGCATTAATGAGCAGCAGGCCTTTCTCCACGGCCCTGTTGATGATCGGTCCTACCGGGCGGTCAAACTTAAGCCCCTGCATGAGCCCGATGCCTCTGTGCTCGGTGATGCAGTCATACTTGTCCTTCAGCTCGCACAGGCGCTTCTCCAGATAAGGCGCCACCTGATTCACGTGCTCCACGATCCGGTCCTGCTCGTAAATGTCAAGCACCTTATTGATGGCTGCACAGGCAAGGGGATTTCCGCCGTAGGTGGTACCGTGGTCGCCGTTTTTCAGGGAATGCTGCGCCACGCGCTCTGTCATCATGAAAGCACCCACGGGCACGCCGCAGCCCAGAGCCTTGGCGCTGGTCATAATGTCCGGCTTGATCCCATAGCGCTGCCATGCATACATATAGCCGGTTCTGCCCATGCCGCACTGCACCTCATCGAAAATCAGCAGAATATCCTTTTCATCGCAGAGTGCGCGCACACTCTTTAAGAATTCTTCGGTGGTGGGCGTCAGTCCACCCTCGCCCTGTACGGGCTCCAAAATAATGGCACAGGTCCTGTCCGTGACCAGATTTTTCACACTCTCAAAATCATTGAGTTCCGCGAAATTCACGGTTCCAAACAGCGGCTCAAAAGGCTCTCTGTACTTGGGGTTGCCGGTCACAGCAAGGGCTCCTGCGGTTCTTCCGTGAAAGGAATGATTCATGGCAATGATCTCATGATCCTGCTTTCCGTCCTTCAGCCAGGCGTATTTCTTGGCCGCTTTCAGCGCGCCTTCCAGCGCCTCCGCGCCGGAGTTGGTGAAGAACACCCGGTCCATCCCGGAAACCTTTTTAATCTTCTTAGCCGCCTCGATGGCCGGCACATTATAATAATAGTTGGACGTGTGGATCAGCTTGTCGATCTGCGCCTTCAGCGCATCGTCATAGCCGGGATAGTGATAGCCCAACGCAAACACAGCGATTCCTGCCACAAAATCCAGATATTTCTTACCCTCCATATCGTAGAGGTATGTGCCCTCGCCACGATCCAGCACGATCTGGTAACGGTTGTAGGTGTGAAGCAGGGCAGCCTCCGCCTCGTCAATATAGGTTTTCATATCTGTTTTATTTTGTGCGTCACTCATGTTCCTTATCCTTCTTTCTAAAATAAATTGATCAAACCGCTTTCTCTTCTTCGCAGATATTGTATCACAAACAGTGGCACAATCACAAGTCATGTATCTTCATTTTATAACTTTTGTCACGAGATTATGGCAGGTGGCTATAAAACAAAAGGGTAGAATGCCGGAACACTCTACCCTTCCAACCTTTTCGCCAAATGCCAATTTTGGAAGCATACTACCGATTACTCATCCTCCCAGTCCGCATCAAGGCAATTCTGGGCATAGCCGGGGGTAATCTCGAATTTTTGGACAAGATAACTTTTAATTTCCTCCTCTGAAATCCCAACTGATCTCATAGCCTCAATAGCCGATTGGATTTTTGCAGTCTTCTGAGCTGCTTTCTCAATATACTCCGGGCTCACCATTGTCAACATAATCTTCTCCACCTCCGTTCTGTGTTTTGCAAGATAATTTACCAAAATTCCCTCATCCTGGCATATCCTGATAATCTCCTGCATTGCCCTGCTCTGATCTTCTTTATACTTTCCCAACTGTTCATCAAAAATCTGTGAAAAACGGATATATTCTCCTAATATCCCTGTCCCATTCTTCAGATAGATCACTTTTGCTGTAAGCTCCGGCTTGCCCGCAACTCCACCAAAGAACTCCCTGTTGAGTGACAGGATATATCTTCCCTGTTCATCCGTTTCCAAATCCTTCGACAGCAAAATCTTCGGTGTTGCTTTTCCGGTATAGATGACATAGGTTTCCACGTCCGGAATCTCCAGCTTTGGTGTACTATACAAGTCATATCCATTATTAATATAATAATTCATAAGGGTGTCGATCACGTATTCCCATAGCCTGAACAGTATATTGATAGACCAGCTGCTTTGTGCCTCCGCCATGATCAATAGCTTTTGGTTCTTTTTCCCCCGCAGGAAACCAAGGTCGTTATGATGCTTGAATGTGAGGACATTCTCAATCGTTACAATCGTCAGATCATCTTCCGATGTATCCTTGTCATCGGGATGCAGGCTCTGGTACAACTGCAACAGATACTCCTTGCGCTTGAACAGGTCAAGGAATACAGAATTCTTTGCCTCCCGGTTTGCCTTCCCTGCTCCACGAAGAGCGGCATTCTGCGCCTGAAGTCTTTCGATCTCCTTCAGCGCCGCGTCTAAAGTCATTTTTGAGTTTTTTTCAGTCAAATGATATGCTCCTTTCCGCACCCTCTCCTCGCACTTATATTATAACACGATACGCTCATTTCTTCCACATTTTTATTTTGTTGCAAAGGAAAGACCGGGGCTCATATATGAAGTCCCCGGTCTGCTGCTTTGAATATTATTCCTGCTCTTTCCTGCGTCCCCAAACCACAGAGCCGCCCACAGAGAGCCCTGCCGCAACGATCATCATCCAGAGTACATAGTCAGGAAGTACATCGCCCGTCTTGGGTGATCTGGGTACTTCCGTGACCACAGGTGCAGGTACGGGCACGATCTCCTCCTCATCGTCATCCTCTTCGTCCCAATGCGCTACGAGAGTGATGTCACCGGTCACTGCGGTATCGAAGTTCCACTTTGTATTTGTTCCCTCGATGTACCAGCCGACAAAATCATAGCCGTCCCGCTCCGGATCTGCGGGCTTCGCAGCTTTTGCGCCGGTCTCCACGATCACCTGCTCGATATTGTTCTGGCTGCCTGCCTTTTCATCACCGGTGGCATCGTCAAAGGTCACCTGATAAGATGCCGCGGTGGTGTATGCTACAGTGTAGGTAGAAAAGTATCTTGCGTAAATATAGATCACACCGCTCTTGCCGCTGCCTGACACATAGAAGGTGCCGTCCCTGTAGCTGCCTGCCGTCGGCCTGCTGCTTAGCTTCGTGAACTGACTCACCGCACCGCCATGCTCGCGAATTATGATCGGATTGTACTTACCGGTCAGGTCATAGCCCACCGCGATCTCCAGCACACGGTTCACATCTGCGATCTCCTGCGGCGTACCGCCGTTCACACTCTTGGTCACGGTGATGTCCAGATACTCCTGGGAGAGCTCCGTGCCTGCCACGCCGCCGAATGCCTTGGTGATGGCATTCTTGATCTTGGCCAGGGCAGCCGTACCCAGCTCTTTCTCGACCGTTTCTTCGCTCTCCAACTTTATTTCCATCTTCACTTCCACGGTGGCTTCGGGCTGTGCCTCAGTGAATTCTTCAAGGGCAGGTACCTCCACAGTTTCCACTGCGGTTTCTTCCACATCTTCGCTCTCCACCACTACCTGAGTCACCTTCCTTGCGGATACAAGATTGATCATAAGCTTATAATCCGCATAATTGGGACTTGTGATGGTGAGGATTATCTGTCCGGTCAATCCACTCTCACTTTCCGCCACATTGAAACTGAACTCCGTTCCGCTCATTTCTCCGGCAGTGATATAGTCGGCAAGCTCCCCAGCCAGCTCAATCTTTGCACCCCCAGGCGTACCATCCGCTGCTTCTGTCTGTGCCAAAGCCGCATCGGGTACCAGATAATCTTTTAAATTAATGATCTTATTCTGTACACCCGCGCTGGAAACCTCAACCGGTACAGCTATCGTCTTAACCTCCACCGCTGCCTTTGAGATCGTCAGGTCTGCCCCTGTGTAGCTGATGGTATAATTACTGTTCGACCTAAGGGTACCCTGTCCGATTTTGTAAACTCCGGTATTCTCGCCTTCTGCTCTGTCCAACGCGCCGGTTATGACTGTCTCTGCCACATCTTCATATGCCAGTCCCGTTACGGTGTATGTCAATACGGGATCACTGCTGCCGTAAGGTTTTTCCTTTGCATCTGCTGTCACGGTCAGCACAGCAGGCGTAATCTTAAAGGTCGTTTCTGCGCTTACCGCATTGTAAAGCCCCGTTGCAGCATAGGATACAACCGCCTTGTATGTACCGACAAGTACAGGCTTTGTTTCACTTGTAGTACGGTCTGCTTCGGCAATCTCCGCGCCTGCAGCATCTGCGATCATAGTATAAATAACCTTGGGGGCAGCTCCTGCGTTGGTACTGCTGCTTGTGACAACCGTCAGACCTCTTCCATACACTACATCTGCCACCGTGATACCGGCAGTTCCGTCTGCCCTGCCTACAGTCAATTTTGCTTGCGCAGTTGTCTCTTTGACATATTCCTTTGCTTCTGTGTCTGTTACCCCCTCTGCAATGGTCGCCCGGATAGTGAACAAACCGGCCTTCGTGATGGTGAGCTGATCGCCCGCAATGGTTCCTGCGCCTGCCGCAATGCTCTCATCGGCATTCGCTACGATCTCATAGGTGCTTATATCCACACCTTCCTCCACGCTAAAGAGCTGTGACAGGTCATAAGTCTTGCCAGCCTCAAAGACTGCGCTCTTTTCGCTGCCTGAAATCTCTGCCTCTCTTCCGGTGATGGTAAATGTCTCCACCGTTTCGTTTCCTGCCTTATCCACTGCCTTGATCGTATAACTTCCAAGGTCTGATAATGCACTCTCTCCGGCAAGCAGAGTCTGCTCCACCGCTGTATCCTTGTGATAGATTTCATTTTCGGCAGTCTCACCTTCTGCTGTGAACGTAATTACCACGTTCTTCAAGTAATCATCAGATGCGGTCCATGTAACCGCCTTATTATACTCCTGTTTCGCAGAACTGCCTGCCACCTCAACTACAGGCTTCACCGCATCCAGCACAATCCCTTCGGATGATGCATAATTTACATTTCCGGCATTGTCCACTGCCTTTGCATAGACAATGTACTTGGCTTCCGGATTTTTGCCGAAGCTTCCGCCGTTTTCAATCTCCGTCCAATTATCTCCTGCAAGGGTTACCAGCTCCTCCACCGTAGAAACTGAGGTGCCGGAGGTAATGTAGTACACTTTATCCACGCCGCTCCCCGCATCCGCTGCAGTGATCGTAACGTTTTCGGTCCGGTTAAAGAACAATCCAAAGGAGATTGTGTTCAGAAAACTCTTAAAGGTACTTGTCTCTACTTTGATTTCTATGTCAGGTGCTTTGTCGTCCGTGATCTCCCACGCCTGCTTGGCGCTGCCTGTATAATTACCCTTGCCGGTCACGAGGATCTCGTAAGTTCCGTAATCCGCACTGCTCAGAGTGGAAGTTGTGTCTACCGCATAATCCTGCTCTGCCGTCAGAGTGATCCCGCCATCCTTTACCGTAATCACAGGCGTCTTTATCTCCCCGTCATGCACATAGGAGGGGTCCGCCAACATGAGCATCCCATCCGTGAGCGCCTTAGGGCTGATGGTAAATGTTGCAGTCTGTTGATCTGCTTTGATCTGATAATTTCCGGCATCTGCTCCCGCAAGTACAGCCGTTGCAGTATAAGAAGGAGTCTCCGTCGTATTTGCATTCGTCTGCTCTCCGCTTACGATCACAGTTACGTCATCACCCTCGGTCAGACTTCCTGTCTCGGTCGCAGCGCTCGGCTTCTGTGCCGCCTGGTTATAAGTCAAATTCTGATCAGACCAATCGATCCCGATCTCTTTCTTTCCAACGGAAACCGTTATATGCACCGGCATGGTATTGTTATGATTGCTATCGCCGACAACCATATACCACACATGGTAAGTCCCGCTCGTCTTAACCGCAGGTATCGCCGTGCTCCACTTCTTATTCGCTGATTCCGAGGTGCCGTCAAAGTCTGCTACCGCATCAGCCTCGCCCAACGCATAATACATGGTACCGTTCGCTGTATTGCCGGCATTCACAAGCTCCTGCGCAGCACCTGTATACATCAGTGTCTTTGCAGTCGGTACGGCAGTAATGACCGAATCCGCCTTACCGATCGTCAGGAATGCTGCGGTGTATGTGATGCTGTAATTGGTCCCCGCGCTCAAGGTACCCTGTGCAATCTCATATTGACCGATATTTTCGCCGCTCTCGCGAGACAATTGTCCCGAGAACGCATCGCCCTCTGCCAATCCTTCATAGGTAAATGTCAGTTCCGGATCAGATGTCCCATAAATCTTGGATTGTGCATCCGCAACGACCGCCAATTCCTTGCGCTGAATGGTGACCACTGCCTGTGCCGCTTCCGCATCCGTATGGTTACTGTCACCCGCAGCCTTATAGTACACCGTATAAGTACCGGCATTGACCGCAGTCGGAACGGATACACTGTATGCCTCCGCCGGTGCAGTTTCCCCGTCTGCTGCCAGCGCATACATCATCGTGCCGCCATTTGCAGTCCCTTCGTTTACAAGTGCCTGCGCGGCACCGGTGTAGGTCAATGTCTTAGCCGTCGGCGCTGTCGTCACGGAAGCATCTGCCTTTGTGATCGTCAGATTCGCACCATTGTATGTGATGCTGTAATTATCTCCTGCCGTAAGAGTCCCCTGCGTGATCGGATAAGCTCCCACATTCTCACCTGCCGTCCTGGAAAGGGCTCCCGTAATGCTGTCTCCCTCCACCAGACCTGCACTTGTGTAAGTGAACGCCGGATCCTCCCCGCCATACACTTTGCTCTTTGCATCCGCTGTGACAGTAAGTGTCTTCGCGAGTATGGTCACGGTCACAGTCTGTGCTTCTTTATCATTGTGGTTGCTGTCACCGGTCACTTTATAATAAACCGTATGCTGTCCGGCATTCTTTGCCGTGGGAATCGTCTCGCTGTAGGTCACACCGTCCGTGCTGTAAACAAGCGCTCCGCCTGTGGGCGTTCCTGCCGTTACCAGAGCCTGTGCCGTTCCGTCATAGGTCAGCGCGTTGGCTGTGGGTGCCGTGGTGTCGGCATTTGCCTTGTTGATGGTCAGGAGCGCCGCTGTATAACTGATCACATAGTTGGCGCCTGCCGTCAGTGTCCCCTGGCCAATCTCATAAGTCCCGACATTCTCACCCTCTGCCCTGGTGAGTGCTCCTGTCACGCTGTCACCTGCCACCAGGCCATCTGTCGTATAGGTGAGGGCCGGGTCAGCCTTGCCATAGGGCTTGGACTGTGCATCTGCCGTAACGGTCAGCGCTTTCGCAGTTATGGTAAGCGCTCCGTTTTCAATGGTCACAAAATAGTTGCCGACTTCGGTTGCACTTTCAGTCGATACCGCTACGCCATCAACGGTCGCGATCACATTGGGCTGCGTTCCCACCTTGGTGATGGTACTTTCTTCCGTCATCACCACAGTAAAGGTATGATTGTCTCCTGCCTCCAAAGCCGTCGCGGTAAACCCGCTTTCAGTCAACGCGGTTCCGTCATAGGTCTTGCTTGCATCACTGGCGGTGATGGTCACCGCTTTTCTGTTGACCGTCAGCGTTCCCTTCGCATAAGTGATCTGGTAGTTTGCAGTCACATCTACGTTATTATTCCTGATCACTGCGCCGCTGGCCGTATTATCACTGCTGCCTGCCGCCGTCCGGCTGCCGGAAACAGTCACTTCCAAAACATCCCCTGCCGCCAGAGCAGTCTTCGTCGCATCGCCGGTATAAACCGCGTCATAAGTATTCCTGGTCAATGCCGTCCCATCGTAGGTTTTCGCGTCACTGCCCGCCGTGATGGTGATGGGGCGAGCCGTAATATCAGCAGTAGTTGTCGTGTTGAAGGAGGTCAGATGATAGTTATCTGCCCGACCATTCGTGCCGTTCACCAATGCAGCATCTGTGATTGATACCGTCTTTCCTTCTCCCGCGTTAGCATCGGAAAACGTTCCGGTAACCGTTATAGTCAGATCTTCACCGTCAACCAAGCCTGTAAAGCTCACACTGCCATAATTCATCTCAGCAACAGCCGTACCGTCATAAACCTTGTCAGATGCACGAATGCCTGTTACCGTTACGTCTTTCGCCGTAATGTCTGCCGTTGCGGTAGCCGTACAACTATTCAACAGGTAATTTCCAACGGAGTCCCCGGCAAGGGCAAACCCTGAAAACGTCACTGTTTTACCGGTTCCTACGTTGGCATCGCTAAACGCAGCGGTACCGTTCTGGATCCGAAGGTCATCGCCTGTATAGACTGTATCCGCAGCCGTAAACGTGGCATTGGCTGCTGCACTGGTCGTCCCGTCATAAACCTTATCCGCCGTAGTGATCGTAATGTCAACCGGCTTCTTATTGACGCGCAGGGTACCGTTCACATAATTGATCTTATAGTTGTTGCTCGTGTATCCTGAAGGAATGATCGCAAAATCATTGTAGGTCGCGCTACCAACTGCATTCACGTCGCCGCCCTTGGAGTAAGTATAAGAATAGGTCAACGTACCGTCCAAATCTGTCGCGGTCTCATTTCCCTGAAAACCTGCATAAGTCACGCCCGCATTTGCCGGCGCATCACCATAGGTAATGTCTTTTTCATTTGCCGTAACCGTCAATACCGCCTTGGAAATGGTCACACGCAAACAAACAGGGGTGCTGTCATGATAATTTTCGCCATCTCCTACTGCCTTATACCAAACATAATAATCGCCTGCATCTTTTCCGGTCAAAGCATCATAATCTGTGACATAATCCGAAGCAGAAGGTTCCGTGGTATCATCCGTGCCGATGGCATATGCCATGGAACCGTTCGCTGCGGCACCGCCGGTGGCAAGCAGCGACTGGTTTGCGCCATTATAGGTCAAAGTGGCAGCGCGCGGAACGGTGGTCACCGTCGCGGTACCGGGCTCGAAAGGATAGACAATGGTGCTCGTTGCAATGTTATAATTTCCATAACCAGTCGTGCCTGCACCATCCAGTTTATCCTGAATGATCACTTCATGGTCGACTCCATTCGTGGCCACCTTATATTCCGTTGTCGGAATCGTGTTCCTCTGGGCATCCAGCAACGTCACCGTAGGCGTCACGCCATTTGGAACCGTGGCAGGGTTGAAAATTACGTTATTGCTATTAGTATTGTCAGGATCAAAGACCGGATCAACGTCCTGGCGAGCAA
Source organism: Lachnospiraceae bacterium (assembly GCA_017476665.1). Lineage (GTDB taxonomy): Bacteria > Bacillota > Clostridia > Lachnospirales > Lachnospiraceae > Acetatifactor. The sequence continues at coordinate 47,600 of JAFUZJ010000004.1, read as the reverse complement.
TAGTGAAATCAGCGGAAGCAGCATTCCCCAAATAATTATTAGTTTGCGCTACTGTGTAAGTCACCCTATAGTCACCCGCATCCGTCGGAGCGATCGAACTGTCATAGACAGCCGTTCCTGTGAGGTTTGTGTAGCGGATCGATTCTTCGCCATTACCTATGTTACCGGTAACAACAGGCGCATTAGCCGTATCGCCATACGTCCAGCCCGTGATGGTAATGGAAGGCGTGATTGGCGCTCTTTCGATGGTAAAGTCAGCAGCAGCCGTATTGCCAAGGTAATTATCCGTTTCAGCAACAGTAGCCGTCACCGTATAATTTCCTGCCTGCGTAGGCACCGTCGCGGAATCGTAGTCCACTGCCCCATATGTAGTTCCCGTGTACCGATACGTCACGGTACCGCTTCCCGGATTACCGGAAGTAATGCTCGGCACATTAGCCGCCGCACCATAAGTCCAGCCCGTGATGGATACCACAGGACTGATGGAAGCCTTATTGATGGTGAGATCGCCGGCAGTATAGGTAATGTTATAATTGCTCGTTATATCCGTGTTGCCCTTTTTGATCTCCGCAGCACTCGGCGTGATGGTTCCACTGGTGGTAGCATTGTCGGTACTCGGTGTCAAATTAATGGCAGTCAATGAATCCCCGCTGATAAGTCCCCCCGTTGACACTGTCACCTGACCAGTGCCAGTCGCGATGGAACCGCCATAAGTAATTGTCTGGGCTTTTGCCGTAATCGTGACGCTCTTGGGGGTAATCTGAAAAGTAGTGGTCTTAGCGCTCGGCAGCTCATAGTTCCCGTTAGATAAACCGCTTGCCGTTGCCGTATAACTTCCAACATTCGTCTGCCCGCCCGTAACCGTCACAGTGCAGGCATCCCCGCTGATCAATCCCGTAGCCGTCGCCGTAGGTACGTGGGAGCTGCCATCATAAGGGAAGGTTGTCGTTCCCCAATTCAGGCCGACTTCCTTTGGTGAAATGGTAATCGTTTTTGATCCGGTGACAGTCGTATAGTTCGCTTTTGTCACCTGATAATAAACAGTATAGGTTCCAGCATCTATATATGTCGGGCTTGCATTCAAAGTATAACTACCATTTGTAGTTCCATACTTCACGTCTGCTCCGCTTGGTGCCGTTACCGTAATTCCGTGTGCCGTTCTGTCATAGGTTCCGCTGTAACCATTTGCAGTCACGGACATAGTCGCAGGATTAATGGTAAACTGCTTCGTTGCCGTCGCAGTACCAACTTTCACACTTGCCGTATACGTACCAACATTGGCAGAGTTGTCTGGCGAATATGTTATGGTGGGGTCTGCACCAAACCCGTTTGCAGTAGTCCATCCTGCGGACTTGCTTATGCTTGCCGTAATAGTGCTGCCATCATAAGTTTTGCTGGTTGCCGAAACACCCAATTTGAGGGTTTGCGTTCCTACAGAACATTCCCCTTCTCCAACACACGTTGCAGTGATTGTATCACCACTTGCACTATAAGACCAAGAATGGGAATGGAGAAACTCAATCTTCATGTATACATCCCTATCTCCATCAGAAAGATTGCCTCCGGCAAAAGATTGATACTTTACAGTAGCACTTCCACTGTTAGTTCCGGTTGTTATGGTTGCACCTTCCGCAATAGTAAGCGTACCATTATCATCTGCCCCCCCACCCGAGCCTATTCCATAAGCAGTCTTTTTTTCATTACCCCAAGTGGTATATCGCGAAAATGTTCCACCGCCTATTGCCGTAACAGATCCACCATATATCTCAACTGTACCACCAGTGCCACCAGAACCACCGCCAATACCAGAGGCTGTTTGGATACCCCAAGTTTCTGACTTACCTTTCCCTTCAGCATATACGGTACCACCATAGATTTTTACGTATCCGCCCTGCCCGTAAGAAGTATTGCCTCCAATTCCTGCACCTGAAGTACTTCCGACAGCGCGTAAATTGCCTCCATATATGGTCACGTTTCCACCAGAAGATCCGGGGTTGGCGCCACCTCCTCCAATACCGGTACCGGCCGAGCCACCCTCAGCAGTTACGGTTCCGCCATGCATAACAAAATCTCCTGCCGTCTCAGAATATTCGGCACCAATTCCGGCATTTCTATTATCAGAATGATTTGCTATGAGAGTTCCTGTGTTAGCGGTTTGTCCATATATATATAGGGAATTCCCCTGGAACAGAGAAATACCACCACCCGCTGTCATTGTTTTTCCGTCACACAAAATCAAATGCACAGTGCCATTAACAACAATTCTGGTTGACCCAAAATCCACATCACTATTAACTACATACCAAGTCGTACTGCCGGAGCTTCCAAGTGTAGTAGTAGACGTTGTAACCGGTGTGGCACTTGCACTCTTAGTGGAGTACACAACCTTCTCGCCGTTCCAAGATGCCTCCTGATAATTAACATTTACCGCATCTGTCACCACAATCTCATACTCCACCCCATCAATGGTGACCTTCATCCACTCCGTGCTCGTAAACGCCTGATGGGCCGTCACTATCCACTCCCCGCTTTCATCGGACGCGGAAAAGAGCGTGCTGTCACTGACTTCAACAGCAGTCGCGGTGCCGGTGAGACCTACATAATCCAAAATATCTGCCAATGCCACGGTGCTGTCGCCGTTCATGACATACTGCTTCTGCTCGTAGGTGAACTCCACAGTATAAAACGAGAATCCGTCAGTTTCAACCGTAGCGGTAGTGGCTTCCCCGGTTTCTTCCGTAATCTCCTGCGTTACATTCAACGCTTCCGCTTCCAGCTCGCCGGTCTGTTCGTTCTCGCTGACATGATACACATTGGTATTCAGGTTCTCATCCGCCACTTCCGCCAACGCAAAAGAAACCTTGACCTTACTGCCGTCCATGGGTTGGATCTCATTCCCATCCGCATCCAAGACCGTAATGTCAAAGGTGTAGGAAACTGCAACATTGACGTTTGTGTCACGCTCTGCTTCCACAGCTTCTTCTACTCTTCCCTGCTCCCATACCGCGACTTTTTTTACGGAAAGAGCTGCGCCTTCGGGGAACACGCCCTCGGGAGCAGACACCGTTATGGCAACGCCATCTATGGTAACGGTATCCGGCTCAAATGCCGGCATGGAAATTTCCGTCGTCTCCGCCACGGCCGATTCAACCGCTTCAGAAACCGCTTCCGACAATTCTTCATCAACGGTCTCTATAGCTTCCTCCTCAGTATCCGGCACGGAATCCTCCGCCGCCAAAGCCTGAAGCGGGGTCATGTTGAAGACCATCAACCAAGCCATCATGATTGCTACTGCCTTTTTTACTTTAAGCCTCATATCATTTCTCTCCTATGTATAATTGAAAAAACGAAAAGCACACAAATCCACTACACCATATATTATTTTACTCCCCTGCCCCCTCAATATCTATTTCCATTCTGGAAATGAAAACGGAAGGAACCAATTTTCCCACAGTCCTTGATATTATCGTATTTCTATGTTAGTATGAAGGTAATCGATTGAACGCCAAAAGTTATAAAATCAACAAGATTTGGCGTCTAATAAGATTAAGGAGACACTTATGGCAAAGACAAATAAAAAGATACTCGGCAGGGAAGAAGAATGCAGAAGGCTTGAACGTTGCATGGCTGCAGATAACGCACAACTTGTCATCGTGTATGGCAGAAGACGTGTGGGCAAGACTTTCCTGATCAATCAGTTTTTTGAAAACAGATTTGCATTTAAGATAACAGGAATCTATGGAGAAAGCCGGGCTATACAGCTGAAGAATTTCGTCACAGCACTAAATAGGAACTCCCGAAAGAAATATGATCCCCCAAAAGATTGGTATGAAGCATTTGAACTCCTGCGCGAATATATCGGAAAACTGTCAAAAAAGAATAAGCAGGTGTTTTTCTTTGATGAAATGCCATGGCTGGACACACATAAATCAGGATTTCTTTCGGCGTTTGAATGGTTTTGGAATGATTATGCCCAGGCAATGAACAATGTTGTGTTTATCGTATGTGGTTCCGCAACCGCATGGATGGATAATAAAATAGTAAAAAACAAAGGCGGGCTGTTCCACAGGCAGACCTGCAAACTGTATCTTGAACCATTTGGTCTTGCTACGGTTGAAGAATATCTCCTGAAAAGGAATATCAGATGGTCCCGATACGACATTGTGGAGTGTTATATGGTTATGGGGGGAATACCATATTATCTGAGTCTCCTTGACGAAACTCTTACGATGAAACAGAACATTGATTACTTGTTCTTTAAAAACAAAGGCGAGCTTTGGGATGAATTTGAGCATCTGTATAAAACATTGTTTTCAAACAGTGAAAAGTACGAAGCTGTGGTTGAAGCACTCAGCACCAAAAAATATGGTATGACACGAGACGAGATTATCAATAAAACCGGAATATGTTCCGGCGGTGATCTAAGCAGTATCTTAAATAATCTGATCATGTCCGGATTTGTCAGGGCAACAGGTTTTTATGAGAAAAAGAAGAAGGAAACCGTTTATCAACTGGCTGATTATTACACTCTGTTTTATTTTAAATATATCAGGAATAATTACGGGAAAGATGAGCATTATTGGGTGAATGCAACAGAAAATCCAACAAGAAGGGTGTGGAGTGGATATGCTTTTGAACAGGTGTGTATGGATCATATATCTCAGATAAAGTATAAACTGCAAATCGGGGGTGTTCTGTCGGAAGAATACGCATGGTCTGCTTCTGCCGATGAAGAAAAGGGAATAACAGGTGCACAGATCGATCTGCTGATCGACAGAAGGGATCATGTGGTGAGTGTATGCGAGATGAAGTACTCTGTTAACAAATTCGGGATTGATAAAAGCTACGATGAAGATTTAAGGAACAAGATTGATTCTTTTGTGAAAGCAACAGATTGTAAAAAGACTATTCAGTTGGTTATGGTTACTACATACGGGTTAAAGTCCGGCAAATATAATAGTCTGGTTAATGCAGAGGTTATGTTGGATGACCTGTTCCGCTCCGTATAATCATCGCCAAAAGCATCAATATTTATAGAATTTGGCGTACAATAAAAAGGAGGCGCCCCTGATGATCGCAGATTATCTGATTACAAACTTCACCACTTTGATCCTATTGCTGGTACTGTGTGTCACCATATTTACCGACAGAGGTTTAAAAATCCCCTCTGCCCGTTTATTTAATCTGGCAATGTTGCTGATCTTTATTCTGACTGTTTTGGAGTATTTAAATGCCATGTGTTCGGGGGAAACGGGGTATATCCCCCAAGCCTTAAGCCTAAATGACCGAATACGCATAAGATTGATCACCGGCACGGCCCTGTATGTTCTCCGTCCTTTTATCATCCTGTTAGAGCTGATCGTCCTTGTCCCGGGCAGGAAAAACCGCATCTTACTCACAATACCTGCCGTGCTGAATGCGCTGCTTTTCCTTCCGTCTGTTTTCGGCGCAAGATTTGTCTTTTGGATTGACGGAAATAATAGATGGCAGGCAACTCCTCTCAAAAATACGGTTTATCTGGTCCAGTTGTTGTATGTATCAGCATTGTTCATCTTTTCCATGATACATTTTAAGAGACATAATTATAACCTGAGCATCATCTTATGCACGATTGTCATCCTGGCCTTTACGATTGCGTTTCTGGAATACAAGAATCTGCTGACGGGATATGTTACGTCTGTGACTGCCCTGTGCGTTCTTACTTATTACCTTTATCTGACATCTGTGTATAAGCAACAGCTTTACCAGGAAAACATAGAGAAAGAGAAACAGCTTGCAAATGAAAAAATGGAACTGCTGCGCAGTCAGATTCAGCCCCATTTTATCTACAATTCGATCAATATCATCAGAACACTGATCCGAACGGATAAGGAACGGGCACTGGAAACCATGGATGATTTTTCCGATTACCTGAGAGCACATTTCCGTTCCATTGAATCGGACGATATGATATCCTTTGAGGCAGAGATTGCTAACGTCAAGGCGTTCCTGGCGTTGGCAGATGCTGATCACACCAGAGAGATCCGGGTTGTATATGACCTTCGGGAAACGAACTTCCGCCTCCCCCAGCTCAGTCTTGAGCCGATTGTGGAAAATGCAGTCCGGCACGGAATCGGCGAAGATGGCGGAACGATCACCATAGCGTCCTTTCGGGAAGGCGACAGCGTGATCATTCGCACCATGGATACCGGAAGCGGCGCACCGGAGGTTATCGGAAGCGGCACACCTGCGTCTGCCGGGAGAGAGTCCGACCGTCTGGCAGTGGGCATTGCGAACACGCGGAAACGCCTGGAACTCTTGTGTAACGGAAGTCTCGAGATCCATATTACACCGGACGGCACCACGGCGGATATCATAATCCCTGCTGCGAATCGTGAAGCAATATAGAAGCATTATAAAAGAAGTGATATTAGAGGTAGAAGTTTATGAAGATACTGGTAGCAGACGACCATAAGACGATCGTTGACGGAATCATATTAGACCTGGAGGAGCTCCTGCCGAACGCCGACATCATCGGCGCTTCCAAGACAAGTGAAATCGTGGGATTATGCAATGATACGAAGTTTGATATTATCTTTATGGATATCGATCTGCCCTCAGCCAACGGAATTCAGCTTGCAAAGGAGGTACTGGAAAAATACCCCCGAACCAATATCATCTATATTACCGGTTATGAGAAATACGCAATGGAAAGCTATGAGACAAATGCCAGCACTTTTTTATCAAAGCCGATCACGAAAAAAGCCATTCAAAAGGCGCTCGATCATCTGCGTTTTCCGGTTTCAGACATTACAGATGAGATGATCAAGGCAGAATATTCGGGGGAGGGATACATTGGCCGGCGGATCCAGAAATACAGGGAGGAGCGCGGTCTGACCCGAAACGAGGTCGCGGAGCTTTTGAATGTCACGCTTCCCACGGTTCACCGCTGGGAAAGCGGGGTAAGGATGCCAGACCTCGCAACGATCCTAAAGCTTGCCAGCATATTTGGCGTAAAGCTGGATGAGTTGATAGGGGACGAGACATGATGACTATACACCAAATATCAGTTGAACAGGTCATCCAGCGTCAGAACCCTCGTTACATGTTCGGTATTGGCCGTTCCTGCAATTCCTTCGGTGCAGATCATGATCAGCTTTAGTGCCATTTTAGTTTTCGTTTCAGCCCGATATACATCCATTTTTTTCAAAAGTTTTCCCTCATATTCCGCATTGATGGCAAATGCCATGTCTGTGTATTTCTCCTCGCAGATGTTGATAATGCCATCGTCGCGCTCTATAACAAGGTCTATCTGTGCCTCTCTCTTTTCGCTTATCCATGAATATTCGTTTGTCCGAACTCCGGATATTCCCAATGCTTTCTTAATGTGATCAATATGATACATACACAATATCTCAAAAGCGTGTCCGCGCCAATTTGCATAGTTCCCTGCATCGCTCCTGAAATCTCCGAATCTTTTGGTTTCAGTCATGTCGTTTGATAGAAAATGATAATGAAAGAGCAAGAAGGGATCTATCAACTGAAGTCTGAGGGGATGTCCTTTTGTATACCTATCCACACTCTCATGCACATATCCGCATTTCACCAGATCATCCACAGCTCTTGAAAAGGTTCCCTGCGAAATGTCCAACTTTTCAAAACATTCAGACTTGAGCATTCCGTAATAATGGCATGAGAGACATTCCATTATGGCATTGTACGCCGGAGACTTCTTTAGTGTTGCCTCCAATAGTTTTTTGGATTCGTGACGGAGCAGTGCATGAGGTTGGAATATGAGCACATCAATGTTCCATGTCAGGCTCTCGTTCGGATTTAGAAGCTCAAAAAAGTATGGCAGCCCACCAAATACCATCTGGCATTCCGCTATTTGTCTACGTGACCATCCGAACCTCCTATCCTCCATGAACAATTCTGTTTCCTTTAGCGAAAACGGACGCAGGAATATCTGGCTTGTAACCCTGTCATACAGGCTTCCCGCATCCTCTAATACATTTTTGATGATCCAAGAAGTGGCACTGCCGCATATGATGAACAGATAATTTCCATGGGCAGTTCCGCACCTGTTCCAGAATTCTCCAAATGCCTCCAAAAAATCTGAGCGAGCAGTTGCAAACCATGGAAACTCATCAAAAAATATAATTTTTTTTCCATGAATAGACTGTCTGATATCCTCCCACTCCAACACCTTTTCCAGCCTTGAAAACGCCTCAAACCAGTTCCTCGGAACATGCCTTGTCTTGTCTCCCGCTTCTATCAGCCTTTGATGAAATGATTTTAACTGTGTACGCGTGTTGCCACTTTCTACACCAGTCGCGCGAAAAGCAAAATAGTTTGCAAATGTCTGTTCAACAAGATAAGTCTTCCCCACACGTCTTCTTCCATAAACGCATATCAACTCGGATTTCTTTGATTTTTCACATCTTTCAAGCTCCCGGATTTCTTCATTTCTTCCTATGATTGCCATGTAAAACATCCTTTCTCACCGATCTGTCACTCGACCTCATCATATGCATTGTATCATTATTTCCAATTAAAATCAATATTTGTTTTATATTTGGAGATTTTTTATGGTTTTTGCATTTTTCCTCCAAATATAATAGAGTAGTGCCATTTCAGCACTACTCCAACATTGATATTGTTTGCATCGCGCAATAAATCATGCGTGCTGGCTCTCGCCGTCCTCGTCGGCAACGATGGCTGTTCCCACACCTTTGTCGGTAAAGATTTCCAGAAGCAGGCAGTGAGGGATACGTCCATCCAGGATATGGACGCGGTTTACGCCGTTGCGGATAGCCGAGGTACAGTTGGACAGTTTGGGCAGCATGCCGCCCCCGATGAAACCGCCGTTAATGAGCTCATCCGCCTGGTCTGCCGTCAGTCGGGAGATAAAGGAGGACTTGTCGTTGATGTCTTTGTAAAGGCCCTCAATATCGGTCAGGAATACCAGTTTGTCCGCACCCACAGCCTTTGCCACCGCGCAGGCCGCATCGTCAGCGTTGATGTTGTAGGTCTTGAACTTGTCGTCCAGGCCGATGGGGGACACGATGGGCAGGAAGTCTTTCTCCAGAAGGTCATATAATACCTTGGGATCCACGTCGGTGATGTCACCCACAAAACCGATGTCCTGTCCGTCGGAATATTTCTTCTGCACCTTGAGCAGACCGCCGTCCTTGCCGCTCAGGCCCACGGCTTTCACGCCCAGCTCCTGCACCATGGATACCAGCTGCTTGTTCACCTTGCCCAGCACCATCTCGGCAATCTCCATGGTTTCGTCGTCGGTCACACGCAGACCATTTACAAACTTCGCCTCTTTACCGACCTTACCCACCCAGCGGCTGATCTCCTTGCCGCCGCCGTGTACAATGATGGGCTTGAAGCCCACCAGCTTTAACAGGGTCACATCCTTGATGACGTTTTTCTGCAATTCTTCATTGCTCATGGCGCTGCCGCCGTATTTGACCACAATGATCTTGCGGTTGAATTTCTGAATGTAGGGAAGCGCCTCAATGAGCACTTCGGCTTTCTGCAATACCTGCTGCATATCTTTTTCCATGATGATTCTACTTATACTCCACATATGCTGATTATTATTTTAAATTCTAAATTTGCTTGACAAAATCTTTTTTCTAATCTATCATAAAATCAAGAAATGGGTTTTGTGTCGTGTACAGCCTTATGGCTCAAGCGGGTTGCCTGTTTCTTTTTTTATGTCAATGATGTCATACAGATACATTTTATCATCTTCTGCATGCCTTACAATTAATGATACATGAAAAACGTTATATCTTTCAACCTCCCCTTTATCACTATATACAGGCATAGCAAAACGGGAATCAAATCGATACCATCCATATTTTGCATTCCTATAATGCTTCTGTTCTTGATTCTCTCTAAAATTTCCACCTGATGCAATTTCAATCATTTCAGGAATTCCCTGGGCAGCATTTGCTTTTGCTTTGGAAACAGCCCCCTTCAATCTGTATGTATAGACCGATCCCGTATATTCATTCGGAAAATCTGCTCCAATATGGAGCACATCACCTGTTGCTGTAATCTGATAGGTATCACCTACAAACCTTTTCAGATAATCTTTTACATTGTCCCAATCTATTCCTCTTCTTCCTTTGAATTCCGCATCATTTATCAAAACAATATCATTACCATTAATATCCTTTATGATTGAAACATTTCTATTATTGTCTATATAAAATCCTCCTTTTTATGAGCGGTAGTCCGCGTTGATCTTCACGTAATCGTAAGTGAGGTCGCAGCCCCATGCGGTGGCTTCCTCTTCGCCCTCGTGCATGTCCACAAAGACGGTCACTTCGTCGGCTTCCATGATCTTCTTGGCAAGCTCCTCGTCAAACACGATCGGCGTGCCTCTGTCGAACACCTGCAGTCTGCCGAATTTGCTCTCGAAGAAAAGCTCTACATCATTTTGGTCAAACTGCGCGCCGGAGTAACCCATAGCGCAGAGGAACCGTCCGAAGTTGGCGTCGCAACCGTAGATGGCAGCCTTAGAGAGGTTGGAACCCACGATGGCGCGGGATAAGGTTCTGGCGTCATCCTTGGACTTGGCATTGACCACCTTCGCCTCGAAAAGCTTGCTGGCGCCTTCGCCGTCTCCCGCCATTCTGCGGGCCAGGTATCTGCACACAGTGAACAGCGCTTCGTAGAACGTATGATATGCCTCTCCCTTGTCTGCAATGGTCTTGTTCTCTGCCAACCCGTTTGCCATGATCAACAGGGTATCGTTGGTGGAGGTATCACCGTCCACGGTGATCATATTGAAGGTATCCTTGATCACATTGCTGAGGGCTTCCTGGAGCAGCGATTTCTCAATGGAAAGGTCTGTGGTGAGGAATCCCAGCATGGTACACATGTTAGGGTGGATCATGCCGGAGCCCTTGCTCATGCCGCCTAAGGTCACGGTCTTGCCCTCTATCTCAAAGGTAACCGCAATTTCTTTGTTGATGGTGTCGGTGGTCATAATGGCCTTGGAGGCCGCCGTTCCCGCCTCGATTGTGTGCGCCAGTGTCTTGCTCATCTTCTCCACGCCGTTTACCAGCTTTTCCACGGGAAGCTGCATGCCAATGACGCCGGTGGAGGCAACCGCCACGCTCTCCGCGGGTACATTTAAGCTTTTTTCCACCGCTTTGGCAGTAGCTTCACAGGCATCCCAGCCCTCCTGTCCGGTGCAGGCATTGGCGATGCCGGAGTTGACTACAACCGCCTGCATCTTGGCGCCGGAAGAGACTTGTTTCTGATCCCACTGGACACAGGCTGCCTTCACCACATTGCTGGTAAAGGTTCCCGCGCACTCGCAGGGGATTTCAGAATAAACCATTGCCATGTCGGTGCGGTCTTTGTATTTGATATTGGCCTCGCAGCATGCCGCCTGAAAGCCCTTTGCGGCGGTGACGCCGCCCTCGATCTGTTTGATCTTGCTGTTTGCATTTGTCTCTGTGCTCATTGTTTTTCCCTCGATTTCTATATCATTCTGCTAAGTTTCCATACCCTTTTTTGCCTAGCCCTTATATCCTTCTGTCAAGATATGCCTTTATTCGCTCATCTTCCGCTTCATGTCGGCAATACCCATCATATTCAAAATCAATCACCCAGTCAAGCAGATTTCTCACTGTCTCATAATCCGTCATTTCACCCTCATCATGCCAGAAAATATGCCCCGTCTTCTTTTCCATGATGAGATACTCGCCGTCTCCAATCACAGAGCCAATCATGACGTAATCATCGGCATCCCCTTCCTCTTTCCAGTCACAGTAACCCGTTTTATATAGGTTCTCTATCACTTCCAGACTTTCAAGCTCCAGTGTTCCGTTACATACCGTCAGACCGTTGGCAAATTGATAGAACGTCTTCAGTTCCTGTGTCAGCCGGATTCCTGTTCTTTCCTCAAACGCTGCAATCTCAGTTCTGTCTGCCGGCGGATAGACATCAACCGTCACCTCATCCGGATATTGCTTAGCCAGATACAAAAGCGTCTCCATTTCTTCTCTTAACAGAAAATCCAGCGGAACGATGATCTCGTCCGCATTTCGGGGCTCCCGCATGACGCAGGAACGTGTTGCTGCGGTTTTCGCCGTATCTTCCATTTCCGCTTTTGGGAAGATTACAGTATCGTCCACTGTTCCCGTGCTTTCCTCGCTGTCGTTCTGAGCGTTTAACAGCTCCTGCCATGCCAGATGAAATTTTTCTCTGTTTTTCCGTTTTTGTTTGATGGTCGCAACGCCGATCACTATAATCGCAATCACAAAAAGCAGGAATCCCATAATATATTTGCCTCATTCATACCGATACCAGCTCGGCGTGTTCCCGAATTTCTCCGCTAACAGCTCCCCAAAGTCATCCTTGACCTTCACACAGAACTCTGCCAACTCAGCGAGCTTTTTCACCGCTTCCTCCTCTGAAGACGCACAAACGGTATTCTGCAGGCTGCACAGGTGAAAGTTATATCCGGAAATATCGTAATAAAAATAGAAATAATCCGGCGACGTCTGTGTCCTGTCGGTCATCACCTCAAACCGGAAATTGTGTTTGTCAATACAGACTACGCGGTTCATGCCGGGCAGCAGCCCTTTTCTGTCTCCCATGACAAAATCTGTGCCTTTAAATGCAGCCTTTACTTTCTTCTTGTCTGCCAGATTCGGCACAAAAGGTTTATTGAAAGCGTCCCGCCAATCTTCGCCGCGACGTGCCTCCTCCTCTTTCTGGTAGGCTTCCTGCAGTCTATCTACCAATAGCTGCCCACATTCCTTCTGATACGTTTCATACAGTCTGTATTCCTCCGGCTTGAATCTGCAGGCTCTTGCTGTATAGGTTGGCATCCCCAGATAGGGGGTCAGCTTTGCCAGAATATCCGCCGTATTTCTCGGCTCCTCGGCAGTTGATCCATCCCCTTTCGTCGCTTCAACCGTGACGCGTACCATATTATATTTGTTGCCGTGATCAAACTCCCTGATCATCTCGATCCCACTGTTATCCACAGGGCTATGGGAACACAGCAGCGCATTCCCCACATAAAATTGCTGCGGCGTAATGGCAGGCTCCTTTACGCCTTCCCCATACCAGTCAATCTGATCCATTTTAATGGTCGGCTGTACATTATATCCCCGCGGAACCTTAGCGGCGATCTCAAAAATCGTCTTCCAGTCCTCCTTATCAGCATACAATTCCCCCTCAAGCCACTTTGGCGTGAGGCTGGTGAGAATCTCTTCCCCATTGAATTGGAAATAGGGATAACGATATTTTTCCAGGTTCGGATACTTCGCCACAAGCTGATCGATACTTGCCATAAAGCTCTGAAAAGTGAACGAAACTTCCTTGAAATGAAGTTCCAGTTCCGCCAGCATCTGATCCAGGTAATTCTTGGTGTCCTTGAATTTTACCTTGTCCGCTATATTAAAGGTATAGGTATCAAACACTCTCATGGAAAGCCCTCTCTTTTATTCCGTCCCCAAAACAAAACGCAGACAAGAATCATCACTTATTAAACGCCGTGATATTCGCCTCGTTCAGGGTGAAATCATAGTAGTTCAGGTCCTCTCTCTTCGTCCAGCCGATGCAGTTCCAGAACGCGTTACCGATATCGTTGACCGTAAACGCGATGAGGCTCACCTTGTTGATCTGCTCCGCCTTCAGGGCATTCATGCAATAGACCACCATGGCCTTGCCGATGCCGAGTCTGCGGTAGTCCTCCCGCACGCACACATGGTACAGGCAGCCGCGTCTGCCGTCATGGCCGCAGAGAATGCCGCCCACGATGGAGCCGTCCTCCGCCACCGCCACTACGCTGGTCTCGGGATTACGCTTCAGGAAGCGCTCCACGCCCTCGCGGGAATCGTCAATGCTGCGGATCCCGAAGCCCTTGATGGTCATCCACAGCGCGCGAAGACCGTCGTAGTCTTCCTTTGTCATTTTCTTGATGGTATATGTCTTGTCGCTCATGTATTTCTCCAAATCTATCTCTTACGGGAAGCAGGGCACCAGCTCCAAGCCTTCGCTCTCCTTCAGCCCAAACAACAGGTTCATATTCTGCACCGCCTGCCCCGCTGCGCCTTTCACCAGATTGTCCAATGCACCCATCATGATCACGCGGCCGGTCCGCTCGTCGATCACAAAATTGATGTCCACATAGTTGCTGCCTTCCACCCATTTGGTCTCAGGGCACACGCCCTTGTCCAGCACGCGGACAAACTTCTCCTTGGCATAGTATTTGTCGTAGACCGCCTTGATCTCCTCGTAGGTCGGCAGGCTGCCGTCAGGCTTTCTCTTTAATTTCGCATACTCCGTTGCCAGAATGCCGCGGTTCATGGGCACCAGATGGGGAGTGAAATTGATGGTCACCTCACAGTTGCCCGCATAGCCCAGCTGCTCCTCGATTTCAGGCGTATGCCGGTGGGTTGCCACACCGTAGGCCTTGATATTCTCGTTTACCTCGCAGAACAGGTTGGGCAGCTTTGCGCCTCTGCCCGCGCCGGAGGTACCGGACTTGGCATCCACGATCAGGGTGTCCACATCGATCAGCCCCTCTTTCACCAGGGGATATGCGGTCAGAATGGAGCAGGTCGTGTAGCAGCCGGGATTCGCCACCAAGCGGGTCTTGTCCGTGATCTTGTCCCGGTTGATCTCGCAGAGCCCGTAAACCGCCTCCTCGATAAACTGGGGAGACTTGTGCTCGATGCCGTACCACTTCTCATAAACCGCCACATCCTTGATGCGGTAGTCCGCGGAAAGATCCACGATCTTTACCTTCTGCAGGATCTCCTCTGTGAGCAGCCCCGCCAGGAAACCCTGAGGGGTGGCGGTGAAAATCACGTCCACCTGCTCCGCCAGCTCCGTCAGATTATCATCCTTGCAGACATCCTCCACGATCTGGAACATGTTCTGATACACTTCGTAATACTTTTTATCAATATAGCTGCGGGAACCGTACCATACGATCTGCGCCTCTTTGTGATTTGCCAGGATCCGCACCAGCTCCGCACCTGCATAACCGGTCGCACCGATAATACCTACTTTGATCATTTCTGTTCTCCTTCTGAAAATGCTCCGTTTATTGCGTCAATACCCTTATCATAGCACTTTTTGCATATTTGTCCATAACTTTTTACTTTTTATGCAAAATATTTTTATATTCATGCATTTTTATTCATTTATACAGATTTCACTGCATATCGAAACCACATTGCCCGCTTACTCCGGCATGTGTTTATCCTTGCCCCGCAGCCGTGCCATGGCTCTGGCAAGGGAAGCCCTGGAAATATGGTACTCCATGATGCTCTGCTTCTGACGCAGCTGCTCCCTGGCCCGCTCCTCGGCTGCCCGGGCGCGGAAGGCATCGATCTCCTCCGGGGTCTCCGCAGAATAGACGATAACTTTCACCTGATTGTGCGCCACCTGCAGCATGCCGTCGGAGACGATCGCCACGTGCTCTGCCCCGTCCGGCGTGCGAAACCGCAGTTCTCCGATCTCCACCGTCGTCGTCATCTGCTCATGGTGCGCCATGATCGCCATCTCCCCGTCCTCCACGGGAAAGATCAGGATCTCGCACTCGCCCTCATAAAACACCCTGTCACAGGCTGTAATTTTCAATGAAAATGTATTCATAACGCCTCACGATCCGCCCTGTAAACAGAACGTCAGTTACAATTTCGCCGCTTTTGCCTTCACATCCTCAATGGTTCCCACATTGAAGAACGCCGTCTCCGGGTACTCGTCCATCTCTCCGTTTAAGATTGCCTGGAACCCCTTGATCGTCTCCTTTACCGGCACAAACACACCCTTCACGCCGGTAAAATTCTCCGCCACATGGAACGGCTGGGAGAGAAAACGCTGTATTTTTCTGGCCCGATAGACTGTCAGTTTGTCCTCGTCCGACAACTCCTCCATACCCAGAATGGCGATGATGTCCTGTAATTCTTTATATTTCTGCAGTGTCTCCTGCACGCCCCGGGCTACGTTGTAATGCTCCTCGCCCACCACATCGGCCTCCAGGATACGGGAAGTGGATTCCAGCGGGTCCACCGCCGGATAAATTCCCTGCTCCACGATCTTACGGGAAAGCACCGTGGTGGCATCCAAATGGGAAAAAGTTGTAGCCGGCGCCGGATCGGTCAGATCGTCCGCCGGTACGTAAACCGCCTGCACAGAAGTCACGGAACCGCTCTTGGTGGAAGCGATCCGCTCCTGCAGCTCGCCCAGATCGTTGGCCAGCGTGGGCTGATAGCCCACCGCGGAGGGCATCCGTCCCAACAGGGCGGACACCTCGGATCCCGCCTGCACGAAACGGAAAATATTGTCGATAAACAACAACACATCTCTGTGTTTCACATCGCGGAAATACTCCGCCATGGTAAGCCCGGTCTCCGCCACTCGCATACGGGATCCGGGGGGCTCGTTCATCTGTCCGAAGACCAGCGCCGTCTTGCTCAAAACGCCTGACTCCTTCATCTCCGTCCACAGGTCATTTCCCTCACGGGAACGCTCACCCACGCCGGTAAAGATGGAATAGCCGCCGCTCTCCGTGGCGATATTGTTGATCAGCTCCTGGATCAGCACGGTCTTGCCCACACCGGCACCGCCAAACAATCCGATCTTACCGCCCTTTGCATAGGGGGCCAGCAAATCAATGACCTTGATACCGGTCTCAAACATCTCCACCACAGGGCTCTGTTCCTCAAAACTGGGGGGCTCTCTGTGAATGCACCAGTGCTCTCCTTTGCCCTCCAGAGACTCGCCGCCGTCCAGGGTCTCGCCCAGCACATTAAACAGACGCCCCAGCGTCTGCTCGCCCACAGGCACCGTGATCCCCGAACCTGCCGCGGTCACTTCCATATCCCGGCTCAAACCTTCCGACGCAGCCAACATGATACACCGCACAACATTGTGTCCGGTATGCTGCGCCACTTCCATCACGCGCTTCTTCCCATCTACGGTCACATACAGCGCATCCTTGATAGCCGGCAGCGTCCCTCCCGCAAACTCCACATCCACAACGGGACCGGAAACCTGTATGATCTTTCCCTTCTTATTATCCATGTGATTTCTCACCTCGCCTGCTTCTTCTTTTTCTTCTTTAACGCCTTCGCGCCGCCGATGACCTCCGTGATTTCCTGGGTGATCGCCGCCTGGCGCACACGATTATATTCAATGGACAAAAGCCGCAGCATCTCCACCGCATTGTCTGTCGCCGACTGCATGGCAATCATGCGGGCGTTCTCCTCGCTGGCATTGCCTTCCACCAGCGCACCGTACAGAAATCCCGTCACATAGTTGTAAGCCAGCTTCTCCAACACAGCCGCCGGGGAAGGATAAATCTCATAGGTCTCCTCCGCCACGGTCTCCGTGTCCACATTGCCCAGCTTCTTCCGCGCCGCTTCCAGCAACTCCTTCGCCACAAAGTCATGGGTTTTGAGCGGCAGTAATTTCTCCGTCTCCACCACAGACTGCATGCTGTTGATCATACGGGTGTAGATCACATACACCTCGTCAATCTCCTCCTGCTTGTAAAGCTCCACCAACAGTTCCGTGATCACCCTGGCTCTGTGCAGGGAGGGATTGTTCGTGGAAAACAGAAAATCCGGCTCAATGTGATATCCCAGACCAGAAAAATACCGCCTGCCGACTTCCCCTACCACAAAAAGCCTGTAATTTCCGTTTTCCCGCAGCGCGTCAATGGCCGCCTGGGCTTCTTTGGTCACATTGTGATTGTAAGCCCCTGCCATCCCCTTGTCACCGGTGATCACGACAAACGCTTTCTTTTTGACTTCCTCCTGCATATCTTCCATTCGGTTGTCAAAAAACACATGCTGCATATCCGGAAAATGGAGCAGGATCTCCTTGATCTGTTCCTGCAATCCATAAAAATACGCCTCTGTATTCTCCAGCTTCTGCTTCGCCTTGCGCAGCTTCATGGACGACATCATATACATGGCTTTGGTGATCTTCATGGTGTCCCGGATGCTTTTTATTCTGTTTTGCAACTCCCTGGTATTTGCCATAAAGCCTCCTAGAGCCTGTTCTTATATTCCACAGCCGCCTCCACGATCGCTGCCTTCACGTCATCCGCCAGATCTCTTGTGGTCTCCAGCTGGCTGATCACATCTTTGTGATCAGCATGAAAATACTGTAGAAGCCCCCGTCTGAATTCCTTGATTCTGCCGGCTTCTATATCGCTGAAGATATGCGCATTGGCACAGACCAGCGTGATCACCTGCTCGGCCATGGTAAACGGCTCTCCCATAGGCTGCTTCAGCAGTTCCATCAAGGCACGCCCATGCGCCAGCTGCTTCTTGGTATTGTCATCCAGATCGGAGGAAAACTGGGTAAACACCTCCATCTCCCGATACTGTGCCAGGTCGATACGCACACTTCCGGCAGCCTTCTTCATCGCCTTGGTCTGCGCCGCGCCGCCCACACGGGATACGGACAGACCTACATTGACGGCCGGCCTCTGACCCGCATTAAACAGTTCACTCTCCAGATAAATCTGACCGTCCGTGATGGAGATCACATTGGTGGGAATATAAGCCGATACATCCCCCGCCTGGGTCTCTATGATGGGCAGCGCCGTAATGGAACCGCCGCCCTTCTCCGGGGTCAGTCTGGAAGACCTCTCCAGCAGTCTGGAGTGCAGATAAAACACATCTCCGGGATATGCCTCACGCCCCGGGGACCGCTCCAACAGCAGCGATATGGCGCGATAGGCCACCGCATGTTTGGAGAGATCGTCGTAAACGATCAGCACATCCTTGCCCTGATACATAAAATATTCCGCCAGCGCCGTGCCGGAATAGGGCGCAATATATTGTAACGGCGCCGGATCGGATGCCGTTGCGGACACCACAACGGTATAATCCATAGCTCCGCTTTGTTTCAACGTATTCACCAGCTTGGCAATGGTGGACGCCTTCTGTCCGATGGCCACATAGACGCAGATCACACCTTTTCCTTTCTGGTTCATAATGGTATCCATGGCGATGGATGTCTTACCCGTCTGCCTGTCCCCGATGATCAGCTCACGCTGTCCTCTGCCGATGGGGAACATGGAATCAATGGACAAAAGTCCGGTTTCCATGGGGACTGCCACAGATTTCCGGTCTACGATACCGGGGGCCGGATTCTCAATGGGACGGTATCCTTCCGCCTCAATCTCGCCCAATCCGTCCAGAGGAGCGCCCAACGCGTCCACTACTCTGCCTTTAAAGCCGTCACCCACGGGAATGCCCGCCATCTTACCGGTACGCACTACCCGGCTGCCCTCATGGATCTCCGTGTCGCGGCCGAACAGGATAATGCCGATCTCGTCCCGGCGCACATCCTGCACCATTCCCTTGACGCCGCAGTCAAAAAGCACAATCTCGCCATAGTAGGCATGGTCGATGCCATCTGCATTTACGATGCCGTCTCCCACCCAATTGACAATACCGATCTCCTGATCCTTTGCCTCCAATTCAAACGCTTCCAGATTGGCGCGCAGGATTGAAATGATATTGTCCTCTATCTTTTTTTCATCCAGCGGAATACTGCTGCCCGCAAACGCTTTGCCCAAAACGCCCTGCAGCTGCGCCACACGGCCCTTTGCGCTCCAGTCGTACTCCCTGCTGTCTGTCCGAAGGATAAAACCGCTCTCAAGCGAAGCATCCTCCACAAGCTGCAGCTCTATCTCCTCGCTGCCCAGTTCCTTGGCAAGAAAGCTGCGGATTCCCGCGAGCTGTTCCTCACTGGGCGCAGTCACATAAATCAGTTCTGCCCGCATCACTGTTCTTCTCCTGCTTTCCCTAAAAACTCATCATAAAGAGACCTGTCGATCTTTGCGCCGCTCTGGGTTCCCACCATCTTCTCCGCCGCAGCCACCACCATGTCTGCAATTTCCTTCTCCGTGTTCTTGAGAATGCGGTTTTTCTGATTCTGGGCATCTGCCACCGCGCGCTCCTCGATCTGCTTCGCCTGTGCTTTTGCTTCCTCCACGATCTTCTGATACTGCTCGTCTGCATCTTTTCTCGCGGTATTTAAGAGCTGCTTCTTTTCCTCCTCAGCCTTTGCCATGGAAGAACTGTACTGCGCCTTCAGGCTCTCCGCCTCTTTCTGCCTGGCAGCCGCCTCGTTCAACTGCGCATCCGCCTGGGCCTGTCTTTCGGCAATGATCTTCTGCACAGGCTTGAAAAGAAATATCCTAAGCGCCACAAACAGGATCAAAAGGTTCACAACCGTACAGATTAAATTAAACGGATCAACACTCAGCATATCGCTTCCCTTTCCTTTCCGTCTGCTTTTTATTTCAACATAACAATGATCATCAGCGCGATGACAAAGCAGTAGATTGCCGTTGCCTCCGCCAGCGCACATCCCAGGATCAACGCTGTATTGATCTTGCCGGAAGCTTCCGGCTGTCTTGCGATGGCCTCCACTGCCTTACTGGTAGCCATTCCGATACCGATACCTGCGCCGATGGCGCCGAAAACTGCGATAGCTGCTCCGATTGCGATTAAACTCGTATTCATTTCTCTTCTCCTTTATTTGTTTTAATATCGTTTCCTTTCACATTTCACCCGGTCTGCCCGTCACGCTTCCTCCACCTCTAACATCTCACTGATGTACATAGAGGTCAGGAACACGAACACATACGCCTGCAGCAGTCCGTCAAAAATATCAAAATAACAGCACAGCACTGCCGGCAGGATCACCGGCACCACAAATTTGATCAGCTCCATGATGACGAACGCGCCCAATACATTACCAAACAGTCGCATGCACAGGGAAAGCGGTCTGGTCACAAGCTCCAGAATGTTGATGGGCAGCACCACTGCCACCGGTTCCAGAAACTTATGCAGCCATCGCTTCACACCCAGCTGATAGATGCCTGCCGCCTCCACCAGAATGATGCTCATGGCCGCCAATGCCACCGTCACATTCAGGTCCTTCGTGGGCGCTTTCATTCCAAACAACCCGATCGCGTTTGCCACGCCGATATATAAAAGCACCGTGGTCAGCCAGGGCACATATGCCTTGCCGTTTTCTCCGATCATTCCCTCCACCATGCCGGTGAGCTTCGTCACAATCAGTTCCGCCACCGCCTGCCGCTTACTGATGTGATCCACCTTCAGGTTTCGGGTGAGAATAATGGAAACCAGGATCAAAACTGCCATAATGATCCATGTCACCACAATGGACTCATGTACGGGAATTCCGTCCGCATATGCTGCAATCTGCGGGATACGGATCGGGATCTTGAACACAGTCTCACATTCCAGCTCTTCCATCAGATATTCTGCCAGATTACCCAAACGATCATCTCCTTCTTTTTTGAATATCCTAAAAAGTCTAAGAACTCCGGCACCGATCCCGGGATTACCAGGGGTCAGCACCAGAGTCCCAATGTTCAATTATGATCTGCGAAAGCCTCCTTTACAGCAGATCAATGCCCTGCTCCTGCATCTTCATTGCTCTCACCTTGCAGGAGAGGCCGAACAGATTGATGAAGCCCTCTGCATCATGATGATCATAGAGATCACCGGTGGTAAAGGAAGCAATGCTCTCGTTGTAAAGGGTATAAGGAGAAGTGGTGCCAGCCTTGATGATATTGCCCTTGTAGAGCTTGAACTTCACCTCGCCGGTCACATACTTCTGTGTCTCCTCGATAAATGCCTGCTCTGCCTGACGAAGCGGTGTGAACCACTTTCCTTCGTAAACCAGGCTGGCAAAACGGCTGCCCATCTCCTTCTTCATTGCATAGGTATCACGGTCAAGGATCAACTCCTCCAGCTGCTGATGTGCCTCCATCAGGATGGTTCCTCCGGGGGTCTCATACACACCGCGGGACTTCATGCCGACCACACGGTTCTCC
Source organism: Lachnospiraceae bacterium (assembly GCA_017476665.1). Classification (GTDB taxonomy): domain Bacteria; phylum Bacillota; class Clostridia; order Lachnospirales; family Lachnospiraceae; genus Acetatifactor. The sequence continues at coordinate 25,735 of JAFUZJ010000004.1, read as the reverse complement.
ACGATGTCGATGATGCCGATACCGTGCTTGCCGCCCAGCTCATTCAGGGTACGGATAATATCGGAAACCTTCATCTGCTTGCCGTTTACGGAAGTGGGAACACCCTTCTCAAAGGTCATGGTCACATACTCGCCCTCATCGGGAGCCTTCTCCGGCGTGGTGCCCAGTACCAGCAGATGATCATAGTTGGGCTCGTTGGCGGGATCCTCCAGCTCCAGACCCTCATGGCTGATGTGCCAGATGTTGCGGTCACGGCTATAGGAAGAATCCGCAGAGAAAGGCAGGTTAATACCATGTGCCTTGCAGTACTCAATCTCGGACTCACGGGAATCCATGGTCCACTTGTCATTTCTCCATGCAGCGATGATCTTGATATCGGGTGCCAGCGCCTTGATGCCCAGCTCGAAACGGATCTGGTCGTTGCCCTTTCCGGTTGCGCCGTGGCAGATTGCGGTAGCGCCTTCCTTTCTGGCGATCTCCACCAGCTTCTTCGCAATCAGCGGACGTGCCATGGAAGTACCCAGCAGGTACTTGTTCTCATAGATGGCATTGGCCTGTACGCAGGGTACAATGTACTCATCGCAGAATTCATCGATCACATTCTCAATATAAAGCTTGGAAGCGCCGCAGAACTTCGCTCTCTCTTCCAGACCGTCCAGCTCCTCTGCCTGTCCGCAGTCGATGCAGACGCAGATCACTTCATAATCAAAATTCTCCTTCAACCAGGGAATGATCGCAGTGGTATCCAGACCACCGGAGTAAGCAAGGATCACTTTCTCTTTCATGTTATATGCCTCCATTGTATATTGTAATTTTTCCCAAAAACCTAGATTTTACTATACAACATTCTACGGGGAAAAGCAAGATGATTCTAAAGTAAAGATTGACGCAGCAAATCCCTATCACATATAATAAGATCATGCATACAGGATTTCTTCCGTCCTTATGCATAACTTTATTTGAAAGCGTAAGGGGAAACCGATTTGAAATATTATTCTAAAATCTTATCCTGTCTCTGTCTGCTCTTATTGATCCTGGGAATTATCCCTATCGTTATCCTGGGACGGTATAATCATCCCACCGGCGACGACTATGACTATGGTGTGGAGACACATCATATCTGGGAATCCACGCATGATATCACGCAAGTGATCGGTGCAGCCTGCGAAGGTGTATCCGAACAGTATCAGATCTGGCAGGGCACGTATTCAGCCATGTTTCTCATGTATCTTCCGCCCAATGTGTTCAGCGAGCGATCCTATCACCTGGTTACGCCGGTTATTCTGCTGCTTCTGTGCGGAAGTATCTTTTATCTGCTGCGCAAGATCCTGTGCGGATGGCTGAAGGCATCGACTTCTGTCTGGATCGCAATCGCTTCCTTGACCGCCATGCTTTGCATACAGACAGTGGATTTTCAGTCAGAATCTTTTTTCTGGTATAACGGCTCCGTGTATTATACAGGATTTCTGGCAATTACTTTATGTTTTTTCGGGCTTCTGATCACATGGCTTCAAAAAGGCGGTCTCTGGCGGATTCTGCTGCTGAGCCTGCTTGCTTTTTGGCTGGCCGGCGGGAATTATGTGACGTTTCTGCCTGCCACAATCCTGTTCATAGCTCTGGCCGGGATGCTGCTGTGGCGTCGGGAAGCCAAGCGGCTAATCCCCCTTCTGCCGGTATATCTATTTTGGTTCGGCGGTTTCGCGATCAATGCGCTGGCACCCGGAAATAAAGTGCGTCAGGACGGTATGTGGCAGATTTCTCCCATCCTTGCAATTGCGAAATCCCTGCAAAAGGGGATTGATTTTCTGCTGTATATGACGGATCTGTGGTTTGTGATCGCGCTGCTTTTGATCACCCCATTGTTATGGTACACCTTCCGGCAGAACGCTTTTCGCTTCCGCTATCCGCTGCTTGTGATGGGCTTTGCCTACGGGGTGATGTGTTCCTCCTTCTGCCCTACCTTTTACACGATGAATTCCACCGGTCCGGCGCGGGCTGTGGCGGCGATGTATTATATTTATGTGTTGTTCGTCGTATTCTGTTATGCCTATGGACTGGGGTATGTGCAGAGAGTATGGCGTGAAAGAGCAGAAGAAAAAAAACAGCCCGGCGGCAGGATCCGGATTGGATTTTATGTGGCAGTTTTACTGTTGCTGGCAATTTGGGGTATCTCGGGGGCATGGAAGGATTGCACGACGACGCGTGCGATCCGGTGTCTCTCCTCCGGTGATGCTGCTGCTTATGAAGCAGAGTACCGGGAGCGAATGGACCTTCTCGCAGATCCTTCAGTAAAAGTGGTGGTCTTTCACCCGTACACAATCCAGGCAGATCTGCTGTATGTGGGGGATTTCACCGGCGATCCGGAACATCCCACCAACCAACGGATTGCTGCCTATTTTGATAAAGAGAGTGTGTGCGTGGAGTGGGAATGAAGCTGCGCATAAAATGTTTCATCGCGCTGCGCCACTCGAAACGCTGCGCGTTTCTCGTTGTCGCAGCTGTCGCCGCATGATAACTAAAAAGGGATTACATCCCCGCAAGTAAACTTGCAGATGTAATCCCTTTTTGTTATCGCGCTGCTCGTAGCTACGCGCACCTTATCTCTTGCTGAACTGAGGAGCACGTCTTGCAGCTTTCAAGCCGTACTTCTTTCTCTCCTTCATACGAGGGTCTCTGGTGAGGAAACCTGCCTTCTTCAGAACGGGTCTGTAATCGCCGTCTACCTGAAGCAGAGCTCTTGCAATGCCGTGTCTTACAGCACCTGCCTGGCCGGTGTATCCGCCGCCCTTTACATTTACGATCACATCAAACTTCTCAGTGTTATCGGTAGCAACCAAAGGCTGACGAACGATAACCTTCAGAGTCTCCAGACCAAAATACTCGTCCATGCTCTTCTTGTTGATAGTAACATTGCCCTTGCCGGGAACCAGATATACTCTGGCGATTGCTTTCTTTCTTCTACCTGTACCGTAGTATCTCTCTGTCTTAGCCATGTTTTATTCTCCTCCTTCCGATCCTTTAGAATGTCAGCACTTCAGGCTTCTGTGCAGCGTGATTGTGCTCAGGACCTGCATATACGTGCAGCTTGGTGTACATCTGTCTTCCTAAAGGTCCCTTGGGAAGCATACCCTTGACAGCAAGCTCAACAACCTCTTCAGGCTTCTTTGCAAGCTTCTCTCTCAGAGTGGTCTCCTTCATGCCTCCAACATAGTCGGAATGATGATGATAAATCTTCTGATCCAACTTCTTACCGGTCACAACTACCTTCTCGGCGTTGATCACGATCACATAATCACCCGTGTCAATGTGAGGGGTGAAAATAGGCTTATTCTTACCTCTCAGTACTTTGGCAACCTCGGAAGCCAGACGGCCGAGGGTCATGCCGGTTGCGTCTACTACATACCATTTTCTATCGATTGTAGCCGGACTAGCCATAAATGTTTTCATGATGTTTCCTCCGTATTACTTTTGCAGTTTGTGTTCTGTCTGCAGATGCCTCGGCGGATGTCCGGCCACCTTGGCAGGCGCTCGCAAAACTTTGTTTTATGCAATGTAGTTCTTGTATCGAAAAGGCTTTGCCGGGGCTTTGGCTCCACCTTTCTAAACACTGTCACAGTTGTATATTATATGATACCTTATCGGACGTGTCAAGTGCTATTATTTTAATAACACATGTAATTTATTTCAGCAGTCCACCGCTTCCGCTATTCCGTAAATTCATACCGTATCAGAGTCAATCCCTGCGCCGGCGCGGTAGGACCTGCTGCCGCCCTGTCACAAGCCTGTAAGACACGTTTCATATCCTCCGGGCTTCTTTTTCCCTCGCCCACTTCCATCAGCGTTCCTGCAATGATGCGGACCATATTGTAGAGGAAGCCGTTTCCGCAAACCCGGATCACCAGATCCGTGCCCTGTTCCTCCACCTCCAGCGAATAAATGGTCCGCACGGTACTTTCCACCTGGGCTCCCGTCTGACAGAAGCTCTTAAAATCATGCTCCCCCACCAGATAGGCCGCTGCCAGCCGCATCTGCTCCACATGCAGCGGCCGGTAAGTGAAATAGCTGTATAACCGCTTTACCGGCATGGGAAATTCTCCCCGGTAAATACGGTATTCATATGTCTTACGGCTCTCTGCGTGCCTGGGATGCCAGTCTAAGGCAACCTCCTCCGACTTCTGGATCCGGATGTCCTCCGGCAGGCGCTGATTCAACGCATAGGAAATCTTCTCCGCAGGCATACGGGCATGGGTGTCAAACACTGCGATATTACCTAGCGCGTGCACTCCCGCATCCGTCCTGCTGGCGCCGATCACCTGAATGTCCTCCTGCAACAGGTCCGACAAGCAGCGGTTTAACTCGCTCTCGATGGTAACACCATTTTTCTGGATCTGCCAGCCGTGGTAAGCCGTGCCGTCATAGGCCACCGTCAGGCGCACCCGTTTGAGGCGCGGCAAAGTCTCAGGCTGTGTTGACGTTTCGCGACTCATAGCATCCTCCCGGCGGCAATGCTGCCTACAAGATAGATCACCAGCACCAGATATGCGATATAATCCCGCTTCCGATAGATCAGGGGCTTCATCTTCGTCCTGCCCTCACCGCCGCGGTAGCACCTGGCCTCCATCGCCATAGCCAGATCATTGGCTCTGCGGAAGGCGGAGATAAACAGCGGCACCAGGAGCGGCACCATGGCCTTGGCGCGTTTGAGCAGATTACCGCTCTCAAAATCCGCACCCCTGGCGAGCTGCGCCTTCATGATCTTGTCCGTCTCCTCCAGCAGGATCGGAATGAATCGCAGTGCAATGGACATCATCATCGCCACTTCGTGCACCGGCACCCTGAACAGTTTCAACGGCCGCAGCAGCCTTTCCATTCCGTCTGTCAGATTGTTGGGGGTGGTCGTCAGCGTCATGATGGACGAACCGATGATCAGTAAGGTCAGACGCACCGCCATCGTGACCGCCAGTACCAGACCTTCTTTGGTAATCTTCAGCTTCCAAAACGCCACCAGAACCTCTCCCGGCGTCAGAAACAGATTGAACACCACCGTAATGAGCAGAAGGAAAAGAATGGACTTCATTCCCTTCACCATGAACCGGAACGGCACCTTCGACAATCGGATCACCAGCGCCAGAAACACAATTGCCGCACCATATCCCCAGGCGTTGCGAAAGCAGAACAGGGATATGATATAAAAAATCGTTCCCACAAGTTTTACCCGCGGGTCCAGCCTGTGGATCACTGATTCAGTTGCATAATATTGTCCTAACGTAATATCTCGTAACATGATTCTCCCAAACGAATGCAAATACTTTCATTGAAATACTCTCATTGAAATGCCCTCATGATCTCGTCCGCCGCTTCTTTGATCGTTGTGACGGAGGTATCCACGCAAAACCCGTTTTCCTTCAGAGCATTCATAATATAGGTCACCTGAGGCGCCGCAAGTCCGACCTCCTCCAGTTCTTTGTAATGGGCAAACACCTGATGCGGCGTATCGTCAAACAACACACTGCCCTGATTCATGACGATGATCCTGTCCACGTATTCCGCCACATCTTCCATACTGTGGGACACCAGCAGCACCGTCATGCCGGTCTGCGTCTGCAGCTCCTTGATCTGATCCAGGATTTCATCCCGTCCCTTGGGGTCCAGCCCCGCAGTGGGCTCATCCAGGATCAGCACCTCCGGCTTCATAGCCAGCACACCGGCGATCGCCGCACGTCTTTTCTGCCCACCGGAGAGTTCAAACGGCGACTGGTAAAACAGCTCCTGGGGAAATCCCACCTTGCGCAGCGCGTCAAACGCCCGCAGCTCGACTTCCTTTTTGTCCAGTCCCAGATTCTTCGGTCCGTAACACACATCCGAAAACACATCCACCTCAAACAGTTGATGCTCAGGATACTGAAACACCAGTCCCACCTTGCCCCGCAGAGCCTTCAGGTCATAGTCCGCATCATAAATATCCTGCCCGTTGTAATAGATATGCCCGCTGGTGGCGCGCACCAGACCGTTCATGTGCTGCATCAGCGTGGACTTGCCGGAGCCTGTGTGTCCGATCACTCCCACAAACTGACCGTCCGGGATCTGCAGGCAGATATCCTTTAACGCGTGCACCGCCTGTGGCGTGTCCTCTCCGTATATATAATTGACATGGTCTAATATGATAGACATTTCAATGCCTCCACCAGTTCCTCTGTTGTCAGTATCCCTTTGGGCAGACGCAGTCCCCGCTTCTGTAATTCATGCGCTAACAGTGTCACCTGCGGCACATCCAGACGCAGTTCCTTCAGGCGCTCCACCTGGGAAAACACCTCCCTGGGCGTTCCCTCCATGGCAATCCTGCCCTGATCCATCACAAAAATACGATCCGCATAAATAGTCTCCTCCATGTAATGGGTGATCAGCACGATCGTAATCTTTTCCACATCATTTAACGCCCGCGCTGCCCGGATCACATCCTTGCGGCCGTTGGGATCCAACATCGCCGTGGGCTCGTCCAGAATGATACACTTGGGATGCATGGCCATGACGCCTGCGATCGACACCCTCTGCTTCTGTCCGCCGGACAGTTTATTGGGCGAATGCTTGCGATATGCATACATACCCACCGCCTTCAGGCTCTCCTCCACCCGCTCCCAGATTTCTTTGGTGGGGACGCCCAAATTCTCGGGGCCAAACCCCACATCTTCCTCCACAACCTGCCCGATGATCTGATTGTCAGGATTTTGGAACACCATACCAGCAGTCTGCCGGATCTCCCAGAGGTTCTCCTCTTTCGCAGTATCCTTGCCATCCACCCATACCGTCCCTTCCGTAGGGCTCAAAATGGCATTGATGTGCTTGGCCAGCGTGGATTTACCGGAGCCATTATGTCCTAAGACAGCGATAAACTCTCCGGCCTTGACATTCAGGGAAACCTTGTCCACCGCAGTGGTGATTCCCTCCACATTGCCTTCCTCATCCCGCCTGATATATTCATATACTAAATTTTTGGTCTTGATAATGCCCATGTATCGTATCCTTTGAAAGCTGTCTTTTCATGCTTTTGCGTTCTATTTTACTAAATTCATGCGCGAATTACAATAGAAATATCTGTCTTTGCCGTTTGCAGATTGTATTTTGAGGCAAATTTGTTTATAATCTGTAGTGTAGTTTTGGAACATAATTTCAATTATTGAGGTTTCCTATGAATCAAATAGATAAAAATCAGATCATCAAAATGGTGCTGATCCTTATGGCCATCATCGGGATTGTAGGTGTGGCTTCCTATTTTCGCCGGAAAAGCATTGTGACACTGGATGAATACGCCAGGCAGCAGGGACAGGACTATCGGATTGCAAGCATAGAGGCAGATTCCGTGCCGTCAGGATCTGCAAAAACAGAGGATGCCACAGAGTCCTCCGACTCCCAGGCCGCTTCCGCTGCAGTTTCCGTTCTGACCGGCGCCCTGTTAAACGGCGGCAGCGACGGACAGGCCATGATAGCCGAACGGCTCACCTACCAGAACGCCTCCGGGGAGCTTGCCCCGGACTTTTATATCGAGCCTCTTTCCGCCGCACTGCAGCGCTATATTACAGGGGTGTCTTACCCTGCTGTGGAAGCGAACACCGCCCCAGAAATCACCCCGGACGAATTGAGATATCTGCATATTTTACACTATGATTTTGAAGGGGAAGTCGCGGAAGGAGAACTGATCTGCAATCAGGCGATTGCCGCCGATCTGGTGGATATTTTTTATGAACTGTACCGCAATGAATATCAGATTGAAAAAGTACTCCTGATCGATGAATATGGCGGGGACGATACCGCTTCCATGGAGGACAACAATACTTCCTGCTTTAACTATCGGGTTGTAGAAGGCTCCACCAGTTTGTCCAAACACGCGCTGGGATTGGCCATCGACATCAACCCGTATTACAACCCCTATATCACCTACGATAAACAGGGCGGGATGCATGTTTCCCCCGAATCCGCTGCTCTCTACGCCGACAGGAGTGTTGATTTTCCTTACAAGATCGATGAAAACGATCTGTGCTATAAATTGTTTGTAAAACACGGATTTACTTGGGGCGGGAATTGGAACTCCGTGAAAGATTATCAGCATTTTCAGAAGACAAATTAATATGATTTCACGGGAAAACAAAACTCCGGACAGCGTATCCCATCTGTCCGGAGTTCTTATCTTTTGTACTTTGAAGATTAATTAAACCAGCTCAAGAACAACTTCCATCGCTGCATCACCCTTACGGGGACCAATCTTTACGATTCTGGTGTAACCACCCTTGCGGTCTGCATACTTCGGTGCGTACTCGTCAAAGAGCTTTGCAACCAGATCAAGCTTCTTGGTGCCGCGCTTCTTACCAGCTGCCTCTGCAGGAACTACAGTTACAGTGTTCAGAACCTTCAGCATCTGACGTCTTGCATGCAGTCTGGAAGGAAGATCCTTCTTGATCTGCTTCTCAACGGTGTCATACTTGGTAACCTTCTTGCCGTCAACAACCTCTTTTACTCTCTTGCCGTCCTTGTCCTTTACCGGAACCTTAGCGCTTACGGTAACGGTCTCGTAGTTGTCCTTTTCCTTTACAGCAAGGGCGATCAGACCTTCCGCGATCTTTCTTACTTCCTTAGCTCTTGCCTCAGTCGTAATGATTCTGCCGTTGTTGATCAGTGCAGTTACCTGGTTCTTCAGTAATGCTTTTCTCTGAGAAGAGGTTCTTCCCAATTTTCTATACTTTGCCATGATTCTTTTCCTTTCTCCATTCATGGTGCATCCGGCCACGCTCTTTGGACTTATTTACCGGATGGAGATAACCCTGCGTGTACCCATCGGTTTTACCACGCCGGGAGTATCTGTCATTTGGTTTGTTTAGTTATCATCGCTGGGATTGAGCTGTAAGCCCAGTTCCTTCAGCTTTGCAAGGACTTCCTCCAAAGACTTGCGTCCCAGATTACGAACTTTCATCATATCTTCGGAAGTCTTGTTGGTCAGCTCCTCAACTGTGTTGATACCGGCACGCTTCAAGCAATTGTAAGAACGAACGGAAAGCTCCAGTTCGTCAATGCTCATCTCAAGCACCTTCTCCTTCTCGTCATCTTCCTTCTCCACCATGACTTCTGCAGTCTTAGCGTTCTCGGAAAGATCGATGAAGAGGCTCAGATGCTCGCTGAGTACCTTTGCAGCAAGGCTGACAGCCTCATCAGGAACCAAAGTTCCGTTAGTGAATACATCCAAGGTCAGCTTGTCGTAGTCAGTGATCTGACCTACACGGGTATTTTCTACGGTAACGTTTACTCTTTCTACAGGTGTATAGATGGAGTCAACTGCGATCACACCGATCGGCAGGTCGTCATGCTTATTCTTATCAGCACTTACATAACCACGACCCTTTGTGATGGTCATCTCCATATAGAGTTTGGTGTCCTTGCCGCTCAAAGTAGCGATCACCAGATCGGGATTCAGGATCTCAATATCCTGATCGCACTGAATGTCGGAAGCATGTACAACGCCTTCTCCGTTATACTCAATGTATGCGGTCTTGGCTTCATTGGTCTCGCTGTTATTCTTGATCGCAAGACTCTTGATGTTCATGATGATCTCTGTCACATCTTCCTTCACGCCGGGAATCGAACTGAACTCATGCAACACACCCTCAATCTTTACCTGACTGACAGCAGCTCCGGGCAAAGAGGACAGCATAATTCTTCTGAGGGAATTACCAAGCGTAATTCCATAACCTCTCTCAAGAGGCTCTACCACGAATTTGCCGTACTTTTTGTCTTCTGAAATCTCAACAACCTCAATATTAGGTCTCTCAAAATCAAACACTGCGTATACCCTCCTTTTTTATGTGGATTTTGCGGATCCTTTATAACTGATTACTTGGAGTACAACTCGACGATCAGCATCTCGTCAACCGGAACATCAATCATCTCTCTGGTAGGAAGATTCTTGATGGTTCCCTTGAAGTTCTCAATATCTACATCCATCCACTCAGGTACCAGTCTGCCGCCGGTAACTTCGATAATATCCTTATATCTCTGCAGAGATTTGGATTTCTCTCTGATCTCGATCACATCACCTGCTTTGATCAGATAAGAAGGAATATTTACCTGCTTACCGTTTACCAGCACATGCTTATGACCAACGATCTGTCTTGCTTCTCTTCTGGTTCTTGCAAATCCCATTCTGAACACTACGCTGTCCAGTCTGGACTCCAGCATAACCATCAGGTTTTCACCGGTCATTCCCTTCATTCTGTCGGCCTTCTCATAGTAGTTTCTGAAAGGCTTCTCCAGAACGCCGTAAATGAATTTTGCTTTCTGCTTCTCACGAAGCTGAAGTCCATACTCACTTACCTTCTTGCCGGCTCTGGCATTGGTTCTGTTGGACTTCTTGTCATAGCCCAGGTATACGGGCTCAAGACCCAAAGATCTGCATCTCTTTAATACGGGTGTACGATTGATTGCCATTTTAATATTTTCCTTTCTTGTCTGTTTACAACGCAAGCCTGCGGCCTGCGCCTTCTTCCAACCTATCATAACTCGAAAATCATGCTGCTTCGCAACATCCGCGCTTTCGCGCTCCTGGATTTTCTCGTGACTTCGTCGGGCGAAAACAAATGTCTGCTTCGCAGCCGATTGTTTTCACACCTCCTCGACTATACGCGACGACGCTTAGGAGGTCTGCATCCGTTGTGAGGAACCGGAGTTACATCACAAATACTAACTACCTCCAAACCACAAGCAGAGAGTGCTCTGATCGCAGCCTCACGACCTGAACCGGGACCCTTAACGAATACGTCAACAGTCTTCAGACCATGAACCTGTGCAGCCTTTGCAGCTGTCTCAGCAGCCATCTGTGCGGCATAGGGAGTAGATTTCCTTGAACCTCTAAAGCCCAGACCACCGGCACTTGCCCAGCTGAGAGCATTACCCTCAGCGTCTGTCAATGTAACAATGGTATTGTTAAAAGAAGACTGGATATGTGCCTGTCCGCGTTCAACGTTTTTCTTGACACGTTTTTTTGTAACTTTTTTAGCTGTTGCAACTTTCTTTGCCATTTTAAACTAACCTACTTTCCTTTCTTGTTTACGGTTACGCCGTGCATTACTTCTTCTTGTTAGCAACGGTGCGCTTCGGACCCTTACGGGTTCTAGCATTGTTCTTGGTGTTCTGTCCACGAACGGGCAGACCCTTACGATGACGGATACCACGATAGCACCCGATCTCCTGAAGTCTCTTGATGTTCAGGGCAACTTCTCTTCTCAAGTCACCTTCCACCATGATGTTCAGCTTGTCGATTGCTTCTGTGATCTTCTTCACCTCATCATCGGTAATGTCTCTGACTCTGGTATCAGGATTCACACCTGCCTCAGCCAAAAGCTTGTTGGCAGTAGGTCTTCCGATGCCATAGACATAAGTCAAGCCGATCTCAATTCGTTTTTCTCTGGGTAAGTCAACACCTGCGATACGAGCCATTTACGTTTCCTCCATTTCTTATGTGTTCCCGATTTCTTGGGAACATTTGCGTTCTCCGTCTCCCGAAAAACGCTTGCGCACGGATTGGTCTGTTTTTTGTGCGCGTGTTTTGTTACTAAGTTGATTGGGGCTTCCACCCAACCGGACACACATCCGATCTTTCCAAAACTTTGTTCGCAGAGAAATGCGCTTGCGCATTTCTAAAACGAAACATATAATTTCTTAATTTGCGTATTTTGCAAATTTAGAAATTATTTTCGTTTTGGTATCAACAAGTAATCTCCCGTAAGCTCTATCCCACATTGTATATGAAAATCAATCTCTCCTACCTATCTTAAAATAGAATAGAAGGATTGGTTCAGCCGCTCATAACAACAGGACAAGAACTCACATACCGAACCTCATCTCCCCGCATGACGGTGGGAAGATCTGCTTCAGCGGTGATTATCCCTGTCTCTGTTTGTGTTTCGGATTCTCACAGATTACTCTGATGCGTCCTTTTCTCTTGATGATCTTGCATTTCTCGCAGATCGGTTTTACTGATGATCTAACCTTCACGTTAAACCCTCCTTTCAAAAAAGACCATTTTCGATTATAACATAGCCCCTTGCAAATTGCAAGAGGCTATTTCGTGATTTTCATATTATTTTTACCGCAAATATACTGCATAAGTCCTGCATGCCAGATCTTCCGCACGCCTGTAGCCATTATTATGCATGAAAATATATAATTCGTCAAGCTTTTCTTTCACCGTGGGATTCAGATCATCCTGTGTTTCCGTCGGATCCTCTTTGGCTTCGGCATATTTTGTGTGTACGATCACGACCGGCAGCTGCTCTGCCGCTATCTGCCCATCCGGAATCATTCCCGCAGCCGTCCCCGCTTCGATCTCTTTCAGATCCGCCCGCATTCTGTCCGGGCTGTAGGAAAGCAGATCCCCCCAAATGTTCATAGCCGGCGCCAGCTGCATATAATAGGAAAGCCCCGGTATGTCGCCATAGAGGATGCAGGTTTTGTCCAGCAAACCGTTCGTCTGCAGATACCGATATAATGTTTCCAGTTCCTGCCCGCTCTCCTGCCCTGTGTGCATTCCCTTCAATACCGGAATCTCAGTGATCTCATAAGCCAGATCCCTTGCCCCCGCCGCGCGCTCGCATACAAAGCGGCTGCCAAAGCCGGCTCCCTGAACGCACAGCAGAACGCTGCATGCCACCGCCATGACCCGAAGCGGAAAGCAGGCAGGATGCACTTTTTCCCGCATAAACTTCCAGGACTGATCCAGTATCCAGGGCGCTGTCAGGAACAGATTATTGATACACGCATACATCGCATTGTTGCTGCCCAGCGGCGTAATATAAATAATGAGGAGCATGATCACTGCCTGCAGTTTCTCCTCCGGTGCCGCTTCCTTTTTGAAAAGCAGTCCGAGGCAGAGCAGTATCCCTGCCAGAATCCAGAAGATCGCCGGATAAAAAACAGCATGGTAGGAGGCATAATCCGGTGTACAATACCCTTTTTGCACGATATACCAAAAGAAACCTGTTGTAAGGATCACAGTAAGTATCTGTTTGCACCGATAAAAATGCCTTGGAAATACCAGCCAAACCGCGGTTTCCGCCGCAAGCAGCAAAGCAAACCGCTTCAGCCAGTATGTGGAAACACTGTCTATATAAGTCTCAACAATGCTGAACAGGAGAAAACCGGCAGAGTAGTCCGGCGCCGTGTCAGAGATTCCGAAGAGATCCCGGATTCCTCCAAAATAGGAATCCAGTCCGTATATGGCAGCGATGAGCAGCACCAAAAATATTAGCGCTCCCATATACCCCAGCACACACCAGCCGGTCCTGCTCAATGTTTTGGCGGGCTTTTCTTTTCGAAGCACAAGAGAATGATACCACAGTGCCAGGATAAATCCAGCCTGCACCAGATTGGGAAACCGGACTCCAACATTCAGTCCCAGGACCACCCCTGCCAGAACCAGATACCCTGCCCTGCCCGTCGTCAGTCCCCGGTAAAGTAAGATAACGCCCAGAAGCATGATTCCGTAGGTCAGATAGTTATACAATACCGCGTAAGGCGCCCAGCAAAGGCTCAACGCCAGGAATTCTCCCACCGCAGCCGCCCAGAACGGAAGATGCAGGTGCTTCAGACAAAACCAATACGCCAGCACCGCGATCCCACCCTGGAGCAATCCGGTATAGACATTCATTCCGATCATGGTATGTCCAAAAGGCAGTCTTATGATAAGACTGCCTGTCACATTTGATAACCAGGTGGCAAAATACCACATAGCATCCATATATTTCAACCCGCCGTAGGTAAAATTGGCATAATTATAACCGCCGTCCCACAGATCGACTCCCCTCGCCACATTCCGAAGCGCATAAAACAGAAGCGCAACAGGAAATAAATACTTTACAGCAATGCGCTTCATAAGAAATTCCTTTTGCCCCATAAGTTCTATTTATCTCGCCAGATAATACGTCCCTTTGTCAGATCATAGGGAGACAACTCTAATGTCACCTTATCTCCGGGCAGAATACGGATAAAGTTCTGACGGAGTTTACCGCTGATCGTTGCCAGCACTCTGTGCCCGTTTTCCAGTTCAACACGGAACATGGTATTGGGAAGCTTCTCCACTACGGTTCCTTCAATTTCGATTACATCACTCTTTGACATACATTTCCTCCAACTTTTTATATACCGGGTTGATAGTGTCTGATTGCATATCGGATCTGCTCATCTTTGGCTGTCCCGTTTTGCAGTGCATCCAGCGTTTCCTGACTGATCATCTGCCGGATCGGCTGTATGTGTTTTCTGCGTTTTTTCTTGGGAGCAGCTAACGGCTTCAACAGTCCGTCGCTCAGCATGACATAATCCCCCGCTTCCGCGACCACCACATAAAGTGTTCCCTTATCATGACCTGCCTTTGATGTCACAAATTGTCCTATCATGCCATCTTTCCTGCCCTTTCAGATTTCATGCGCCGGCCGCGCCCCCATTCTGTGCGGCAGGCTTTTACTTCTCATACAAAGTAAGGATTTCCGGCTCCCCTTCCGTGATCAGGATCGTATTTTCGTAGTGGGCGGACAGAGATCCGTCCTCCGTCACGACCGTCCAGTCATCATCCAGCCACTCCACATCCGCTCTGCCGATATTGATCATGGGCTCAATTGCAAAAGTCATTCCTGCTAAGATCTTCGGACCTCTCCGCTTCTGCGCGAAGTTCGGAATCTGGGGATCCTCATGCAGCTTTGTGCCGATGCCGTGTCCCACCAGATCACGTACAATTCCATAACCGTAAGGCCTGATGGACGCGTCAATCGCATTGGAGATATCAAACAAATGATTCCCTGCTTTTGCCATTTTAATTCCGTCAAAAAAGCTCTGCCTGGTCCGCTCGATCAGGAGTTTCGCCTCCTCAGTGACCTGACCCACCGGAAATGTTCTCGCCATATCCGAGTGATACCCTTTATAGATCAATCCCGCGTCAAGGCTGACGATATCGCCCTCCTGCAGAATATGATCCTTGTGTGGAATTCCATGTACAACCTCATCATTTACGGATACGCAGATTGATGCGGGGTATCCGTTATAGTGCAGAAAATTCGGAACGCAGCCATGTGCCCGGATCAGCTTCTCTCCCAAAATATCAATATCCTTGGTAGAGATTCCGGGTCTGATCGCCTTCTCCATGTTGTGGAACACATCGCCGAGCAATTTGCAGGACTCGCGCATGAGTTCGATCTCTCTCTGAGATTTGACTGTAATAGCCATTTTGCCTTACTTCCTTTCCATCACACTTTCATGATGACGCTCCGCGTCATCCCAGAATGTCAACGATGGCGTTAAATACATCCTTCATGTCTACCGTGCCGTCAACCGTCTTGAGCACACCCTTCGCCGTGTAGAAATCGATCAACGGCTGTGTCTGGTCATGATAAACCTTCAGACGGTTCAGTACTGTCTCCGGCTTGTCATCATCACGCAGGATCAGCTCTGCGCCGCACTTGTCACAGATGCCTTCCTTCTTGGGGGGTACATGCTCTATATGATAGGTTGCGCCACAGGTTACACATGCGCGTCTTCCTGACATTCTCTTTACGATATTCTCATCGGGCACATCCACGTTGATTGCATAATCAATGGAATCGCCCAGCTCCGAGAGCGCCTTGTCAAGCACTTCTGCCTGAGGGATTGTTCTGGGGAAACCGTCCAGCACATAACCGTTTTTACAATCCGGCTGTGCCACGCGATCCAACAGGATCTTCACGGTCAGCTCATCGGGAACCAGAAGTCCCTGATCCATATACTTCTTTGCCTCCTTGCCAAGCTCCGTGCCGTTCTTGATATTCGCACGGAAAATATCGCCTGTGGAAACATGGGGGATTCCGTATTTCTCAGCGATCATCTTTGCCTGGGTGCCTTTGCCGGCACCGGGTGCACCTAACATAATAATCTTCATAATGCTTTTCCTCCGCTATGTTTTTGCGCATACATAAAAGTATTTTAGCCTTTTTGTGCGCAGTTTGCAATATCTAAAAGAAAAATCGTAAAAATATTCGAAAACTCTAGTCCTCACCTTTCCAATCATTGTCTCCATCCTCATCGTCATCGTTATACCAGTCTGCGCCCGCGCCCAGCATCTGCTCAATTCCGCCTGCATTGAGAGCCTTTTCCAGAAAGGCAAGGTACACCATATACTGTTTTCTCACCCGCTCCGCGCGCCGTGGATCTCTCTGGGCGGTCTGAACAAAATATTGCATTCTTTTTTCAAGTTCTTCCCTGATGCCTGCATTGCACTGTGCATACAGACGCATCCCCCATTCCAGCGCAAATTTATTTTCTTCCTCCTCCAAAGGATTCAGCTTCAACTGTTCCAGTTCGGCCAGACGATCTCTGATCTCCTCCTCGGACATCCGGATCTCTTTATTGATGATCACCAACTGTTGTTTCTGATGCGACAGGGGCACTTCCGTATCCACTGCCAGCCCACCGTTCAGATCATAAGGAAACCGCACCCATACGCCCGCCTGCCCCTTGGCTCTCGCCG
This sequence comes from Lachnospiraceae bacterium, assembly GCA_017476665.1. GTDB lineage: Bacteria > Bacillota > Clostridia > Lachnospirales > Lachnospiraceae > Acetatifactor. The sequence continues at coordinate 9,204 of JAFUZJ010000004.1, read as the reverse complement.
GCACCTTTACATTCAGTTCACCAAGCTTGATATTGTCTTTTGCATAATAATTTTCTCCCTGGTATATACCAATGTCGATCTGTGTCTGTCCGTCATATACCGTAACATAATAGTCTTTTTTGCTGATAGGAAGCGGACTGTTGCGTTCGACCAAAAACGACATTACGCTATCCCCATTCTGTTCCAGCCGATTTACCACATTTACCCCAAGTGAGAAGGGACAGATATCCGTCAATAACATATCTTTCACATCTTCGGCCCGCTCCTTGATACCTGCGCACACACCTGTTCCCAGCGCAACCATATGATCCGGATCCCTCACAAGCATATCCTTTCTCTGAAAGACATATCGAAGGTATTGCTGCACCACCTTCATCTTGCAGGATCCACCTACCAGCACAATGTGCGTAAGTTCACTGACACCCATCCGTCCGTCGCGCAGTACGGAATTGATCGGTTCTGCAATCCTGTCAAAAATTTCACCGCATATGTTAACCAGCTCTTTTCGATCGATCTCCATATCTCCTGAAAGTTCGTCGCATTGCAGTTTCAGATGGGCACTTTTCTCCTCTGAAAGCTCTATCTTACACTTTTCCGCCTCTCTGAGCAGTAGTCCGTAAGTCTCCTCAGAAATTTTTCTGCGGGATGTCTGCATTTTCTCCAGAAAATATTCCGCCAGTGCCTCATCAAAATCATGTCCTCCAAGGTGATTGTTACCGCTTACCGCCATGATCTCCACCAGATTGTCAAAGCAATCCACCAGAGATACATCCAGCGTGCCTCCGCCAAAATCTACCACCAACACTGTAGCCTCCGCATCGTCGCCGTTATAATTGCATGCCAGGGCTGCCGCCGAAGGCTCATTGATGATCCTCTCCACTTTTAGTCCAGCCAGACGCCCCGCGCGTTTCGTAGCATTGCGGCCCATATCGTTAAAATAGGCCGGCACACTGATGATGGCCTCCTCCACCGTCTCGCCCAAATAACGCTCTGCATCCTCTTTTAATCTGCGCAGTACCATGGAAGACAATTCTTCGGGGGTAAACTCTTTTTTTCCCAATTTATATATCTTCTTCAGACCCATATTCCGTTTGAATACACTTGCAGTCAGCTCCGGATGAGTGATCAGACGCTCCTTCGCAATCTTTCCCACATAGACCGTCCCGTCTTCGTCCACACTGACCACACTGGGTGTCAGGTAATCCCCGTAGGAATTCGGGATCAGCTTGCTCTCCCCGTTTTCCCACACTGCTGCCAGACTGTTGGTTGTTCCCAGATCAATACCTATAATTTTGCCCATTTCAAACCTCCTCGGTCATTTCTTCGTCCGCAGGATTACCGTCACATTCCTGTTGTTTACTGTATCCTCTTTGTCGTTTTTTCCATATTCCCGCATCTGCATATAAAGTACATTATTGTAAATGTAGGGGAATTCCGTCATAAACGACTTGCTTTTACAATGATATATCGTCTGCGAAACATATTTCTGCGTTACCTCGTCATATACATACACGGCAACCTCGCCATCCGTCAGATCAAATTCCTGCAAGGGCATACATAGTACCACATCATCCGCCGCCTCGTCCCGGGATCTGACATAAACGGATCCTACCAGCTCCCTTGTCTGCGGCAGTTCCAGATTTTTGGGCATATACCCATTGGCATCCGACACCATATGATGGGTATAATTATCGCCTTCTATCATATTGTAAGACTTGTTATAATAGAGTCCTATGATATTCTCAGATGTCACATCCGGGTCTCCGATTCTCGCTCCATCCAGTTTTTCCTCAGCCGTCAAACTAATATGTTGTGTGTTGTTCTTCGCCTTGTCCGATGTAATTCTCGGTATATTTTCTGCATATTTGTCTGAATCGCCAGGTATATGCAAGATAACAATCAGCCCAATATAGCATACACCTATGGCCTTCCATAGTTTTTTCCACCGCCTTTTTCTTTGCTGCACGATGGTATCTAATTTATTTTCAATTTTCCGCACCAAAAAGAGTTTCTTTGGCTTTGATTCGGTATAAGGCGTATTGTCAATTTCACTCCGGATTTCACCAAGATGATTCTCCAGCAAACGACATATCTTTGTTACAGGCTTTACCCGGTTCAACAAATCTGCAAATTCCTTTAACATCCCTTCTTCCGTACACACTGACAGCCAGGCTGGTGACCCTATAAACTTTTTCCATCGCGCATAACTGTTGAACTGCCTTGGCTCACTGTCATGAAAAAATGCATAAACTTCCGCTCTGGCTATCTGCCCGTCCTCTTTTTGCCCCTTCTGCCTCTCCTGAAAAAAAGACTCCGTGTCAAACCATTCTTCGTCTTCCTCCGGTTTTTCCCCGGCGTTATCTGTCGACGGAGCTGTATAATCATAGACTTCTGTTTCGGCAGTTCTTTCCTCTGAATATACGTTACGCTCTGCATTTTTCAGCGCAATTTCATAAGCATCATGTATCCTTTGCCATTCCTCAGGATGTTCCTCCGGATGATACTGCCGCACCAATGCGGCATAAGCGCGCCTGATCACTCTTTTGTCATCCGTACTCTCAATTTGCAATATTTCAAACGCATCCCTTAAATTCATCTCTACCTCATATTCGTGCTTTCGCTCTGCCTGTACCTTTTCAGCCATCTTATCACAAAAAATAAGCTCACACAACAAAGTCTCATATAGAAGCACCATAAAATGAAAACTGCACAGCCCTTTTCAAGACTGTGCAGTAAATTCATCTTTTCTTACTCATTTCCAATAAAATTAGCTCTCCAAAAATCCCTTATAGTTGCGAACCAACATCTGGGATTCGATCTGTTTCACGGTCTCCAATACCACGCTGACGATAATGATCAGGCTGGTACCGCCGAAAGACACGCTCGCGCCGAACACACCGTTGAAGAAATACGGGATGATGGCAATGATCGTAAGTCCCACCGCACCGATGAAGATAATGTAATCCAGAACTTTCTCCAGATAATCGCTGGTGGGCTTACCGGGTCTGATACCGGGGATAAAGCCGCCCTGCTTCTTCATGTTGTCCGCAATCATCAGCGGATTAAAGGTGATTGATGTATAAAAGTATGCAAAGAAAATGATCAATACAATGTACACCAACAAACCGATGGAGTAGATCAGTTCACTGGGCTTACACCAGTAACTGGAATTCAATCCTTTCAGAATATGACTCCATACTCCGGTTCCCGTGTATCCGATAAAGGAACAAATCATGATCGGCATCTGCATAATGGACTGTGCAAAAATGATAGGGATCACGCCTGCGGTATTCACCTTCAGCGGAATGTTGGAAGTCTGTCCGCCTACCATCTTGCGTCCCTGCACCTTCTTGGCATACTGTACCGGAATCTTTCTGACGCCGTCATTCAAGATGATGACAAGTACAACCATACCGATCACGATGGCAAAGATGATCACCGCTGCCAGAACTGCTGTTGCGGGTGCTTTGCCAAATACGAACTGGTCAAACAGATTGCTGAAATCCTCCGGCAGTCTGGAAATAATATTAATCACCAGGACAATGGAGATACCGTTTCCGACACCGTTCTCGGTAATTCTCTCACCAACCCACATTAAGAACGCACTACCTGCGGTCAAAGCAGCAACTGCCGTGATCACATTGATCGCATTGTACTCGGTGAGGTAACCCTGTCGTCCGAAGCCGATTGCCATTGCAGTCGCCTGAATCAAAGCCAACGCCACTGTAACATATCTGGTGATCGCCACCATTTTCTTTCTGCCATCTTCGCCGTCCCGCTGCATCTCCTCCAGTTTGGGGATTGCAATCGTGAGCAGCTGCATGATAATGGAGGAAGTAATGTAAGGGCTTATGTTTAATGCGAAAATGGACATGTTCAGGAAAGAACCGCCTGTGATCGCATCAAAGAAACTAAATGCATCTCCTGTCTGCTGTGCAAACCAGTTCTTGAAAAACTCTCCGTTAATACCGGGACTCGGCAGCTGGGAGCCAAGACGAATGACTACCAGCATACCAAACGTATATAACAGTTTCTTCCGGATCTCTTTGATCTTAAATGCATTTTTGAGTGTTTCAAACATTAGATCACCTCAGCATTTCCACCAACTGCCTCAATCTTCTCCTTTGCGGATGCGCTGTATGCATTCACTTTTACATTGAGCTTCTTGGTAAGTTCTCCGTTTCCGAGGATCTTAACGCCATCAACAACTTTCTTGATAACGCCTGCTTCGATCAGAGCAGCTGCATCTACGGTAGCACCGTTCTCGAACTGCTCCAGAGCGCTTACATTGATAGCAACAATTTCTTTTGTATTTCTGTTTGTGAAGCCTCTCTTAGGGATACGTCTGTACAAAGGCATCTGACCACCTTCGAAACCAGGTCTGGGTGCTCCGGAACGAGCCTTCTGACCCTTGTGTCCCTTACCTGCGGTCTTGCCGTTGCCTGAACCGTGTCCACGGCCTCTTCTAAAATTATCACTCTGCTTTGAACCTTCAGCGGGTCTTAAATTGGATAATTCCATTCCTGACACCTCCTTATCTGATTATACTTCTTCAACTTTTAACAAATAGCCAACCTTGCGGATCTGTCCTCTGGTAGATTCATTATCGGGAAGGATAATGGACTGGCCAATCTTGCGAAGCCCCATGGACTCAACAGTTGCTTTGTTCTTGGGCACAGCACCGATGGTGGACTTTGCCAAAGTAATCTTTAACTTCTTATCTGCCATGATAATTCTCCTTCCTTATGCCGTAACCTCATCCACAGATTTGCCACGGTTCTTTGCAACCTCTTCGGGGGACTTGAGTTTACTCAAACCGGAGATTGTTGCAAGAACAACGTTCTGCTTATTGTTGGAACCAAGAGATTTGGTACGGATATTCTTGATACCTGCAAGCTCACATACCACACGGGCAGGACCGCCTGCGATGATACCGGTACCTTCGGGAGCCTTCTTCAGCAATACGTTTGCAGAACCGTATTTGCCGATGAAATCATGTGTGATGGAATTGTTCTCGTCCATAGCAATCTCTACAATATGCTTCATTGCATCTTCTTTACCCTTGCGGATCGCCTCGGGAATTTCTACAGCCTTGCCAAGACCTGCGCCTACGTGACCGTTTCCGTCACCTACTACAACAAGAGCGGTGAAACGCATGTTACGACCACCCTTAACGGTCTTGGTTACACGCTTGATGGTAACAACCTTATCGGTCAGCTCTAACTGGCTTGCATCTATGATTGTATGTTTCATGGTGTATTCCTCTTCCTTTCCTAGAATTCCAAGCCAGCTTCTCTGGCTGCATCAGCTAATGCTGCAATCTTACCCTGGTATATAAAGCCGCCTCTGTCAAAAACAACTTCCTTGATACCCTTTTCTACTGCTCTCTTACCGATCACAGTTCCCAAATATGCTGCCGCATCAACGTTATTGGTCTTCTCCAGCTCTGCCTTGATCGCCTTCTCGGTGGTGGAAGCAGATACCAGAGTGTTGCCAACGGTATCGTCGATAATTTGAGCATACATATGATTATTGCTTCTGAATACTGCAAGACGAGGTCTCTCAGCAGTACCACTGAAGCGGTTACGAATTCTCATGTGCTTTTTAACACGAACTTCTTGTCTTGATTCTTTACTAACCATCTTCATACTCTCCTTATCTATTATTTCTTACCGGTCTTGCCGACTTTACGTCTGATCGTCTCATCCGCATACTTGATACCCTTACCCTTGTAAGGCTCAGGTCTTCTCTTGTCTCTGATCTCGGCAGCAAACTGACCAACTTTTTCTTTATCAATACCCTTAACGGTAATTACGTTGCCTTCTACAACTGTCTCAATGCCCTCGGGATCTTCCATCTCTACGGGATGAGAATAACCAAGGCTCAGGGTCAGCTTCTTGCCGGCCTTTGCTGCTCTGTAACCAACACCGTTTACCTCAAGCTTCTTTGCGTAGCCTTCCGTAACACCTACAACCATGTTGTGGATCAGTGTTCTGGTCAGACCATGCAGAGACTTCATCTTCTTCAGATCATTGGGTCTGCTTACTACAACCTCAGCGCCCTCGAGTTTGATCTCCATCTCACCGGGCAGTACTCTCTCCAGAGTACCCTTGGGACCTTTGACGGTCACTTTGTTATTTTCTGCAATATCCACAGTTACACCTGCGGGAATCGCGATTGGCATTCTTCCTATACGTGACATGCCCGTACCTCCTATATAATTTGCTTACAACATTGTTACCATACAAATGCGAGTACTTCGCCGCCGACCTGGAGCTCTCTTGCCTTCTTGTCGGTGATCACACCCTGGTTGGTGGAAACGATCGCAATGCCGAGTCCGCCGAGTACCTTGGGCATATCCTCCTTACCGGCATACACACGAAGACCGGGCTTGGAGATTCTCTTGATGCCGGAGATGATCTTCTCATTCTTGTCAGCACCGTATTTCAGGGTGATATGAATGGTCTTGAAGTTTCCGTTATCGATCAGTTCATATTTCTTAATATAACCTTCCTCCAGAAGAATCTCTGCGATTGCGAGCTTCATCTTGGAAGAGGGAACATCAACTGTGTCATGTTTTGCAGTGTTTGCATTACGGATTCTTGTAAGCATATCTGCAATAGGATCGCTCATTGTCATTTCTCTTTCCTCCTTCTTACCAGCTAGCCTTCTTCACGCCGGGGATCTCTCCCTTGTATGCCAGTTCACGGAAGCAAACTCTGCAGATTCCGTATTTTCTCAGAACTGAGTGTGGACGACCACAAATGTTGCAACGGGTATAAGCCTGAGTGGAAAATTTCGGCTTGCGCTGCTGTTTAATTTTCATTGATGTCTTTGCCATCAGAATTTACCTCCTTCTTATTTCGCGAAAGGCATGTTGAACAGTCTCAACAGCTCGCGTGCCTCTTCGTCAGTCTTTGCTGTGGTAACAAAGATGATATCCATACCTCTGGTCTTATCGATCTTATCGTACTCGATCTCAGGGAAGATGAACTGCTCTTTGATACCAAGTGCATAGTTGCCTCTGCCGTCAAAAGCGTTGGGGTTTACTCCTCTGAAGTCGCGGACACGGGGAAGTGCCAGGTTTACGAGACGATCCAGAAACTCATACATCTTGTCGCCGCGCAGTGTGGTCTTACATCCGATTGCCAGACCCTCACGGATCTTGAAGTTAGCAATGGAGTTCTTCGCCTTGGTGAGCACAGCCTTCTGACCTGCGATTGCTTCCATATCGGCAACTGCATTCTCCAGAACCTTTGCATTATCCTTTGCCTCGCCGACACCCATGTTGATCACGATCTTGTCAAGCTTGGGAACTTCCATCACATTCTTGTAGCCGAACTTCTTGGTCATTGCAGCTACGATTTCGTCATTGTATAAATCTTTCAGTCTTGCCACTTGTTTTTCCTCCTTCCCATTGATTAATCAATCACTTCGCCGGTAGCCTTGGCATAGCGGACTTTCTTGTCGCCGTCCATCTTGAAACCGACTCTTGTTGTCTTGCCCTTTACGACAAGCATCACGTTTGAAATATCAATAGGAGCTTCCTTCTCAACGATACCGCCGTTAGGGTTAGCCTGAGAAGGCTTCTGGTGCTTGGTAATCTTGTTGATGCCCTCAACCAGAACCTTATGATTTTTAACGTCTACAGAGAGAACCTTGCCCTCTGCGCCATTGTCTTTGCCGGCAATTACCTTTACGGTATCACCTTTCTTAATCTTCATCATTGACATATGGCACCTCCTTATAATACTTCGGGAGCCAGAGAAACGATCTTCATAAACTGTTTCTCACGAAGCTCTCTTGCAACCGGCCCAAAGATACGGGTTCCTCTGGGGGTCTTGTCATCTTTGATAATTACTGCAGCGTTCTCGTCGAACTTGATGTAGGAACCGTCCTTGCGGCGCGCGCCCTTTACGGTACGAACCACAACAGCCTTCACAACATCACCCTTCTTTACAACACCGCCGGGTGTTGCATCTTTGACAGAAGCAACGATCACATCGCCGATCTGTGCATATCTTCTTGTGGAGCCGCCCATAACACGGATGCAAAGCAACTCTTTTGCGCCGGTGTTATCAGCAACTTTAAGTCTTGTCTCCTGCTGAACCATGTGATTCTACCTCCTACTTTGCTCTCTCTACAACTTCGATCAGTCTCCATCTCTTATCCTTGGACAGAGGTCTGGTCTCCATTACCTTAACGGTATCGCCGATGTTGCACTCGTTGTTCTCGTCGTGCGCCTTCAGCTTGTAGGTTCTCTTCACGATCTTATTGTAAAGGGGATGCTTTACGTGATCCTCAATCGCAACAACGATCGTCTTTTCCATCTTATTGCTGACTACCTTGCCGGTACGTGTCTTTCTCAAATTTCTTTCCACGATGATTCTCCTTTCTCGTTTACTCAAACGTTACGCTCTTGCCTTCTCAGTGATTGCGGTCTGAATACGTGCAATGTTTCTTCTTACTTCTTTGATTCTTGCAGTATTGTCCAACTGATTGGTTGCGTTCTGGAATCTCAAGTTGAAAAGTTCTTTCTTTGCAGCTACCAACTCTGCGGCAAGATCAGCCTCAGACTTAGCCATTAACTCTTTTACGTAATTCTTAGTCTTCATTTACTGCACCGCCTTCCAAATCTGCCTTTGCAACGATCTTACATTTGCAAGGGAGTTTATGCATAGCCAGACGAAGTGCCTCGCGTGCGGATTCCTCAGGAACACCAGCGATCTCAAACATAACACGTCCGGGCTTAACAACAGCTACCCAATATTCCAAAGTTCCCTTACCGGAACCCATACGAGTTTCAGCAGGCTTTGCGGTTACAGGCTTGTCAGGGAAAATCTTGATCCAAACCTTACCGGTACGCTTTGTGTAACGGGTAAGCGCAATACGTGCTGCCTCAATCTGATTTGACTTGATCCAACAGGGCTCAACAGCCACCAGACCATACTCACCATAAGTGAGAGTATTTCCTCTTAATGCTTTACCGGTCATAGAGCCACGGAACTGCTTACGACGCTTTACTCTTTTCGGCATTAACATTATTTATCACTCCCTTCCTCTTGGTTTCCTTTTGTAGGAAGCACCTCGCCTTTATAAATCCAAACCTTTACGCCAACTTTACCATAAGTGGTATCTGCCTCTGCAAAACCGTAATCGATATCTGCTCTCAGGGTCTGAAGAGGGATGGTACCCTCGCTGTAG
>JAFUZJ010000050.1 GCA_017476665.1 Lachnospiraceae bacterium | reverse complement strand
TCCGGCATTTCTCCATGCTCCCTTATCTGAAAAGTTGTAGATTTGTATATAACTCACTTAAAATCTGATCATAAAAATTCTTAATTTGGGCGTAAACTCCATCTTTCAGGAGAAACTTCGTCACATCATGTTTGATCGCAGCCGCAAAATTCTTCCGTCCCTGCACGATCAGGGTGTCTGCCGCAATCACATCTTCAATATCATGATAGATATACACCAACATCTTCTCTATCTCTGACTTGTCCGCGGAGTATTTTTCTATTGCATCCTGATAGGTCTTTACAAAGGCATAATTGCCGCCGTAGATCTGTGACAATCTCTCATTTTCATCATTGATTGCCCTCGCCTGTTGCAAGGCCTCCAACAGTTCATCCGTGATTGCGTTCAGATCGGATAAGTCTGATATAGACAACTTCTGGAATATCTCCTGCAGCAACTGATCCAGCTTGACGATTTTGATATCCTCTTTGTTCTTGTTATTCTTGATCTCATGCTGGATTTCACGCACTGTCTTCTCGAATCTCTGAATGGTTGGATTGTCCGGCGTAAACTGCCCCAGATCCAAAATCAGTATCTTCGTCTTGATAAACTCATAGAGAATTTCCACCACTTCATCATTGGAAATCACGCTCATCATATCCACGGTCTTTGTGGACAAATTAATGAAGTCAATCCGCTCCTGAACCGAACGGAGTAATTTCTTATTCTTCTCTGAGTCAATCTGCTTCGCGTAATCCATTGCTCTGGACAGGATAAACTCTGTTTCACATTCTTTGATGCCGTTGAGCAATCTGCGGATTTTAAGCAGGGTTTCTTTATTGTAATAGCTGAGCTGTTTTGAGAACCGCTCCGCATTATCTGTGGGAACGATATCGTCCAACTCTTCCACATACCTATGATACTTCCGATTGATGTCCTCTTTGTCGATTACCAACCCTGAAAGCGATCCCTCATTTTCCCCATTCTCGTTCAGGTCCGCCTCCAGTTCCTTGATGTAGGCCTCAATGGTATTGTCATACTCTTTCTCAATATCCACAAAGTCTACGATATAACCGTATTTATACACCTTTCCGGTCGGAGACTTATAAGGTCTGTTCACCCTGGAAATCGTCTGCAACAAAGACTGTGCATGTGGGCCTCTGAGCAGATACATTTTCTTCAGACGTTTCACATCATATCCGGTGGTCAGCATGAAGTTTACCACCAACATATCCGGCACTAAGGTGTCTCTGAAATCAATCTGGTTGTTCTTATTGATCTGAGACTGGGTCGGATCATTTTGGTCTGTGATGACCAGTCCTGTTTTAATCTTGGAATTCTGGCAAAACCATTCATGCACTTTTCTTGCCTGCGGGTTCGTGCGACAGACAATCATGCCGCCGATGGTATTATCCGAGTTCTGCAATCGGAAATTCACGAAATCTTTCTCAATAAATGCTCCCAATGCGTTCACATAAGCATCCGACTCAAACACATCCCTGTCATTTAATCTGCTGTCCTCAATATCCAGATTCTTCTTGATCTCCGACTTGGCGATGGTATCAATATTTTCCTTCTTGATGCGCAGGGTGTACCCGTCGGCTATGGATTTATCATAAAAATATTTGTGAATATAATCCCCGAATTTCAGATTGGAACGCTCTTTCTTGGACAATAAGGGCGTACCGGTAAGGGCGATGTATACGGCATCCACGTCGCAGGTCATCAGATTTTTCAGATATTCTCCTGTGGAACAATAACTTCTGTGGGCCTCGTCAATGAAGAAAATCCTCTGGATATTGGCATTGTATTCATTCTTTGCCTCCTCCAACTGGCTCTCCAGTTTTTGAATGTTGGCAATACAAATCTCACCAATTGACTTCACATCAGTATTGGTGGACAAAGGTTTATTAATTTCTTTGGTAAATTCTTCTTTATTTTTGCAATTAATCACATTTAACCCACGGTTTTTAAACTCAGTGCTGGACTGTCTGAGTAGATCAATTCTGTCCACAATAAAGAAAAATCGTGCGTTAATATTTTTCGCAGCGTAATAGTCCCTGATCACACGGATGGCAAACGCAGCAAGCCCTGTCTTACCGCTGCCCTGCGTATGCCAAATAATTCCGCCTTTACCGCCGCTGCGCAGTCTTTCTATAATCTTCCGCGTCGCAAAGAACTGCGGATACCGCATGATATGCCTCTCCGGCACTTTTCCGTTTATGAACATCATGCCGTAGTGCAGGAAATACAAAAGTCGCTCCTTATCAAATACGGATGTCACAAATTGATTACAAGGCGTACTAAACTTCAGATTCTCCTGAAATTCCGGCGTATCATACACCGACACAGGATATCCGCAATCACGCAATACATTCTTTATCGTCTTCTCGGAAATCTCCTGATATGGATATTCCATATGATATGTCTCATTATTATCTTCTCTGAAGAAAGAAAAACTGGTATTCTGCCCATTTGGCGTTGTATAAAATGATCCTGCTTTTACATCCTCCGCGTCATCCGCATCCTCATACTCCATATTATTGCTGAATGATACAATCTGGAGCATATTGAAGAACTTCCTGTATTCCGGATTCTTCAAACGCTGATTGATCATTCTCTCAAATTCTTTCTGAATACCGCCGTCATTGTTCGGCTTCTTCACCTCTAGGAATGCTAATGGCATGCCATTCACCAGAATATTGATATCCGGTCGGAAAGAACCTTCTTCTGTTCCCTCTACAATACAATAAGGCAGTTCGTCCACCACCGCGAAATCATTGTTGCCTAGATCCTCGAAATCAATCAATTTCACCTTGTCCAATGGATTAATAAGCCAGTTGTAAAACTCCTTGCCCAAATCTTTGTTCTTGATGACATTATTGATGTCCATCAGAACCTCTTTGATCTCATCATAGGAAATCTCCCTGCCATTGATTTTTTCCAAGGCTGGCTTGAATCTGTTGATGAATATCTTTGTCTGGAAATCAATATCAGCGTCTTTCAGAGACTGATACTGGTATCCGATTCTCAGAAACTGTATTGTTGCAGGTATTTTTACTCTGGTATCTTCGTTGAAAACAGCCATGATTACACCCCTGTATATCTTCTGTACATAAAACCGTGTCTAAAAATCCTATATTATATCATACCACATTCCCCCTATTTTGCCAATGTATTACCAATGTCGCATTTTTCAATTATTGATACTGCTCCATAAAAAAACTAGCACCTATACGCTCAAATGCGTATGTGCTAGTCCTTTTTCTATCCTATTTCATCCTGCATATATTTCTCTGCCTGTTCTTCCGTGAGATCAAACTTCGTGATGATCCCCTGAAGAATGCTTTCTTCCGGATATCCATCTTCCCGGCGAATATCAATGTATTCGATAATACGCCCTTCTCTTCTGCCGGTTTGCATGCCTCTGTTTTCTACAATATCCAATGCCTCGCACATATTTTTCGGTTCCTCCTCATTCTGTTCATATGCCTCTTCAAACCTATTGTCCTGTGTCAATACTGACATTGTCTGCAGCACCTCTTTCGCATGAACAAGCGGTTGTTTTGTGGGTATGTATTTCCCATTTTTCCTCATCTGCACAAAAAAATCCGCCCTCAGGCAGAAAACACGGTCCTGCCCTCACAATACAAATATTCAGTTGCGTTTCAAGTGAATAATGGCGAACCGCCCGATATGCACATGATTTAATATATGGATATATTAATACAGTATTTCAGAATTGTCAATGTTTAAAAAATCCCCTATCCGCGCATAAAGACCGGTAGCCTGCTTCCTCCAAAAGCAGGCGCCGGTCTTTTTATCTGATATTTTACAATCTATTGTCTCTCCCTCTGGTGCTCCTCCAGGATCTCTTTCACGCGCTCCTTATTGTCCACAAAAAGCTTTGCGATCACGGGATCGAAATGGGTTCCCGCGCCTTCCTCGATGATCTTCAGTGCCTCATCCAGGGTGAAAGGCTTCTTGTAGCTTCTCTGGGACACCAGTGCGTCAAATACATCGGACACCGCCATGATCCGCGCCGACAGCGGAATCTCCTCCCCGGCCAGTCCCATGGGATACCCCTTGCCGTTCCACTTCTCATGGTGGTAGGTCGCCAGATTCAACGCCTCCTTCAGGTATCCGGGATCTGTGGTAAGCCTCATGGCGCTCTCAATCACTTCCTTACCCGCTGTGGTATGAGACTTCATGATTTCAAACTCTTCATCGGTCAGTTTGCCGGGCTTGTTCAGGATCACATCCGAAACCTTGATCTTGCCCACATCATGCAGAGGCGCGGAATTGCAAACATCCTCAATGTACTCGTCGGTCAGGATATCTGGATAGAGATTATTTTCTTTCATCAATTCCAGAATCAATTTCACATAAGCAGCCGTCTTACGCACATGGTCACCGGTGCACTTGTCACGGCTCTCTACCAGGTCTGCCATAATGTAGATCAGCCCGTTCTGCATATGTGCAATCTCTTCGCCCTTTTTCTGCACATCGTCGATATACTCCACGGTCTGGCTCATGGTCTTGACCAGCGACTCGTACAGATTCTCGATCTCGTCTCCAGTGGCCACATTCAGGGCCTGCAGCCTCTCCACACCGATCTCCAATGTCTCCTCATTGTCAAATGCAAACTTTCTCGCTGCAAAGGTCATGGCATCCAGCGGGTAGATCAGATGATACTCCGAAAGCCACATGCACAATACCAGGATCAGGATAAAGAACCCGATGAAAAGGGATGTTACCTTCGTTAAAAACCGCACTCTGTCCAATTTCACTTCCTGCATATTAATATCGGTGCAGGCGTAACATACACAATTCCCCTCTGAATCATACACCGGTTCATAATCCGTGAGCAGCCATCCGTAGGTATCATCCGTGACGATCGGATCGATATTTTCTCCCGCCAGCAGCGCAGGCAGCAATTCGCTGAAAGACTCGTCAAAGGAAACCACTTCTCCCAGAGCAGCCCCCTCCAGTTCCTCCGTGTCCAGGTCAAACACCACATGGCATCCGTCCGGTCGAATCTGATAAACATAAATATATTCAATATATGGCGAGCTCTCCTTGATCCGGTAAAGTCTCTCTTTGGTCTCAAGATAACCTTCCGCGGATTCTCCCTCCGCAAAGTAATCATTGACACGATCCGCGTCAATATTGCTGGCCACCAGACATGCCACATTTCTGCCGGTGAAGGTATACTGCTCGATTGCGGCCGACTTGTAGAGCATATAGCTGATTGCTGTGGTGACAAATGCAATAAATGCCATGATCACACCGATGATAAAGATGATCTTGGTCCGAAGAGACATGCCCCGGGTATCGTTCTCCCTGGACATGGCAATCTCCTCTTTCCCGAGGGGTTTCTGCCGCCAGTTTGTCAGTTCCAGAGCCGATGTGATCTTCTTCGGAATGATCTTTAACAATCCAAAAGTAACCAGCACCACGATCGCCTTATCCACCAGATCGATCGTCACATCGGAGATCATCTGTGCCCAGAACACACTGAGGGTTCCCTTTTCCAGCAATGCCGCCGCAAAAGGAGCAGATATTCCCTCTCCCATGCCATACCCATAGAGAAGATATGTAAGGATAGAACCGATAAATCCGCCGATAAAAGCAAACACCGGGAATGTGATACAGGTCTTCCACAACTTTTTAAAATAACCCCTTTTGGCAAAGAACGTACCGGTCACAGCAATCAGCACACTCAATACCGCATAGTACGCATTAGTCGGATCCGCGGTGGCGTTGACCAGATTCGTCACATATCCCACAATGATTCCCGGCAGATACCCGCCCAGACTTGCCGCCAAGAGCGTGCCCACATTATCCAGGAAAAGCGGCAGCCCTAAAGCCCCCGCCAACCGATTGCCTGCAATGTTGAACACAACAAACAATGCATAGCACAAAATATATTTCGTACAACTTTTCCAAACCGCTGACTTCCCGGAATCCTTATTCATTGTCATTCCACCTCAATTTGTTATTCCCGTTTATCCTATTTCCTCAGTTTGATTGTATCACCATTTCCGGCATTTGTCATTATCTGCTTTTCCCGATCAACCGGATCACAGCGCCCTCCTCTGCCTGCGGATATAGTTCTTTCACCCTGTCCAGAATCCGCTGTCTCGACAGCTTGGGCTCCTCCGAATAGGCCGACGTCACCCGCTCATAACCCCAGACTGCCTCCGGCGGCAGCAGCACCGACACGGGCATCCCATACTCCTCGCCCCGCTTGTTGACCCGCTTGTGAAAATCCACGGTCACCAGATAGGTCTGCATCATCAATCCAGTAATAATACCCGGAAAATTTTTGAGTCCGCCCTTACCGAATCCGGTCATTTTCTTTAAGTCCGTGGTCAGGATCTGATCCTCTTTCCAGATCACATCACCATCCTCGTCCTTATCCGTGAGCATATCCATAATGACCTTTTCCCTGCGGCTCGCCAGACCATCCTCCCAACGGGCGTCAAAGTCATACCCGTTTCGTCTGAAATTAGCAAAATACGGCAGCCACTCAGGGCTGATAAACCCTGCTTTATTGTCAAAAAATTTGCCGTAAGCCACCTGTCTGTCCGCCGCAATGATCTCCCGCCATTCCCAGGGATCTTCCTCCCTGTCTCCGGTCCACCAGAAACGGTCTGACACATGCTCCTCCACAGAGAATCCTTCCACCTCATTCGCAAAAAGAGGCAGAAATCCCACTTCTTTGATCCAATTCACTAACTCCTGCCAAGTCCGTATGCGGTATGGATCGTTCCACTCCATCCCCCGCATGATCCATTCTCCGTTTTCAACCGCCATCGTCTTCGCTCCTGTTCTTTGCACCTATTTCGCGCCGTTCTTCGCTCTGATCACTTTTTTCATCCACTTGTTATTCTATATTTTACCGCATTTTCTGTCAATTGCCTCTTTTCTCAGTCTTTGATCTCAGTCTTTGATCCACCCCTGTTCCTTCGCGATCCTATAGGTATAGGGCTCACTCTTCTTCATGTCGACGACAATCTGAGCCTGCTCTCCAGCGTACTTTTCTTTGATATGATTCAGATACTCCCGCTCTGCCTCCGTCAGCCGGGTAAACGGAAAGGCCTCCGTCTCAAAATCTCCGTTCTCCATCCGTTCCTTGAACAGATCGCTAAACGTCAGATACCGCTCCGCCTCCTCCGGATTTGCCGGATCATACTGCACATCCGTGGGTACAAAGGCACAATAGGCGCCCGATTTGTCCTGATTGTAGCAGACGGCATTCCGCTCGCCCCCAAACCCGAACAGAAGTCTGTGCACTCTCCATGCCCGTTCAAAGTCCACCTCATCCAGGCATGCCAGAATAAAGCTCGCATGGCTATTTGCGGCTGCGCCTTTGTCCATCCATACAATGTCCTTCAGATCCTGCCAGCTCACCCAGCCCAGTACATTGCGCCCGGTCTCCTGCAGTTGTTCATATTCTCCCAGCATACCGTATCGGGTGACCTTTTCGGCTGCCTCATCCAGCACAAAGGTCACGGAAAATTTTTTGGCCAGGCTGTCCACACTGACCTGATATCCTACTTTACCCACAAATTCCTCCGGCACGGTTAAAGAGAAATAAGGATTTTCGATCCGGGTATCCTGAATCAAAGTGTACTGCTGTGCCCTTAAAAATTCTACACGCTCCGCAGTGAGCACATTCATCTGCCAAAGTTTGGCTAAGTCATGCACCGCATAGTCCCCGTCCAGGAAAGTGCCGTCTCCCCAACTCCACTTGCCGTCCGCATTCTGCACATAGGGCGCAATCGCATGGTAAAACGCCTCCATATCTTTCGCCGGATAGTCGATCGGATAGCCGGATATCTGGGCATTCCTCACCTCAAAGTGACATCCGTCCACATAGACTGCCGAAAAAGCATTCCGTGAAACCTCCTCACATCGGTAAACGCGATAGGTAACATAAGACCTTCCGTTATTGGCACTATAGAATTCCAACTCAAGCAGATAATCCTGCCCGTCCATTTTCGTCCGGTACAGCGTGTTGGCACGATTCCCGTACAGTCCATCCTGTTGTTTACCGGCTCTGACTGCCTCGGTAAAATCTGTCTCATCCACCGTCATACCAAGGAAATCATCCCCTGTTTTCAGCGTCGGATACACATTTAACAGGGTGAGCTCCGTCACCTCTCCATCCTTGTATTTCACGTTGCAATAGACTTCGTCATAGGACTGATTTTCCGTAAAAAGATTGTAAAACGTCTCCCAGTTGATGCGACGCTTGTCCTCATCCTGCGTCCCCTGCGAGAAAGAATAGCAGGCGTAATATGCACAATCCTTCGCCAAACGAAGTCGCGCGTTTGGAAAACCGGACTGGCTATGATCGACCCGGAACTTGTCTTCCTTTTCCCATATGTCTAACGGCTTGCCGTCCTGTGGGAAGACGGTTCGGTATGGTCCCCACGCAAAAGCTGTTTCCGCAGCCTCCATCGCAGGCACATAATCCATGATCTCATAATAATATTTGTTCTCTCTGTCATAGTGTTCATTATGTGAAAGCGCTTTGACCGCGATGATATACTCCCCTTTCTCGCCCAGATAATCGACAAATTCCTGTACCACACGACCTGACTGTGGTGTTTTGTTATTTTCTGCTCCGGCGCTGTCATTTTTTGTCCGAGCGTCGTTATTTACACCTGAGCTGTCATCCCCACTACTATTTACATTTCCGTTTATGCTGCTTCCGTTTATGCTGCTTCCATTTATGCCGCTTCCGCTTATGCTGCTTCCATTTATGCCGCTTCCGCTTATGCTGTTTCCATTCTCTGTGCCACGATTCAGAAAGAATATTCCGCATGTACCCAATACAACCACTGTTGCACCGATTATCACCCAAAATGCAGGCTTTTTATAATCCAATACTTTCTGAATCCGTTCTTTGATTCCGATCTCCCCAAACGCCAATGGACAGATCTGAATTCTCTTTCTGTTGTCTGCGAAATACAGAAGCGCCTTGGAATAATTTTTTCTGTTCTCCAGATCATAATCCTTGATTACCCTCTCGTCACAGGCAAGCTCCAGATCCCTTCCGTAGAGAAAATATGCCAGCCATACAAGAGGGTGAAACCAATAAACACTCAGCAGAATGAAAGATATGTTTTTCTTCAGATGATCAAAGTGTTTCCTGTGCATCTGCTCATGGCGCAGCACATACTCCGCGTAATCCGTATTCGATCTATACGGCAGATAGATTCTGGGACGAAGCATGCCAAAGAGAAATGGAGTCTGGATTCCCTCAGCCAGATAAACCTCGCAGGGTTCACCGGACATGGTCCATTCTTCCCGCACCGCCTCCCGGAGTCGGCTGCGCAGGGATACATATTGCCAAACAAGATAGCCCATCATACCCAATACGCCGACAAGCCAGACGCGAAAGAAGATATTTATGCTTCTCTGCGCTTTGGTATGGACTGATATGTCTTCCCCTGCAAGCGTCTCAATCTCAACGGATGTCTCCACCGTAGTACGTGCATCTCCCTCATTGAATATCCAGGTATCAACAGATGCCCCTATTTCATCACCTGCCTCTGCCCCATTGTCCAGCGAAACCCACAGAGTATCAGTGACTCCGGTCGTCTCCGCAATCTGCCGCAACTGTTCTTCTCCGGAGGGCAGTATGCCTCGATCAATCTGGATATCAAAAGGCAACACGAGACGAACCCCTACCAACCCCCACAAGATACAGCGAAACACCGCCGGTGCCTTGCGGAACAAAACGCGGATCACAATCACTGTCACGATCAGATAAACTGCCGTAATACTGTTACCCAGAAGCCTGTCACACACTCCCGCAATTATCCCATCGGCCACCCCTGTTATCATTTTCCCTGTTATCATTTCCGCTGTCATTCCAACCATCATAAAAGCCTCCCCATTTCCTACGTGTTGCGCGCTCCGCTTTTTGTCTTCCCGCATTTTCCACGCTTCCTGCACACCACGTTCCCGTTACCTTGCGCATCAATTCTTTCCCTTCTTCAGCCCTCAGATATTGCTCTTATTATTTCTTATAATTATCAATAAAATTTTGCAGTTCCCGAATCTCATCCTCGCCCAGCTCTCTGCTCTTTGCAAAAGCAGCTACAAAATCAGGCAACGAACCGGCAAACGTCTTCTCCACCACACTCGCACTCTCGGCAGTCTGCACCTGCTCTTTCGTATAAAGCGCTGTCACCACCGTATCCTCCAGTTTGATCAACTGCCTCTCACACAACCGTCTGATCACTGTATATGTAGTGGATTTTTTCCAACCCAGCCGCTCATTACAGAGTTTGACCAGATCTGCGCTTTTAACCGGTTCTTTCTCCCAAAGTATCTCATAAAATCGGTATTCGCCTTCATAGATTTTCGGTATTTCCATTTTGGATTCTTTTTTTGATGCTGCCATAGAATCTTGTAACCTCCTGTATTTTTGTATTAATCAAAATAGACTACATGTGTAAACCTATTTTAAGTCTACATATGTAGTCTGCTTTTGTCAATACTCAAATTACTTTTTCTGCGTAATCCTTCGTATACAAACGTTTTTATATTTCTATTCAAGAGGATAAGCACTTACTCTTTACAAGATAGATACAATCAAAGGTTGCGCAACCTGCAATATAGATCAGCCAGCCAATTCCATACAGCAAAATGGAATTCCCCAGCGCTGGGATCGGACTGATCCGGCCTGTAAAGCCCCCAAAATGCCCTTGCAATATATTGAATATGCAGGAATACGGAATGAGTGTGGCAAACCATACATTGATCGTCCAAAATTTTCTATTTGCTGTCTTTGCATTCCTTCCACTGAATTGTCCTACCATATGGATCATAATTCCTATTGCGATCAGAATCAGTCCAATCATAACCGCAACAATTTGCTGTCTTTCCATCCAGATTCCAATAGACACAGTGATGCCAATAAAGCCAAACATTGTTCCCGCTAACGAAAAAATTCTGGCGTCCGGTTGATCGACAACATTCTCTTTTGCCTCAATCCCTTTGAGCAAATAGTCTGTCGTAACTTCAAAATAGTCGCTTAAGAGAATGATCTTATCCATATCAGGGGCGCTTTGCTCGCTCTCCCACTTGGACACCGTCTGTCTGGATACCCCAATCTTGTCAGCTAATTCCTCCTGCGATATTCCCTTTGTCTTTCTTAGATTTTGAATTCTGTCTGCTACATTCATACAGATACCTCCTTAAAATTGATGGATTTATCCTAACAGAAAGAGCGGTTGCCATTCCACCAATCAGGCGTGGAAATTTGTCAACCGCCCTTAACTTTTTCCTATTTTCACCAGCTCAAAACAAACTCAGCTGCTCATAATCAGACCTGCGCTCCAACTCAACCGGAACCTTCTGCATCAATGCGCCCATCCTGGTATCATCCGTCAACCAGGTAAGGATCTCGTCCGCCTCCAGGATCAGAGGCATCCTGTCATGTACCGTTTTTACAGAGGAATTGGCTGCGGTAGTCAGAATGATAAAATGTTCTCCGTCTTCCTGTTTTTCGTAAAATCCTGCCAGAAACGCAACACGTCCATCGCTTCTTCGAAACATACTTTTTTCTTTGCTTTGATTCCACTCATAGAACCCCGCCGCAGGTATAATGATCCGTCTTTTCAGGATACCGTCCCGAAAAGAATGTTTCTCCGCAGCCGTCTCGCATCGGGCGTTGATCAGTAACTGACCATGCGGAAAGCCTGTCAGTCCCCATTTCTGAGCACAGCACACGATTCCCTGTCTGGTGGCTTTCAAAACCAATGCCTCATCTGTAGGGTGAATGTCTCCGGACACCAGCGCATTGCGACACAGATTATGAAAATCTGCCTCCACGCCAATCTGTTTTAAAACATCTTCCACCGCATCCGCCGTATTTTCATTTACATAATATCTTCCGCACATTAGTTTGTCACCTCATATACAATCAAAGCCCCCGCAGCAAGCTACGGGGTATCAAACTTGCCGCGCAGCCTTAGCTGCGGGGTATTTGATCCTCGCGGGAATAAACTTTCTCACATCTATCATAACATATGAAAACACAGCAATTCCAGCGGGATTTTACTTTCCGTCTACATCGTAATCAAACACCCACCCGTCCGGCTCTCCATTTAACCCATAAGTAGTTTTCTTCAGATAAATGGTGTGCTCCGCGTTCATATACTCCTTATAATCCCTCACAAAAATATCCTCATAATCCTTAGGCAGATACTGCTTATCAAACGCAATCTTATCCTCGTGGACATAGCTTGTAAAAATATAAATCATCTGCCAATCATCGCCCGGCAACGCATACTCGTAACTGCGTCCTGCACCATCGATCGCCATATATGCCGTGAAAGGGAATCTGTCGGAATCCTCATATTTCAGCTTCGTCAAAGACTTTAACCTCGCAGCCTCCGCAGCATAGGTCTCCTCGTCATATTGGCATTTCAGGAAAACCTGTACCGTTGGGTCATCCCATGTATCTTGATAAAAATAATAAAATTCCGCATCCTGTTCCTCACAGAGCAGGCGATCGGGAAATATCACAAACCCGCTCCGAATATTGGCATCCGTTCTGCCGATGAGATACTCATATTGGGACACATCCCTTGTCACCTCTGCCGGACCCCCGAAGAGAAAATACAGAAAAAGGATCACTCCTCCTGCCACCAGCGTCATACAGCCAAACACCGCACCGATCAACACTCCCAGCGCAAATTTCCTTTGTGCACGCGATTTCATAACTCTCCTCCTTTGCTTCATGCCGTCTAAAATCCATAAACAATTCCGTTTAAGAGCATACCAAATAACAGCCTGACCGCAACCACTATAACGGGAAGGAAAAATCCCACAATCAGTCCTGTCACAAATTTTCTTCTCTCCAGAAGTTTCTGCGAAAAAGCTTCTCCCCGCTCTTGTTCCGCCCAAAGCCCTTCCACTCTGCGTTGACTCTCGGCATTCAATGCCTGCGCACATTCCGGGCATACTGCCAGATGTTCTTTTACAAGCTCATTAGTGTCATCTGTTAGTATTTCATCAAGATAAGACGGTATCAGATCTTTGATCATATTACATGTGATATTTTGCATAGGACTCCCTTCTGCCCACCGGACGAATAAAATAAATATACTCTATAAAACTCCCCATGAAAGCATGTGAAATAAATACACAATGATCCCCCATAGCAATCCCCCATATCCAAGCAACAACAGAACGAACGGCAACACCCATCTGAGAATGCGACGGTTCCTTCGTTTTCGTGCCATACTGGGATTCATATAGAGGGGCATGCCTTCAGCCATTATAAATCTCTCTGCAGGCATCTCTATCTCCCTGCACATATCCGCATACATTTCCCTCAGTTCCTCATTCTTCTCCATGCAGCTTTGCACGAACCGCGCCGAGTCTTCACTCACCTTGCCCTCCACATACAGAGGCAGAAGATCCCGCGCAAGGTTTAATTCTTTTTCAGTCATTCTGCGGCACCTCCTTCATCACCATTTGCTTTCCCCTGTAAAAAGTCACCCGTGCCCAGTTCTCGGATTTACCCAAAATCTCCCCGATCTCTTTGAAAGAAAGTTCACCTGTGATCCTCAACATTACCACATCCCGGGTAGGCGAAGACAGACTTTGGATTGCTTTGTAAAGTGCGACTTTCTGCTCTCCCTGTATCAGCGCCGCCTCCGGCTGTGGCATTTGGGAATCCTCGATTTCCACAGGATACTCCTCTATGGATGTAGTAGGATGCCTATGCGCCTTGTCAATCGTCTGATAAAACGTGAATTTCGCGATCTGGCACAGCCATGTGGTCATCCTCGCATCCCCGCGAAAAGTATCTGCCCTCTGGATTGCCCGATAAAAGGTCTCCTGCGTCAGTTCCTCCGCCATGTCATAATCTCTGGTCAGCGTCAACAGATAGCGAAACACTACCTCATAATATTCTGCACACATTTTCTCCAGATTCGTCTTCTCCACCTCCCCTCTGCGCTTTTACGATATACTGCTTAACATGCTTCGTACCTGTTCCAGTTTCCTTTTCCTAAGATGTGTCCATATTATAACTGATTCGTTACATCAAAATAATAATTATTTTTTCAAAAAGAAAAACCCCCGGATATCAGTAATTGCTTACTCCTGATATTGGGAGGTTTCTCAACTTTTATTCTACTTTTATCCTACTTCTCTTTCAGCTGTTCACACGTTTGCCGCACGGTGTCTGCATCCTCATCCAGCAATTCCGCAATTTGCTCTATGGTATACCCTTTTTGCAGCCACGCCTTTATAAGCTGCCGGTCTCTCAACAAGACACCTTGTTCTCTACCTTGCTCTCTGACATACTCATCCTCTGCCCATCGGTCTCGCTTTGCCTTTAGACTCTGCTCAAAATGCCAACGCGCTGATCTGCTCAGGCTCAGCCTTTGCAACACCTCTACTGCCTGGAAGATTCCTATACTGATATTTTTATTCTTGATCATTTGCAATTCCTCCATCTACACCTAATACAAGCCGTGTGCCTTCTAAATCAGCACCAAATAATAAAGCACATTTATTCCGGATGGGCGGTGTATCCATCATCTCAGGTACTCTATAAAGAGTGCGTCGGGAACCATTTCCGACCTCAAAATAAATGTGCTTATTATTAATTTATTCGATATTAATCCAAAATATACTACTAAACCTCTTGTCTGTCAATAACAAATTCTTTTAATCTTCCACTATGTAATCTTCTTAAAATTTTGGCTTCCTGCACATCATGCATGGTAGATACATAAAAATAATCCTGTTCTGTGTCAAGTTTTATTCCTATCAATACATTGTCTTCATATCTTTTTATAAGTTCTATACTTGTACCTTCCTCGTTTGGATTGATACCTATATAGTCAGGTTCTCCGATAATCTCCTCTATACACTCAATATATTTTAAGCAATTAAAATGTTGCCTTTTTTTCATATGCACAGCTAGACCTTTGGATCTATAAATATCTAGATTCTCAAGATTAATTCCAAGAATTTTATTAAATTCCGATTTATATTTCCCAACTTTTATTAATTCCTTTTCCTGCATATGAAATTACAATAAACACGCTCCATTTTAAATATAATCATCCCTTTGTTCTATTATTATATAATAAAACCACATTCAAGTCAATGCTATTATTATATTTACTATCTCCATCTTAGGTGCTTATCGTAAAGTTGAAGCCTCCTCTGTGCTGTCTGTTACAGCAATATCTGCCAGCCTAAAACCACTTCCTGTATAAAGAACTTCAAAACGCATATTACCTTCCTCGTCCGGCAAAAATCTGGTGGGACCGCCCTCTCCTGTCCAAAGACCAATATCTATGTCCATCCATATTTTATTATCCTGCACCTCAAAATGGATTTGGTTCAAACAATCTATACCGAGTGCCGTAACGTCTTCTCCCGCCAGAGAATAGGTTACTTTTTTGTCACTGCCCGCCGCCTGAACAATCAATTGCTGCGCATTTGCATCCCATTGAGCCGTCAGTTTCTGTTTGATATTGTCCCACAGGTTGTTCCCTCCAAATTCTAGCGCTTTCATGTTTTCTCCGTCTGTATCCTGTTCAATCATGAATAGCCTCTCCACAGAGACGCCTGTTCCGCTGGCTCCTTTCATAAGCAGGCAGATTTCATTTTTTCCATCGTTGTCATAATCACCTGCAAATTGTCCGATCTGCTCCCCGACCATTTTCATGTCCCAATCAAAATCAAAATAATCTTCCCCTGTACTCTCGTCCTGATCGATCGTCATAGCAGGTTCCATGTAATATATTTCTACATCCTGTATGCCTATCCATGCAGTCTGTGAGTCTGTCTGTCCGGTTTGTACGCTGTCAGCATGATCAATTGTTATTTCTTTCTTCGCGCATCCTGCCAACACCAGAAGACCGACTGCTGCTATATAAATAAATTTTTTCGCTCTCATTTATTCTTCACTGCCTCAATATTTTCATCTGTCATTTTCTGATAGGGTACCTCGATTTTCCCTGCCTTCCCGATGGTTTCCTGATACCATTTTTGATAGTCCTCCCGATTGATCGCCTGATCCTGAATGCCTTCCTGCATGATATAGTAAACCGTGCCATAATTGTCGGTGTCCACTTCTTTCGGATAGGTATCGATTCCAAGCTCCTCCGCCAGCTTTTGATCAAAGCCGTAGACAGTACATACCAATTCATAACTGTCAAACGCTTCGTTGTACTGCCAGACAGTGTATGGCCACAGGCTGTCACAGACCGGTCCGTGGTTGTGGGAAAGTCCGGCCGTTACAATGCCGTTATCATAGAATGTAATGTCAAAGGGAAACTCCCATAATTCCTCATAAAAATCCCCTGTACTTTCGTCAAATCCATAGACTTTGGCACACTTCCACGCCATAGCGCTGGTAAAATATTTGATCACCAGCTCCTCTGCTCCATCTCCATCCACATCCAGAATCGCAAAGGTATTGTCCGCCATACTACTGCCACCCCCTTCAAACCCACAGTCTGACCCATCCGGCCAACGCTGCAGATAGCGCAGGTTAAAGAGAGTTTCATAGTATTTGTCCCGCAGGGAAGGAACGGTTGTCTCGCTGTCCTCACCCAGCCATTCCCTTCCGGGCACACAATCTCCCCGCATATCCGGTGTCTGCACATGGTTCAGAACTTTAAAATCAAAGCTGTCCGCAATCTGCTCCAATTCCCTGCAGTTGCAAACGGTCTTTGTCCCTTCCAGCACATTCACCGTGATAAAACAACTGTCAAAATCTCCATAGATCAATCCTTTATACGGTCCCAGCGCCAGCATGACCCTCTCGCCGCCGGCGGTCTGATACTGCCACTCCTCATAGTCCTCTATATGGTTTACATTCAGTGTCACAGCGTCCAGTGTTCCCTTCACTGCTCTGCGAAGCTGATATCCTATGTCCGTACCCGCTTCATTTAGTCCCACATAATCCCCATCACACCCAAAGGAGCCGTCTTCATAGATGTAGGCAGAATACGCCTTGTTGCCGTCCAACCAGAATTTACCGCCCAACCTGTAAGCAAATTCCTCCCCCCATACAATGTTCATTTCTGTGTGTAGTTTTAAGCCATACTTCTGCGCAATCTCCTCCAACTTATCCGCCATTTCCTGCGTATAGACGGTGTATGCCAAATATCTGTCCTCAAACCCGATGGGATTTTTGTCATTCTCCATTACAATCTGCCCGTCCGGATCATAAGACCTGACAAAGTTTTCCCACTCATAGAGCGCCTGTGTCTCCGGACTCTCCCAGTAACCGGAGAGACTGATCTCGTCATATGTATGAGATGATCCGGTTGCCTGCCCACTGCCCGTTTGTTCATCCGAATCTGTTCGCCCTTGCCAGTCATCGTCAGAAGAACTCTCGTCATTTTCCTGCCCCGGCTCCTGTGTGTTTTGCGGTAAGAGCAGACTGCGCAGTCCGAACCAGTCCGCCGCGATCACACCCACCGAAAAGACGGTCAGCATACAGATTAAAAATGCCGCCGCAATACCGCCATAGAACCATATCGGTCTCTTACTTCGCTGTTCGCTTTCCACCAGATCCAGATATTTATCATCCACAAATCCAAACGCATCCGCCAGTTTTCTGCTGTCTCTGTTTTCACCGCTCATACCGCCACCCCCTTTGCCGCCAGATAGCTGCGAAGTTTTGTCCTTGTCTTGGAAAGCGTATACTTCACTTGACTCTCCGACAGCGCATATTTCTCCGCAATCTCCGCAATGGGATAGGCGTAATAATACCGCGCCACAAAAACGGCGCACGTCCGCCGATTCAATCCTGCTAAGAACTGATTCAGCAATTCTCCGATCTCCCGCGCCTCCCATACACGCGCCGGGTCAGCGCCATAATCCCCATCTGGCACAGCCTCATCCAGCTCCACCAAAATCGCCTGCCTTTTTCCCGCGTTTTTATAGTCCAAACGGTCAAAGGAAAGATTACGAGCAATCCGGGACAGAAAATGCTTCAGACTGTCCGGTATGGTCGGCGGAATCGCACGCCATGCACCCATGTAGGTGTCGTTTACCAACTCCTCCGCATCCTCGCGATCCCGCAGAATGTTGAATATAATTTTTCCCAGATAACTCCCGTACTTATGATCCGTTTCCCGGATCGCATCTTCCGAGCGCGCCAGGTATAATGCCACAATCTCCGAATCCTGCATACTGTTTTTCCTCTCATGTAAAATAGTGACAAATGTTTAAGGCCTTATACCTATATAGTAGGAATTCTTTGAAACAGGGGCAAAAAAATACAACAATTTTTACAGACACGCTCAAAGCCCTGTAGTCATGCGGATAAAAATATCCAACTCCCTCTCCAGCCATTCCCCATAACCTGCGATCCGGCTGACTGTCCATTTGCTCCCGTCCTCCACAGACTGATAACCCACATAAGCATCTTCACCATCGCGATAAATAATGTAATCTTTATGGGCAGTCTGCCCGAGGGATCCCTCCGGCAGAACAAGCGGTTCCTGTTCTATCCGCACCCAGACCAAGGATACCTCTCCCGGCATGTCCCACACTTTCTCTCCCTCTGCCGCTGCCTGCAGTATTTTCTCACTCTCAGCTATACAGGGGTAGTCACTGCCCAAAACATTTTCTCCCAGGATTTCTCCCTCATGGGTGGAAATCCACAGCATCGTCGCAAATGTCTTGTCCAAGCCGGCGGGAGCATAGTCACCGTCATATATCTCTCCGTGGCGGTTGAGCCAGTATGTGACCTGTTGTTGGGCATCCTGTTTCCCTGTATCCTGCTGGTTCGCATCTTCTGCTCCGGATTCTGCGGTTGTTATGATATCTGCTTTATTTTCTGTTTCATTTTCTGCCCCGTTTCCTGTATCACCTGCACAGGCGGCAAATAACATCATAAACAAAACCCCCAGCATAGCCACTGCCTTTTTCCGTTCCATAACAACTTTGATTTTAGTGCCAAATTCTTTTTTCATGCATTTACCCTCTTGATTTCCATGCCGCAGCTGAAGCTCCGCGGCAAGTTTGATACCCTATAGCCTGTTATTGACACAACTGAAACTCATGGGTGCATACGATCGTATAGTCCCCCTCCATACCATACACGACCTTTTCCTTTTGTCCTACATTTTCACCGCACACCCAATAGGAGCCGTCTGCCTTCTGGATTACCGTATTGTCCAGTAATTTCGGATAAATACCGCCAAATCCTGCAATGTCATCATACGCCGTATTATAATCCACCTTCCCCGTCCATGCGGCCGCGATTTCTTCTGCACTGGGCTCCGGATAATTCTTCAGTGCACGGTCTGTCCATACCATGACAACATTTTCCGCGACCAGGGTGGGGTCACTGACCACCTCAAGGTCTGCCACGCCGCAATTCCCGGCGCCGTTATATCCCCAGGTCCACACCGTTCCGTCCTGCAATAATGCCGCATGATTGAACCAGCCTCCTGTGACAAGAACTGCGTTTTCCAAAACCTTTTTCGGTTTCTGTATAAAATAAGCGTTCGCATTCATCCAGCTTCCCTGATTCCAAACAGTGCCCCAGATCCACACCGCCCCGTCTTCCGTCAGGCAGGCCACATCATCCCTGCCGCAGCGCGCGTAGGTTACATTTTCCATGAGCAGACAAGGCTCACTGATATAGTAGTGCTCGCCGTTTGCATATTGGATGAAATCAAAAACATCATACTGCTGCAAAGCCCCGCAGCCCGCATTGCCCACGCCGTATAGCTTGTGGTCTTCTGTCAGATAAATGATAAAGCCTTTCTGCGAGTAGTCCACATCTATGACATGTTCCGCGATTTTTACCTTTTTGCTGTGGAAGTCATAGTCCTGCGTTCCCTGCCCCAGCTGCCCGAAGTTATTACTCCCGCTTCCCCATAGCACATGGTTTTCGTCGATCATATAAAAGTTGTTCGGATTGCCCACATGGGTATGATATTGTTCCGTGATATCCAGGGAAAGAGTAAACCGATCCTTTCGCTCCCTGTATGCCTCCCATACGTCTCCGTTGAAGAAAAGCGTTCCCTCCAGCGACTCCACACCCCAGATTTTAATGAACATAACAGCGGGCAGGACATTGTTATTGTTAATGTCCGAAAAGTCAAGAGTGATATCTCCTTCCTCTCTCACGCAGGTAGCAGAGATCCCATCCTCGTTGAAATGAGCTGTACTCAAAGGAATGATCACTTCGCTTTCACCTGTCTCATAATCCTTCCTGATCACAGTAAAGTCAAACCCCTTGTCTGTGGTATTGCTGATCAAAAGGTCCTCATAGATATAGGCGCCTGTATAACCTGTGTGTTCTGCCCCCTGTATCTCTCCGCTTCGGTTGGCAGTGTCCACATAGGTTGCCTCATGTAACCAGGGCTTTTGCCCCTCGGGCATGACCGCCTTAGGCGCGTGCTCCGCCGCACGGTATCCGTCCTCCACCTCAAAGGTGTCAAACATTTTGCGGATACAATCTCCCCAGCCTTCCTCCGCTTCTATCGGATAACGGGCACACAGAACCCAGGTATCCTCTCCCGTCTCATGGAATCTGATTTTGCAGATCGTATCCTCTTCCAGTTTCCACAGGTATCCGTTTTCTTCGGTATAGCCCAGCTTTGTCAACATCCGTTCCACCTGGCTTTGATTCAAGCCTGCATAGCTGTCGATCCAAAAGCTTACGGACTCATTCTTTTTGGCGTACCAGTTGTTGACAGCGTCTTCAAAATAAACGGTCAAAGACATCCAATCCCCGTCTGTCTTATAAAAGGAGTAGCCATCTCCCTGGTGCAGCGTGGCCGGTTTGGCCTGTTCCATGCCTTCCTGGGTATAAATGAGGACTATGTTCGTATCCCTCGACGCGGCGGCAACCGGTGCATCACCTGCTGCCGCGGAAACCTCTGTCTGCTTTGTCACAGTGTTTTCCGCCTCAATATCTTGCGCTTCAGAAACTGTGGCCTCGCGGGTAGATATTAAACATACCATCAGCAGGACAACGCCTGTGACCAGGACTGCCACTACCCCTTTTTTTGTCTTTCGGAATGCCGCCAGATTCCTGATTCTGTCCTTTGTATCCCCCTCCCCAAAGTCCACCGGAAGCCCGCGAAGAATAGGACGCCTCGTAGAAAGAGCCAGCAGGGACGCGGAATAATCCGCCCTGATATTTTCTCCCATTCTTTTTATGACTGCTTCATCACAGCTCATTTCCATATCTTTAGAGAAAAGAATAAAAGCGATCCACACCAGCGGATTGAACCAGTGGATGGACAACGCTGTAAAAGCCACCGGCTTTACAATATGATCCAAACGCCTGATGTGGAACTTTTCATGCAAGATAATGTATTCCCGCTCTTTCTCCCCCAAGCCCACCGGCAAATAGATCTTAGGGTTGCATATCCCCATTACAAACGGCGATATAGCCTCGTCTGTCATATAAATATTTTCTTTGAAGGGAATTGATACCGATACTTTATTGCGAATCTTGATCGTAGAAATCACGCAGTACAAAAGCATGATACCGATTCCGGATACCCACACATACTTTCCAAATAAGACAAACCTCTCCTGCCATAAGACTTCCGCGGTTTTAATCTTTTCACCCGGAGAAAACTGTTCGGGCTGCATCTGTGTGGATGGTATTTGTCCTGATGATATTTGTCCTGATAATACCTCTTCGGACGGTATCCCTTCGGATGGTATCTCTTCGGATGGTATCTCTTCGGATGCCATCTCCCCGAGCGTTTTCTCACCGGAGCCGGTCTCTCCGCCGGGTACACCGCCGGATATTATTGATCCTGGGGCTGTCTGTCCTGGGGCTGTATCTCTGGCTGCTGTAGCCCCGGCTGTCTGCCTGTCCTCCGCTGCACCGCCGATGCTTGAAACAGCGTTTTCCCCAAATTCCCCGTCTATCGGAAGGGCACCTTTTTCCAACCTATACGCATAGAATACAGGCCTTAAATCCGGAATGAGACTGATCTCGGATTTCGGGATAACAGGGCAAATCAGCCGGAACAGGACCACACTCCAGAGCATATAGGAAATGAACTTTGGAAAGCGCTTTAACAAAATGCGCGCCAGTATTACAATCCCAATGATGATACTCGCAGAGAGGCTCATATCTATTACTTTTAAGAAAATCTGTTCCAACATATGCCTACCCCCTCATGGATTCAATGATCTTCTGGATCTCGTCGATCTCCTTGTCTGTCAGCTTTTTTCTCGCCCCAAATGCAGCCAGAAAAGCCGGCAGAGAACCGCCAAAGGTTTCTTCTACATACGTTTCACTGTGACGTGCGTAAAACTCTTCTTTGGATATGAGAGAGGTGACAATTCCGTTCTGATTCTGAAACAGCCCTCTCTCACACAGTCGTTTTAACACGGTAAAAGCAGTCGTCTTTTTCCACTCAAATTCTTTATTTGCCAATTTTGCCAGATCCCCCGATGAGACCGGCTCATTGTCCCATATCATATCTGCAAATTTGGCTTCAGCGGTTCCCATTCTCAACTCACCCATATCATTGCGCCCCTTTCATTCTACATATTGTAGTATGCTTATATACTACAATATGTAGAACACCTTGTCAATCTATTTTTACAACCTTTGGATTTTCCAATCGAAATAGAACATCATCGCTTTCCATATAGCTCCATTTCATCTCATAAGATACGGATTCGTCCAGATACAATGTCGTGGGCGGCAGATTTTTCCCTGTCAACTCAATGCCGATATTCAGTACTGCGCCCTGAGAAGTATATTGGAATTCATAGAACATTTCCGCAAGCTGGGCTGTCTCAATGGTATAGCCCTCTCCGGTCTCATCCGCATAGGATGCGTAAGGAATCTCCGCAAGCAGCGTGGTTCTGGCACCGTTTTCCTTTTGCCATACCTGCACTGTCTGCTTTGTGTTGTCCATCACCAATTCCGAACACGCCGCAAGCGCCTCCCGCATGGCATCATAGGAAAGCTTATGCGGTGCCACGGTTCCCGTATCATAAACCCGGCATACATAGAATTGCTCCGTATGGGCTCCGGTTCCATACCCGTCACAATAAGAAAAACAGAATTCGTGATCACCTGTTTCATGCACCTGTAGCCCCGCGCGCCAGCTCCACGGTTCATACAGATAGTTCCCATTATCTTTCCCGTCTATGATACAATTGATGACCATTCCGACAGGACCAAACTCTTTGCTGCTGACTCCGTATATTTCATACTTGCCGTGTTGCGAGCTTCCAAGCAGAACCGCAGCATCTATTTCTTCTTCGCTTTGACCAGATTCATAGATATATTCATCCATTGTAAGCGATGATTCCAGACCGTTTATGGAAAGCACTCTGTCCATAGCCTGCGCCAGTTCCGCTTCATTGTAGCCGAAAGTATCTTCCGTTTCCACAGAAATAGTCTGCATATCCGCTTGTGACATGCTTGCGGCATCTATGGAAGCGTCTGCTCTATCCGCATTTCCACAGCCGTTCAGAAAGACCAGACAGAGCAGCCCTGATAATATAATAGCTCCTTTACTCTTTTTCATGTTGGTTTCCTCCCTCGTATTTTGTATGTAAACTTAGGCGTTTGCGAAACTCAGGTTTTGCCTATGCGTCATTGTGCAAATTGTATACTTCATCGTAGGGACGCTCCCGCTCGATTTCGGATGTAACGGTACTAAGATGCGAAAATACTGCATCTAAGTACCGACGTCCTCAAACGCCCTACTTACGAAGTATACAACATGCACAATTCGGTATCGATAAAAAGGAGTTTCGCAATTACCTATGTATGTAAACTTTTTTGTTTTACCACAAAATTGCATCAAAATCAAAATTGCTATCCAAAACGACCTCTTCTCCGGATGGATACTTTAATATCCAGTTCTCATTTTCTTTTACCAGCCGAAGTCTTGTTCTCCATTCCTCTTCGCTCCGCTGCTCATAATTCAATGTATAGATCCTATTCATTTCCTCCAGTGAGCTTTCTTCTCCATTGATAGTG
Source organism: Lachnospiraceae bacterium (assembly GCA_017476665.1). Taxonomy (GTDB): domain Bacteria; phylum Bacillota; class Clostridia; order Lachnospirales; family Lachnospiraceae; genus Acetatifactor. The sequence continues at coordinate 125,565 of JAFUZJ010000050.1, read as the reverse complement.
ACTACAGAAGGCATATTCAGCTGACTATAAAGTCCCAGCGCATATTTGCCATCCAAATACCCAAAATTTACAAAATCACTTCCTCCTGCGCCATTACAAGCCAAACTGATACTGTGATCTTTAAAAAATACCCCATTAATACACCACATGCTGTCCGGATAATACAAATCCGCAATTTTTTCCACCTGATTGTCTTTGTAGGTAAATACTGCCATGGTGACGATATCGCCGATAATCAGTTCCAAAGTTCCATCCTCATCAAAATCATGGAGTCCCAAATAGATTGGAATATCCAGAGGATCAATATTTCTTCTGGTATTGGCACCATCCGGATAATATAGCGGCGCAAGATAGTCCTGTAGATGATATAAGATTTCCAGATAAGCACTCTGCCATGTTTGCGTTTGCTGTTCAGCATCTATAGGGTCTTTTAATTGTTCTTCCTCTCCAATGCCATAATCTAATACGGACTTCTCTTCATCTTTAACAGTTTTCTTATCCACATTGCACCCACAAACAAATATCATCGCAATTACAAGTATTATGAAAATCCTTTCTCTCATTGTCTTCCTTCCTCCTATTTTTGTATTTTGTGAGGTAATTGTAGCTGATTTCTGCATCAAACTTATTTCAAATCTGCATCATATTTGCATAAAAATAACATTTATGTTAATATTACACAATTTGTTAATATATAACATAAAATCGCCACAGCCCTGTCACATATCTGTCACAAAACTGTAATCAATCTGTCGCATAAGTAAACTCCATCCCGCCGCAAGCCCCCACAAAGCTTCTGTTATTTTCCGCCGCCCTCCAGAGAATCCAGATATGCCCGCAGTTCCTGCACACTCTCATCCGACAGCTTTTTGCCCTGATACAGACAGGCGATCAGGTTCTTCGGAGACTTGTCATAGAGTTTTTCCAGAAGGCTCTCGCTCTCTTTAATCTTATACTGTTCCTCAGAAACCAGCGCTGAATACAGGTTGGTGCGGGTGCTGCGGTCACAGAATACGGCTCCCTTGTCCGCCATGCGGGCGAGAACCGTCATCAGGCTCGCCAGCTTCCAGTTGTGCCCCTCTATCTCGCCTAAAATCTGATTGGAGGTCATCGGCGCGCTGTGCCTCCACAGGACTTTCATAATCTCAAATTCTGCATCCGATAATTTCTTCATTGTCCGTATCCCCCTTCTCGCTCATTTGCAATGAGACAATTGTGAAACTTTCCTTTACAATTACCTATCATTCTCAAACGTAAATTCTACACCCTCTGCCACCTTCATCAATTCCTCTTGATCCAAGTTCGAACTCAACGTAAAATACCCTTCATCCATGTAGCAATATATAATATTGGCGAAATCTTCATCCATCGCTTCCCAAAAGATCCCATCCATACCATTTATCTTTATGGGTATCGGCTTATGATGTTCCCCATCCATATAGTCCTTACCTTTTGTCAAGATCCAATAAAGACTAATGTAACCTTCCCCTTCGTTCTCATATTTTACGGTACCGCTAAAATCCCCGCCTGTCTCTTTCACAAAATCATATCCCTTCGGTATATAAGTAAACTCGATCACCTTCCGATCTGCCTCTTTCCTGGGTTCATACTCCAGCATATGATAGGACGGAAGCGCCACCGCCTCATCCTCAGCCTGCAATTTGACTGCGCCGCTGCAAAGAAGCAGCAATACCAAAACACTCGCGATCACCGTCCTGCCCGATTTCTTTCGGGTCATATCGTAAATGTGCGCAAACCTCTGTTTCAAAAATCGGGTGCCTTGCGCATAGCCTGTGGTAATCGTGGGTCCGCCATCGCCACTAATATAGGACAGGATCAGTTCACAATATTCCTTCCGCTGCTCTTTCGTGGCATCCGCCAGTACCGCCTCGTCACATGCCAATTCCATGTCCTGATCCAGGCAGGTGAACATCAACCAGACTAACGGATTGAACCAATGGATCGCATTGACCATCAACATCAGGGCCTTGACGGCCACATCATGATTTCTGCAATGCGTCAACTCATGCCGGATAATATACTGCAATTCCCGCTCACTGCACACTCTGCCCGGCAGGAAAATACACTGGCGGAACACCCCCGCAGAGCAGGGACTGACTCCCGCACTCTTTAAGCGGTATACGGAAACCGCTCTCTTTAAACCATACTCTACGACAACCGTCTCCACCATGTTGAGAATTGTCTCATCGGTACACCTGTCACTGTTCCTGTGAAGTTTCCGATATCCCATATAGTTCACCAGCAGAAAATACATCAAAACCAAGCACGCACCTGTAAGCCACACCAGTTGGATCAGCTGCTCCGTGGTAAACAGTCGCTCTTTCGAGATAATCTCTACCATCTTGGTAAAAACCTGCTCATGTACTTCTATTACCTCAGCTCCATCCGATTCTTCCAACACATGAACCGGTACCGTCACTGTCCGGTATCCGTCCCATAACTTGATGTGAAAGGGCAGAAGCAGCCTGACGGCAATCAACACCCATACGAACACTCTGTATTTTTTCTGATAGCGTTTTCCCAGAAAGAAGCGGATCAGCAGAAAGAGGACAATTGCCGCGCCTCCTGTTAAAGATGCCTCCAGTAGTCCCTCCGGCAGTCCCCAAAATAGCTCCGACATGATTTTCTCCTGTATATTGTTCGATGTGATAATATTATACATCTTGTTAACGCAGATGTCAATACTACGTCCCAGTCCTAAGCTAACACTAAAACAGATCATCATGAATACCTAAATATAAACGGGAATTGCCACCAAATGCAGCAATCCCCGTCCCACCTGCTAATCAAATGTTTCCGGATCAATATACCCATGCGGGCTCATGGCGACACCGTCATGGTACTTTATCGTCATATACCAATTGTCCTTCCCGTCCTTCAGATGAACATAGCAGATGCCGTCTTCATCGAATTTATCTGTTATTTCCAACTTCTGGCTGTGGTAATATACCCAGACCGTACCATCCTCCTTATGCCTCACTTCCGGTTCGTCCAGGTGTTCCATAATTTCCGCCTCCGTGAGCTCGCGCTCTTTCCCATCCGGTCCAAAGGCGATACCGCCTCCGCCACGCTCCTGCCGGTTGCCGTCTTCATCCTCGTAAGTGAGCGTATACTGTCCGTTCTGAATATCAAGAACTGCATCCGTCAGATCCCCATGAAGCCAGATTTGGATATTACGCTGGATTCCTCCTATATCAGCGGCATAGACAACCGTTGACGATACGAATACCAACCCCAGTGCCACACATGCAGCAACCCATTTGGGAATGTAAGCTTTCTCCTTTTTACCCTTTGCTTTCATTGATTCACTTGTTTCCATTCTTTCCGACGCTTCCATCATGATCTCCTCCATTCCGCAGGAGGTATGGAGCGCTGAAAAAGTTCTCTGATATCTCTCTTTATTTATGGTCTTATTCGTCGTCTTATTCGTCATCGTCCCATTCCTCCATAAGCATATTTTTCAGGAGTTTTCTTCCTCTGCTCAGCTGGCTCTTCACCGTTCCCTCCCTGCACTTCAGAATACGTGCAATCTCGCCAATGGTGTATCCCTCATAGTAGAATAAATGGATCACGACCCGGTATTTATCCGGAAGCTGCATGACCGACTCAAACAACCTGCTATCTTCAGGTTCCTCAAATGTCAGGTCATTCATATATTCCTGCCATTCCACCTGTTTCCTGTGCCAGGAAGAAGATATTATATCTCTGGCCCTGTTGATCGCCACCCGCAAGAGCCACGCCTTGAGATGGATTTCGCTCTCATATTCCTGATCCAGCTTATAGTACTTGATAAATGTTTCCTGCACCACATCATCCGCATCCGCCTGGTTCCTGCATACGCTGAACGCAGCGGCAAAGACCCGGTCTCCATATTTTGAAAATGCAGTGTCAACTGACAGTTTCATGAAATACTCCTTTCCGTCTCTGAAGGTACCTTCACTTATGATACGATTCCGATGCCAAAAAGGTTGCACTTATTTTCATCGAAAAAGTATTTTTACGCGAAAAAAGGGCTATGCCACATAAGTGCACAGCCCTTTCCAAAGATTTTTCCGATTTCTTTCAAAAGTCAGGATCAAACCTTTACTTGTCTTCTTTATCCTTCTCCTCGATCTTATCGCCGAGCTTGTCCAACATGCGTGCTGCAAAGCTTCTGCCGCCCACGCCAAAGCTGATTGCAAAAGCAACGCCGATTGCTGTGAGAATAATGATGAATGCGTAGTTCACGATGGTGCTTGCAATGCCCAGCTGGTTGAGAACCATGAAGCCTGCTACCACCAGAATCGCGATACGGGTGATCACTGCGTAATCCTTCAGACCGTTCTTCTCCATACCCTTTTCAGCAGCTGCCGCAAGCAGGAATGCGCCGATCAGGATCAGCACAGACGCCAGCACATTGGGCAGATATGCGATCATGGTAGCGCCGATATTGGTGAGCACATCCAGACGCAATACGCGGATACCCTCTACTACAAAGAACACATCCAGCACGATCCGAACGATCAGACCGACGGTATCAGAGAATACAAATTTCGGTACCTTGTCGCCGATCAGCTTTCTGATCTGCGCATCCACACCGCTGGAAGCGATCAGCTTACGAACCAGCTGTCCCGCGAATTTCGCAACACGGGTACCAACCAGGATCAGGACAATCGCCACAACGATGTCAGGCAAAAATGCCAGTACTTTGTCCAGCATAGCAACTGCCGGCTGTGTGATCACGGAGATTCTGAGCGCCTGCAGAGCAGCCACGATCACAGGAATGATGATCAGCACATAAACCACATAAGCAAGCGTGGTGGAAAATTTTCCATCTTCCTTTACCTCAATACCTGCCTTCTGCTGCAGCTCGTCCACACGGAGCTTCCGGAAAAGAGGAACCAACAACTCGCGCACAAGTTTCGCGATCATAGTACCTGCGATCAGGATCACAACTGCTGCCACGATATTGGGCAGATAACCCCAAACCACATTCAGGAATGAACTGATCGGGTTTGCAATGGTACCAACCCCAAGGGTTGTGAAGATGCCCGGAATAAACAGGAGGAACACAAACAGGTAAGTAATCTTACCGACGTATGTGATCATTCCGTTTGATTCCTCATAGTTCTTGAGCTTCGTCTTATTCAACAGTCCGACGATCAGGCCTTTCACAATACTGCTGACTACAAAAGCCAGTACAAGCAGTACAGCTGCCCACACAACGTTCCCGACTCCATTGATCAACGAAGTCAAAATTTTTGAAAAATCCATACTTACACCTCCATCTTTGGAATATATAGTTTGTAAAAAACTTCCTCTTTATTCTATCAGAAGTGGAAATATTATGCAACATTCTGTTTCTTTTTCTGTCTTTTTGTTCCTCTGTCATTCCTGTTTATCTTGCATTGTCTGCTTCTCACGCTCCCGTTCCGCCTTGGAGAACGCGCAGCCGCAATAATCCTGTCGGTAGAGCCCGTATTCCGCCGACAACTCCACCGATCGCTTATAGCCGTTTTTCTTTTTAAAATCCGACGGCAGCCAGGCAATGCCATATTCTGCACTGAGTGCCTGTCCGATCTCATTGATCTTCTGTGCGTTTTTCAGCGGACTGATGGTCAGCGTGGTGGCAAAGTAATCAAATCCGCCTTCCCCAGCCCGTATCGCCGTCTCCCGCAGCCGCAGATCAAAACATCTAAAACACCTCTCGCCGCCTTCTCTACAATCCTCATAGCCTTTTGCAATCTCAAAAAATCGGGACGGTTCATAGTCCCCCTCTACGATCCGAATGGGATAGCCCTTCTGCTCCGCATTGTAAGCTGCGATCAGGCGCTTCTGTTCCTCAACCCGATGCCGGTACTCCGGCTCCGCAGAGATATTGGGATTGAAGTAAAACACCATGATTTCAAAGTGCGGACACAGATATTCCAGACAATAGCTGCTGCAGGGTGCACAGCAACTATGAAGAAAAAGGCGCAGGGGTCTTTCTCCCTCCGCCTTGCGCTTCTCAGTCTGCTGTAATATTTTTTCCAGTTCCTTCTGATAATTTACCTGGTTCATATTTCCATCCTTTGTCCGTCCTGTGCAGTGCTTCCTCATAACGTCTGTCCGCCTTGCGCCAGTGGATCAGACTGAACCACCCTTCCACATAATCCGTACGACGATTCTGATACTGCAGGTAATACGCATGCTCCCACACATCCACCAGAAACAGCGGCCTGTAAAGCATCAGATCCGGCACATCCTGATTTGCCGTCTGCAGAATGATCAGTTTCCCTTCTTCATCCGCCACAAGCCACGCCCAGCCGGAACCAAACTGGCTCACTGCAGCCTGATGCATCAGGGCACGCCAGTTCTGATAGGTGCCGAAATCCCGCTCCAACGCCTCCGCCAATGCCCCCGAAGGCTCCTGTCCGCAGTTCTCCTTCATACTGTCAAAATACAACTCGTGATTGTACACTCCGCCTGCATTGTTGCGCACCGCTGTGCGGATCTGCACCGGCAGTTTTTCCAGCTTCGTCAAAAGCTGTTCCAGACTCATCTTCTGTAATTCCGGATAATCCGCCAGAATACTGTTCAGATTATCCACATAAGTCTTATAATGTCTGTCATGATGAAAATGTAGGGTCTCCTCGTCCAAAACAGGTGTCAGCGCATCATACTCATACGGCAGAGGCCGCACCACAAACGGATAACTCTCAGGGTTCATTTCAAATCCCTCGCTTTCCCGGAAAAAGAATCTGTTTCCTATCTCCATGGATAGTATTATCTCCATGGATAGTATATGCCGTTTTTCTCCAGTTCAAACAGGGATTTCATAATCTTTATAAATTTACTACAATGCCGCCACATCCACCAACATCAGATCCTGCTCATTCTCCGCGTTTTCCAGACTGGTCACCAGAGCTCTGGCGGTATCCATAGCCGTGATGCAGTTCACACCGGTCTCAATAGCAGTCCGTCTGATGAGGAACCCGTCTCTGGATTTATCGCGTCCCTGGGTAGGCGTATCGATGACCAGATCGATCTTGTGTCCCAGGATCAGGTCCATGACCGTCGGCGACTCCTGGGAAATCTTGTTGACCTTTCTCGCTTTCACGCCGGCATCATTCAGGGCAGCCGCCGTACTTCTGGTGGCGTAGATCGTGTAGCCCAGCTTCTCGAAACGGCGTCCGATCTCAATGGCCTCGCCCTTGTCCGCATCCTTGACGGTGATGATCATCTGTTTGTATTTCGGCAGGTTCACACCGGCTCCCAGGAAAGCTTTGTAAAGCGCCTCGTGGAAGTCTTTGGCAATGCCCAGGCACTCGCCGGTGGACTTCATCTCCGGTCCTAAACTGATCTCCGCGCCACGGATCTTCTCAAAGGAGAACACGGGCATCTTGATGGCATAATATTCCGCCTCCGGCTGCAGCCCGGGCTTATAGCCCAGCTCTTTGATGGTCTTGCCGATGATGACCTGAGTAGCCAGATCCACAATAGGGATGCCGGTCACCTTGCTGATATAGGGTACGGTACGGGAGGAACGGGGATTTACCTCGATGACATACACATCCTCTCCCTGTACAATGAACTGAATATTGATCAGCCCCTTTACATGCAGTGCCATAGCCAACCGCTTCGTATAATCTGCGATCTTGTCCTTGATCAGTTTTCCGATGGTATGAGCCGGATAGACCGAAACACTGTCTCCCGAGTGCACGCCGGTGCGCTCGATATGCTCCATGATACCCGGGATCAGAATGTCCGTGCCGTCGCAGACTGCGTCCACTTCCACTTCCTTGCCCATCAGATATTTATCCACCAAGATCGGGTGATCCTGGGCAATGCGGTTGATGATCGCCATGAATTCCTCGATCTCTTTATCGGAGATGGCGATCTGCATGCCCTGTCCGCCCAGCACATAGGAGGGGCGCACCAACACGGGATACCCCAGTCTGTTGGCAACCTCTTTGGCTTCCTTGGCCGTGTAGACTGTACCGCCTGCGGCCCGGGGAATCTTGGTCTGTTCCAGAATTTCATCAAAGAGCTCTCGGTCCTCGGCAGCGTCCACATCCTCTGCTTTTGTGCCCAGAATGGGCACGCCCATCTTCATTAAGCTCTCGGTGAGCTTGATGGCGGTCTGCCCGCCGAACTGTACCACTGCGCCGTCGGGATGCTCAATGTTCACAATGGACTCCACATCCTCCGGGGTCAAGGGCTCAAAATACAATTTATCCGCAATATCGAAGTCCGTGCTGACGGTCTCCGGGTTGTTGTTGATGATAATGGTCTCATAGCCCGCTCTGGCAAACGCCCATGTGGCATGCACGGAGCAGAAGTCAAATTCGATACCCTGTCCGATACGGATAGGACCGGACCCCAGCACCAGTACCTTCTTCCGCCCGGTGGTTTCCTGGGCCTCGCACTCTCCGCCGTACACGGAATAATAGTAAGGAGTGGACGCCGCAAACTCCGCCGCACAGGTATCCACCATCTTGTAGACTGCCTTGATACCATTTACATAGCGCAGTTCCTTGATCTCCTCCTCCGTTTTGCCGGTCAGCCTGGCGATCACATTGTCAGGAAATTCAATACGCTTTGCTTCTTTCAAAAGTTCCGGAGTCAGGGGCTCGCTCTCCAGCGCCTGCTCCATCTCTACCAGGATTGCGATCTTATCGATAAACCAGAGATCGATCTTGGTAATCTCATGGATCTGCTCCTGGGGGATGCCCTTGCGGATTGCTTCCGCGATGACCCAGATCCTCTGATCATCTACTACTTTCAATCTGTCCAGCAGATCTTCCGCGGAAAGCGCCGAGAAATCGTAGCTGCGCAGGCAATCCACATGCTGCTCCAGGGAGCGGATCGCCTTCATCAGCGCGCCCTCGAAATTGTCACAGATACTCATGACCTCACCGGTGGCCTTCATCTGGGTAGTCAGGGTACGCTTGGCCGTAATGAATTTATCAAAGGGCAGACGCGGAATCTTCACCACACAATAATCCAGCGTCGGCTCAAAGCTGGCATAAGTTTTCCTGGTGATGGCGTTCTTGATCTCGTCCAGGGTATAGCCCAGGGCAATCTTTGCCGCCACCTTTGCGATTGGGTAACCGGTAGCCTTACTTGCCAATGCGGAAGATCGGCTCACACGGGGATTTACCTCAATGACGCAATATTCAAAGCTGGTGGGATGCAGCGCAAACTGCACATTACACCCGCCGGTGATCTGCAGTTCATCAATGATCTTCAACGCGGAAGTACGAAGCATCTGGTACTCTTTGTCACTCAGAGTCTGGGAAGGTGCCACCACGATACTGTCGCCGGTATGCACTCCTACCGGATCGATATTCTCCATGTTGCAGACCGTAATGCAGTTGCCCGCACTGTCCCGCATGACCTCATACTCAATCTCTTTCCAGCCGGCAATACAGCGCTCTACCAGCACCTGTCCCACACGGGAAAGACGCAGACCGTTCTCCAGGATTTCTTCCAGCTCAATCTGGTTGTACGCGATGCCGCCGCCGGAACCACCCAAGGTATAAGCGGGACGCAGCACCACGGGATAACCGATGGTATTGGTGAATGTAATACCGTCCTTTACATTCTCTACCACCATGGAAGCTGCACAGGGCTCTCCGATGCGTTCCATCAGATCCTTAAATTCCTGACGCCCCTCTGCGTTACGGATGGTCGCCGCGGTGGTACCCAACAATTTCACATTGTGGGCAGCCAGAAAGCCGGATTCCTCCAACTCCATGCCCAGATTCAGGCCCGCCTGCCCGCCCAGGGTGGGCAGAATGCTGTCCGGTTTTTCCTTTTCAATGATCTGCTCCAAAACCTTTGTGGTCAGAGGCTCGATGTATACTTTATCCGCAATATCCTTATCGGTCATAATGGTGGCGGGGTTAGAATTGACCAGAATCACTTCCACGCCCTCTTCCTTCAGGGATCGGCAAGCCTGCGTACCCGCATAGTCAAACTCAGCCGCCTGTCCGATCACGATTGGCCCGGAACCGATCACCATCACTCGTTTTACATTGGGATTCTTAGGCATCTTTTTGTCCTCCTTTTACCATGTCAATAAACCGGTCAAACAGATAACCGGAATCCTGCGGTCCGGGGCAGGCCTCCGGATGGAACTGCACCGTGAAAATGTTCTTGCCCGTGTAGGCCAGGCCCTCATTGGTGCCATCATTCACATTGATAAAAGCAGGAGTCGCAATTTTCGGATCCAGATGTTCGGTATCCACCACGTATCCATGGTTCTGGGAAGATATGTAAACTCTGCCGGTAGCCAGATCTTTCACCGGATGGTTGCCGCCTCTGTGTCCGTATTTCATCTTGTAGGTATCCGCTCCGGTGGCAAGCGCCATGAGCTGATGTCCCAGGCAGATGGCAAAGATCGGCGTTTCCGTATCGTAAAGCTTTTTGATCTCCTGAATGATGGAAGTACATTCCTTGGGATCTCCCGGGCCGTTGGAAAGCATGATGCCGTCCGGCTTGTCCGCAAGGATCTCCTCCGCTGTGGTCAGTGCGGGATACACGGTCACCTCACATCCCCGTTCCGCCAGAGAACGGGCGATGTTTACCTTTGCGCCGAAATCCATCAGCGCAATTTTCAGCCCCGCACCGTTTAATTCTTTTACCAACGCCGGCTTTTTCTCCCGCTCTCCCCGCGCATAAGCGTCCTTGTCAAAACGTGCCATGCCGGAGAGCGGACCGTTCTGCGTCAGATCCGTCACAGCCGGGATGGTATATTTTTGTGCACAGGTTACTTTCTCCACCACTTTGCCGGTGGTATACGCTTTCAGCTTCGGCAGTACCTGCTCCAGATCATAATTCTCATCCGTGGTGATCATGCCGTTCATGGTTCCTTTTTCCCGCAGGATCTTGGTCAGCGCTCTGGTATCAATCCCCGCAATGCCGGGCACACCGTTCTCCTCAAGGAATTGCTGGATCGTCATATCACATCTGAAATTGCTGGGAATGCGGGAGAGCTCCCGTACGATGAATCCGTCCGGCCACGGTCTCAAGGATTCCATATCATCCTTACAGATTCCGTAATTGCCAATCAACGGGTAGGTCATGCAGACAGCCTGTCCCGCGTAGGACGGGTCGGTCAGGACTTCCAGATAGCCTGCCATGGAAGTGTTGAACACGATCTCACTGACAATCTCTTTGTCTGCGCCGATGTGTATTCCGACGAACACGGTTCCGTCCTCCAAAATCAAAAAAGCCTTTTTTGACGTTTTCATCGTTATGTGCTCCTCTCTCTTGTAGCTTTGCCTGTGGCTCTGAACAGCGCTCAAATTGATTTATTATAACACAAAACAAAATGGTGAGCAATATCCAATATCCTTTGCTCACCACTTTGTGAATGTATTGATTGTTTAGTTTTTTGTATCCGAGATCAGGTCACGGTACCAGCAAAGGGCATCCATATAGGCCTGTTGTACCGCCTTCATGGAAATATCCTCCAGAAGCATCAGTCTGGAAACCTCCTGCCAGTTTGCATCCTCGTACTGCACCATGAACTCCATCACCGGGTTCAGTGGGCCGTCATGGTCAACCAGCGCCTTGTAAATGTCTCCGGATACCTTCATCCAGGTAAGCGCTTCTTCCATGGGCTTCTCCAAAATAACATCCAATACGGAGAACAGACCTAACAGGAAGAGTTCTTCCTTGCGGATCGCCAGATTAAAGTGCGGCGCCAGATTCTCCAAAAATCTTGCCCGAAGCAGGGAAAGTCTGGTCAGCTCACCCGGTTTGTCCGCGTACAACTGTCCCGCCACCGCAGTGTTGATCCAACGCTTCAATTCTTTCTGTCCCAACATGGCAGCTGCATGATTGATACTGCTGATGCCGGAATTGACGGTCATACGGTTTACCATACCCAACAGGGAGATGGTAAGCGCCGTATCACGGCTGATCACGCCGGCCGCTTTCTGCAGATCAAAATCACCTTCGTTCACAATATTGAGCAACTCAATATAGTTGATCTTCAAAGGTGCCACATCGTTCTTACCCTTCGTCGCAGGCACACGATAGAAACTGCCTTCATACAGGCTGTATCCGCCGCTCTGCTTCAAATTCTCAAAGGTCTCCTGATCCGTGATGTTGCCGGCACAGAGTTTTGCGTTCGGATAAAGCTTTCCGAAGTATATTTTCGCCTTGTCGATGGCAATCTTCCGGTTATTCAGAAGCACATAATCCATCAGGGAAAGAATACTTCTGTAATTCTCAAACTCTGCCACTGCCAATTTGCGGATTGCCAGCTTATAGCCTTTTTCCTTCAGTTCTTTCAAACGATTCACATACATATCGATGGGAGGAATCGTATTGTCGATCAGGAATACGATCTTATCATGCGGCGCATCGCACTGACTCTCCACATCCGCAAAAATGGAAATATTACTTAGCGGCACCAGGATCTCTTTTCCCTGAGAAAGTGCCTCCACCCCGATATTCTGGATCAGTTCCAACCCCGCAATGCTTGTGGCCCCGTCATTTTGTCCGGTTCCCAGCATGGCCGGATTGAGGAAATAATTGTTCTTCTGCGCAAATACCGAATAAGCCCCCACAGCCATATTTTCATCAAACATCGGTACCAATACTACTAACATACCTTCCACCCCATTTCATTATAGTCTTTACTGAATAACCCTTATTTAAAATATGCCACACCTGACTCAAATATCTTCAGATCCTGCTCACCATAAATATTTACAGCCACCGCATCATCCCGTCTCTCGGAGTGAGCCATCTTACCGAGGCAACGTCCGTCGGGAGATGTGATACCCTCTATCGCACAATAGGAACCGTTGATATTGTACTCCTCATCCATGCTTACATTGCCGTCGGGATCTGCATACTGGGTAGCTACCTGTCCGTTTGCAAACAGCTTATCCAGCCATTCCTTCGGTGCTACGAAGCGTCCCTCACCGTGAGATGCCGGGTTGCAGTATGTAGCGCCCAGTTCAGCCTCCTGCAGCCAGGGAGACTTGTTCGATACCACCTTGATATATGCCATCTTGGAAATATGGCGGTTGATCGTATTGAAGGTCAAAGTCGGGGAATCCTCCTTCTGACCCACGATCTCACCATAAGGCACCAATCCCAGCTTTATTAACGCCTGGAAACCGTTACAGATTCCCAATGCCAGACCGTCGCGCTCATTCAGAAGCTTCTCAACCGCTTCCTTCAGTTTCTCGTTCCGGAATGCCGTCGCAAAGAATTTTGCGCTTCCGTCCGGCTCATCACCGGCAGAGAAACCACCGGGGAACATGATGATCTGCGCCTGCGCGATGGACTTCTCAAACTCCTCCACGGAAGATCTGATATCCTCTGCGGACAGGTTGCGGAAGATCTTGGTGATCACATTCGCACCCGCACGCTCAAACGCTTTTGCCGTGTCATATTCGCAGTTGCTTCCCGGGAATACCGGAATAAATACGGTGGGTTTCGCCACTTTATTCTTACATACATAGATGCTGTCTGCCTTGTAGCATTTGCTTTCCACAGCCGCCGTTCCCTTCACCGCTTTGGTGGGAAATACTTTTTCCAGCTTGGAAGTCCATGCCTTCAAAGCCTCATCCATGGTAATGGTCGTGTCCTCATAGACGAACGCCGGCTCCTCGGTAACCGTACCGATCACTGCCACATTGTAATCCGAAGCCTTCAGTTCTTCCACCAGGTCCGCCGGCACTTCCGCCAAAATATCACCCAACGCATTGCCGAACAGTTCCTCGGAAGAAACCTCATCCGCGATGGTCACGCCGAACTTATTGCCGAACGCCATCTTGGACAGTGCAGCCGCCGCACCTCTTGCATCCAGCGCATACGCGGATACGATCTGCTTCTTTTCGGTCAGATCATGGATATAGTCGTACAGTTCCGCTACCTTCTCATACATCGGAACATCAAAATCATCTTTTTCAATGCGGAAGCGAACCAATACATTGCCGGGTGTTTTCAGTTCCGGCGTCACCACATCCCCGCTGGTCGCCACATCCACCGCAAAGGAAACCAAAGTAGGCGGTACATCAATGTCGTTAAAGGTTCCTGACATACTGTCCTTACCGCCGATGGAAGGCAATCCGAACCCAATCTGTGCGTCATAGGCACCGAGCAATGCCGCAAAAGGCTGGCTCCAGCGCTCCGGATCGGAGGTCATTCTACGGAAGTACTCCTGGAATGTGAACCGGATCTTCTTAAAGTCACCGCCTGCCGCCACGATCTTCGCCATGGACTCTACCACCGCATAGATTGCACCGTGGTACGGGCTCCAGGAGGACAGATAAGGATCAAAACCATGCGCCATCATGGTCACGGTATCCGTCTTGCCATACAATACCGGAAGCTTTGCAATCATTGACTGGGTCTCGGTCAACTGATATTTTCCACCGTAAGGCATAACCACACTGCCTGCGCCGATGGAGGAGTCAAACATCTCCACAAGTCCCTTTTGGGAACAAACATTCAGATCATTCAAGAGTGCAAGCCATGCGCCCTTCACATCTCCTGCTTCCAGCTTCTCGCCCACAGCAGGAACTGCCCATTTGTCAAAATAATTCTCTTTCTCATCAGGAATGTCCACTTTCACGGCCGTCTCCTGATGCGCACCGTTGGTATCCAGGAAGGCACGTTTCAGATCTACAATTCTTTTGCCTCTCCAATTCAGCACCAGTCTGGGCTCCTCGGTCACCACAGCAACCTCAACCACCTCCAGATTCTCCTCCGCGGCATAGCCCATAAACTCCGCCACATCCTTAGGATCGATCACAACTGCCATACGCTCCTGGGATTCGGAAATGGCAAGCTCCGTGCCGTCCAGACCCGCATATTTTTTAGGCACCTTATCCAGATCCACGGACAGACCTGCTGCCAGTTCACCAATGGCAACGGATACGCCGCCGGCGCCGAAATCATTACACTTCTTGATCAGGCGGCTGACTTCCGCACGGCGGAACAGTCTCTGGATCTTTCTCTCAGTAGGCGCATTTCCTTTCTGCACCTCAGCGCCGCAGGTCTCAATGGAACTCTCCGTATGCACCTTGGAGGAACCTGTCGCACCGCCGCAGCCGTCGCGTCCGGTACGTCCACCCAGCAGAATGATAATATCACCGGGATCGGAATTCTCGCGCTTTACATTCTTTCTCGGAGCAGCACCCATCACGGCACCGATCTCCATTCTCTTTGCCACATAATCGGGGTGATAGATCTCTTTTACAAAACCGGTCGCCAGACCGATCTGGTTTCCGTAGGAAGAATAACCGCTGGCCGCGCCGCGGACCAGTTTCTTCTGGGAAAGCTTGCCCTTCAGAGTCTCCGATACGGGAACCGTAGGATCCGCCGCACCGGTCACACGCATGGCCTGATACACATATCCGCGTCCGGAAAGGGGATCGCGGATTGCGCCGCCCAGACAGGTTGCCGCACCACCGAAAGGCTCTATCTCTGTAGGGTGGTTGTGGGTCTCATTTTTGAAGAACACCAGCCACTCTTCTGTCTCTTTATAATCACCGTAGTCCATCTCCACCGGCACCACAACGGAGCAGGCATTGATCTCATCGGACTCCTCCATGTCGTCCAACTTGCCGTCTTTTTTCAGCTTCCGCATTGCCATCAGTGCCAGATCCATCAGGCACACAAACTTGTCGTCCCTGCCTGCAAAGATCTCCGCTCTGGTATCCAGATAGCTCTGATAGGTGGTCTCAAGCGGAGAACGATAATATCCCTCGCCGAATTCCACATCTTTCAACTCTGTAGAGAATGTGGTGTGACGGCAGTGATCGGACCAATAGGTATCCAGCACACGGATTTCCGTCATGGAAGGATCTCTCTTCTCATCGTCACGGAAATAATTCTGGATATGTAAGAAATCCTTAAAGGTCATAGCAAGTCCAAGGGAATCGTAGAGTTTCCGAAGCTCCTCCTCCGGCATATCTTTGAAACCGTCAAAGATTGCCACATCCGCAGGCTCCTCAAACTCCGTCACCAACGTATCCGGCTTCACCAGATCGGTCTCCCTGGAATCCACCGGGTTAATGCAATAGGATTTGATGTGAGCCATCTGCTCCTCAGTGACATTCCCCTCGATCAGATAGGTCGTCGCCGTCCGGATGATCGGATTCTCATTCTCATTCAAAAACTGTACGCACTGCACTGCGGAATCCGCTCTCTGGTCAAACTGACCGGGCAGATATTCCACGGAAAAGACATGTCCGTTTGCCGGGATTTCAATCTTTTCCAGATAAAGATCGTCTACCGGCGGCTCCGAAAACACAGTTTTGCATGCGGTCTCAAACACCGCATCCGATATATTCTCCACGTCGTAGCGGATGAACACGCGAACCTTGTCCACATTGATGCCCAGATAATTCCGGAACTCATCATGCAGCTCCTTCGCCTTCACCGCATACGGCTCTTTCTTCTCCACGTAAATCCGTCTTACATTTCCCATGTCTTACTGTTTTCCTCCAAACTGATCTATCTTGTTGCGGATCATTCCGCGCCAAGTCCCTTTAATATGTACAATAATTCCCTGTCCACCGCATCAGGCGTGATCCCGGTAGTCTGGGCAGAGATCTTCAGTCCCTCCAACACATACATGATATTGCGCGCTGTACCTTCATAGTCATCACAGACGATCTCGTCATTCTCCACGCCGATTTCGATCAGCTTCTCGATCACTTTCACCGCGGAGTCAAACTGCTTCTTCAGCACGTTATCTTTCTTGGGCAGATTATAATTTTCAAAATAGAACTCATAGATAGCCTGTGTCAGCGTATCTTTGTGCTTCAGGATCTCCTTTTTCTGTTCCTTGAAGAACAACAGAAGGATGTCCACCGCAGTTGCATTTTCATCAATATTTTTAGAGAAAACGTCATCCGTTTCCTCACTCTCAAGCTTCAACACTTCCGAAAAAATCTGACTCGTGTTCTCGAAGTACAGATACAGACCGCCCCGGCTGATGTCACATGCTTCCACGATATCTTTCATGGTCACCTTCTTGAAGCCTTTTTCCATGAACACCTTCCTGGCCGTTTCCACAATGTATTTTTTCTTCTGTATCGACTTTTCTCCCATGATCCCCTTGCCTTTCTATCCCCTGTTGCCTCGCCACGCCTTCTTTCGCGACTGTCTTGAATCTAAGCCTTCTTCATCTATGCTTTCTTTGCAAACTGCTTATCCCAAAATTCAATGATCTCGCACATCTTCTGGAGCACCAGATAGAATATCCGCTCTTTCACGGCCTCGTTCCAGAGCGTCGCCCTGGTCTGTCCGCCAAGTACATACTTGGATAAAATGCCACAGAGCATATCCCATTCCTTGATTGTCGCCTTCTCAATAACCCTGCGCTCATCATCGTGGCTCGTAATACGATTACGTGTATAGACATAGCGGTAATTCCGATCCATAAAAGGAGTTCTGGATACTTCCCGCACAAAACTCATCATGGTTCCGTCATACACGGGAAAACTCATCACTGTTGTCTCACCGTTGTAACTTTTACTGACTTCGCCGCCCGAGGTCTGCTCCAACCACGGCAGGTAACGAAGCAGCGGCTTCAATGTTTTCTTGTATTCCTCCAACTGCTGATACCTGGTCGCAGCATCCAGTTCCATCCCTATCCCTCCAGATCATACACACCTACGCGGCTGTGTCCGCCCGCCTCATTGTTCGCACGGTTCAAATCGCTTCTCGATTTGAACTTTCGCGACATTCGGCGCATGGACATGCAAGCATGTCCGCCCGCCTCATTGTTCGCGAAAAATGACACATATGTATTTTTATTGTACCACATTTTCCGCAAAAGTACAGTAATAAAATTAAAACTCTTTGAATTTTCCGACAAAATCGGTTCCTGTCTCCCCCTGAAGTTTCGCCACATAAGGTGCCGGATCCTGCTCCATCTGTAACATCACATCCAGAGAGTGCAGAAAAAGACGCTCCGGTTTCCATCGGTTGACCTCCTCATGGCGGTCCAGATAGGCCTTGAAGTGATCCACCTGCCAAACCAGAATATCCGTCAGGGAATAGCCCGCAACTTTGTATTGTCCCCAGAATTTTCCATAGTCATGATAATAAGCCAGTTCCTTTAATACCCCCTGTGACATTTTGATGCGGTTCCAAAACGCTGCAGCATATTCCTCACTCTCCCCTGCCCGGGCAGACAGTTGATGAATATAGGTTTCCAGTGTCTGCATGGCCTTCTCAAGTTGAATTGTCTGTGTATCCATATTCTATCCTTTCTCTCGCTCCATGTCTCTTCGGCATTTTGTTTATGCATAATTCCGCGCGGCAGAACAGCCGTGGAGCCGTCTGCGCTTTTGCCTCTGTACAGCTAAATCATCTCTCATTTTTCAATTTTTACTTTCTCAATTTTATACTACATTTGAAAATTTAGCAATTGCATATTTATTACGACTTTGGTCCTAATCTCGCCAGTGGTATGGAATTTGATTTGACTATTTCTTAACAATGCACTATAATTAAGTAATATCAGACAAAGAGGAGGACTTGATTATGGCATCTTCCCTGTTGACATTCGATACTGCACAATATGAAAAACATGAGATCAGTTCGTTTATTTATGAACCGGTCTGGCATGAGGACGGGAGTCTGAGGGATTTTCGTGTGGTGTATGCCAGCGACATTTTTGCCAGAGATTGGCTTGCTATCTACCATAATGAAGATTACCTTGGTGCGCTTTTAAAGGAGAGCACGCTGATGGATGAGTACTCTCTGAACATGATGGAACGTTTTCTCACAGAAAAACCATACTCTTTTGTCACCTATATGCCGATGGTGAATCTGCATCTCTATTTTGAACCCATAACGGGGCTGCCTGCGCCCTATGCCGGTTTCTATATGACAAATATTACAGGCTACGCGGCTCAGGACACAAAGCTGCATTTTCTTTCCAATATTCAGCAGATGAAGAATAATGCCGTACTGCTGCAAAAATATGATGACGGTCAGATGGAGCCGGTTTTTGTGTCAAAAGATTTTGCGGCCATGATGGAATGTTCTGTTTCGGAAGCCAAAACGCTGATGAAAGGCTTAAACTTTTACAAGACCACCCATCCGGAGGACAGACCCCTTGTGCGCAGTATGCTCAAGCATCGGATCGCCTATGACGGAGGCACTTATCTGACCCTTCAGAAGATCACTGCCAAGGGAAACTATATATGGTGTAATGTCCACTATGCCTTTATTGATGATTTTAATGAGCACTACATCTACTGTACCTATACAGATGTCACTGCCCTCAAGCAATATGAAAACAGACTTCGCAGTGTCTATTCCAGCATGGGAAACAGCTTTTACCAGGATAATGATAAGACACTGGCACTCTTTCGTGTGAATCTGAGCAGGGATAATATTGAAGAAATCAAGGGAAAAGACCTCTTTGCCACAGATTCCATGACCTACTCTTTCACGGAGACCATGATGCAGAGAGCGGCGCATTTCCCGATTTCTTCCGAGCGGGCACAATTTTTAAAATCCTTTCACAAGGATGCCCTGATATCCGGCTACACCTCGGGCAATGTTTCCGTCTCCCAGATCCTGTATTCCATCCGTAAAGACGGTCATTCCTGCTTTGTAAATATTTCCGCTGCGATCACCAGACAGCCTTTGACAGGTGATGTGATTGCCTTTATTACCGAACAGGAGTGTAACAGCGAAAAGGTACAGCAGACACTGGAAAGCAAAATTCTGGCACAGCAATTTGATATGGTTGCCTATCTGACAGACGGACATTACGGTGTCACAATCGGTGATGAGTCCAATATCAAATACGGAAGTATTTTTCCCACCTCCCGCAGCGGTGATTACGGACAGTATCTGTCCAATCAGGTTTATCCGGTTCTCACCGGTACCGAAGATCAGAAACAGGAAGCAATAAAGGCCCTGTCTCTGGATACTTTGGAAAAGGAACTGGCGATCAGTGAACCCTATGTGGTCAATATCGGCATTGAAATGGACGGCGAGACCTATTACAAGCGGTTTGATTTCTACCGGATTGATCCGGAAGCCAGGTTCTATATTCTGTTAAAAAGCGATACCACGGAAATTCAGCGGGAACAGATTGCCTATAACGAGCGTCTCTCTGTGGCTTTGGAGGCGGCCAATCAGGCCAATGTGGCCAAGACGGCCTTTTTGTCCTCTATGAGCCACGAGATTCGGACTCCCATGAACGCCATTATAGGGCTGGACAATATCGCTCTAAGCGACCCCGATCTATCGGATCGTACGAGAGAGCATCTTGAGAAAATCGGCGGAAGCGCCCGTCACCTTCTGGGACTGATCAATGATATTCTGGATATGAGCCGTATTGAGAGCGGACGTATGAACCTGAAAAATGAGGAATTCTCTTTTAACACCATGTTAGAGCAGATCAACACCATGATCCATTCCCAGTGCCAGGACCGCGGATTGACCTACGAATGCAGTCTTATCGGTCATGTGGATGACTACTATATCGGCGACGACATGAAGCTCAAACAGGTTCTGATCAACATTCTGGGCAATGCGGTGAAGTTCACCCCCGCTCCCGGGACAGTGAGCTTTCTTGTAGAGCGTATTTCCGAATTTGACGGACAGTCCGCGCTGCGTTTTATTATCAAGGACACCGGTATTGGCATGGAGCAGTCTTACCTGCCCAAGATTTTTGAGGCGTTCAGCCAGGAAAACTCTTCCAGTACCAACAAATACGGAAGTACCGGTCTTGGAATGGCAATCACGAAAAATATCGTGGAAATGATGAACGGCAATATTTCCGTGGAGAGTGAAAAAGGTGTGGGAACCACCTTTACCGTGAACGTAACACTCCGCAACAGCGAACGGGAACACGGACAGCTGGAGAACGTTGATCCACGCACTTTGAATGTGCTTGTCATCGATGATGAACCTGTGGCCTGTGAGCATGCCAAGCTTGTCCTTGAGGAGATCGGCATCGTCGCAGATACCTGCTTAAGCGGCGGAGAAGCACTTGAGATGATCCGGCTCAAATCCGCCAGACGTGAGGCTTATAACCTGATCTTTGTGGACTGGAAGATGCCTGACCAGGATGGCATTGAAGTCACAAGAGAAATCAGAAAGATCATCGGATCGGATTCCGCAGTCATTGTACTTACCGCCTATAACTGGGATGAGATAGAGGAAGATGCCACACAGGCAGGTGTGGACAGCTTCATGGCGAAACCACTCTTTGCCTCCAATGTGGTATCCGCGTTCCAGCAGGCCATGGCAAATAAAGAAGCCTCCCAGGAGCAAAAGGCAAAGGTGGATCTGACCGGTCGCCGCATTCTGCTTGCGGAGGACAATGAGATCAACGCGGAGATCATGATGGAGATCTGCAAGATGCGGGATTTGGAGGTCGACCATGCCGAGAATGGTCAGATTGCAGTGGATCTGTTCACCGGACATCCGGCGGGCTATTATGACGCTGTTTTGATGGATATGAGAATGCCTGTTATGGACGGACTGACAGCTACCCAGACCATTCGTGCTTCCGGACATCCGGACAGTAAGACAATCCTCATCATAGCACTGACGGCAAACGCTTTTGACGAGGATGTGCAAAGATCCCTTCAAGCAGGAATGAACGCGCATCTTACCAAGCCTGTTGATCCGGAGTTTCTCTTCCAGACATTGGAAAGTCTGATCCGGGAGTAATACATAAAACAAGTAGAAAGGTGAAATGATAACATGGAAATCAATATGGATCCGAAATACAAGCAAATGCTTGACGATGTGTTTGATGCTTTTACAATGCTCACCGAAGGAGCTATTGTTTCGCTGATGCACGTAGTCGGCGGCTTTACCCGTTACAGCGCCAGCGCTGTGGATCTCCTTGGTCTTCCGGGAGAATATATCCCCAACGGTGCCATGGACTGGAACGATTATCTTCATCCGGAGGACAGAAAACGCTATATGGATGTGATGATGCCGCTTATGGAGGGCAAGGCACAGACATATGATCTTACTTACCGGGTACGCACGACCACCGGAGAGTATACCAACTTCCGCGCCGTGGGCGCTGTCCTCAGGGATGCCGATGGCAACCCCAGCCTGATCGGAGGCGCTCTGATCAATGAGGGACTGACGGAAAGTATTGATCCCGTTACGGTTCTGCCCAACCTAAACGGCTATCTTCAGGAGTTGGCAAAGCGCATACAATCCGATAAGCAAACCATTTCACTAAAGGTGGGAATCAGCAGATTCTCCCAGATTACACAGCTTCACGGCTACACCTATGGAAATCGGTTGCTCCAGGAAATTTCATGGCTGATTCGCGAGATTACAAAGGAACGCGCCACCGTCTACCGACTGAACGGGGCTTCCTTCGCGCTCTTATCAGACAGCCTCTCCCGGGAGGAAATCGCAGCAATCTATGATATGATCCGTTACCGTCTTCAAAAAGGTGTGGAGGTAAATGGCATCCGAAATGTGTTGATGGCAAACGGCGGTCTGATCTCCACCTATAACACTGATGCAAGTGCGCCGTCTGTCTATTCCTGTCTGAATTATGCCTATGAAGAATCAAAGCACCATAAACATGGCGATTTGGTAGATTTTAACGGCAGCATTAATTATGAGGGCTCTGCGTCCTTAGAACTCATCAATACCATTAGGGACAGTATTCTTGACGACTGCAAAGGCTTTTACATAGAGTATACGCCTGTCATTGATGCCAAAACAGAGCATCTGAATGGTGCGGAGGCAATTATCTCCTGGGAAAATGAGCATTACGGAAAGGTTAATGCGGAAGATTTCCTTCCTGTTCTGGAAAAGGATTTTGTTTTTGAAGAACTGGGAGACTTTATTCTGAAACAGAGTCTGGAGGACGGTATGAAGTTTCTGGAACAGTATCCCGGATTTCTGCTTTGCATCAATGTATACCGTATCCAGGTAGAGACAGACTATTTTTTTGACAACCTGATGCATTTTCTGAATGAAACCGGATTCCCGCCTCATCTGTTGAGTCTGAAATTCTCCAGTGATTGCCGCTCTATTGAGCCGGAACATATGAAAAAGCTGATCGAGGAACTGCATGACCAGCAGATTCTGGTTATCCTGGACGGCTTTGGCAGCGGGACCGATTCCATTACCGTTTTGAAAAACACACCTTTGGATGCGGTCTGCCTCGACAGCCACTTTATCGAAGGCATTGAACAGCCGGGACGTGACCGTGACATTCTGGAATATCTCACCAGAATGGCATCCACCTGTGTGGAACATATTAACATCAAAGGTGTGGCAACCAAGGAACTCCGTGATATTTTAAAAACCCTTCCGATCACAACCATGCAGGGAAGTTATTATTCAGAGCCGTTAGCTGCCGCGGAGTTGATTGAGCAGAAACTGGCAAAATAGCTGACGACAAATGACATAACAGTCTATAATGTTTTCCTATGCAATCTATCATTGGGACGCATCGCACCATACAACATGTGGAGTGACATGATCTGTCACTCCACATATATTTTCCGCAAAAGTTCCTGCTTTTTCCGATCTATCCGCAGTCCTTTCTGTGCAAAATTGTCAAAATTTCCGTAAATTTCATCTATCTTCTGATACAATGCCATGAGGTATTCTTCTTTTGCGCTGAATAAAAACCGCAATGCCTCCTCTGATACAGCATTTCCACTGTTCTGCTTCTGTATCATTTGAATCAATCCTGCCACTTCCTCTTTTTGGCATTCATTGGTCAACAGATAATCCTCAAAGATATCCTCTCTTGACACACCGAGTATCTCCAGGATCAGTACCGCCGCAAAACCCGCGCGGTCCTTGCCTGCCGTGCAGTGCCACAAAACCGCACCCTCCCTCTCCTCACACAAGAGCCTCATAAATTCCGCATACTGCGCTACTGCAAACTCACTGGTGACAAAATTGGTGTACATGTGCATCATATACTGTCTGGCTTCCTCCGGATCGTGGGACAGATCCTTCACCGTGGCCTCCACCGCCGCTTTCTCTCTTGTAATCCCCTCCGTAAGGCTCTTTATAATCGGGAGATGCAGGCATGCCGTGTGCTCCGGCACCGGATCCGGCTTCTCCTCCCGCTCTTTGTCCGTACGGAAGTCCACGATCAGGCTTACCCTGTCAAAGAGGGATACTTTGTCTGATTCGCTCGCGGCAAAGAGATGCCCGCTGCGGATCAGCTTTCCGAATTTGATACGGCAGCCACCCTGCGTCAGCATGCCTCCTAAATCACGGGTGTTATTTAATTTCTCGAATGAGAGTTTCTGACTTGTCACAATACACTCCTTTTTAAGCATGTTTTCTATATCAGAAAAAGAGCGGATACCCTGCAAGGTATTGCGCTCTTTTCGGTCAGCAGAGGAAGAGGGAATCGAACCCCCGTTAACGGTTTTGGAGACCGCCGCACTACCGCTGTACTATTCCTCTATATTCGTTGGTGGTTCAATTGTCAAAGCACCAACGAATTGTATTATACCATGTAATTTTTTGTTTCGCAACTATTTTTTTGTTTCGTTGCTTACTACTTTTACTTGCAGTTATTTTATGCCTTCCACTTTGCTGCCTGCTTTGCCTTCTTCGACTCCAGCGCCTTGTCGGTAGGTTTTACCAGGAACAGACAGATCAGCAGGGAAATCACATACAAAGTTCCGGTGGCATACAACACACACTGGTATCCGGTGGGGTTCACTGCGATCATCTCAATGCTCCCGTCCGCCAGCGCATGCTCGATCTGAATCTCCTGTCCGAAAGTCTTTACAATCCATGCCGCCATTTGGTTGCCGGTCAGTCCCGCAAAGCCCCATGCTGAAAGAGTAAGACCGTGAATAGCACTGATGCTGCCCATGCCATAATGATCGGACAACAGGGTGGGCACATTGGAGAAACCACCGCCGTAACCTGCGTTTACCACAAAGATCAATGCCAGCACCAGAACTGTTAGTGCCACATTGCCCTGCCCGTTTTTGATACCGCTCGTCACGATCGTCAGACCGGTAAACGCGATAGACAATATAAAGATCAGCTTATAGATTGTATTTCTATCCTTCATGGTATCAGCCCATGCAGAAAATCCCAGACGTCCGCCGGCATTGAAAATAGCGGATACAGTGGAAATCACGCCTACCACACTTGCCAGACCCAGACATTTTACGATCATCTTCTCCTGTGAGATGAGTGCCAGACCGCAGGTAATATTCAGATAGAACATTAACCAGATACCGATATAGTTCGTGATTGGTTTGGACCTGATCACTGCCATAGTGCTCTGGCTCTTATCTTTGGTCTGCGGCTCATGCCAGCCTTCCGGCTTCTTCAGAAGCAGATGTCCTGTAAACATCATCACAAAATACACTGCTGCAAGAATCACAAACATCTTGTAGATGCCACCGTCACCCAAATTGTCTAACATTCCCTGCATGATGGGACTCGCGATCGCCTTCGCCGCGCCAAAGCCTGCAACTGCCAAACCGGTTGCCAGACCTTTGCGATCCTCAAACCACAGCATCAAGGTCTTCACCGGGGAGAGATAACCTGTCCCCAGACCGACCCCCATGATAAAGCCATAGCATACATAAATTCCGACTAACGCCAATGCGCTGTGCTGATGCTGTCCGCCGTAATAGATAAAAAATCCCGTGCCAGCCATACCGAGTGCAAAGCAGATCGTGGCGATCAGCGAAGATTTATGGATATCCTTCTCCACCACATTTCCCAGGAATGCTGCAGACATACCTAAGAAAAAGATGGCAAAACTGAATGCCCACTCCGTAGCGCCCTTAGAGAAACCGATATAATCGGCAATCTCCTGGCTGAAAATAGACCAACAGTAAACCGTTCCGATACTGCAGTGCAGAAGCAATGCAGGAATTGCTGCGCGAACCCATTTGTTCGTGCGCCAACCGCCTTGTTTTGTGTTTTCACTCATAATTTCATTCTTCCTTTGTCTCAAAAAAATTTCCCAACTGTTCCGAAATGCACTTTTGATATTATAAACCCAAATTGATAAATTTTCAACAAACTCTTTTTACAATTCTTGTTCTTTTATTGTATTCGCCTTGCTGCAATTTGCTATAATGCAGCAAAACCGAGTTGCAGATTCGCCAAAAACCTGTATAATCAAATTGAGATAAGACTTAACAAGGCTTTAAATACAAAGGCAATAGGAGGTCCCCGATATGCCATCGATTGTATGCTATCTGCTCATAGGATATTTTATCATCATAAACGTGGTCGCATTTGCCATGATGGGAATCGACAAAAAACGCGCCAGAACAAACGCCTGGCGCATTTCCGAAAAAACTCTGTTTCTGGCTGCCTTGCTTGGCGGCAGCATCGGTGCGATCTGCGGAATGCAGCATTTCCGCCACAAGACAAAGCACTGGTATTTTAAGTATGGCATGCCTGCGATTCTGATCGCGCAATTGGTTCTGGCTGCTGTTCTGATTTACTTTTTGGGCACAGCCTGGCTGCGTACATAGAATCCATACCCTTTCATCAGGACAGCCGCAAGAAGCAGACTGCTGCCCGCCACCCAATATATCTTCGACAGCCGGTTTGTGGTTCCGTAAATTTCCAATATGCCGGTAAAGATGCTGCCCAACAGGAAGGTCAATACCGCCATTTGATAAAGCTCCTGAACAAAGGAATTGGATTGCATTTCATCCGGAATTCTCTGCCGTTTCAGCCATACTGTATAAGGCAACACGATCCCCGCGAAGGGGATGACAGCTGCCCCGATCATAAAGGGGGAGTATACCCCATGGCTGAAGCTTTCGTAAATTGCAGAAAACAATACCGTAAAAATCGTAATGCCGATATAGAGATTTCTTGTCTTTCTCATGCCACACCTCTTTCCTACTGTGCCGCGATATAGATGATATCACTGACTGCCCGCTCTTTGATCCTGCCGGTAGTGGTAGGATGATTGACCAACTCCCCCTGATAGACCATGGTAGAGGAACCGCCCCCATCCAGATTGTAAGCCGTCACTGCGCCAAGTCCTTTCAGGAAATCCGCCAGTTCGTACAGCGACAAGCCTTCGCTCTCATCTGTCCTGCCATCGGACACCACCATCACATAATCCCCGTTTTCCAATATACCAATGGCTGTCCGCGGATTATCCTGCATCGCCTTCGCCACCTCATCCGTGGTACTGACTGCAATTTCGCCGTTTTCGATCAACGCCGGTCCGAAGGACCAGACCTGCCATGCTCCCTGGGAAACCAGTTCTTCCGCCGACACCTCACCTTCCCTGATCACCGCCATAGAACCGTCCTGATAAAGTACCAGATCCTCCTGTCCTTCCCTGCCTTCTTCGCGGTACAGCACACCGTTCCGTATCACATAGCCTTTCTCTCTTGCGCCATAATAATCCCCGTTGATTGCAAAGATTGCTCCCACACTTTCTGCCGTTTCCGATGTGGTGGCCGTCACATTCCGCCCGTATGCATTCTTTGCAAATGCAGTGCGCAGCGAAGTCACCAGGGAAGTCTTAATCTGCGCCACATAAATATTTGTATCGTGTTCACGGTATTGCGACATTGTGATCCCGGTTTCGGCAGCCTGTGAATCTTCCACTTTCGCTGTCCCATCCGAGGACTCTGCCGCATAAACCTTTCCCATGCTCTTTGTCGAACTTTCTTTTGTCGATTTCTGCCTCTGCTTATTTTCCCTCTTACCGGTTCGCTCTGCCTGTTTGGGTCGTTCGACCTGCGCTTTTGCTTGTTCCGTCAACTCTGTTGGCTCTTTCGCCTGTGCCGGACTGCCCGGCCGCTCCTGATCCACCACCGCATAGACGGACGAGATCACAAAAGTATCTAACACCGCATAGACCGTAAAAGCAAACAATAATGCTATATAAACGCCCTTCCACATTTTCCGGATACACATATTCCCACAGACCTCCTTCCCCATCCGATCTATTATACGATAAATCGTATAGGGAAAGACTATCACAGAAACCTAAAATGAACCTTAAAAGAAACACCCCCTTTAAACTTGCTTTCACCTGCAAACTTAAGCCACTCCTTAAGATCCTCAGGAATTGTAATCTGATTCTCTGCTTCCCACTGCGTCATGACCTCTTCCGCTAAAGGAGCACCAAATTCAGCCTTTCCATACCTGGCTTCCAACCGGTCACATAAACTTAACGCATACTGCTTTTCCCGATTTAACATGGCAACATAGTCAGGACCTTTGCGGGTTTGCTGCGCTTGCCGGGTTTGCTGCACTTGCGTTTTATTTTCGACCGGCGTAATGTATTTTTTGCGGTTTTGGAGTATATCAAGCAGGCCTTCCAGATTTTTCTTCTGATCCGGAATCCCCATAGCATAAACATGATCTGCGAAGGTGCAATTCAGCTTTAACTCTTGCCCACAATCCTCAATTACCATTTTTACGGAATTCTGCCCAAAAATCGTTTTATTTATTTGTACAGACTTAATGTTTTTAAAGGGAATAATCCTGCTCCCCATCGGTACTCCAAGCATTGAAAATCCGGCGATCAATAATCTCTGTCTGTTTGTTACCGCCGCAAATCCATAGAGATTGTTCGTTGGCGACGTTGACCATTTATGGATCTTGCCGACGCCTCCATACACCGGATAGGAATAATCTTCCCCTTCTTCGCACATGACCCGAAGGGATACATGCATTAATTTCGCATCAAATATTGCCATTTATTTTTGGTCTCCAATCCTCTTTGATCATTGTTTCCCGTTAAGTCACATCAGTCTGTCCATCACATCCTGCAGATTTTTAACCGCAACGATCCGCATTCTCTTTGCGGTTTCTTCACAGCCCGCTTTGCCTTCTGTGACATCCCGTCCGCCTGCTGCGTCCGCTATCATAACATCTTTTTCGCTCACCGCGGGGATCACGCATACCTCAAAGCCAAGCTTCCCGGCCTCCGCCACACGCTGTGCGGTTTGACTTACCGCGCGCACTTCTCCGGAAAGTCCCACTTCCCCAAATGCGATCAACTTCGGATTCACTGTCTTGTTGCGGAAACTGGATAAGATTGCAATGACAATCCCCAGATCGATGGCCGGCTCCAAAATCTTCATTCCGCCGGTGATATTTACATAAGCATCGCAACCTGCAAGCTGCACGCCCAGACGCTTCTCCAGCACCGCCATCAGCAGATTGACCCGGTTAAAATCCGTACCTGTCGTCTGTCTGCGGGGAATTCCGAAATTGCTCTGGCACACCAGTGCCTGAATCTCCACAAGAAGCGGTCTGGTACCTTCCATGGTGCATGTCACCACGGAACCGCTGGCGTTTTCCGGACGGCCGCTCAGCATATACTCCGAGGCATTCGCCACCTCCACAAGCCCTTGTTCCCGCATCTCAAACACACCGATCTCATTGGTAGATCCGAAACGGTTTTTCACCCCGCGCAGGATTCGGTAGGATGCATGTCTGTCCCCCTCAAAATATAACACCGTGTCCACCATATGCTCCAGCACTCTGGGACCTGCCACCGTCCCCTCCTTGGTCACATGACCCACGATAAATACGGACACATTCAAGCCCTTGGCCAGCTGCAGCAGCACGCCGGTGGATTCCCGCACCTGGGACACGCTGCCCGGCGCCGCGGACACGTTTTCATTGTACATGGTCTGGATGGAGTCGATGACCACAACCTCCGGCTTTGTCCGGCGGATCACCTCCTCGATATCCCCCAGATTGGTCTCACACAGGAGCAGCATCTGTTCCGTAAAGCTGCCGATCCGATCGGCGCGCATCTTGATCTGTACCTGGGACTCCTCACCGGAGATATAGAGTACCTTATGCCCGCTCTGGGCGAGATTCTTACACACCTGCAAAAGCAGTGTGGACTTTCCGATGCCGGGATCACCGCCCACTAACGTCAGAGATCCCTGCACGATACCGCCGCCCAACACCCGGTCCAGCTCCCCGATTCCGGTCAGAATCTTGCTTTCCTCCCGAATTGCCACCTCTGAGAGTGCACAGGGCTCCTGCCGCCCGCCCATCCGCTTCGCCGCACCGCCTGCCGCCTTCAGATCGGCCTTGTTCACCGTTTCCTCCACAAAGGTATTCCATTCCTTACAGCCCGGGCACTGGCCCATCCATTTGGCTGATTCATATCCGCAGCTCTGGCAGAAAAATATGGTCGCTGTTTTTCCTTTTGCCATGTTGTCCTCGCCTTTCTCTTCCACAAAACATCCCGACTCCAAGTCACCTCAGAGCCGGGATTCCTTTCATTTCAATCTGCTTTCTGTTTCGCTTTTGATCTTATTACGATCTCTGCAGCGCCTTACGCCTGCACAACCTTCACCGCCACTTCGCCGGCATTCTCCAGTTCCACGCTCAATGAAAGTTTGCCGCCCAGTCCGGTCTTCATCTTGCCGATGCTGCTGCCTCCGACGAATACTTCATATTCCGTATCGTCTTTCAGACCGACCGTAATCTGCGCATCCACATCACCTGTCACAGTGAATTCCACGCTGTCCGCCTGTTCTTTGAAGTTGAAAACACTGGTGCCGGGTACGGACTCATACAGGAACATGCCGTTCTTCTCCAGCTTTGTGATCTCATTGTAGGTCTTCACCTTCAACAGGTCTCCTGCGTGCTTGTAATCCTCAACTTTGGCTTTCTTTGCCAATTTGTGATTACCGAAGCTGACTGCGCCGTCCGCCTCACTGCGGAGCAATTCCTCTACCACTGCCATTCTCTTGTCCTCCTGGTCATCATCTGGACGGAATATCCGCCAAACCATTATCAGCTACTTTTAGTATAATATAAAATATGACTTTTTTCCACTATTTTTTCACGGTGAACGTCACCTTTTCGTTCTTGAATCCCACGCTGACTGTGTCGCCGGGCTTCACATTTTTCTTCAGGATCTCCTCCGCCAACGCATCCTCCACCACAGACTGGATCGCACGCTTTAACGGCCGGGCGCCCATCTTCTGATCCGCGTATTTTTTCACCAGATGCTCTTTCATGGCCGGCGTCAGGCTGATGTGAATATCCATCTGGCTCTCGCAGCGCTTCACCAGATTTGCCGCCAGCAGGTTCACGATATCCTTCATGTTGTCATCGTTCAGCTGGTGGAACACGATGATGTCATCGATACGGTTGATAAATTCAGGTTTGAAGCTGCGCTTCACCTCCTCCATCACCGCCGATTTCATCTTCTCATAATCCTTCTTCTCGCTCTTTTCCGTAGCAAAACCCAGATTCTTCGGGTCCACGATCCGCTGCGCTCCCGCGTTGGAGGTCATGATGAGAATGGTGTTCTTGAAGTTCACCTTGCGTCCCTTGGAATCGGTGATATGTCCGTCATCCAACACCTGCAGCAGGATATTGAACACATCGGGGTGCGCTTTCTCTATCTCGTCAAACAGCACCACCGAATAGGGATTCCTGCGCACCTTCTCCGAGAGCTGTCCGCCGTCCTCAAATCCCACGTAGCCGGGCGGGGAACCAATCATCTTGGAGACCGAATGTCCTTCCATATACTCGGACATATCCACCCGGATCATCGCGTCCTCGGAGCCGAACATCGCCTCTGCCAACGCTTTGGAAAGTTCTGTTTTTCCCACGCCGGTGGGACCTAAGAACAGGAAAGAACCGATGGGACGGTTGGGATCTTTCAGTCCCACTCTGCCTCTGCGCATGGCCTTGGATACGGCTTTCACTGCCTCCTCCTGCCCGATCACGCGCTTATGCAAAATGCTC
The DNA here is from genome assembly GCA_017476665.1 of Lachnospiraceae bacterium. GTDB lineage: Bacteria > Bacillota > Clostridia > Lachnospirales > Lachnospiraceae > Acetatifactor. The sequence goes on along the minus strand of JAFUZJ010000050.1, from coordinate 93,882 downwards.
TCCAGTCTTAACAGCCGCTCACTCTCTTTCTCCGCCAGCTTCTGTACGGGAATCTTGGTCCACATTGCCACAACCTCGGCAATGTCATTCTCCCCGATGCTGTAGCTCATATTCTCCTCTTTTGCCTGACGGCGGTCCATCTGCCTCTGGTATTTTTTGATCAACTCATCCTGGTTGCGTTTGATCTCCGCCGCCTGAGTGTAGATCTCCATACGAATGGATCGCTCAATCTGCTGATCCATCTTCTTGATCTGCTCCAGCATCTCTTTCATTTTCTCCGGCAGATCCATGGATTTCAGCCGGGCGCTGGCCGCAGCCTCATCGATCAGGTCGATAGCTTTATCCGGCAGATTGCGGTCATTGATATAGCGGTTGGAAAACCGCACCGCCGCTTCCACTGCCTCATCGGTGATGCGCACTTTATGGTGTTCTTCGTATTTTGCTTTAATACCGTTTAAGATGCGGATGGCCTCTTCCTCCGTGGGCTCCTCCACCGTGACCGGCTGAAACCTGCGCTCTAAGGCTGCATCTTTCTCCACATATTTGCGATACTCCGCAATGGTGGTCGCACCGATCAGCTGGATCTCGCCTCTCGCCAGGGATGGCTTCAGAATATTGGACGCATCGATGGCCCCCTCTGCACCGCCTGCACCGATAATAGTGTGCAGTTCATCCAAAAACAGGATGATATTTCCGTCCTCAATGACCTCTTTGATCACCTTTTTGATGCGTTCCTCAAACTCACCGCGGTATTTGCTGCCTGCCACCATGCCGGACAGATCCAGCGTGAGCAGTCTCTTATTCTGCACCGTAAAGGGAACCTCTCCCGCCACAATCCGCAGCGCCAGTCCTTCTACAACCGCCGTCTTACCCACACCGGGTTCGCCGATCAGGCAGGGATTGTTCTTGGTACGTCTGCTCAGGATCTGGACCAGCCGCCTGATCTCATCCTCTCTTCCGATTACCGGGTCAAGCTTTCCCTCTTTTGCAAGCGCCGTCAGATCCCTGCTGTACTGATCCAACGTGGCTGTTCTGCCCTTGCCCTGATTCTTTTTTCCCAGATCTTCCTTGTATAGATTTCCGTCCTGTCCGATTGCCAGCAACGTGTCCACATAAATTTTCTGCACGTTAACGCTCAACGTATTGAGCAGTCTGACCGCTACATTTTCTCCCTCTTTGATCAGCGCCAGAAGAAGATGTTCGGTACCGGTCTGCTTCTGCTTGAAGCGCTCCGCCTGGCGATGCGCCTCATCCAGGATCTTGCGGGCTCTGGGCGAATAGCCCTCCCGCTCTTTAAGAGCAACTCCTTTGTCAAAAGCGATCAGATCCTGGATCATGTCCTTGACCTGATCCACGTCCACACCATTGTCCGTCAGCACCTGATACGCCACGCCGCCCTTTGCGGTCAACAGCCCCACCAGAATGTGTTCCGTACCAACATACCCCTGTTTTAACGCTCTGGCACATTTGGATGCCTGCGCCAGCGCTTCCTTGGCTCTGTCAGTGAATTCCAACTGCATAGAAAAACCTCCAACACTCCCTTAAATTCCAATACTTCTCTCTGAATCTATCCTCTTTTGTGCAGTTTTATTCCTGATCCTCATCCCAGTCTAAGAACTGGAACTCAAATTCATCATCATCCGCAAAATTCTTGGATTTCCATTTCTTTTTCTCCTCGGTACGCGGAGGAACCGGATCTCCCATCTCTCTGGCAATCTCTCTCGCCGCTTCCTCAATATTCTCAGTAAAGCTCTCCGACGGATCCAACATCTTTTCGGATTTCTCCTCGCTGACGGTCTCCTTCACAGTCTCCTGAACCTTCTCGGAAACAGGCTTCTGGATATTCTCCTGTAAAGTGTCCCTGACATCCTGCTGCACTTCCAAGTCTTTCTCTTCCGGATTCACCTCCGCAGGTCTGACCTTTTTCGCTGCGTTATTCGGTCTGTGATCATGGCTGTCTGCACCGTTCGGACGCTGGCCGTTCGGGCGTCTTTCCCCTGCACCAGCGGGACGCTTTCCGCTCTGATGCTGGCCACTCTGATGCTGGCCGTTCGGACGCTGGCCGTTCGGGCGTTTTTCACCTGCGCCTGCGGGACGTTGACCGTTTCCGTTTGATCCGGAAGGCTTCTTCGTCTGCTGAGGTCTCTGTCCGTTTCCGCCGGCGGTCTTTGCGCCGGTCTGTGCCGGTCTGTCTGCCGCACGCTTACGGACAGTCTCACGCTCCACCTTCTCATAATAAGCGGCGTCTTTCATCTCTTTCATCTTGAAAATCAAAACACTTATGATCAATACCAGAATCACTGCAAGAATCACCAAAGCCACTACGGCGATCTGTTGGGTCTGATTGGTGGCAAGCACCTCCTTCAGTGTATTATTGTTGGTCTCTACTGTTTCAAAAATCTGGCTAATGCTATAGGATTTTCCGGTGGTATTGTCTACCAGGTGCCAGATTTCGTCCTGATAATAGGTATCCCAATCCTTGCTGCCATCCACGCCGGTTCCCTGATTCTCTGCGGGCTGCTCCGCCGGCTGCTGCGGCTCTTCCGTCGCGGTTCCTGCCGGAACCAGATCCCCGTTCAGCGTAACATAGTCCGCACGGATAAAACCGCTTACCTCAGACCCGTTCGCAATGAACGAAACGCGATACCACTGATTCCCGTCATCTCCCGTGGCAGTACCGGTAACGGTCAATGCCAGTCCGCCCTGCGCCGTACTCACGATCCTGCTGGTCATAGATGCATTCTGACGGACACGCACCGGAGAAGAACCGGATACTTTTGCGCTCACCGGCTGCACTTCCGTTACATCCACCACAGTCTCATCCTGACCAGTGGTGGTTGTGGCATTGCCTGTTGTCTGACCGGTGGTGGAAGCCACGATGGTGCCGGGCGTGCTACCGTCCGTGATCTCCATCAGATCGGAACGGATATAGCCTGTCTTGGTGCCGTCGTAAACGACCTGATACCAGGTGTATCCGTCACTGTCCTTTGTCTGTCCTTTGATCGTAACGGTATCTCCTTTTTTCACACTTGCCAGTGTATCGCTGGAAGTACTGGCCTCTTTTCGAACCTTCGCTGTGTTCGCAGTTATTTTTCCGGCGCTGTCTGCAAGACTGATGATCGTGAATGCATCCGCAAATAATCCGGCCGTCAAAATAGCAACCAATGCGAATACTCCCAGAATTCCACGCAATCGATTGTACAACCCGTTTGCCTTTTTCATAATTTTTTCCCTCTGTACCCTTTCTTTTATGATCTTATCTTACTTTTAGATCTGTATATCTGAAACTGAAAGATCAGCCTCATGCCTCATCAATGGCCTTCCCGATGTCATGCCGCATATATTTATTCTCAAAGGAAACCCACTCCGTCGCCGCATAGGCATTGGCTCTGGCTTCTTTCAGATCCTTCCCCTTCGCCGTCACGCCCAACACACGTCCGCCGTTTGTGACAATGCCTTTCTCCGTCAGCTTCGTGCCCGCATGAAAACAGTAATATCCTTCCTCTTTCTCAAAGCGCTCCAGACCTTCGATCACAAAACCCTTCTCATAGGACACCGGATATCCCGCACTGGCAAGCACCACACAGACCGCCGCATTGTCCTCAAACTGCAGGTCGATCTTATCCAATGTTCCGTCCACGCACGCCTCCATCACCTCGATAATGTCATTCTTCATGCGGGGCAGCACCACCTGTGCCTCAGGATCGCCGAATCTCGCATTATACTCCAACACCCTCGGTCCCTTGGGCGTAAGCATCAGTCCAAAGAAAATCACGCCCTTGAACGGTCTGCCCTCCGCAGCCATGGCGTCCACGGTAGCCTGATAAATATATTGATGACAGAACTCATCCACTTCTTTCGTATAAAAAGGGCTGGGAGAAAATGTGCCCATACCGCCGGTATTCAGTCCCTGATCCCCGTCCTGCGCGCGCTTGTGATCCTGTGCGGATGTCATAATCCGGATCGTCTTGCCGTCCACAAAGGACAATACGCTCACTTCGCGCCCGGTCATAAACTCTTCAATGACCATACGGTTGCCTGCATCACCGAATTTCTTGTCCTGCATGATCGTGGCAACACCGTCCAGCGCTTCCTCCAGCGTATTGCAGATCAAAACACCCTTGCCCAGAGCCAGCCCGTCCGCCTTCAGGACAATCGGAAACTCTGCCTTCTCTTTCAGATAGGCGATGGCTGCGTCGGCGTCGTCAAACGTCTCGTAAGCCGCGGTGGGTATATTATATTTTTTCATCAGATCCTTGGAAAACGCCTTGCTTCCCTCCAGGATTGCCGCATTCCTGCGGGGACCGAAGGTCCGGATTCCCTCCGCCTCCATGGCATCCACCAAACCGCCTACCAACGGATCATCCATGCCCACGATCACAAAGTCGATTGCTTTTTCCTTTGCAAAAGCAACCAGCTTATCAAATTCCATGGCGCCGATGGCCACACACTCCGCCAGCTGCCCGATTCCCGCGTTACCGGGAGCACAATAGATCTTGTCCACCTTCGCACTCTTCGCCACACATGCAGCGATTGCATGCTCACGCCCGCCGCTTCCTACGATCAAAACTTTCATGTTCACACCTCGTTCTCTCAATAAATTACTTGCGTATTACCTTTCCGTCCCGGATCTCGATCCGGTCATTGGCAATATCATCGATGGCCTGGGGCAGCAAGATCCACTCCGCCTGCTCCATTACACGCCGCTGCAGAATCTCCGGCGTATCATTATCCTCGATATACACTGCTTTCTGCGCAATGATCGGACCCTCGTCCATACCCTCCGTCACGAAATGTACGGTGGCACCTGTCACCTTCACGCCGCGCTCCAGCGCCTTCTCGTGCACCTTCAGTCCGAAATATCCCACGCCGCAGAAAGACGGGATCAGGGAAGGATGAATATTGATGATCCGCCCGGAGTACTGTGCCACCATCTTGGGCGGGATCGCCACCAGAAAGCCTGCCAGCACGATCAGATCCGGCCTGCATTCATTGACTTTATCCAAAAATGCCTCATAAAAAAGTTCTCTGTTTTCAAAATCCTTGGGAGAAACACTGAATGCAGGAATTCCTGCATTTTTCGCCCGTTCCAGACTTTTTACAGTCTTATTGTTACTGATTACGCCGACCAGCTCTGCATTTTGAATCTTTTCCGCAGCCACCGCATCAATGATCGCCTGCAGATTCGTGCCGCCGCCGGACACCAATGCCAATACTCTTAACATAAATCCACACCCTTCTCGCCGGCTTCGCAGCTTCCCACAACATAAGGCATATCCCCGGCTGCTTTGATTGCCGCCATGGTCTTGTCCACATCAGCAGGGTCCACCGCCAGAACCATACCCAGTCCCATATTATATGTATTGTACATCATCTGATCTTCGATGCCGCCTGTCTTCTGCAATAATTTAAAGATTGCAGGCACCTCATAGCTGTCCTTCTTTACCACTGCCCTGATGCCATCCGGCAGCATTCTCGGAATATTCTCATAGAATCCGCCGCCGGTGATGTGGCTGCAGCCCTTCACCTTCACGCCCGCATCTTTTACGGACTTCAATGCTTTCACATAGATTCTGGTGGGCACGATCAGCGCCTCCCCCAAAGTGGTACCCAGCTCCTCATAATAGGTGTCCAGACTTTCCTTCGTCATCTCAAACACTTTCCTCACCAGGGAAAAACCGTTGGAATGTACACCGGAAGAAGCGATACCGATCAGAGTATCCCCCGCCTTGATCGTGGAGCCGTCGATGATATCCTTTTTGTCGGCCACACCTACCGCAAATCCTGCCAGATCATACTCGTCCTCCGGCATCAGTCCCGGATGCTCCGCTGTCTCACCGCCAATCAGCGCCGCGCCTGCCTGCTTACAACCTTCAGCCACGCCTTTTACAATGGTCGCGATCTTCTCGGGATAATTCTTGCCGCATGCAATGTAATCGAGGAAAAACAACGGTTCGCCGCCTGCGCATGCCACATCGTTCACGCACATTGCCACGCAGTCGATACCCACCGTATCATGCTTGTCCATGAGGAACGCCAGCTTAATCTTGGTGCCTACGCCATCCGTTCCGGACAACAGCACAGGCTCCTCCATCCCCTTGATACCGCTCATGGAAAACGCACCGGAGAATCCGCCCAGGCCACCCATCACCTCAGGGCGCATGGTCTCCTTCACATGCTGCTTCATCAGCTCCACCGACTTATAACCCGCTTCAATATCTACTCCCGCTTTCTTGTAATCCATCGTTTCTCTCCTATCCTATTTTTTCTGGCTCTCTACATAAGCCTTGTAACCGATCTCCTGCAGTTTCGCGTCCTTCGCCACAACCTGATCCTTTAATTTTGCACTGTAATCCTTCAGCTTCTGCAAAAGCGCAGCATCCGAAGTTGCCAGGATCTTGGCTGCCAGGAGTCCTGCATTGGCTCCCCCGTTAATGGCTACCGTCGCCACCGGAATACCGGAGGGCATCTGCACGATGGAATAAAGAGAATCCCTGCCGCCCAGAGACGTCGTATGCATTGGAATGCCGATCACCGGCATTGGGAAGATCGCCGCACACATGCCCGGCAGATGTGCCGCCATGCCCGCTCCCGCGATGATCACCTTGAATCCCTTCTTCTCCGCAGTCTTCGCATATTCAAAAAACACATCCGGCTCTCTGTGCGCACTGATGATGGTCATCTCATAGGGCACGCCCAGCTCCTCCAAAATATCCGCCGCCTTGGCCATTACCGGCATATCGGAATCACTGCCCATCACAATGCCAACCAATGCTTTTGCATTTGTATCCGCCATGATCTTTCCTTCCTCCCATGATTATTTTCCCTCCCTCTTTGGAACGCAAATGTCCCTCGAGGGATATATCTTGTAAAAAACTACATACTAAACCACCATATCTAGTTTACTAGAAATGGTGGTGGTATGCAAGCACTATCTGAAAAAATATAAAAAATAAATCGTATTTCCCTGCAATGCCCCGGTGGATCATTGTGCAAACGCCTCGTTCAATTCCTCCGTCCCCGGCAGCACGAACCGCCCCTCACGGATGATCGTCACCCGGCTTCCGTCCGGGCGCACCGCAGCCAGCTCTCCCAGCTCATCATAGGGGATTGTGATGTCCGTATGACAGTTAAAATAGGCCTTTTCCGGCGCCTTATCCCGAAGTCTCGCCACCTCGTTCTCCCTGGCCACGATCTCCTTGCCGTCCGGATTATACACCTTCACATCCTCCGCATGGGAATAACAGGTATCCCCCACCGCGAAATGCGGGCCCGTCTTCTCCGCAATCAGGATCGGCATCTTATCCTGCACCTGATATTTTCTCGCCACCACATAGGCCACTGTATTCGTACCGATGGCAAACTCACCCATTGGCAGCGTCCTGTGCCGAAACAGCACGTTTTCCCAGATGAAATTCCGATTTTCTTCCTCCGTGGCAAAATTTGCACAGTCATACGCCGCGATCTTTCCGTCCTTGAACCGGATTTCCAGATCCTTATACTCCAACCCGTTCAGGTACACCCGGCTCACATGCAGTGTACCGTCGGTCCCCTGCAGCACCGGCGAGGTGAATACCTCCCCCACCGGGATATTCACATCCGCCACACAGTTTTCAAAGATCGTCTCCTTCGACGGATCCTTTAATTTCCACAGGTTCACCCTCAGATCCGTGCGGTTGCCGTTCATCCCCTTAATTTCGCAGTGATCCGCCGTATCCAGCACATCGATCAGCGTCTGCTGAATTTTTCTATAACGCATGTAATTTAATGTGTTGATCCGGATCACATCCGCAAAAAACGCCCGGTAAGCCTCCGCGGCATCCTTTACACCCAACTCCTTCAGCACTGTTTCCCCGAAAGAATCCTGAATCTCCGGAATCGGGAACGCAATGATCGTAAAGCTCCGCTCTTCCTCCAGAATATATTTCCGCTGCAGCTCCCCGGACAATGTCCGATACTCCACCCAGAGCTTATTCTGTTCCTCGCTCATGTGCAGCGCCTGCATCTTATTCTCCGGTTCGAAACCATGCTCTCCAAACGTCTCCACCACCGCGGGCCCCGCATACCCAAGTGCTTCCGCTTTCAGCTTCTCAAAGGCGGTCTTCGTGACCTCCAGCTTGCGGTTCCTGTAGGTCTTGTCAAAAAACAGCGCTCGGTCGTCCTTATGGTCAAAATCATACTGCCTGTTGACTTCGCCGCCGGAATACCCCACTTTAAAGATTGACGGGTTATATAAAATACTGCTTGCCGCCCGGTAACACACCGCCTGCAGTCCCATTTTCTCAAAATTTTCCACCGCACGCCGCATCATCCGCTCGAATCCCAGTCTGTACCGGATTTCCACGGTCTTCTTTTTCGACAGGTCCTTTCCGGTCACTTCGAAACCGATGCGATACCCTTCCGTATAGGTATCCGCCATGGTATTTAATGTCTCCTGGGACAGCGCCGCCAGAAAGCGCGCCGTTTCCAGTTCATTCTCACTGACATATTCGCCGTAGGCATACAGATACCGCGCATCCGCCAGATCCGCTGTCCGGATCAGGTTGACGGCAAAATTGTCCTCCGGCACCAGCATCTCCCGCAGATGCCTCTCCGTCGCTGTCTCCGCATAATCACTGACAAACCAGTACAAAATCTTCCGCACGTCCTCCGCCGCCGGCAATTCATTTTCCTGCCATGCGTATACAAAGCAGGTATACACCTCCACGAACAGCTCCAGGCGGATCACGATCTCATCCAGCCTGCCCTCGTATACAAACGGGATCAGACTCCGCATTTCCCGGTACAAAAAGGACAGCATGGCGCCGAAGGTTTCCCCCAGCCGTGACACCGCATAGGCCGGGTTCGCATAACTCTCCCCGTAATGTGCAGGCAGCACATCGGCATAAAGCGCCCCGTTCCGCCTCTGTAATTCTTCTATGGGCGCCTGCTCCAGACCGCCCTCCCGCAGGAACGTTCTCTCCCGATCCAGCAACAGCAGAAATTCCGCCATTCTCCCAAAGCAGGCTGAAAATTCTGCCCCGCATGCCGTTTCCCCGGGAATCCCGCTGATCCGTAGGAACGCCAGGTCATAGCGCTCCTGCAACGCTTCCCTCTCCTCTGCTTCCGATATCACCAATCTCTTTTCCTCCTACATCCCAATCCCTGAAATTCTAACACCCAAGCTGCACCACAAACAGCAGAATTCCCAAAGCCGCCAGATTCAGGATGATCCCCAGCACCGGAAACAGCTTAAAGACCTCTTTCTCCTGCACGGCAAGCATCCCCAGGATCAATCCCACAACGGAAAAGATCGCCGAAAGCAACCCCGTCAGCCCGTAGCTGATCGGCACATCTCCTCCTTTGAGATAAGCCAGATACAGCACGATCGCCACCGAGCAAATGCTGATCGCACCCAGAATGGCAGACATGATGCCCGGCTCGGAATTCTTACGTTTTGTATAAATATAGTGTCTCCGCTTCATAAAAATCTAATCACTCCCAAAAAAGGAAAGAAAGGCACTCCCGGTCTCCACCCTGGAATGCCCACACGACTCCCTGTTAAAATAAAACCTTACTCTTGTCTGCCAGCAGCTTTCCGCCGCCCACGATCAGCATCACGCCCGCCGCAATACCTACTACCAGCACCACAACTCCCAGCACGATATTCCATGCTCCCGTGCTGCCCATCGTCTTATACACTTTCTCTTCCATATCCGCTCTCCTCCCGTCTACGCGCCATACACCGCATAATACTCATCAATCGCCTTCTTCAGCGCATCATCAATATAAATCTGTCCCTTATACGGTTTGTTATACAAATGCTCGATCACATCGCCCATGGTCACGATCGCATTGGCATCAAATCCGTATTTCTCCCTGATCTCCTCAAGTGCGCTCTTTTCACCGCCCAGCCCCTTCTCCATGCGGTTCAGCGAAACCATCAGACCCACAATCTCCACATTGGCGGCGCCCCTTACCTTCGGTACCGTCTCCTCCATGGACTTGCCGGAGGTCGTCACATCCTCGATCATCACCACGCGGTCTCCGTCCTGCAGTTTGCTTCCCAGAAAACTACCCTTATCGGCACCGTGATCCTTCTCCTCCTTGCGGTCGGAACAGTATCGGATCTCTTTTCCGTACAATTCGCTGAACGCGATGGAAGTCACGACGCTGATCGGAATTCCCTTATAAGCCGGTCCGAACAGGACATCAAATTCATCTCCGTACCGATCATGAATCGCCTTGGCATAATACTCACCCAGCTTCTTCAGCTGGGAACCGGTCACATACGCCCCTGCATTCATAAAAAACGGTGACTTCCGCCCGCTCTTTAACGTGAACTCACCAAACTTCAACACCTGGCAATCCACCATAAATTCGATAAATTCCTGCTTATAACGCTCCATCTCTGCCCGAACCTCCTCGCTTGTCATGCCTTCCGTTTCGCCGCATGTACGTGTAATATTCTAACATAAAACAGGCTATGGGGCAATCACAAAAGAAAAGTTTTTTATTCATAGTTTTTTATTCATCATACCAATAACGCCAGATTCCTTTGATCTGTGGCAGTAGTTCCTCCATACTCCAATGTTTTTTGCTGTTCTCTTTGCTGTTCGGATCATTCACAACAACCTTTCCTTCCGCATCAAACCCGGTCAGTACAATAAAATGTCCGGTATATGTGAAATCACCAGGCAACATGGAACAGATCATCGGGGAATCCGGTGCCAGTTTCTCCCGGATATAATCCTCCGCTATTTTTCCATAACCTGCCTGGATCCCCAGCTTTTTGGCCCCCTCCGTCATCAGATTCCAGGAAGTACCCTGTCCGGCAATATAGTAGCCCTGCTCCTCAGACATCTGTGCGACATAATAAGGATTATATTTACCGTTCCCAGTCAAGCCACAGGCTACCATCGCTATACATGTGGGACCGCAGCCCGCCACCCCCATATAATTGTTTCCATAGCTTTTATAGCCCCATCTTTTATCCCATTGGAGAAACAGCGGGATCTCTCCCGCTGTCAGCTCCGATGACACATCCATATCAAAATCCTTGTCCTTATATCTGGGATAATTCTCTACGAATTCCTTTGTCTCCGGATATTTCCGCCCTAATTCCACGAGGTTGTCCGGAATCACTTGTTTACCATGGACAACGGATTGCCATACCCCTCTTCCCAGGACACTCCCCAGACACAGGATACAGAAAAGGCAGATCAACCGATTCCACAGACGCCGTCTTTTGGCTCTCGCCCGCTTTCGTTTTTTCCAAAGCCGCTCCCTGTCATTCACGGATCCTTCCTCAGCTTTTGTACGTCCCATACCGTTTTATCCTCCGTCTACCACGGGATTTCCGTAAGCCTGGTGAGAACAAATTCCGCCCCTGCCATGCCAAACAGGAAAAACACCACCAGAAACATCAGCACCACCGCTGCTTTATCGATCACAAAATCCCTTTTCCCAATCCCTGCAAGCAGTACCTCTGTTCCCAACACGATCATGATCGCCGGCCAGTACTGCAAGATCTGCAGCATCTGCATGTCAGGCAGAATCAGCCGCAGCAGATATGCGATACCGAATCCAATGAGGGTCAGCCCCAGAGAAACAGTACCCACACGATGCACCCTGCCTCCACGCTTTTCCTCTTTGTTCTGTAGGGCTTCACCTTCCCCTACCCCCACTGTATTGTCAAGACTCATGCCGCGCCTCACTTTCTATCTCTTTGATCGTATTTTCCACGATTGCTTCCACCGCTGTCTCCACATTCACTTCAGGTTTTGTCAACGCTTCTGCCGGTACATTCTCTACGGGGTTTGCCGCTGCGCCGGCTCCTTTGTTTGCTGTCGTATCTGCTTCATGCATCACGTCTCTTTCCAGTTCCCGATCCAACTCCCGCTTTTTCCCTGTGATGAGCTTTGCACCCAATACAATCAACAGCACTGCCGTTGCCCCCTGCGGGAAAGAGCGCAGAAAATCTCCCGCATAGCGATTAATCCAATTTGGTAAAGGAATGCTCCAATAAAGCACTCTCAATACTTCATACACCCCAAATATGATCAGCAGAATGCCTGCCAGTCTGGCAACAGAGCGCTTGCGCAAGGTGTCAAAAGTCACGCCGATCCCTGCCAGAAGATTCACACTGCCATCCTCCATGGCACGCACTTCCTCCTCCGACAGATGCGCCATGTTCCTGGCGTGGAAGAATGCGTATATATACACGATCATATCCAAGAACAACAATTCTTCCATGCCCATCAGATAAGCCAGAAAAATCAGTCCCGTAAAGGGGATCAGCAGACTCACCCCCGCCTGCATGAATCCCCAGTACATCTCCGCGCACCCCGGCACAAACGAGAAACAGAATGTCCAAAACCCATTCCTTTTTTTGGCTTTCATTTGATTTTTCATCTGATATCCTCCTCTTCATCCGGCAGCAAAAAACTGCCCCAGGTCACTATTTTTTTTGTCAGGTCGGAAGCCGCATCAGAGATCTGCTGTCTCGCCTCCGCCTCTCTTTCCCATCGTTCCTCTTCCTGCGCAGAACGCACGGCATAGACCTCATCAGGCTCTATCCCGCCCCGCTCCTCCTGCACCGGGACGAGCAGCACCAATGCCACCGCGGCCGCCGTCACGGCGCCAACCTCCAGCGCATATCCGAACCATTCCAGGTTTCGCCTGAACCGGCTTTTGCCTGCACGCTGCGTTTCAAGCCGCGTTTCGGGCTGTTCCTCAGGTAGCGCATCCAGTATCTCTCTCTTCAGATAAGACGGTGCCCGCAGCAGCTCGCCGCTTTCCAGTTCCTGTATCAACTTCCATAGTTCTTCGTCTTGTTTCATCCGCCCGCCTCCTTTCTGCTTCGATAGATTGCTCTCAGCTGATCCCTGGCTCTGTATATCCTTGTCTTTACTGTTGCCAGTTTCTCATGCAAACCTTCCGCAATCTCCTCCGGCGTCTCCTCCAGATAAAAATACCGGTACGCCACTTCGTCATAGGGCTCTTTCAGCCTTCTGCAATTTGCCTTTAATTCCTCCCGCAGGTCCTTTTCCAACACATACTCCTCTGTGTTCCTCGGCGCATAAACCTCCTCCAGATCCTCAGGCTCAATGCTCACCGCATTGTGTTCTGCCTTTCTCCTATAGTCGATACAACGGTTATGCGCCGTTCTGGCAAGCCAGCCTTTCTCATGCGCCGGATCGATCTCCCTCATATGACTGTATGCCGCCAGAAATGTTTCCTGCGTCAGATCCTGCGCCGCAAAATAGTCTCCTGTCATGCGGTAACAGATGGTGAAGATTAAATTCTGATATGCATCTATCATGCCCGATAGCCTTATTTTCGTATCAATCTTCCCCACCTCCCTTACACGGTTTTCATCTGCCTATTTATAATAACGCATTTCCCATGCAAATTTTTTCAAATTTTCAAAAAAATCTGACGAAAAATAAGCCTAAAAATTATATATGCCCGATTTTAGCTTACTTTTGGGGCACATAAGGTCGATTTTGGGAAAATATAAGGCTTGATTCAGCCGAAAAGAAAGAATATAGAAAAATCATCTTACATTTTATGAAAAAATGGGAAAAAAAATCGGCCGAAAAAATGAATTGTTGACATTTCGGCCGATTTCCGTTCTATGAAACGTCTATGAGACGCCTACGAAACGCCTACGAGACGCGCTTGCAGCCAAGTCACGCAACGAATTGCCCGCCCGGAGTTTAGGCTTGCCCGGCCGGGAATTTATGATTCTCCCGCTGTATCCTGCAGGGCCGTCACTTCCTCCAATTTTTTCATAATATTCCGCATCCGCTCATCTGCTTCATGATACACTGTCTGCAGCGGCCAGGGCAGGTCCAAAATATACTGCTTTTCCTTCGCCGACAGCCCCGCCAATTCCTTTAAGAATTTCTCTTTGTCCCGATACAGCCTTTTTCCGAAATCACATGGGATATAGTCCCTGTGCTCTACCGGGATCTCCTCCACCACCTGGCGCATACTGACACGCCCGTAGGCATTCTGCTCCTTCACATAAGTCACTTTGCGGATCACGTCACCGCCTGTACCGTTCCGCTCCGGCTCTGTCGCTTTCTCCGGCGCTTCCAGCCGCACCTTTCCTGTCTCCAGATAGTATTTCCACACCGCTTCGGCCACCCGGTTCTTCGGCACGGGAAATGAAATCCGCTCCGCGATCTCGGTCACGGTCAGTCCCGCATCCGCCAGATGCCTGATGGCTCCGCCGCTTGCAAAATCATGTATGAAATTGGAAAGCGCCTTCTGAAAGACGGATTGTTCCTGGTCTGCCATCACAGCATAGTCTTCCTTTCCTTATCTGTTCTCTACGTTGATAATGCATCCAACAGCCGCACTACCCGCACGCAGATTCCGGCACAGTAAACCTGCCAGGCAATCCGGATCACAGCAAGCACTGCCTCTGCCGCCAAAAACAGGTATCCCAGCCATCGCACATGCATACCCGCATAGACACCTACCACCAACACCAGAATCATGGCCGCATGGATCATAAACAACCATCGCCCGCGTTTTATCATAAGCTCTGTCTTTTTCTTAAATTCTCCCAGTTCCGTCAGCATATGTGCCAGTCCTTTTATGAATAAATAATTCGCATAGGTATCAAACATCAGCCACAAAACCAGCACACCGGTCACTGCGATCCCGATGATCAGCATCGAACCCAGATGCTGCTGCAGATACTCTCGCGTGTACGGCAAAAGAACAATAACGCACCCGATGGAAAATATTACAACTGTCTGCAGTTTCCACGCAAGCATCTGCCTGCTGTTCTCCATGTCCTCGTCCGTATTGCCGATCTCGATCATCCCCTGAAAAGCCAAAAGCAAGGCCACGACCCGCAGCACATAATGGATGGCTCCCGCTCCGTAAAAAAGCACTTCCGTGATCGACTCCGGTTCCATGCCAAACGCTGCTCTGACTCCCCATGCGGCTGAGAGCAATCCCCATCCCAGCAATGCCAGAAGCATGCCAATATACACTTTTTTCAATCCCGCTGCCTGTATCATCCTGCCTTTATTCCTTTCTCAGTTTTGCCTGCAGATTAGCTCGTGTTTCCGATGCGAATTCGTATTGTGTCATATACTCACCGATAAATTCTCTTTCCGCCTGGGCATCTCCCTCCAGATATCTGTAATAATCACAATCCAACAGACTCACATTGATCCCCACGCCGCCGCTTTCGCGGATCAGGATATCCTCCACCTCGATATTGTCAAAAGCCGCCGCAAGCTCCATCACTGCGGTCCTGGCCATGCTCTTTCTGGTCTTGTCCGCTTCCTCCCCCGGCCAGAGCGTGGCTATGATCATTTCCACCGAGCACAACGCTCCCCTGCGGTCCACCAGATATGCCATTAATTCTTTGCTCTTGGAGCGCGAAAACCGGATCGGTTTTTCGTCACAAAAGGCCTCAAAATTACCGAAACACTGTACCTTAACCGGCTTCAGCGGTCTCACTCTGATCTCAAAACGCAGATGTTCCAACACATCTCTGACCGCCTGTTCTGTCACCGGTTTTGTGATATACCCGCTTGCATAGAGCGCAAAGGCCTGCGGCATATACTCCTGATGTCCGGTGATAAAAACGATATTGATCCTGCTATGCATGTCCTGCAGTTTCTCCGCCAGTTCAATCCCTGACATCTCCGGCATTTCAATATCCAGAAACGCCACGTCAAACGGTTTTTCCCGACTCATGTTCAGCGCTTCCTGCGGATCTGTCAGCCCTGTATGCTGTCCCCTGGGATCGATCCGCTCCAGTATTCGGTTCATCATACTGACCACTGCTTTCCTGTCATCTACCGTTAACGTACGCATACGATTGTACCTCCTTCGCCGGTATCACGATCGTGGCTCTCGTCACACTGTTCTTTCGGGCAATCTCCAGGGTTCCCCCGCACTGTACGGCAAGTCTCTCCCTTACATTCTGGATTCCCACACTCTTACGGTTCTTCTGCTTTTCCGTAAGGACCGCCTCCGACAACCCGTTATCCTCCACCATAATACTGATAAAATTACCTTTTTTTTCCGTCCGCAGTCTGACATATCCCGTCCCGTCCCGATGGCTTAACGCACCGTATTTTATGGCGTTCTCCACAATAGGCTGAACCGTGAGCGCCGGTATGAGAAAATTTCTCGATCCAAGCTCATAGATCACATCGAATTCCACATCTGTTCCCGCCCGCTCCAGAGAAATATATTCCTTGATATGCGCCAGTTCTGTTTCGAAAGGAACCGATGCTGCGGAAGTGAGCGCATCAATATTACCGCGCAGATATCCGGAAAAATCTTCGATATACTTCGCCGCCTTTTCCCCGTCCGCATAGCACAGGTCCTGGATACTCATCAACGAATTAAATATAAAATGAGGCTGCATCTGTTCCAACAGCAATTTGGAGCGGTTCAGATCGTTCTGCTTCTCTCTGCGGATCAATTCGTCCTCCACGGAATATCGGAAATGCGCCGTCACAAGCAGAATGGAGAATCCATAGGAAAAGCTGAGAACATAAAATCCTTTCATCATATATTGGATCACCAGTCCAAAGAACAGCGGCACAAAAACCTTGAGCACCAAAGCAAAAGAGACCGGCGTCTCCCTCTCCTTGGAAGACTGAAAATATCCCTTCGCATCCGAGTAGACCGCCTTGTACAGCATCCACGCAGAGCATCCGACAAATAAAATCTCCGCCAGCATACTCGCTCCATAGTATCCCCTCTGCAGATCGCCCAGCAATTCAAAATAGATGGTCAGGCAGTCAAAC
Organism: Lachnospiraceae bacterium; assembly: GCA_017476665.1. Lineage (GTDB taxonomy): Bacteria > Bacillota > Clostridia > Lachnospirales > Lachnospiraceae > Acetatifactor. Next base: position 77,110 of record JAFUZJ010000050.1, on the reverse strand, counting down.
AGCATGGCAAAGACATGAAGCAGTCCGGCCATGACCATATAAAAATAATAATTCACACTCCTGAGATTACCGATCTCAGGAAGATAAATCGCCGTGATCATCAGGATCATCGCCGCATCCAGCGTCAGATTCACCGCCCCCTGTACAGACATATCTTTTCCTCCTACAGCCAATCTGCTCCTATTATAACAGATTTCATCCGACAACGCACCAAAAACGCACCAAAATTCACCAATTGACATTCCTCTGATTTATTATAAAATAAATTTATAAGATAAATAAATATACACCTCTCCTTTTAAAAATGTTCCCACCATGGATGGTCAGGAACATTTTTGTGTTTTATCTCCAATTTCCAAAAAACTTGTAAAAAAAGATAGACAGATAGAATATATTCTGCTAAGATATATGTAGTTTTGAAAACTATGTCAAGTAGAAACAATGTTGCATGAAGAGGGGAGACTGCTAAAATGTTTAAAATTATCACTGATAACGGTGCCGATCTGCCAAAGGAATGGCTCGTTGAGAACGATGTAGATTGCCTCTATCTGAGTACGATCCTGGATGGAGAGGTCATCGCGGGAAAGGACAAAGACCTTTCTGCCGCAGATTTTTATAAGATGCTTTCCGATGGCGCAAAGCCTTCCACATCCCAGATCAATCCGGAGCAGGCAAAGGAATACTTTGATGCGCATATCAACGATTCGGATGAGTTCCTGTACATAGGAATTTCCACCGGTCTTTCCGGCACAGTCGGAAGCGTCCGCACCGGCGTAGCCGAGGTTTTGGAATCCCATCCCGACAAGAAGATTGAGGTGGTGGATTCCCTGACTGCTTCCCTGGGCGAAGGTCTCGTGGTCTGGTATGCCGTGAAGATGCGTAACGAAGGCAAAAGCCTGGAGGAGACGGCCAAGTGGCTGAATGACAATGTACAGCATTTTCTGCTGGCATTCACCGTGGATAATCTCTTCGATCTGTGGCGTGGCGGCCGCGTATCCCGCACAAGCGCGATCGTCGGTACACTTGCCAGCGTAAAGCCTTTCCTGATCGTAGACAAAGAAGGGAAACTCGCTGTTCCCAAGAAACTGCGCGGCCGGAAGAAATCCCTTGCTTATCTGGTGGAAAATCTGGAAGAGCACAAAGGGCAGGATTATGAGGGCAACCGCGACATGATCATGATCTGCCACGGAAATGTACCGGAGGATGCAGCGTACGTAAAACAGCTTCTGGAAGAAAAATTCGGATATAAGAACTTCCTGATGAGTAATGTGGGACCCATGATCGGCACTCACACAGGCGCAAGTCTGGTCGTGCTCTCCTTTATGGGCGACGAAAGATATTGATCAAGAAAATACAGCAGGACCGCTCTCTTCGCTTATGAAAAGAGCGGTCCTTTTTTATGTCAAATTTATGTGGTCACACTTACCCGGTATACTCTCGCTTCATACGGGAGAAACCATCCCTGCTCTCCGTCCGGACGCTTGATGGCGCGGTAGAGTTCCTCCCGCTCCCCCCGGGGATAATTGCACAATACAAGTTTTCCCTTTCGGTCCACATACTCTTTGGGCATCCGCACCCGCACCGGCTTATCCGCAAAGGAACAGACGATCAGATATCGCGTCTTCCCATAAGCGCGCTCATACATGTAGATCTGCCTGTCACCCGGGAAAAATTCCCTATAGCTTCCCCACAACAGCGTCTTACTCTTCTTCCGCAGCGCCAGACAGCTCCGATAGAAATTCAGAATGCTCCAGGGATCCTTTTCCTCCTCTTCCACATTCACTCTCTCATAATTCGGGTTCACATAAAACCAGGGCTCCGCCTCCGAAAATCCGGCATGCTCCGTATGATCCCACTGCATGGGTGTGCGGGATGAATCCCTGCTGGAATGATGGATCCGCTCCATGCGTTTTTCCAGAGAATCCTTCAGATGATAACGGTGAAAATTGGTATGGGTCGAAACATCCACATACTGCTCTATAGATTTCAACCGGATATTGGTCATACCGATCTCCTGCCCCTGATAGATAAACGGCGTCCCCTGCTGGAACAGATAACTTGCGGCCAGCATGGTGCCACTCTCCCGCCAGAACCGCTCGCTGCCGTATCTGCTGATCACCCGCGGATGATCGTGGTTCTCCAGATAAAGCGCATTCCAGGCCTTCCCATTCAACGCATTCTGCCATTTGGTAAAGGCCTTCTTCAGTTTGGGAAGACTGAACGGTCTGTGGATATATTCCGTATAAAAACAATCCGCCATCATATGGTCGAAGGAAAACATCATATCCAGAGACCGCTCGGGACCGGTCAGATACTTTAACGCCGACTGCACTGTGGTGAGCGGACCCTCGCCCAGCTGAAAACAGTCGTATTCCTTACAGACTTTGCGGAACTCCGCCATATACTCATGGATATGGGGACCGTCTTTGTAATAAGGCATGCCATTGATTGCGGGCAAAAACGGCAATCCGTCCGGCAGACCTTCTTTTTTGGAGATAAAATTGATCACATCTTCTCTGAATCCATCCACCCCCATATCCAGCCAGAAGCGAAGGATTCCTTTTACTTCCTCCCGCACCTTGGGATTGTCCATATTCAGATCGGGCTGCTTCTTCGCAAAAAGATGCAGATAATACTGTCCCCGGGTCTCGTCATACTCCCATGCTTTCCCCTCAAACAGAGAATCCCAGTTATTCGGCGTATCCCGCCAGATGTAATAGTCACTGTAGGGATTATCCCTGCCCTTGCGGCTCTCCTGAAACCACGGGTGTTCGTCGGAGGTGTGATTCACCACCAGATCCATAATGACCTTCAGTCCCAGCTCATGGGCGCGAGCCAGAACTTTCCTAAACTGCGCCAGATCACCGTAATCCGGATGGATATCCCGGTAATCAGAAATGTCATATCCAAAATCCGCATTGGGGGACGGATAGATCGGTGAAAACCAGATGCCGTCTACCCCCAGCGATCTGATATATTCCAATTTTTCATAGACCCCGTACAGATCCCCGATCCCGTCGCCGTTTCCGTCTTTAAAGCTCCGGATCCAGATCTGATAGAAGGCCATTTTCCGATACCAATCATTGCTCATCTATATCACCCATAATAATATTTCTGACCTGATGCAGATCATCTTTGATATCCGCCCGGATATCCTTCCCTAACTCCTGCGTCTTTTCCTGCAGATTCTCCCGCATCTGGAATATCTTATCCGTCTTTTCCATCAAGCCGGAAGCGATATTCAGGAAATAATCCGACGTCTCGTGCTTTCTGGCAGGGAGCATTCCCCGATTCTTCAGCTCCAGGATCTCACCATAGCGCTCATACGCCAGCTCCACCGCGGTGTCCCAGGAAATATATATCTCATCCATGGCATTCTGCCCCACCTGATGGACACGGTCCATGTCTTTGCAGACTTCCTGCAGGCAGGCCGCCATAGCCTCTGCACTCTCCTCAATAATATATCCGTTTCTGCCGTCGGTGATACCTTCTGCCGCACAGGAATCCTTGATCAGCACACTTGCCAGACCGCAGGCTGCTGCCTCCCGCACCACAATGCCATTGGTGTCATACGTGGAGGGAAACAGAAACAGATCCGCTCTGGTGTTCCACGCCCGCAGCACGTTTCTGTCATACTCAGGCCCGGTGAAGATCACCTTATCCGCAATGCCGTTCTCCTGTGCCTTATCCTGCATCTCCTGGGCATCTGCGCCGCCGCCCACAAAGACCATCCTGAAATCCATCCCCTCCTGTGCCAGCAATTTCATTGCATCCAGGATTAACGGAAGCCCCTTATATTTCATCATGCGGCCCACAAACAAAAACAGAGGAACCCCCGCCGGAAGATGGTATTTTTCCGTAGCGTTCCGGACATCTGCGTCACTCACACGCCCTTTGGGAAAATCCACACCGTTGGGCATGACGCGATATTCCCCTTCATATCCCAGGGATTTTAAATTTTCCCCTGCTCCCTGGCTCACGACCCAGACCTCGTCACAGGCGGAGATATTGTCCGCCATTGCCTTGGCTGTCTCTTTCTGGAGAAACTTTCCCCGGATGGCACGGGCGATATCCACATCAAATTTCGTGTGATAGGTAAAAACCACCGGCGCCCCCGTTTCATTCCGCAAGATCCTCGCCATCACGGTAGACGAGATGGGGCAATGTGTATGAATGATATCCGGTCGGAAAACCGTCAGTTCTTCGATTGCTTTCGCCGCAAACGGGTTTCCCGCCCGATATCCGCTGACAATCCCTGTGGTATCAATGCTTTGATACGGCACCACCGCATAAGGATAGCCGGTATAATCCACCTCCGGATAACGGGGTGTTCCCACCACCACCTCTGCTTTTCCCGTTTCTGTCATGATTCTTCCGTAATTCATCACCACATTTGCCACACCGTCGATGATCGGCGGGAACGAATCATTCAATAATACAACTCTCATACCCATTTCCTCTCGTAAAATGGCACTTGCAAAAAAGGGAAACCTGCCGTTTCCCTTTTCATCTGTCTATTTGCTCAATCTCTTGCAGACAATGCCTGCGCTATATCCTCTTTCATATCCAGCACAGCTGTCCGGGACGCATCTGCGTACCCTTCCGCTCCATATTTCGCATATTTTTCCTGCTGATAAGCAGCAATGATTCCCCGGGAGGAATTGATGATGGCGCCCAGTCCGTCTTCATTGAAGAAATGAACCAGATCCGCACCTTTTCCGCCCTGTGCACCATAGCCGGGTACCAGGATAAAGGTCTTCGGCATGATCTTCCGCAGGATTCTTCCCTGTTCCGGGTAAGTGGCACCCACTACCGCGCCGACATAACTGTAGCTTCCTTCCTCCGGCATACACTCCAGACCCCATTTATAAACCTTTTCACCCACCATCTCATAGAGATGCTTTTCATCGATCAACTGATCCTGAAACTCTCCGCTGGAAGGATTGGAGGTCTTCACCAACACAAAGATTCCCTTCTTTTCCTCTTTGCAGACCTTCATAAAAGGATTGACGCCGTCGCTGCCCAGATAAGGGTTCACCGTCACAAAATCCTCATCAAATCCATAATACTGATTGACCCCGACTTTCACCTTGCCCAGATGCCCTACCGCATATGCCTCGGAGGTGGAACCGATATCCCCTCGCTTGATATCGCCGATAACCACCAGATCTTTCTCCTTACAGTAATCCACAGTCTTCTTGAATGCGATGAGTCCCGGAATTCCAAACTGCTCATACATGGCAATCTGTGGCTTTACCGCAGGAACCAGATCATATATCGCATCCACAATGCCCTTATTGTACTGCCAGATTGCCTCCGCCGCACCTTCCAGGGTTTCTCCGCATTCCGCAAAAGCCGCTTTCTGTATATGTTCAGGCACATATTTCAGCATCGGGTCAAGACCGACCACGATGGGCGCACCTGTCTTCTGAATTTTGTTTATCAGCTTATTGATCATCTCAGCCTGCTCCTCCCAACTGGTCTACATACCGCTTGATGTTGGATGCATTGACATATTTGAAAACCTTGTCATCATCTATGATCACCAACGTAGGTGCCTGCATGACGCCATATCGGCTCACCCGGTCTGTATCTTCCTCCGCATCCACAACCTCATAGTCCACGTCTTCCAGATATTCCTTTGCGAGCTGGCAATTCGGGCATGTCTTGGTGGTAAAAAGATACTTGCGCTTCTTGGCCGCCGTCTTCCGTACGGTTCCCGGCTTTGCCGCATCCACTTTCGCAGTTTCTGATTTTGCAGCCTCCGGTTTTGCAGCCAGCGCATCCTGCTTCTTCAGAATGGACTTCTCGATCACATACTCCTTGCGGTTCTCATACTCCTGCAGCTTTCCGTCGTTCCAGTTCTGCACCGGTCTGTAATAACCGGTGATCCGGCTGTATACCTCTGTCTTGGCACCGCAGTGAGGACAAGTCTTCACTTCTCCCGCCAGATATCCGTGCTCACGGCAGATGGAATAGGTCGGGGAAAGCGTGTAATAAGGCAGTTTATAATTCGCCGCGATCTTCCGCACCAGATTTGCCGCCGCCTTCCAATCCGGCAGCTTTTCTCCCAAAAATGCATGGAACACCGTACCGGAGGTATAAAGCGTCTGCAATTCATCCTGTACATCCAACGCATCAAAAATGTCAGCCGTGTAATCTACAGGCAGATGGGAGGAATTCGTATAGTAAGGCGTATCGCCTGGCTTTCCTGCTGTGCGGATCGCCGGGAAACGCTTCTTGTCATGTTTTGCAAGACGATAGGAAGTGCTCTCCGCAGGCGTTGCCTCCAGATTGTAGAGATCTCCGTACTTCTCCTGATAATCGGAGAGACGCTCTCTCATATGATTGAGTACTTTCTTGGAAAACTCCTGCGTCTTAGGATCACTCATATCCGCTCTCAGCCAGTTTGCGTTCAGCCCGACCTCATTCATGCCGACCAGACCGATGGTGGAAAAATGATTGTTAAAGGTGCCGAGATACCGCTTGGTGTAAGGATACAATCCCTCATCCAAAAGCTTTGTGATCACGCCTCTCTTGATCTTTAAGCTTCTTGCCGCCAGATCCATCATATGATCCAGTCTGCTGAAGAACTCGGACTCATTGGCTGCCAGATAAGCGATACGGGGCATATTGATGGTCACAACCCCCACACTTCCGGTACTCTCGCCGGAACCGAAATATCCGCCGGTCTTCTTGCGGAGCTCCCGCAGATCCAGACGCAGACGGCAGCACATGCTGCGCACGTCGGAAGGCTGCATGTCGGAATTGATATAATTGGAAAAATACGGTGTGCCGTATTTGGATGTCATCTCAAACAACAGTCTGTTATTCTCCGTATCAGACCAGTCGAAATCATTGGTGATGGAATAGGTCGGGATCGGATACTGGAATCCGCGTCCGTTGGAATCGCCTTCGATCATCGTCTCGATGAAAGCTTTGTTCACCATATCCATCTCTTTTTTACAATCTTTGTATCTGAAGTCCATCTCCTTACCGCCCACGATGGCCGGCAGCTCTGCCAGATCATTGGGAACGGTCCAGTCCAGCGTGATGTTGGAGAAAGGAGCCTGGGTGCCCCATCTGCTGGGCGTATTGACGCCGTAAATAAATGCTTCGATGCATTTTTTCACTTCATCATAGCTTAAATTGTCTACCTTTACAAAGGGAGCCAGATAGGTATCAAACGAGGAAAATGCCTGTGCACCGGCCCACTCGTTCTGCATGATACCCAGGAAATTCACCATCTGATTGCAAAGCACAGACAGATGCTTTGCCGGCGCAGAAGTGATCTTGCCGGTGATACCGCCCAAACCTTCCTGGATCAGCTGCTTCAGCGACCACCCTGCACAATAACCGGTGAGCATAGAGAGATCATGGATGTGGATGTCTGCATTTCTGTGTGCATCCGCAATCTCCTGATCATAAATCTCGGAGAGCCAGTAGTTGGCTGTCACCGCACCGGAATTGGAGAGGATCAGTCCGCCTACCGAATAGGTCACAGTGGAATTCTCTTTGACACGCCAATCCTCCACTTTTACATAACTGTTGACCACATCCTTATAATCCAGAATGGTTGACTTCATGGTACGCATCTTCTCGCGCTGCTTGCGATAAAGGATATAAGCTTTCGCAACCTCCTCATAGCCTGCCTGCCCCAGCACACGCTCCACACTGTCCTGAATATCCTCTACATGAATACAGTTATCCTGCACCTTGCCCTGGAAATCAGCCGTCACACGAAGTGCCAGAAGATCTATAATGTCATTATTATAGTTCATCTGCGTGGCTGTAAACGCTTTCATGACCGCATCGTTAATTTTTGTCAATGTGAAATCTGTCTTGTTGCCGTCTCTTTTGATTACCTGAAGCATACTATCCCTCCCGAATGATAAGAACACGGTCTCCTTCACCTAAAAGACCGACTAAATCTACTATAGCATCCACCCTATGGAAAGTCAATGCAGCAAAACTCCCAAAATACAATATATAGTGTTATTTAATTTTACTACTTGACATATCTTGTGTTTCTGCTCCTCCCCATAAAACCTATATCTGCCACGGTTCCAGCGCTGCTCGCGAAAAAAACGGCTCCCTGTTCGGAAGCCGTCTTCATGGATCTCTGCAATCCCATTATCTTGTTTTCAAAAAATCGTATTCCCGTTTTGCCTGCAGATCATCCGGATAACTCTTCAGATACTGCTCCATCAGCGTTGCCGCCTGAGCGTACTCTTCCATGTTTTCATACGCAACAATCTCGTTGAACGCCAGTGCCTGCATGACCGGATTATCTTCAATCTTCATCCCGGTCTGAAAAGCATTCAGCGCAGACTGATAATTGCCCTTCTGCATCTCACACAATCCCAGCTGATTATAGATCTCCGCATTGCTTGTATCTTTCGCAAGCCAGGAATTGTATACACTGGACGCATAATTGTAATCTCCGGTGGCCTCATAGGCCTTACCCAGATACAGATAGGTATTCGCATCGCCCTTGGCCTTGGCCTTTTCCAGGATCATATAAGCCTGTTCATACTCGCCGAGATAATAATACATGCGTCCCATATCATACGGATTCATCTTGCTGCCGTTGGCCTCCAGGCACTGATTCAGATACTGCCTGCCAACCTCTTTGTACCCGTAGGTATCCAATGACTGATAGATCTGAATGATACGGTCATAATCGGTACCGTCCATCGCGATCACACGGTCAAAATCCGCCTTGGCATTCTCATAATCATTCTGCTCCAGCCGGACAGTCCCCCGCAGAAAAAAAGCCTCCTCGTCCGTCTTCAGATCCAGAATGGCGCTGTATATGTTTTCCGCTTCCGCAAGCTGACCGTTCTTCGCATACGCAGCTGCCAGATAGTAATTGATGTCGTAGTCTACGGGTTGGACGAATCCGTCACTGCTTCGGAGTGCCTCCTCAAAACAGGAGATCGCGTGCTCATAATCCGCCAGACCCATATACGCAATTCCCTGCCCTCTGGCGATCAGCCTTGCATTCTCACCGGCCTCTTCCGCCGTCTGCAATTCTGTCAGCGCCGCTCTGTAATCCAGCTCCTGCATCAGCTGCATCGCTTCGGTCGTCTTCTCACCGGCACCGCTGCATCCCGCAAGCATTCCCATGACAACTGCCCCTGCGAACCCGGTCCATAACCTGCTCTTTTTTGGCAAACGCATCATAGAAATCTATTTCTCCTCTAACTGGGACGTACAATGAGGACATCTGGTTGCTTCGATTGCGATCTCGCTCTTACAGAAAGGACACTTCTTTGTGGTCGGCGCTGCGATAGGCTCGGGCTTTTTGCCAATGCTCATTGCCTTATTTACAGCCTTGATCATGCAGAACAGAATAAATGCAATGATCAGGAAGTTGATCACAGCGGAGAGAAATGCACCGTAGTTGAACGCAACTCCGTTGATCACAAACTGTCCGCCGATCTGCACGCCGTCTTCACCGGTACCACCGGTACATACAGCGATCAACGGGTTGATGAAGCTGTCCGTCAAAGCGGTCACGATGCTGCTGAACGCACCACCGATGATAACGCCGACTGCCATATCCATCACATTGCCGCGCATTACAAATTCCTTAAATTCCCCTATAAATCCTTTTGCCATTTTTTTTGCTCCTTTGCTTTTGTTTCAATTTTACAAAAATGATTTGAAATAATATCCAAAATCAGATTAATCATAACATAAACCCAAAATAATCTCAATACAAATTTTTCTTCGTGCAAACCCGGGGCATATAAGATATAATAGACATAAATAAGGGAGACACACGCATGCAGCACATACAAAACGATATCAAACAGAATACTTTCTGCCATTCCTATCTGCTCTACGGGGAGGAACGCTATCTGAAAAAACAGTACACCGACCGCCTGCGCAAAGCCTTGTGCAGTGAGGACGATCAGATGAACGTGCATGTTTATACAGGAAAAGACATTTCCGTGGCCCAGATCATCGATCAGGCTGAGACCATGCCGTTTCTGGCGGAGCGCCGCGTGATCTTCCTCTCAGACAGCGGATTGTTTAAATCCGGCGGGGAGCAGCTTGCAGACTATCTGAAGAATCCCTGCGAGACCACTTTCTTTGTATTTACCGAAAGCGAAGTGGACAAACGAAGTAAACTCTATAAAACCGTCCACGACAACGGCTATGCCGCTGAATTCACCGTGCAGGACGAAACGACTCTGCTGCGCTGGATCGCAGGAATCCTGGGGAAAGAAAACAAAAAGATTTCCCAGAACACTGCCCGGCTCTTTCTGGAGAAAACCGGAACCGACATGGAAAACATTCAGATGGAACTGGAAAAACTGATCTGCTACTGTCAGGACAGAGAGGTTGTTACCTCTGAAGATGTGGAAACGATCTGCACCACCCGTGTGATGAATCACATTTTCGATATGATCAACACCATCGGAGACGGCAGGACCAAGCAGGCTCTGCAGCTTTATTATGATCTTCTGGCACTGAAGGAACCGCCCATGCGCATCCTCTTTCTGATTGCCAGACAGTGTAATCTTCTCCTGCAGGTGAAAAAACTGCGCAGTCAGGGCTTCGACGCCAAGACGATTGCCCCCAAGATCGGGGTGCCGCCCTTCGTAGCCGGAAAATATCTGACCCAGGCCGGACATTTTCAAACCGCTGCCCTGCGGCGCGCCGTAGAACAATGTGTGGAGGCGGAGGACGCCGTTAAGAGCGGTCGGATGAACGATGTCATGAGCGTGGAGATTCTGATCTTAACCGTACTGAATCCAAAAGCGGAAGGCGCATGACCTTCCGCTTTTTATAGTTTATCACTGTTGTATCATTATTGTATCAATATACTTGCACAGGAAATATCCTCGGCCAGATTGTAGATCTTGCCGGAACGGATTCCCACTACCGTGGGCCGGAGCACATTGTCCTTGCTGTTGGAGACCACCTTTGCCTTCTCGCCGTTGCTCAGCGTGACAATACTGTCCACGGGATACAGGATCACACTGCTCAGAAAGCTCCTCATCACATCAATGTCCAGCTCACCGGTCATCGCCATGATCATCTCGATGGCATCTCTCTGGGAAAATCCCTTTTTGTAAGGCCGCTCCGTTACCAGTGCGTCATAAATATCCGCCACAGAGATCAGCCGTGCATACAGATGGATCTTCTCTGCGGAAACTCCCATAGGATATCCCTTGCCGTTCAGCTTCTCATGGTGCTGCAGTACGCCCAGAAGAATCTTATCATTGAATTCATTTTTTTCTTTCAAAATCTGATAACCAAACAGCGCATGCTGCTTCATCAGATGAAACTCTTCATCTGTCAGTCTGGCAGGTTTATTTAACACTTCGTTCGGAATCTTGGACTTGCCCATGTCGTGCAAAAGACCCGCAATCCCCACTTCCCTGACAGCATCCTCGTCAAGTCCGTGTTTCTTCCCGATGATCATCGCCATGGTGGCCACATCCACGCTGTGCTTGAACGTATACTCATCACTGACCTTGAGTGCACTGATATCCACAGCGATGGCATCATTCTCCGTCACCGCTTTCATCAGCTCTCCCGCAACATTGTTCGAAGCCTCCGCAAAATTGGAATCCTCCGTGTTGCTGTACAAAAACTGAATTCCCTCACTGACACGTTTTTTCACGCTCTCCGTGAGCTGCACTCTCGCCCGGTCAGGTACACGCACCTTTTCAATCGTGTTCTGCACCGCCTGAGGGATTACGATCTCCTTTTCTTCCTCCGGGTCTTCCTCCCCCTCGCGGATATAAATCTCCATAATACCATGCCGAAGTAAACCTTCTATCTGAAAATCGTCCAGGAGCGATCCCTTCTCGACCAAGGCTCTGCCCGACTTATCCATGATCGTCTGATCGATCTTCATTCCAGCATGAAGCTGTCTGGTCCGCACTGCTTTTCTCTTAACTGCCACGTTGTCCCTCCCCGGCACTGCAAACCATCTATCCCAAATTTACCAATTGTATGCTACAACCGATATTTTCCATCTCATTTTCCGCACCTGCGACCCGCATTGCTTCCGCAGTGATCACAAGCCGCTGTCCCTTGGACACAGCCGAAAAGCGGATCACATCCTTCTCCCGGATCTTTCCCGCCGGCGCCTGTATCAACAGACCGATGGAACTCATATTGAGTACCGTAATGTCGAATAATTCATCTATTTTTCCCACCGCAGGTCTCGTGATACGGTCAACCTGTCCCTGTATGTTGACCCGGTAGCGTACTGCGTGCCGATCATTTCTTGCAACGCCTTCATACAGCGTGATCAGCGTGTCTTCCTGTTCCCGTTCTCCTACCGTTCCCTGATTCTCAAACAATCCGGACTTACTGAAGATCAAAACGCTGATCTTCATCCCCTTTTCCAGAAAAATACCTTTCGTCGACACCCGGATCATATCACTCTGTTCATCATATGTGAGGATCGTTGTGTCCGCGATCGTCCTGCCGGTCTCCACATCCCGGATCACAATCCTGCAATTTTTCAAATCCTCATGCAATCCCATTTCTGCCTCCCGCATATCCCAGATTGCCCTGTGATATTACACCGATATCCCTGCTCTCATCTGCCCAGATCATACTCTGACAAAGCCTTTGCCAAAAGCCTGTAATACGGAAAATGGGTACGATTCCATGACATGGTACTCTTAATGTATTCCAAACTCAGAACGGCATCCACGCCATTTTTATCTTTAAATTTCACATGCAAAAAGGACATGATCCCCTGCTTCTGCAATTGTTCATATAAGGTTGGGCTCGTGGTTTCAAACCGTCTGATGTTATCAATCGCAACGATCTGCACAGCCTCATAGAGTTTTGCCAACGCAGGTGCATCCACATATTCCTTCGTCGTATCCACAACCTCACGGGAAAGTCTGTTTGCGCCCGCCATGCCTACCAGCCTTCTGGGATGTCCGGCATAAAGCATGACTCTCTGAATATTCAGATTCAGTGCAATATCATCCAACAGTTTGTCCAACGGATAGTCCTGACCCGTGTAGACCGTATCCTGCATCGCACACACCAGTTCCGCAACAGACATATTCCCTCTGCTGTTCAGAGTGTTCACGGACATCTTGTTGTTTTTGAGGTCATCTATCGTGCCATGTTTCTCTTTATTGTAAATAATATACCGGTTCCGTCCCTTTTCCTTTGCGCGGTACAGCGCGGAGTCCGCCAGGAAAAACAGATCTTCATAATTATCCGCATCCTTGGGATAAGCGGCACAACCGATGGACAGCGTAATGGAGATATCCTCCCCATTCTCCGTTTTCACAAAACAGGATGCCACACTGTTCTTGATACTGCGCAGTCTCTCCCGCATATTTTCCATGTCATATGCATTATAAAAAAGAACCAGAAACTCATCTCCGCCGAATCTGCCGACAATTCCCTCGTCACGCACTTCATTCCGGATCGTGGCCGCTACCCGCTTGAGTACCTCGTCTCCCATCATATGTCCGTAGACATCATTTACTTTTTTGAAATAGTCAATATCAATGATGGCAAGGGTCACATTGTTCACTTTCTTGACATCCACGGTATTGATCGCAAAATTTGTGATCTCGGCCTTTGTGAGAACCCCGGTCAGATAGTCTCTCTCCAGCGCACGCTTTGTCTCTACGGAATCCGTAGAACGCTCATTCCAGAAATGCACATATCCGGTGGCATACGTATACTTGCCGTCCTCATAATGGGAAACTCCCTTAAACAAAGTATACGCGGTCTCCTTGAGGTCCAGAATATCTCCGGCGATATTGATGGCAAAACGCTCTTTTCCGTTTTGAAGCGCTGCGATCAGATTCTTTACATCCTCTTCATTCTTCTCGTTCGCACGTTCCATCAGATGCTCTGAGAACTCTTCCAGCGTGAGCGTGCTCATATTCTGCTCAAACCGCTCTGCCGCATAGATCCGCACCTGCCTGGTGGGGACATCATATTCAAAATAATAATCGCCGTACAAGCCGAGAATATCGTTCTTCTTATTGATCTGGCCGCGAACCTGCTGCTCCCAATCCGCAATATTGTCCACAAGCAGAAAACGGATATCCACCAACGAATCATCCAGATTTTTAAAGGCCGCAATACACTTGATCAGACTTCCGTCCTTTTCCCGCAGGGAAACGATCTGACTCTTGCCGGCACGGATGTACTCCGGCAAACGCTTTGCATCCTCAGGCGCAACCAGAGTGATGATCTGCTCATACAATCTGTCGCCCATAAACGCATAAAAAGCCGTGTCCGCCGAAATCACATCATAGGTATTTTTATTGATTTTCACTTCGTAGACATTCTTGCTATCCATACCAGATAACTCCTGCTAAGTATATATATCAGTATTTTACTATACGGTATTTTATTTTGCAATAAAAAGATTTCGATAGTTTTGTTCACATTGTTCAAAATGTTTATAAAAATCAAACTTTTGTTGTAAATTCTGTTCTTCGGTTCCGGACCCATCCGCCGGGTATTCCGTCAGATAGAATATTTGCAGCAGCGCTAGATTTAGCTTTTTGGCCGTTTCATCATCCGACTGTGCAGCCAGTTCCTCCACTTCCTTCAACAGGTAATGCCATCTCGTCACAAACTCTCTGTTTTGCTTCTGGTCGGGCGTGTCGATCCATTTGCTCACCTTGACTTTGGAATGTGCCGCTTTGCATTCCCCTGTCTGCAAAAAATACCGGAAGGTACCGTTCTCATAATACCGCCCCAGGGGAAAGATCCTGCAGATGCCGGGACGATACGGATGAATGCTGCATCTGCCCTGTTCATTCAGGAAAGCACACGCCTCTCCCGCCCCCGCCATCTTCAGATTCGGCAGGATCACACCGTCCACCACGTGCAGCTCCACTTCCCGCTCCAGGAAGCTGGCAAACGACCTTCGCAGTCCCACCGACAGCCGAAATGCATCATACGGATCCAGAATAATGGATTCTCCCATCCCATGACAGCAGTCGCTGCAGCCCGCACAACCCCGGCAATCCGCCTTCACCATGTCATTTTCCATATATAATTTCCCGTCCGAAATCTCCGAAAGTGACACGTTCCGCCTCATCCCATCCTCCTTCAAAAAGGGAGAGCTTTCGCCCTCCCTCTGATTATACCATCTATTTACGCTTTTGCAATTCCGCCACGCTTATTTTGCAGCCTTCATCGCCTTAATCTTCTCGGTCAGCTGAGGCACGATTTTGTTCAGATCGCCCACGATTCCGTAGTCAGCCACATCAAAGATCGGTGCATCCTCATCTTTGTTGATCGCAATGATCAGGTCGGACTCCTCCATACCCGCAACATGCTGGATGGCACCGGAGATACCGATTGCGAAGTAAAGCTGAGGTCTTACGGTCTTACCGGTCTGACCAACCTGCAGATCCTTGGGCTTCCAGCCGGAATCCACCACCGCACGGGAGCAGCTCACCTGTCCGCCCAGTGCCTCTGCCAGATCCTCCAGAAGCTTAAAGTTCTCGGGAGAACCGACGCCACGACCACCGGATACTAGGATCTTTGCATCCATGATATCTGCCACATCGGAAACAGCCTTCACCACTTCCTTGATGGTCACATATTTGTTGTTGGGAGTAAATCCGGGATTGTACTCCTCCACCACAGCCTTGGCACCCTTGATGGGCTCGATCTTCTGCATTACGCCGGGACGAACGGTAGCCATCTGGGGACGGTTGTCCGGGCACGCAATGGTTGCGATGGTATTGCCGCCGAATGCGGGACGGGTCATGAGCAGCTGATTATGCTTCTGCTCTGCTTCTTTGCCGGGAATTGCCACCAACGGGAAATCACCGATATCCAGCTTGGTGCAGTCTGCGGTCAGTCCGGTTGCCACTCTCGCGGAAACGGTAGGACCCAGATCACGACCGATGGCGGTAGCCCCCACCAGCATAATGTCGGGTTTGTACTGGTTGATCACAGATGCCAATGCATGCGCATAAGGCTCGGTCCTGTAAGTCTCAAGCTCGGGATCGTCCACAACGATCACCTTGTCTGCACCATACTCTGCCAACTGATCCGCCAGATCCTTTACTTTATAACCGATCAGAACTGCGGTCACCTGCTCCTTCAGGTCTGCTGCAAGCTCTTTTGCCTTACCCAGCAGTTCAAAAGAGATGCTGGACAACTGATTGTCTACCTGCTGAGCAAAGACATATACGCCCTTATATTCTTCTAAATTCATCTTTTTATTCCTCCTAGATAATGTGCCTAGATAATATGTTTCTCGGCCAATTTGTCCGCAATGAAGCTCACTGCATCCTCAGGTGATTCGGGAACAACCTTCTCACCGGCACCCTTACGTACTTTATCGGATGCCTTTGCGATCTTGGTAGGCGAACCCTTCAAACCTAAGTTGGAGTCATCCACATCCTTCAGATCCGCTCTGCCCCAGGTTGTGATCTCTGCCGCACATGCGTCAAAGATTCCGCCGGGAGTCATATATCTGGGCTCATTCAGTTCGGAAAGCGCCGTGATCAGACAGGGCATCTTTGCCTCCAACATATGATATCTGTCATCATACTGACGCTGTACGATCACCTTGTCTCCGTCAATCTTGATGTCCTGCGCATAGGAGATCACCGGAATTCCCAGATGCTCCGCAATCTGAGGACCAACCTGTGCGGTATCTCCGTCAATTGCCTGACGACCGGTGATGATCAGGTCATACTCCAGATTCCGGATCGCGCCTGCAATGGTCGTGGAGGTAGCCCAGGTATCTGCGCCGCCCAGCACTCTGTCTGTCACGAGGATACCCTTGTCAGCGCCCATGGCGATTGCCTCTTTCAATACATCGGCTGCCTTGGGAAGTCCCATGGTAAGCACCGTAACCTCTGCGCCGTATTGATCCTTTAATCTAAGTGCAGCCTCAAGTCCTGCCTTGTCATCCGGATTCATGATGGCAAGCATTGCCGCTCTGTCCAATGTTCCGTCGGCGTTAAATTTTACACCGCCCTTTGTATCGGGAACCTGCTTTACACAAACGATAACTTTCACGTCTTTTTCCCTCCCCTGTTTACTTTAAAATATTCGCAGAGATGACCATGCGCTGAACTTCGGAAGTTCCCTCATAGATCTCAGTGATCTTGGCATCTCTCATCATACGCTCAATCTCGTATTCCTTGATATAACCGTAGCCGCCGTGCAACTGAACCGCCTTGGTGGTCACCTCCATGGCAACCTCTGCCGCATACAGTTTTGCCATAGCAGCCTCCACAGAGTAGGAAATCTTCGGATTCTTGGTATACTCTGCTTTCTTCATGGCAGCCTGATATACCAAAAGCTTTGCAGCCTCTACCTTGGTAGCCATGTCAGCCAACTGGAACTGTGTATTCTGGAATCCGGCGATTGCCTTACCAAATTGTTTTCTCTCTTTGGTGTATTCGATGGTTCTCTCCAAAGCGCCCTCGGCGATACCCAATGCCTGTGCGGCGATACCGATACGGCCGCCGTCCAGCGTGTGCATTGCGATATTGAAGCCCTTGCCTCTCTGACCCAGCAGATTCTCCTTGGGGATGCGGCAGTCGGTGAAGATCAGCTCATAGGTGGACGATGCGCGGATACCCATCTTATTCTCCTTGGTACCGAAAGTAAATCCGGGGGTACCCTTCTCCACGATAAACGCGGAAATCTCTTTTAACATCTTGCCTCTCTTCTCCACCTTACCGGTCACGGCGAAGATCACATACACGTCCGCCTCTTTACCGTTGGTGATGAAGCACTTGGAGCCGTTTAACACCCACTCGTCTCCGTCCAGCACAGCCTTGGTCTGCTGTCCCTGCGCGTCTGTACCTGCACCGGGCTCGGTCAGACCGAAAGCGCCCAGCTTCTCCCCCTTTGCCAGGGGAACCAGATACTTCTGCTTCTGCGCCTCCGTACCATAGGTCATGATCGGGTCAACACAAAGGGAAGTATGTGCGGACACGATAACGCCTGTGGTACCGCAGACCTTGGAGAGCTCCTCCACGCACATCACATAGGTGAGGGGATCGCAGCCCTGTCCGCCATACTGCTTAGGTACGGGGATCCCGAGGAATCCGTACTTCGCCATCTTATCAACGGTCTCTCTCGGGAAACGCTCTGTCTCGTCGATCTCGATCGCGATCGGTTTTGCTTCGTTCTCGGCGAACTCCTTGAACAGAGCCCGCGCCATTTCATGTTCTTTACTCAAAGAAAAATCCATGATATTTTTCCTCCATATCTATTTTCTACTACTTTACTGCGCATCTACAGGGGTCTTAGTGCGGTCTGCATTATAAATATAGAATCCCTTTCCGCTCTTCACACCCAGGTTACCGCCGCGTACCATCTTGCGGATCAACGGACATGCACGATACTTGCTGTCCCCGGTCTCCTTATAAAGCACATCCATAATGGCAAGGCAGATATCCAGGCCGACAAAATCGCCCAGCTCCAAAGGTCCCATGGGATGATTTGCGCCCAGCTTCATCGCTGCATCAATGCCTGCGATATCAGAAACACCTTCCATCTTGATGAAAGCTGCCTCGTTGATCATCGGGATCAGAATACGGTTTACCACAAAGCCTGCTGCCTCGTTCACCTGCACGGGCGTCTTGCCGATCTCCTCGGAGATCTTCTTAATCTTCTCCACGGTCTCATCAGGCGTATTCACACCTGCGATCACCTCCACCAGCTTCATACGGTCAGCCGGATTGAAGAAATGCATGCCAACCATCGGACGATTCAGCCCGTTGCCAATCTCCGTGATGGAAAGGCTGGAAGTGTTGGACGCAAAAATGCAGTCCGCTTTCGCAATCTTGTCCAGCTCGCCGAATGTTGTCTTCTTTACCTGCATATCCTCAAATGCAGCTTCCACGATCAGATCACAGTCCGCGCAAAGGTCTTCCTTCAGACCGGGAGTGATCTTCGCAAGAATGGCGTCCACTGCCGCCTGCTCCATCTTGCCCTTCTCCACCAATCTTGCGTAGCCTTTGGCAATCTTGTCCTTTCCGCCCTCTGCCCATTCCTGCTTGATGTCGCAGAGTGCTACCTCGTAACCATCGATCTGGGCAAATGCCTTTGCAATACCCTGTCCCATGGTTCCTGCGCCGATAACACCAACTTTCATGTCTGTATCCTCCATTTATTTTAATCACATATCTTTAGCAGTTTTTAAAAGGCTCCTTCACTTTTTCCTTATTCTTGTCCAGGAAAAACGCCATTCCGTACTTCTGGTCTTCAGTCTCAAAGCAGTCCCCGAACAGCTTCTCTTCGATCACGATCGCCTCGTCCATATCCGCATCCAGCCCTTCATTGATTGCCTTCTTACAGTTGCGCACAGCGATAGGCGCATTCTTCGCGATGGTGGAAGCCATCTTCTCAGCCGATGTCATGAGCACCTCACCTGCACTCTTGACCACATTGCCGTCCGCATCCGTCTCAGCCGCGTAAACCTCGTTTACCAGACCGATCCGATATGCTTCCGGAGCCTTGATATTCCTTGCGGTGTAGATCATCTGCTTCGCCATGCCCGCGCCGATCAGACGCGCCAGTCTCTGGGTGCCGCCGAATCCCGGCGTGATCCCTAAGCCCACCTCGGGTTGTCCGAACACCGCATTGTCGGAACAGATCCGGATATCACAACTCATGGACAGCTCACACCCGCCGCCCAGTGCAAACCCGTTCACCGCAGCGATCACGGGAATCGGGAATGTCTCGATCTTGCGGAACACATCATTTCCCTTCTTGCCGAAAGCCTCGCCCTCCGCCTTGGTGAGTGTGCTCATCTCTCCGATGTCCGCACCTGCCACAAAGGACTTCGCGCCCGCGCCGGTGATGATCAGTGCCCGCACCTCATCCAGATTCACATTGTCCAACACCTCATTCAACTCGTCCAACACCTGGGAATTCAACGCATTCAGCGCCTTCTCCCTGTTGATCGTGAGGATCGCATACTGCCCTTTTTGCTCGTATAGAATATACTCCATTTTTTATCCTCTTTCTGTCTGTTTCTTTTTAGTAGTTCCATTATTTGTTGAAAACTCCAGTTCCGGATATCAGGATTGCATTGTGAGGCACTTGATATCCGTAAAGAGTTTTCACAATCAATCCTCAATCTTCACAATCGTTGCGCATCCCATACCGCCGCCGATACACAGCGTAGCCAGCCCGGTCTTCGCGCCCTTTGCCTGCATCTCATGCAACAGTGTCACCAGAATACGGCATCCGGAAGCTCCCACAGGATGTCCCAACGCGATTGCACCGCCGTTGGGGTTCAGCTGCTTCTCCACATCAATGCCCAGATCCTTGCCCACTGCAACGGACTGTGCCGCAAACGCCTCGTTTGCCTCGATGATATCAAAGTCCTCGATCTTCATACCGGTCTTAGCCATAACTTTCTTAGTCGCAGCCACAGGGCCGATACCCATTACCTCGGGACGAACACCTGCCAGCGCGCCTGCCACGAAAGTTGCCATCGGCTTTACGCCCAACTCTTTTGCTTTCTCCTCGGAAAGCAGCACAACCGCTGCCGCGCCGTCGTTGATGCCGGAAGCATTACCTGCCGTCACCACACCGTCGGGATTCAGCGGACGCAGCTTTGCCAGCCCTTCGATGGTAGAACCAGCTCTGGGACCCTCATCGGTATCAAAAACAATTGTCTCTTTCTTTTTCTTGATCTCTACAGGAACGATCTCATTCTTAAATGCACCGTTCTTGATGGCAGCCTCTGCCTTCAGCTGGCTCTTCAGCGCGAACTCATCCAGCTCCTCACGGGTCAGATTCCACTCCTTCGCAATATTGTCTGCTGTGGTGATCATATGGTAATCATTGAAGGCATCCCAAAGTGCATCCTTCACCATGGTATCCACAAGCGCACCGTTGCTCTGGCTCGGCCACATCATGCGATATCCGTAACGTGCATTGGGGATTGCAAAAGGAGCCATGGACATATTCTCCATACCGCCTGCAACCACAATATCAGCATCTCCTGCCATGATCATCTGTGCAGCCTGGTTCACACAATTCAGACCGGAACCGCAGACCACATTCATGGTCACTGCCGGAACTTCAATGGGAAGACCTGCCTTGATGGAAGCCTGACGAGCCACATTCTGCCCTTGTCCTGCCTGGATCACGCAGCCCATGTAAACCTGATCCACTGCCTCAGGAGCAACCCCTGCTCTCTTGACAGCCTCTTTGATCACAATTGCACCCAGTTCAGCCACCGGGATGGTGCTCAAAGACCCGCCCATCGTTCCGATTGCAGTACGACATGCACCTGCTAAAACCACTTTTCTTGCCATGTTTTTTTCCTCCGATTTTGTTTTAAAACTACATATTGTTATTTTTTTGTCATTTCACCTTTAGCCATTGTACCACAGCCTTTTCTCTTTTGCAATGGCTTTTTCATTCTTTCTGATAAAAAAATAACAATTCAGGATCCCGCATTCCCGTGACACGCACCCACTCTTTTGTTCCTTCTACTTTTTGCGCGGGTTGTGTATGCTTCGCCAGGAATCTGGTCAGCGCATACACGTCCACCCAGATCTCATTGTCGCTCTCTTTCTGCGACTCGTCAAAGATCAGCTCCAGACCCCAATGCAGATGCGTCACCTCAATATTATTTACATTTTCCTTGGTGGAATACCCGGTATGCCCCATATACCCGATCACATCTCCCGCCGTCACCAGACTGCCCTCCTCCAGGCCTTCCGCAAAGGGATAGTTCTGTCGCAGATGCGCGTAATAATAATACCGCTTACCGTCCAGGCTTCTGATCCCGATCCGCCAACCGCCGTACTGATTCCATCCCAGAGCCTCCACCCTGCCGGACTCAATGGCCATGATCGGCGTGCCGGTCAGCCCCATCATATCATGCCCCAGATGCCTGCGCTTATAACCGTAACTTCTGCTCACCCCGAAATCATCGTAATGAGAATAATCAAATCCCCTGGCCAGCGGAAAATACGCTTTCAACCCGTAATGACTTTTCCACTCCGTATTTCCGTTCTCATCCGGCACTTCTACCTCATACTCTCCCACCAATCCCCCGAGCACCGCTGAATATGCCTCCTTATAATATGGATAATATTGCAGATCCCGGGTCAGTGTTTCCATATCCGCCTGTCCGTCTGCCAGCTTCTTCGCCGTATCCTCCAGCGTTGCCAACGCCTTTTTGTCAAAAACAGCCCCTGTCCTGCACGCTGTATAGGCCAGCAGCTCTATCCAGTGCACCTCATGCTCTGTCCCGTGCGTATCCACATCCCAATCATACGCCTTGCACAACGCCTCATAGGATACCGTAAAATCCACCCACTTGATATAATCCTTTTTCCCCTGATCCGCACTGTCTTCCTGCCCGTTTTCCGCAATGCCGACAGCCCCCGTCTGCACGGCCAGCTCTTTCTGACATGCAAAAAAGACAAGCACCGCCAGAATGCATCCCATTCCCCACAGTGCCTGTCTTCCTATTTTAATTTGTTTTTCCGATCTTTTTCCACGAGAAAAGGGTATCCTCATATCCGTCACCTGCGATATTGATTCCCTTTATCTTATGTGTTTTTCGCGGAAACTATGCCGCGGCATCAATACTCCGGCTCGATCAGACCATAGGTGTCGCCCTTTCGCTTATATACCACGTTCACCTGATCCGTCTCTGCATTGCAAAATACATAGAAGCTGTGTCCCAACAGTTCCATCTGGATGCAGGCATCTTCAGGATACATGGGCTTAATGTCGAACTTCTTCGTACGAACGATCTTGATCTCCTCGTCGTCCATATAATCATTCTCAACATACATCTGGCTGAAATCGCCTCCCGCCTGATGTCTGTCCACCAGCTTATTTTTGTATCTCTTCAGCTGTCTCTCAATGATTTCCTCCACCAGGTCAATGGAAACATACATATCATTGCTCACCTGCTCAGAACGGATGATATTTCCCTTGACCGGAATCGTAACTTCAATCTTCTGGCGCTCTTTCTCCACGCTCAGGGTTACATGCACCTCCGTGTCCGGATTAAAATACTTGTCCAGTTTTCCGATCTTGTCTTCCACTGCGGAACGCAAACCGGGTGTTACATCGATGTTTCTGCCTACAATTGTAAATTTCATGCTATCATCCCTTTCGATTCCAGATTGTGAAGCATCACCTTGGTTCAGACTCGAAAAACGCTTCGCGTTTTCCTCGTTGAGACAAAGCTTTGCTTTGTCTCACATTATACCATGTATACAGATAGTTTTGCAACAATTTAGCAAATTTTTTACCGATTTATGAATTGTGTCTGTCAATTCTTTTTTTGAAATTCTCCCTTGCTTTTTGTTTTTTTATACGAACTTCACAAAACAAATGTTTTGCTTGACAGGCTTTTTTCACCCCCTGGAAAAGGCAAAAATTTGGTGGATAATGTGTATAAATCGGTGTATAAATTCCTTTTATTTGATTTAAGGCATTTCTTACGGTGGATAATTGTATTCTTATTATCGTTTTATTTTATTCTTTATTTCGACTTACCAATTTTTTTTGTGCATTTTGTATAATTTTGAAATGTCAAGACTATTTTTTCATCTTTTTATATTTTGACAAATTCACTAATTATCCATACAACAGTTTTCTTCCCACCTGCGAAGCGCCTCTCCCGCCGCAACCTTGTACTCGCTGATGCTCCTCGCCTTTGTGATCTCCTTTAACGGCCGCTCTCCTCCGGGAATGCTCTGCCCCAGGTATGTCCACACTTCTTTCATTTTATAAAGTGTATGCGTGTCGTTCCCCATCTCCCTGCGATATTCTGCCAACAGCTCCGCCAACATTGCTCGCAGGGTGGAAAACCGCTCCTCCTGTGTCACAGACCGGTTTTTGCAGGCCCTCACAAGGCCGGGGTCTTTAAAGATCCCTCTGCCCATCATCACGCAGTCCACATCGGGATATGCCGCCGTAAATTCACGAAAATCGGTCACACTGTGAAGATCCCCGTTATAGCAGACCGGCATACTGCTCTGCTCAAGCACAGACCGGAACATCTCCCGCCTCACCGGATGCCTATAAAAATCTTTCTGCACCCTGGGATGAACGATCAGCTCCTCCAACGGAAAACAATTGTAAATCTCCTGCAGTTTTCCCCACTCCTCCGGCGCCTGCACGCCGATCCTCGTCTTCACGGAAATCTTTAACGGACAGCCTGCAAAGATCTCCTCCAGAAACCGCTCCAGCCGCTCCGTATCCTTCAAAAATCCCGCGCCCCTGCCCTTGCTCACCACTGTCCCGGAAGGACATCCAAGATTCAGGTTCACCGTGTCATATCCGAACTCTTTCAGGCGCTCTGCGATCTTCAGGAAATCCTCCGCCCGATCCGTCAGGATCTGCGGCACCACAGGCATCCCCTGGTTGTGCTCCGGCATCACATCATGCAATTCTTTGTGACTCAGACCCGTACTGCAGAGAAACGGGGTAAAATACTTATCCACATCCCCGTAGTACTTATGATACACATTTCGAAAAACATATCCTGTCATTCCCTCCATGGGAGCCATGTAAAACTTCATAGTGCTCTCCTTCACAGTACCAGCGCTTCGCGCTTGCACTTTCGCTCGCGAAAAAAGCTGCGCACCGGACATAAGTGACGCAGCTTTCGCATATTCATTATTATATCAGAAAATTCTTCTGACAGCCAGAGGCTTCTTATAATCCGCACTGGATACGATGATTCCCGTCTTGCTGGTGGAAGCATGCACGATCTGTCCGTTGCCTGCATAGATCGCCACATGACCGGAGTAACATACAATATCTCCCGGCTGTGCATTGTCAAGACCGCCTTCCACTGCATATCCCTGACTTCTGTCCGCCGCGGACGAATGGGGCAGTGACACACCGAAATTCGCGTACACGCTCATGACAAATCCGGAGCAATCCGCGCCGTTTGTCAGACTGGTACCGCCATACACATAAGGATTGCCGACAAACTGAAGCGCATAGTCCACAACTTCCTGTCCTGTTCCGCTGCCGGATGAAGCATTTGCGGTATAAACCGTCGTCTGACTCGACGAAGTCTTCTGAGAAGCTTTGGAAGCAGCCGCTTTTCTGGCTTTTTCACGCTCCGCCGCCTCTTTCTTCAGTCGGGCTTCCTCCTCCGCTTTGGATTCCGCTTTTACGAACTCGGTCCGCAAAGTGACATAATCGGTGGACACCCAGCCGATTCCTTCCTCCACATCAACCTGTACCCAACCTTCAACCTGATCGGATACCACCAACTCATCATCAATGGGCACCAGACCCATGACGGATGCGTCCAGTCCCGGCTGCGTCCGGACTTTCAGAGTCGTCGTGGTGACAGTAGCAAGTCTGGTTCCCACTTTCTTCGCCAACTCCACCGCCTCGTCCCCAGTGACACAGAACTCAGCCTTCACATAACCGGTCACCGAACCGGATTCAATTTTATACCAGCCATTCTCCTCTTCCAGGAGATTGCCGACAGATTTATCATACAGCTTTCCGACGATCTCACCCGCCTCGCTGGGGAGACTTCTCACGTTCACATAATTATGTACCTGCGCGATCACCAGATTCCGGAACAACTCCTCCTCTGTGGGCTCTGCTTCCTTCACCGCCACAGTCTTCTCTGCGGAAGCGGCCGACGCCTCCTTCACCGCAGCGATGACTGTGCTTGTCCTTACATTCTTATTCTCAGTTCCTGCTATATTCTCAAGCGCGATCGCGGTGCTGTCCAAACTCAACGCCACACCGCCGCTGGGCAACGCGGAATTGCTCAAAGAAGCCGCCGATACATGCACAGATGACACATCGGAAAACATCAATGCCAAAGACAATACACATGTTGCACATGCCATACCCGAAAAACCGGCAATTGTACTTCTGAACCTACGCACTGTTTCCTTCCTCCAAAAAATTTAAAAAAATAATACGATTTGTTACAAATTTGTTACGTACACCAAAAACTATATCACTCCGTTCTCCTTTTGTCAACAACAAAAAGCCAAAAAGCAGTCCTTTTGAACTGCTTTTTTTCCGATACAATATTTATTAAATTTTTGTAACATTTTTGTCAGTTCTTAAAATTTCTTAAAAATTCTGCAACAGCCACCGCCGCATTGGCTCCGTCCGCCACCGCCGTGACCACCTGTCTGAGGGGTTTCTTTCTGATATCGCCCGCCACATAGATCCCGGGCGCACTGCTTGCACAGTTCTCTCCGGCTAGCACATATCCGACTTCATCCTGCTCCACCAGACCCTTGACCAGTTCGCTGCACGGATGGATTCCCACGGCAATGAACACGCCGTCCACCGGAAGCTCCCGCTCCGCCTCGGTCTTTACATCCCGGATCAAAAGCTTCTGAACGCTTTGCTCTCCCCGGATTTCCTGCAAAGTATGACTGTACAACACCTCTACGTTGGGCAGGGACAGCAATTCGTCCTGCAGCATCTTTGCACCGCGCAGTTCATCCCTTCTGTGCAGCAGATACACTTTCTCGCTGGTCCTCGCCAGATAGATAGCATCCTCCAGAGCCACATCTCCGCCGCCTACGACCGCAACCGTTTTCCCTTTGAAAAACGCCCCGTCACAGGTCGCACAATAAGACACGCCCATGCCTGAGAACTGCTCCTCTCCCGGCACACCCAGATGTGCATGCTCCGCTCCTGCTGCCAGGATCAACGCACGCGCTTCAAAATCCTGCTTTCTGGTCCGTACAACCTTGGAATCCCCGTTATCCACGATTTCCTTCACCCGTGCCGTCACAAATTCCACACCGAGTTTATCCGCATGTGCCCGGAATGTCTGCCCCATATCCATACCGCTGATACCCGGCAGTCCCAGATAGTTATCCACCTCATAAGTATTCAGGATCTGCCCTCCGCTCATAGGGCTTTGATCCAAAACCAGTAAATTTAGTCCCGCTCTGACGCCATATACCGCTGCGGAAAGACCGGCCGGTCCGGCGCCGATGATGATCAGATCATACATGCAATGCTCTCCTTCCTGTGTCATTTTTTGCTTCTTCATTGCAGTTTTTCCATTCTTTTTTATTTTATATCATCATCCCGTTTTCGTAAAGACATTTACTACGAAAACCGCTTTTCCCTTTTCTGCCTTTCCTTCCTGTCACGCCACATCATTTCCGTTTCGAGTTCCTTCCTTTGCGTCCATCAGATTCTGCAGTGTAGTCTCCGCGATCGCCGCAAGTGCCTCCATGGTATAAAAGCCCTGATGGGAAGTAATCATCACATTCGGGAATGCCAGAAGTCTTGCTGTCACGGAATGCTCCATGATATCGTCGGAACGGTCCTCATACACATTCCCGGTCTCCTCCTCATACACATCCAGGCCAACGCCCAGAAATTTCCGCATCCGGATGCCCTCGATCAGCTCGTTTGTGTTAACCAGCGCGCCTCTGGAGGTGTTCACCAGGATCACGCCGTCCTTCATCTTCTTAATATTCTCCAGATTGATCATATGATAAGTGGAATCCATCAGCGGACAGTGCAGGGAGATCAAGTCACTCTGCTTAAGCAGCTCATCCAGGGACACATATTCCACAAAATCCTTCAGCACAGGATTCTCATACACGTCGTAAGCGATCACGCGCATCCCGAAACCGCGGCAGATCCGGCACATCGCCGCACCGATCTTGCCGGTTCCCACAATACCTGCGGTCTTCTGGTAGAAATTCACGCCGCGCAGCCCCTTTAAGCTGTAATCGTTCTCTCTCACCTTGTTATATGCTTTGTATAGCCTTCTGTTGACTGCCAATGCCAGCCCCATGGCAAGCTCCGCCACGGATTCCGGCGAATATCCCGGCACACGCTTCACAAGGATGCCCAGCTCTTTCGCCTTCTCCACATCCACGTTGTTAAAGCCCGCGCACCGCATCAACACAATCTTCACACCGCAGTCATACAGCGTCTGCAGCGTCTCCGCACCCACATCGGCACTCACAAACGCGCAGATCGCGTCATATCCCTTCGCCAATGCCGCCGTCCTGGGCTCCAGCTCATGATCGATATACTCGATCTCAATCTCCGGGAACTGATCCAGGATCATCCCAAAAGACTTTTTGTCGTACATCTTTGCAGCATAAAATAATAATTTCATCAATTTTCCCTCCAAAACACCAGCTTACTGAGACAGTATTGAATTTACTATTAGTATACCACACCATGTCCATCAAATGTCCCACAAGAGCACCCCGACAGACAAATTTTCTCACTTCAGACCGCCATGTATTTCTCTGCCACATCCTGTGACAACGCATAGTAATCATCGAATCACCATATATCCGTCCGCATCCTCAGGAGTCAGCCCAAACTCTTCGATAATCGCCTTTTTAATATCCGGGTCTTCTTTGCCCTCACGTCGGCTTGACTGTATCATCGAAATAATTTTGATTCCCTGACTGATCCCTTGACTGATTCCCTGACTGACTCCCAGCAGTCTTGCATCTTCCCTGATTCCGTCCATCGCTATACACATCTTATAGCCACCTCCATCTGTATTTTCATATTGCTCCATATTTTCCAGCACTTCCGGCATATCTGCCATAACTGCGATCGTCTCTGCCGTTTCCTTACTCACATTATCATAGCTCTGCCCTTGTAAAAGCTCAAACATACGCTCCTTGTCGCCACGCAGACGAAGTACATCTAACAAAAGTCTCAGATCCGTCCGGCAGTTTGCAGCAAGTGACGGATCGCCTGCATCCACAAATATTATCTGATAATCGGCAAACAACTCTTTCCATTTTTCAGTATTCTCGCCAAATTCCATCATGTCCCTCAGGCTGCGCGGTCCCGTCCACGGTTCCGTTCCATGATAAAAGCAGATTGTGAACACCGGGGTCAGCCGGTCTGACGCATCCATCTTTTCCGCCAATTTAAATCGACCGGATTTACCCGAAGACCTCGCCTCTCGATCTTTGCGTTTCCTCCTATGGATCGCATTGATCTGATTCTCATAATCAGCACAGTCATAGCGCATGATCCGCCAAGGCATCTCATAATCAATGACCTGTTGGTCTTCAACCGCAAGGATGATAAACTTTGTTCCGTCCGGCAGTTTCATTCTGATATCCCTGTAAATACTTTTGGGACGGGTTTTATACTTTCTGGAACGTCGCCGCTCGGGCACCTCGGTTATCTGTACCCGCTCCGGAAGCTGTTCCAGCTTTCCGGCCTCCACCAACTGCCTGCCGCGAAAACACCCCGCATTGAACAGGTCTGCAAAGCGTTCCGGCTCCGATAAATAGTTATACATTGTTTCATCGCATTTCCCCATAAACCTCCTTTTGTGCCGCAGAAGGTTTTCGGCTTATTGTTTACACTTTCCGTATAGAGAAAAATCTGCCGTATACACCTACCTTCCTCACACATCCATTATTCTTTTTTCTTCAAAGTGAAATAAACGGCGATACGCCAGATATGCACCTGAATTTCTATGTTGATATCATATTATTGTTTTTTCGGTTTGTCAATACATGATCACAATTTTTCCCGGAATAAAACGATAAAAAGACGCAAATCCGACTGTTTTTACACAGTCCGACTGCGTCTTATACTCCGTATTCGTTTTGGGAAAAAATCTTAAAATCCCAACACATTGGCAATATCGTTAAAGAAAATAAATACCATCAATATCATAAAGAACATCAGCCCGACAAAATGCACCATGCCCTCTTTGTCCGGCGGCACAGGCTTACCACGCACCACCTCAATCAGCAAAAAGACCAGTCTTCCGCCGTCCAGCGCCGGAATGGGCAACAGATTCAAAATGCCGAGATTGATCGTGAGCAGCAGCGTGATATCCAGCATACTCAGCACCACATCCAGCCAGCCGTACTGTCTTGCAACCTCATAGGTCTCACCTACC
This sequence comes from Lachnospiraceae bacterium, assembly GCA_017476665.1. Classification (GTDB taxonomy): domain Bacteria; phylum Bacillota; class Clostridia; order Lachnospirales; family Lachnospiraceae; genus Acetatifactor. The sequence goes on along the minus strand of JAFUZJ010000050.1, from coordinate 47,265 downwards.
ATGTTGGCGATCCCCACCGGTCCCGCGATATCCTTGCGTCCGACCTGTCCGGAGAGCAAAAGCTTCAGACTCTTGTAGGTATATTTCATGTAAAATTCCATATGGTACCAGGCGTATTTGATTGCCTCGATCCCTTCCGGTTTCACATAAGTCCCGTTGAGAAAGCCGAACATATACCGCCCGTATTCCTCGTCATAGCGCGGCGTCACCATCACCGTGCCGTACTGTCCGTCGCGCTCATAGCCCACTTCCACTTCTCCGCCGCGGTACAGCGCATTAAACAGGATCAACTCCTGTCTGAGGTGGATCTTTTCTCCGTTCAAAGAAACAATCCTGTCCCCGTCCTGCATCCCTGCCGCTGCCGCAGCGCCGCCTTCCAGAACCTGGGTAGCCACCGGTACCTGAATGCCATCCCCGTCGCCATAGGAGCTTAGGCTGACCAACGCCAACGCCACAAAAAAGCCCAGAATAAAGTTAAACAGCGGCCCTGCCACCACGGTGGAAATCCGTTTCCACACATTTGCATTGGGAAAGGCTCCCGGATGCTCCTCGCCTTCCTTTGTGTTTAGCCCATCCTCACCTTCAAACATACAGGCACCGCCGATAGGGAACAGTTTCAGAGAATATTTGGTGTCTCCCCGCTGAAATCCCAGGAGTGTCGGCCCCATACCGATGGCAAACTCCACCACATGGATCCCGCCGGCCTTCGCCAACAGAAAATGCCCCATCTCGTGTGAGATCACCACAATGCCGAAAATAAGAAAAAATAAAATGATCGTTCTGATTGTTGCCATACTACAATTCTACCCTTTTAACCATGTTTTCTGTTTTGAATCGCTTCATACGCTTCCTGCTCAGCCGCCAGGATCTCATCCACGCTCGGATCAGAGATGTTTTTGTGTGCATCCATGCATGCCTCGATCAGCTCCGTGATCTGCAGATAAGAAATCTCCCTGTTTAAGAACAGACCCACCGCTTTTTCATTTGCCGCGTTAAATACCGTAGGCATACTGCCCCCTGCCGTGGCCGCGCGATAGGCCAGCTTCAGTCCCACGAATGTATCCGTATCCGGCTTCTCGAACGTGATCTGTGCCAGTTCAAAAAAGTCTACTCTTTTCCCGCCCATGGGGCGTCTGTCCGGATAATACAGCGCATATTGGATGGGAAGCTTCATGTCAGGGGTTCCCAACTGCGCGATGATCGCGCCATCCACATACTGTACGGCGGAGTGGATAATGCTCTGCGGATGTACCACCACCTGGATCCGGTCCAAATCCACATCAAACAGCCACTTTGCCTCCATCACTTCCAGTCCTTTATTCACCAATGTCGAGGAATCGATCGTGATCTTTCTTCCCATGGACCAGTTGGGATGCTTCAGCGCATCCTCCACCCGCATCCCGGCCAGCTCCGCTCTGGCCTTGCCCCGGAAAGGTCCGCCCGATGCGGTCAGCAGGATTTTTTCAATTTTGTCCTTCGGCTCCCCGTTCAGGGACTGAAAAATAGCGCTGTGCTCGCTGTCCACGGGCAGGATCGATACGCCGCATTTTGCCGCCAACGGCATGATAATATGACCGGCGCATACTAAAGTCTCTTTATTCGCCAGCGCAATGTCTTTTCCTGCCTCGATTGCCGCAATGGTCGGTCTGATACCAATCATACCCACGATCGCGGTAACTAATACCTCCGACTCCTTCATTGTGGCAATTTCCAGCAGACCGTCCATTCCCCAGACGACCTTCACCGCCAGATCGGCCACACGTACTTTCAGATCCTCCGCAGCCTCCTCGCTCCACATTGCCGCAAGGCTAGGACGGAATTCTCTGATCTGTTGTTCCATCAGCTCCACATTGCTTCCCGCCGCCAGAGCCACCACATCCAGGTCTCCGTTCGCCCGGACCACCTCCAGCGTCTGCGTTCCGATGGAACCCGTGGAACCTAAAATTGCGATTTTTTTCTTTGTATCCATAACATCCCTCATCGTTCATCTTTCCCTCGAAAGTGCGCTGCTGCGCACGCACTTTCTCGGTAACGCCGCCCGAAAAGCAAATGCCGCCTTCAGCGGCGCTTGCTTTTCGCCGTGCGGCGTTAGATCATCAGCAGCGCCAGGAAATATACCATCGGCGCCGTCACGGTCATGCTGTCAAAGCGGTCCATGATCCCGCCGTGTCCCGGGATCAGATTCCCGTAATCTTTGATATTATTGTTTCGCTTGATTGCGGATGCCGCCAGATCTCCCACCATACTCATCACCGCGCCAATGGCGCAGATAAACGCCAGTGTCAGATAGACCTGATTGTCGGGAAATGCGGGCTCCACCACAAAATATCCGTAAATTCCGCCGATAAACGCCGAGCCGAGCACGCCGCCGATACAGCCTTCCAGAGACTTCTTGGGGCTGAGAACCGGGAAAATTTTCTTTTTGCCGATCAGTTTTCCCACCACGTATGCACAAGTGTCACAGCCCCAGGAACTGATGAGGATCAGCCACACCAGATACTGCCCCAGTTCACTCATACGGGTCAGATACACAAAGGAGAGCATCACCGGCGCGTACAGAAAAGAAAACACAGCCGACGTCACCTGAGATGCCTGATATTTCGGAAACGTCACCACATAACAGAACATCTCCGCCAGAAAAACCGCCACAATACACATCAGCAGCATCACTTTATCCGTAGAAAAATAAACCGCTGCATAGTACGAGACAACGCCTGCAAGGCCAATGCCCTCCAGCCAGCCACTGCATCCCAACGGCTTTGTCAGCTCCCTGTATGCGATCAGGGAACACAACAGGAGGATCAGCAAAAGCGGCCACTCCCCCAAAAACATGACACCAACGGCAATGATGAGTAAAATAATTCCGCTAATCAGTCTGGTCCAAAACATATTTACTCCTCCTTCAAGCCGCCGTACTTTCTGTCCCTATGATTATATGCCTCCACAGCTTTGACCAATTCTTCTTTTGTGAAATCAGGCCATGCCACGGGCGTAAAATAAAATTCCGTATAAGCCAGCTGCCACAGCAGGAAGTTGGAGATGCGCTGCTCATTGCAGGTGCGGATCAGCAGATCCGGATCGGGAATCCCCGCCGTGTCGATCTGTGCATTGATCAGATCCGCGGTGATATCCTGTGCACTCAGTTCTCCCGCCTGCACCTTCCCTGCCAGTTTCTTCACAGCACGGGTGATCTCATCCCTGCCTCCATAGTTGATGGCAATCTGGAAATGAAGACCGTCGTTGTCCTTCGTGGCTTCCATAAGCTCAGCGATCTTTACCTGAAGGTCCTCCTCCAGACCGGTCAGATCCCCGATCACGCGCACGCACATGCGATTTTTCTCCGCCGTCTTCAGGCAGTTTTTCATATAGTTGCGCAAAAGCTTCATCAGCGCGTCCACTTCATCCTGTGGGCGGTTCCAGTTCTCCGTGGAAAAGGCATACACTGTCAGATATTGAATCCCCATTTTGTACGCTTCTTCGCAGATCTTTTCCACGGTTTTGGCCCCCTCCACATGGCCGTAATTGCGCGGAAGTCCCTTCGCCTTTGCCCACCGTCCGTTTCCGTCCAAAATAATTGCCACATGCTTCGGCATTTGCAGATTTTCGTCCATTCTTGCCACCTCTATCCGCGTGTACATAACAAGGCGGATGAGCATAACCCCTCCGCCCTGTCTTGCTCTTATATTCCAGACTACACAGTCATGATCTCCTTGGATTTTGCTTCCATCACCACATCAATCTCTTTGATGTACTTGTCGGTGATCTTCTGCAGCTCCTCTTCCAGCTGCTTGATCTCATCTTCGGAAATCTCGGTCTTCGCCAGTTTCTTGAATGCATCATTTCCGTCTCTTCTGATATTGCGCACTGCAACCTTTGCATCCTCAGCCTTTTTCTTTACCTCTTTCGCCAGATCCTTTCTGCGCTCCTCCGTGAGCTCCGGGAACACCAGGCGGATCACGCTGCCGTCATTGGACGGATTGATGCCGATATCGGAAGTCTGGATCGCCTTCTCGATGGCCTTGATCATATTTTTCTCCCAGGGAGCAATCTGGATGATCCGCGCCTCCGGCACCGTCACATTGCCCACCTGCTGAATGGGAGTCGGTGTGCCGTAGTAATCTACGCGAAGTTTGTCCAGCACATGGGGATTCGCACGTCCCGCGCGGATTCCGGCGTAATCCTGCTCCAGAAAGTCCATTGCCTTTTTCATTTTGTCATCATACTGCTGTAATCTTGCGTCCATAAGTCTTCTCCTCTCAATAAACTCTATCTCTTACACTGTCACTTTCGTGCCATTGAAATTTCCCTTTACTGTATTGATGATACTGTTTTCCTCATTCAGACCGAACACCCACATAGGCATCTTGTTGTCTCTCGCCAGAATGGAAGCCGTCATATCCACAACCTGCAGATTCTTCGCGATCACCTCATCGATTGTCACCTCGGTGTATTTCTTTGCCCCCGGATTCTTCGCAGGATCTGCATCGTACACGCCGTCGATGGACTTCGCCAGCAGGATCACGTCCGCATCCACCTCGATGGCCCGCAATACCACGCCTGTATCCGTGGAAAAATAAGGATGCCCCGTTCCGCCAGCAAAAAATACCACCATATTCTTTTCAAAATATTTATTTGCCCTGTCCTTGGAAAACAGCTTTGTGAAAGAGCCGCACTCAAAAGGCGTCAGGATATTGGTCATCATGCCCACAGAACGGAAGATCTCCGAAACGTAGATACAATTCATAATCGTGGCCAGCATACCGATCTGATCCGCTTTGGTACGATCAATGTTTTCGCTGGATCTGCCGCGCCAGAAGTTACCGCCGCCGATAACAATCCCCACCTGGATTCCGTCATCCACCAGTTCCTTGACCTGAAGGGCAACCTTTCTGACCGTATCCTCGTCAAACCCTGTCTTCTTTTCTCCCGCCAATGCTTCTCCTGAAAGTTTCAGCAAAATTCTGCGCATATGCACCCTGGCCTCCTTTTTCTATCAATTCTTTTGAAAGAACTATACTGCGTCAAAAAAACTGGTCGGGTTGATATCCGCATAACACTGCAGACACATTCCCTCGATCACGGCACCGTTGTTGATCTGGATGGATTTGAACTTGATATTGCCCACCACGATTGCCGTGGAATCCAGAATAATGGGGCCGTGCACATCAATATCGCCCTTTACAGCGCCTGCAATGGCAGCACTGTTTGCCGAGATGTTGCCAAGCACCACCGCTTTTGACCCCAACTTCACCGCACCGTCGCTGACAATATCCCCAGTCAGCTTGGCACCCTCCGCGTATACCTCCGCTGCACGGACATTTCCGTGGATCTGTCCGCTCACACTGAGTTTTCCGGTGGTCTCCACATTCCCTTCGACCGCACCCATCACGCTGACAGGAGCATTGGCAAACAGATCACCGTAAATATTCATTCCTGCGGCAATGACAGAGGTTCCCTCTGCCACATAGCTCATTTCCTTGGCTGCTCTTTCCAGATTCATCTCCGCAATCTGAGCCATATCTGCCTTGGGCGCTTCCTCAGGACGATCCGCATCCTCCTGTGCAGGTACTGAACTTTGCTGCTCCTGAGTTTCCTCCAAAAACGGCATTTCCTTGAGCAATTCTCTCCGGAATGTTTCGGGCATCGCTGCCTCTTCCACCATAGGTTCTTCAATCACCAATTCTTCCGGTATGTCTTCCTCCAACTCCAAACCGTCATATACCGGTCCGTCTTCTTCCGCAAGCATGGCATCTGGTTCTTCCCCGATCACATCTGCCACAGCAACCGCTTCTGCCTCTGCATTCTCCCCGCCCCATTCCGCTGCAATCTCCGTGTCGGATGCTTCCAACAGCTCTTCCACCGGTGCAGGCTCCGGTTCCACAACAGGCTCCGGTTCCGCTTCCATAACGGGCTCGGACTCAATAGCCGGCTCAGACAATTCTTCCAGAATGGACTCCAGCTCCGCATCTACCACAGGTTCCGGTATTGCCTCCGCAACAGGCTCCTGAGGCTCTTCCGGAATTTGTTCTTCTTCCTCGGGGAGCGCTGCGATCGCCGCCGCAAGCATATCCTCCAGCGACTGCATGTCCGCCGGATCGCTTTCGTCTTCCGCAGCCGGCTCCTGCGTTTCAGGATACACCACCTTCATCTGGGTACTTTCGGTGGTATCCTCCTCCGGGAAAGCAATGCTGTCAATATTTTTCAACATCTCCTCCAACGAAATATCCGAAACATCCTGGGCTGCGTCCTGCACCGTATCCGATGTCTGCTGCTCTTCCGGCACCTCACTTGCCGGCTCCTCCGCTGCGGCTGCCGCCGCAAACGCCGCCATGATCTCCTCCTGCGTCATGATATGATTTCCACCGGCTGCGGCTCCGCCATTTTCATTCGGCATCAGCTCGTCCACAGCCTGGGACAAGTCTTCTTTCAAATCCGAGAAAAAACCCATTTTTTTCCCCCTCCACCTTTATTATGCAGACAATCCTGCTTTAGCGATGCAGATGCTGTACCGGCACGGTGTCCTCCGTGATCGGCAATAATTCGGTGTCCTCCATCGCCTGAATCGTCTCAATGATCTTTGGCAAAGCATCCACTGTGGCTCTCTTATCCGCCGCATCATGCATCAGCACCACGGATGTCTTCCAGCGGGGTATCGTTGCCGTGCTGTTCTGCACCAGCAGATCGATACTGATATGCCGATTTGCCGCATCTCCGGAATCCACATTCCAGTCGTAGAACACCACATCCTGGCTGTCCAGATAATAGGCAAAGAACCTCATATCCTGCTTGCTCACCGTGTTGGAACTTCCCCCGGGAAAACGGTAATACTTACATTTCACTCCGGTCAGTTCCTCCAGATAATTCCGCTGTTTTTCAAAATCCTCTTTGAAACTGTCCAATGATTCATACAGTTCCATGTACTTATGGCTGTATGAATGCATGCCAAGTGTATGTCCCTCGTCCACGATCCGCTCGATCGCGGCCTGGGACTTCTCATCCTCTTTGCCGACCACAAAAAAAGTGGCCTTCACATCATATTCTGCCAATATATCCAAAATTTCATCTGTGTAAACGCTCGGTCCATCGTCAAAGGTCAGATATACTTTATGTCCGATCCCGTCCTGCACGTCCGCAATCTGCTCCGGCTCCCCCTGTGTCTCAGTCTTCTGACCGGTCTGCGCCAGCCTGTCAAACAATTCCTGCAGGCGCTTCGTCCTGTCCGCTTCCACTATACTCTCCGACATACGGTCAACCTTTTGTTCCAGGTCGTTCACCCGGTAAAACAAAAAAGCACAGCAGACTACAGTTATGAACAATATCGCAAGCAGCACAGAATTTTTCAATTTATCCGACATCTTCCCTGCCCCTTGAATCGATACTTCTGTAACAGTATACCACATTGTCACTAGCTGGGAAAGTAAAAATTAAAATAAAATTTGCATCTTGTGCCAACTTATACTATAATGATTTCCGACAGAAAGGAACAGGGACGGAAAAATCCCTGATATGGTGACTAACATGGGTTTTGAATTTATCAAGAAACTTCCGACTCCTGCGGAGATCCGCGAGGAATTCCCGCTTCCTGCCGAGTTGGCGGAAAAGAAAAAGAAACGCGACGCCGAGATCCGGGATGTGATCACCGGAAAGAGCAATAAATTTTTGCTGATCATCGGGCCCTGCTCCGCAGATAACGAAGATTCCGTCTGCGATTACGTGAGCCGTCTGGCAAAGGTGAATGAAAAAGTAAGCGATAAGCTGATCCTGATCCCCAGGATCTATACCAATAAACCCCGCACCACCGGTGAGGGCTATAAGGGAATGATCCATCAGCCCGACCCGCAGCAGAAATCCGATTTTCTGGCAGGTCTGATCGCGATCCGCAAAATGCATATCCGTGCATTTGAAGAGACCGGATTGTCCTCGGAAGATGAGATGCTGTATCCGGAGAACTGGGGCTATCTCTCCGACATCCTGTCCTATGTGGCAGTCGGCGCCCGCTCCGTGGAGGACCAGCAGCATCGTCTGACCGTCAGCGGTTTTGACATTCCCGCCGGCATGAAGAACCCTACCAGCGGTGATTTCTCCGTCATGCTGAACTCCGTCTATGCGGCACAGCATCCCCACTCCTTCATCTACAGGGGCTGGGAAGTAAACACCGCCGGAAACGAACTGGCGCACACGGTTCTGCGCGGTGCCACCAACAAGCACGGCCAGAATCTGCCCAACTATCACTATGAGGATATGAATCTGCTCTGGGAAATGTATGAGAAGATGGATCTGAAGAATCCCGCCTGCGTGGTGGACACCAATCATTCCAACTCCGGCAAGCAGTTTGCACAGCAGATCCGCATCGCAAAAGAGATCATGCACAGCCGCAAACTCAACGCCAACATCCACAGTCTGGTGAAGGGTCTGATGATCGAGAGTTATATCGAAGAGGGCAACCAGAAGATCGGCGGCGGCGTCTACGGCAAATCCATCACCGATCCCTGCCTGGGATGGACAGATACAGAACGTCTGATCTACGATCTGGCGGAATATGAATGATTCGCGAGGGATCTCAGAAAAGCCTGCCGGCGATTCCCCGTAAGATAGCGGGATTCACATAGCTCTCCAGCGCGCAGCCGGCGACCAATAACAAAAGTAACACCGACCAGGACAACACCCGTTCCATGAGGACGGGTGTTTTTAATGCCTGCCGGTCCTTCCCATAGATCATGGCGCAGGTCTTCCGGCACCATGTCAAAATTCCGTACAGTAATACGCCATACAGAATGCCCTGCGGCAGCATGCCGACCAGAGCCAGCAAAATTCCCTTCATTCCCAGCCGGATCCCCGCCGACGCCAGGTATACCCCGAACGCCAGACCACAGCCGAATGCGGCACAAAAACAGGCGGCGCTGCCCAGATAGGTCGTTGCCAGAAGGGAAATTCCCAGAAACCGGATCCCCCGCCGGTATAAAAGCGTTGCAAAAAGAGCGCCGCTCTGCAGACTCATGGCAGACATTGCTTCTATCATGTCCGCTGTCCATAAGTCCGTATGTGCAAGCCATGCGCTCTTTTTCAGAATCAAACATAAAATTCCCGCAGTCATTCCCGCCAAAAACAAATAGAGAAAAAACTTTCTTGTCCGCATCCCGTCACCCGCCTCTGCTCTTCCAATATATGCAGGTTGGGCATGCGATATGTCCCTTTTAATCCCTTTTTAGTCCTCTCTGCCATACTTGACCGCATAGGTTAAGATGGCGCAGATCGTCTTGGAATCCTGAATCTTTCCGTCAAAGATCATCTGGAGCAGATCATCCAGCTCCCACTCCTCCACATTCAGATATTCGTCCTCATCCAAATGCTGTTTTCCGGGTTTTAGATCTCTGGCCAGATAAATGTCGATCTTCTCATTACAAAAAGCAACCGTGGTATAGATGGAATTCAGCAGTTCCAACTCGTCGCAGCTGTATCCGGTCTCCTCTTCCAGCTCTCTCCTGGCCGCATCAATGGTGGGTTCCCCCCGTCCGTTCAGACCGCCTGCAGGGATCTCCAACGTATATCGCTCCAGCGCGTTTCTGTACTGCCGCACCATCAGGAGTTTTCCGTTTCCCTTGACCGCCACAACAGCCGCCGCACCCTTGTGATCGATCAGATCCCACTTGGCTATATTTCCGTTGGGGATCTGCATGGTATCCTGATAGTAATCCAGGATTGCGCCGTGAGCGATCAATGTCCTGTCAAGTCTTTTGATCTCATTTACTTCACTCATTTTTTCCACTTCCCTGTTTCAATTTCGTCATCTTATAGATAAATACCATTCCCGCGATCACCAAGGCCAGAATAAACGCGAAAATAATGGCCAGGATCAAAGGCACATTGGAGGACGTCTTTGCGCCCGTAGAAACATTTGTCTGCTGTGCTGCATTGTCCGTCTGTGCCCGCGCCGTGGTCTGATTGGTCACAGCCTGACCGTTTGTCTGCGTGGCATTCTGCATATTCTGTCCGTTCTGGTTCCCGGCAGACTTCAGCTCTGAAAGCTGAACCCCGCTGCCGTTTCCGGTACTGCCGATGATGATGCCGTCCTTGGAAAATCCGGTCACGAACCCGCTCATCCAGGCCAAAGGCGCATTCCAGTTAATGGTACACTCATTGACGGAATAAGCCTCAATGTGATCCATGTAACTCTTTGCCGGCGCGATCTCTCCCGCTTTCCAGCCGGAGCCCTGTACCCAGGGATCCTCCAGACCGCAGTTGGGTCCTCCCACCAGCACACCGCAAGGCGCCATCGGGAAAGAATCATCCACCTGATGTGCCCAATAACGATGATGCGGGTACAGAGAGGTATGGGTACCGTAGCCCGTCACATAGGAAATATCCATGGGATTTCTACCCAGAATATAGTCAAACGCTGAGATTGCGCCATCTAAGAAGCGCTGTTCTCCGGAATTCATATATGCATAAGCCAGGATCATACCATTGTCCATCACCAGTGAATTGGAACCCCAGATATATCCCTCATTGCTGTTGTTATATCCCAGTGCAGAAGCCGCATAGGGCTGTCCGTACCCCTGGGCGCTCTCTTTGGCGAGATAATTTTCCGCCGCCGCACGCACGCTGTTTACCGCACCGCTGAACACGGCGGAATCCACACTTTCTCATTCAGACAAACGCTCAGATCCCCCAGCGCCGCCACATGGCCCCAGTCAAAACTTCCGTAAGCGCCGACTGCCTCACCGCCGTTCAACGCCGTCGGTACCTGAAGATAGAAATTTGACTGTTTCATATCGTCCAGATAACCGCTCTCTCCGGTGGTGATATAGAGTTCGCAGGCCGCCCAATAAAACTCATCCGTCACATTGTCGTCACCGTACGGGCCGCCGCCCTCTTCGTCCTCTAAGGGCGCATACATGGAGGGATGCTTCTTCGCCGCCTCATAGGTGCGCTTTGCCACATCCAGGCAGTTTGCCGCATAGGTGTCGTCAATTCCCTTCCACACGCGGGCTGCCTGTGCCGCACACGCGGAAACATTCAGCGTCGCCGCTGTCGTAGGAGGCAGAATGATACGGGGCTGCGGATCATCCGCAGGCGCCAGGGCAAGTCCGGTCCATTTCTGGTCATGAACCTTGTGATAGACCATGTCCTTGTAATCCCCGTCCTTCACCAGCATCTTCATCATCCAGTCCATCTCCCAGCGGGCCTCGTCCAGAAGGTCCGGATAAGAGTTCTGATTCTCCGGAATGTTCATGGTGCCGTCGGCATAAGCGGACTCCACGCCCACAAACTTTGCAGTCTCATACTGATTCTGCATGATCCACAGGGAAATGCCGCCGTTTACCACATATTTTCCATGATCTCCCGCATCGTACCAGCCGCCGGTCACATCCTGGCTTCCCGAGGAGCCGCTGTATCCCCAGGTCTGCTGGATGGTCGCATTGTCGGAAGGATGTCCTGCCGCTCTCGCCAGGGCATTTACGTCCCCGGAAGTAATATATTTGCTCTCCACCGCGATTCCGGAACGATTCTGGTAAAAATAATTCAGGGAATCGTACAACATGGCAGAATATTTTCCACTGTTGTCAATGTCAAAAGCCCGGGACTCGGAACCGTCCGAAGCCTTGATCGTATAGGTTCCCGGCGTATTCAGTCCGCTGAAATCCAGTTCATGCGCCGGATCACCTGAATCGGCATCCATCCCCTTGTATACGGATTTCCCCTGGAATACGCTCTTCCCACCTGCATCCAGCACTTCAAAATCAATCGCGCCTGAACTGCTGTTAATCAGGGTTGCCTTCTTCACGGAGCCGGAGAAATATCCCACCTGGTTGGTCACAATATTCGCTCTGTCCCATACCGGTGCAGGCACATAATCGTTCTCATCGGAAGTCAGGTCGATGAGAGACATGTTGTCAAATTTAATCACCGTTCCGGCAGGGAAGCAGTCTCCGTTGGTATACTGCCCGTCACCGCCCAGATGAAACGCCCACTCAGCCACGTCCATGCTCTGACCGGCCGTAAAGGTAAGGTCAACTTTCTTGGTCTCGTTTGCCCCGATCCAGATCGGGTCCCAGGTACTGCCCAGATCATAGCCGTTGCTCATGTTGTGCCAGATTTCCACATCCCCGGCCAGGTTGCCGATCTTGGTATAATACTTTCCGCCGTTGGATGGCGTGATCTCATAGCGCACCCGGTACTGATGTCCGGATACGATCTTCAGTCCTCTGTGACGAAACTGACAGTCCCATCTGTCCTCACCGCCTCTGGATGCTCCGCCGGGACTTACGATCGTGATCACATACTGTCCGTCCTTGATCTCAAAATCCATCTGACCCGTACCGGACTCCATGATATGCCAGGGCAGACCGACACTGTTCTCGAAATCCGTCTGTCCCAGCTGCTCCCCTGCGGATACCAAAAGAGGGCTTACCGCACCTCCTGCAAGAAGAACAGCCGCTGTCACAACCACTGCCATCTTTTTCCAAAGTTCGAAAACCCTCATAAACTTCCTCCTGTCATTATGTTTTGTTTTATGCCTGCAACAGCTTCTCTACGCTGACAAGTTTTACACAGAGTACAAACAGATCCGTTGCCATTGCCAGTTCTTCCTGTGTCGGGAAGGACGGTGCGATACGGATATTGCTGTCCTTGGGATCCTTGCCGTAAGGATAGGTAGCACCTGCTCCGGTCAGCGTCACGCCTGCCTCTTTACACTTTGCCACAATGGCTTTTGCACATCCCTCCATGGCGTCAAAGGAGATAAAATAACCGCCGTTGGGTCTGGTCCAGGTTCCGATCCCCGTACCGGCCAGTTCTCTGTCCAGAACCGCCAGAACCGCTTCGAATTTCGGCCGCATGATCGCCGCATGCTTCTTCATATGCTCTTTCATGCCATCAATATTCTTGAAATAACGCACATGCCGCAGCTGATTTACCTTGTCATAACCGATGGTCTGAATTGTCATGGACTTCTTCATCTCGTCCAGGTTCGCCTGAGAGGATGCAATCGCTGCAATGCCGCTTCCCGCAAAGGTAACCTTTGAGGTGGATGCAAATTCATATACCATATCCGGATTTCCGGCTTTCTCGCATTCGCTCAGGATCTCCAGCAAGGAATCACTTCTGTCCTCATACAGATCATGGATCACATAAGCATTATCCCAGAAGATACGGAAATCCTTTGCAGCAGGCTTCAAAGCCGCAAATCTTCTCACCGTCTCATCGGAATAAGTGTAACCCTGGGGATTGGAATACTTGGGTACACACCAGATTCCCTTAATGGAAGCATCCTCCGCCACCAGCTTCTCCACCAGATCCATATCGGGACCTTCGGGGGACATGGGAACCGTGATCATCTCAATCCCGAAATGTCCCGTCACTGCAAAGTGTCTGTCATATCCCGGCGCGGGACACAGGAATTTCACCTGATCCAGTTTGCACCAGGGGGTGTTCCCCAAGATTCCGTGTGTCATGGATCTGGAAATGGTATCATACATAATATTCAGGCTGGCATTTCCGCAGACGATCACATTGTCCGCAGATACTCCCATCATATCCGCCATCAGCTTCTTCGCCTCGGGAATTCCGGTCAGTTCTCCATAGTTACGGGTATCCACCCCTGCTTCTGTCTTCATATCCGAATTGCTGTTCAACACATCCAGAAAACTCATTCCCATATTCAGCTGAGACGCTGCCGGCTTACCGCGGGACATATTCAGGGAAAGCCCTTTTGCTTTCGCTTCCTCATATTCTTTGTTCAAATCAGACTGTAACTTTAATAACTCTTCTCTGCTCAGTTCCTGGTACGTTTTCATAATCTCCTCACATTCCGCTGTCTCAGCAATTTCATGACTCTCATCTTTATGTTTGCATAATCGTATACAATCATACACTTGGTCTATCATACTATAAATGCAGGGTTTAGACAAGAGTTTTTTACAAGAAAACTGTAAGAAAAAACCGCCACATATCTATGCAGCGGTTTTTATCATCTCTGTAACTTATTTTGTTGTTTATGAAATTTTAGTCAAATCTTGCTCGAACTGTTTATGGTCTCTCCGTTTTCTGTTATCCCTTACTTCGCATAATCAATTACGCGGCTCTCACGGATCACATTCACCTTGATCTGTCCGGGATATTCCATCTCAGCTTCAATCTGTTTGGAAATATCACGCGCCATCAATACCATATCGGCATCGCTGACCTGCTCGGGCACAACCATAACTCGAACTTCCCGACCTGCCTGAATCGCAAAAGACTTATCTACACCCTTGAAATTGTTTGTTATTTCTTCTAATTGTCTCAGTCTGCTGGTATAAGTTTCCAGCGTCTCCCTTCTTGCCCCCGGTCTTGCAGCAGAGATTGTATCCGCAGCTTGTACAATACATGCAATCAGGGACGTGGGCTCTACATCACCATGATGAGATTCCACTGCGTTGATTACTACAGCATTCTCTTTATACTTTCTGCAAAGTTCAGCACCAAGCTGTACATGGGAGCCTTCCATCTCATGATCGACAGACTTACCGATATCATGAAGAAGTCCTGCTCTCTTTGCCAGTCTCACATCCAATCCCATCTCCGCAGCCAACAGACCTGACAGCTGAGCAACTTCAATGGAGTGACGCAGGACATTCTGTCCATAACTGGTTCTGAACTTCATCTTTCCGAGTAATCTTACAAGTTCGGGATGAATACCGTGAACACCGACTTCAAGTACAGCGGCTTCACCCTCCTCTTTGATCATTACTTCAACTTCCTTCTGCGCTTTCTCCACCATCTCTTCGATTCTGGCGGGATGGATACGGCCGTCTACGATCAGCTTCTCCAGCGCAATTCTTGCCACCTCACGGCGGATCGGATCAAATGCGGAAAGAATAACTGCTTCCGGTGTGTCGTCAATGATCAGATCAACCCCCGTCATGGTCTCCAGGGTACGGATATTTCTGCCCTCACGACCGATGATCCTTCCCTTCATTTCATCACTCGGGAGCTGTACAACAGAAATCGTTGTCTCGGAGACATGGTCTGCAGCACATCTCTGAATTGCGGAAACAACATATTCCTTTGCTTTCTTGTCAGCTTCCTCTTTGGCCTGACTCTCCATTTCTTTGATCATCACGGCCGTTTCATGCTTCACATCGTCTTCAACAATTTTCAATAAGTAGTCTTTTGCCTGTTCAGAGGTCAATCCGGAAATTCTTTCCAGTTCCTGTAAACGCTGTTCGTTCAGCTTGGAAACTTCTTCCTTCATCTTGTTGATGTTTTCTTCTTTCGCCGCCAAACTCTGCTCACGTCTCTCAATTGCATCTGCCTTCTTGTCAATGTTGGATTCCTTTTGCTGTACTCTGCGTTCATCCCGCTGTACCTCAGATCTCCGTTCCTTGATCTCCTTGTCCAATTCATTCTTGGTGCGAATGGACTCTTCCTTGATCTCAAGCAAGGATTCTCTCTTCTTGGTCTCTGCGGTCTTGAGTGCTTCGTCAATGATCTCTCTCGCCTTCGTCTCCGCATTTCCAATGGTATTGTCAGCGGACTTCTGTAAGTAAGACGTAGTGACCTTATTTGTGATCACAGCAGTGACAAGGATGCAAACCAATGCAACAACTACAAGTGTAATAACTACTTGTGGCATTACAGGAGCACCTCCTTATGAAATTTTCATTGTACATTTTGCCTGTAAAACAGGGTTTTAAAATCATTCAAACAAGCAATTTGCAACATTTAAATTTTAAACTGAAATGTCTCTGATGTCAAGTAAAAGATAATATCCTTTGTATATCTTCCACCCGAAATCCCTTTCTCATCAGAAATGCCGCCTGTTTCCGCCGTTCCGCAAAATCCGCTTTCTCTGGATCAAAATGCCGTTTTTCCAAAAGTTTACGCATCATCTGCACTTCGTCCTGCGCACCGCCCTGTTCCTCCCAGGTCCGCCACGCATCGCAGATCGTCTCCCGCGCGATTCCCTTTCCTGCCAGATCCTGCTCGATCCGCCTGCGGCTTCTGTCGCCCTCATGAATGGCAATATACTGCACCGCATAGCGAAGATCGTCCGTATAGTGAAAGGACTCCACATACTGCAGCGCAGTCTCCACGATCTGCGGCGGGTACCATCCCTGATTCAGCTTATCCCTGAGCTGCGCCACCGTATATTCCTTTTTCTGCAGCAAATGCATCGCCCGCATTTTCGCCCGCTTGGGCAGCACTTCTTCCATGATCAGCTCATAAATATCCTGAGGCAGTTCGCTCTCTTCCCTGATCTGGTGCTGCCTGAGCTCACCTTTGTACAGAACAAAGGCAAACTCTCCGTCCAGATACACCTTGCTCCGGGTTTTATCCAATTCCTCGATCCGCGTTACCTGCATCAGTCTTCAGCCTTCGCCTTTGCTGTCTTCCCGGAATCCGCTTTCTCCTGCCCCACCTCAGCAGATGCTTCTCCCGCATCCAGCCCAAAATGAGCCCTTACCTTGGCTGCAACCTCCGCACAGACCTCGGGATTATCCTTCAGATACTGCTTTGCATTCTCACGCCCCTGACCGATCTTATTGCCATTGTATGCATACCATGCGCCGGACTTCACGATCACGTCGATAGATGCCGCAAGATCCAGGATATCTCCCACCATGGAGATACCTTCTCCGAACATGATATCAAACTCCGCTTCTTTAAAGGGCGGCGCAATCTTATTCTTCACAACTTTCACGCGGGTACGGTTACCGATCACCTCGCCGCCCTGCTTCAAGGACTCGATACGGCGCACGTCCAGACGCACGGAGGAATAGAATTTCAACGCCCGTCCACCGGTGGTCGTCTCCGGATTTCCGAACATGATACCGATCTTCTCACGCAGCTGATTGATAAACACCACCGTACAATTCGACTTACTGCTGACAGCAGTGAGCTTACGCAGCGCCTGTGACATCAGTCTCGCCTGCAGACCCACATGACTGTCTCCCATGTCGCCGTCGATCTCCGCCTTGGGCACCAGCGCAGCCACGGAGTCCACTACCACAATATCGATCGCGCCGGAACGGACCATGGTCTCAGCAATCTCCATTGCCTGCTCTCCGTTATCCGGCTGGGAAATATACAGATTGTCGATATCCACGCCGATATTCTTCGCATAAACAGGATCCAGCGCATGCTCTGCGTCGATAAATCCCGCAATGCCGCCTCTCTTCTGTACCTCTGCGATCATATGCAGCGTAACGGTCGTCTTACCGCTGGACTCGGGACCGTAGATCTCCACGATCCTTCCCTTAGGAATACCGCCCAGTCCCAACGCAATATCAAGGCTTAAGGATCCTGTCGGAATGGTCTCTACATTCATCTGCGCTGACGGATCGCCCAGCTTCATCACTGTGCCTTTCCCGTACTGTTTCTCAAGCTGGCTGATCGCCGCGTCCAATGCTTTTAACTTTTCTTCTTTTTCCATCTTAGATTCTCCTTTTCAAAGGAACAAATGTTCTTATCTGTTATCTAGGATAAAACATCTGTTCGATTTTGTCAACTGAATTTGCAAAAAAATCCTGTTTTTTCGCTTCCCTGTGAAACAATTTTATCATACTACACAGTTTGTCCATTAAAACTCCCTCAAAAGCATCCCTCCGTCTCTTTTCTTTTTTGCGCTGAAACTTATGGCGAAATGCCGGAATACAGAAACTGAAACCATCTGCATGATAATAGAAGTATCAGACAATCTGAATTTACCACACTTTTTCCGAAAACACAAGTTTAAAATTTTTATTTTATAAAAAGTATAATGGGTTCCGGCCCAAGCCGGCCGGTCCCCATTTTTTATCATCTTCCGATTGCACTGCTCTTTAGTTTTTCCCGAATGAGGTTTTCCCGATATACACTAACAGACATCTGCGCAGGAGCGCCAATGCCGCTGCGGTAGCGCTCTCCCGAATCTTCGAGCGGTTTCCGCTGAAATGATATTCTTCCACGGTGATTGTGCCCTTCACATTGCAGCCGATATATACCAGGCCCACCGGCTTCTCCTTTGTGCCTCCGTCCGGTCCCGCAAGCCCCGTGACGGACACCGCCGTATCGCATTTGCTGGTGAACACGGCTCCCTTCACCATTTCCTCCGCGGTCTTGGCGCTGACCGCCCCGTATTTCTGCAGGGTCGATTTTTTCACCCCTAACAGCTTCCGCTTCGCCTTGTTGGAATAGGTCACTGTGCAGGACTTAAACACATCGGAACACCCGGGTACATTCACCAGCCTTGCGGCGAGCATGCCGCCGGTGCAGGACTCTGCACAGGTTAAAGTCATCCCGTTGGCTGCCAGCATGTCGATCACGGCCTTTTCCAATGTCACGTCTTCTTCCGTGGTGTACAGTTCCGTCTCAAAGCGTGACTTCAGTTCCTTCACCAGAGGCTTCGTCAGCTTCTTTGCCTCCTTCGCATCCACGCCGGAAGCAGTCACCCGCAGATGCACTTCTCCCGTCTTTGCGTAAGTCGCGATGGTGGGATTAGTCTGTGCATCGATCAGATCTTTGATCTTCGTTTCCACGGCGCTCTCACTCACGCCGCAGAGTTTCACTGTCTGGGAATAAAGCGCGCCGTCCGTCAGCTGCTCCAGATACGGCCTTACGCCGGACTCAAACAGAGGGATCAACTCACTCGGCGGTCCGGGCAGCAAGATGATCCGGCAGCTCTTCGTCTCCAGGATCATACCCGGCGCAGTTCCGTTCGGGTTGTCCAACACTAACGCCCCCTCCGGCAGCATGGCCTGCTTCCAGTTGTTTTCCGTGGGCGTCATGTTTTTCTTTGCAAAATAATCCTCAATGTGCTTTCTCCACATCGGGTTACTGATCAGTTTCTTATGGCAGAACTTTGCCACGGTTTCCTTCGTCAGATCATCCTCGGTGGGTCCCAGCCCGCCTGACAGAATGATGATGTCCGAACGCCCTACCGCTGTTTTTAACACCTGCGTCAGCCGCTCCTCGTTATCTCCGACCACCGTCTGAAAATAACAGGAAAGCCCCAGCCCGGCGCACTTTTCCGACAGATACGCCGCGTTGGTATTGACAATGTTTCCGAGCAAAATTTCCGTTCCCACACTGATCAGTTCAACTATCATATCGCACCATCCTTCATCACATCTTTATTTTTTACCAGATAATCCACCAGAGAAATGATCGTCAATGTCAGAGCGATCCACATGATCACATTGGTCAGGATTCCGAACCAATTTCCCCAGAAAGGCAGATCCACCACGATCATCATGCCGATCATGACCATCTGGAATGTGGTCTTAAACTTTCCCCAGTAGCTTGCCGCGATCACAACCCCGTTATCCGAGGCGATCAGCCGAAATCCGCTGATGATGAATTCCCGGCTGATGATGATGATCACGATCCAGGAAGGGATCCGTTCCATCTCCACCAAAACAATCATGGCGGCACAGACCAGCAGTTTATCCGCCAAAGGGTCCATAAATTTGCCGAAATTCGTCACCAGATTATATTTTCTTGCAATCTTCCCATCCAGCATGTCTGTCAGGCTGGCCGCCACAAAAATTGCCAGCGCGATCCATTCCGCGCCGCTTCCCAGTCCGCCAAACAATGCTTCATACCAGCCCCATTTCTGATAACTGCCAAGCAGCATCACCACAAACGGCAGGATCAGAATCACCCGGAAAACCGTCAGTTTGTTGGGCAGGTTCATTCCCTGCTTCCCAGCCTCGCTCTTCTTGGTCTCACTCATGAAACAATTCTCCTATCAAGTCATATTCATTGGAATCCGTCACGATCACCTTTACAAAATCCCCGGTCATCAGGTTTGCGGACGTATTCAGGAACAGGTATCCATCCACATTCGGCGCATCCCCGTAAGTTCGCGCCACATAAGTATCCTCGTCCGCCACCTTGCCCTCAATCATCACAGTGAGCACCTGTCCGATCCTGTCCTGTGCTTTTTCGAAAGCAATCGCCTGCTGCAGCTCCATCAGTTCATCCCGGCGAAACTCTTTGACCTCCTGGGGAATCTGATCTTCCATCTCGGCTGCCACCGTGTCCTCCTCCTGAGAATAGGGGAAAACACCCAATCTGTCAAATTCCATCTCGTTCACAAAGCGGTACAGCTCCTCAAAATCTTCCTGGGTCTCCCCCGGAAAACCGCTGATCAGGGTGGTCCGCAGACAGATATCCGGAATCCGTTCCCTCAGCTTCGCAATCCATGCTCTGAATTCCGCCTGTGTGGTGCGCCGCCCCATCCGCGCGAGTACCGCATCCGATGCATGCTGGATGGGAATATCCAGATAATGACACACCTTGGGCTCTGTGGCAATGGTCTCGATCAGCTCCTCCGTGATCTCCTCCGGATAACAGTATAAGATCCGGATCCAATAGATTCCAGGCACCTTGGCCAGCTCATGCAGAAGTTTCGGCAAACGCTTCTCACCGTACAGATCCATGCCGTACAGCGTCGTCTCCTGCGCCACCAGGATCAGCTCTTTCACTCCGTTTTCGGCCAGCTGTACGGCCTCCGCAATCAGGCTTTCCATGGGCACACTGCGATAATTGCCCCGCACCTTCGGAATGATGCAGTAGGTGCAGCGCTTGTTGCACCCCTCCGCAATCTTCAGATAGGCGTAATGCCCGCCGGTGGTCACCACACGCTTTTTGCCCGTCACCGGTGCCGTATCCAGACTCTTGTAATGGTTGGCAGACCGTCCCGCCAGCACTTCCTCCACCGCATCCGCGATCTCATCGATGGCCATGGTGCCCAGGACCGCATCCACCTCCGGAATCTCTTTCTGGATCTCTTCTCTATAGCGCTGTGCCAGACATCCGCAGGCGATCAGGGCCTTGATCTGCCCCGCTTTCCGCAGTTCCCCCATCTCTAAGAGCGTGTTGATACTCTCTTCCTTTGCATCGCCGATAAAGCAGCAGGTATTGACAACGATCACGTCCGCTTCCGTCTCTTCATCCGTAAAACTGTAACCCTTCTGCGATAACATTCCCAGCATCATCTCGGAGTCCACCAGATTTTTGTCGCAGCCCAGGGACACAAACATAATCTTCATAAAATCTTCCTTTTATCAAGTTGCTTCGCAACTTCCTGTAACGAAATGATAGCCGGCTCACGAAAGACCCAACCTCTTCCCGCCGGCTACCGCATTCAAGCTTTTATACTTCCTCGTCGTCTCCGAGGATCTTGATCTTGCCCTGATTCAACTCCTCAATCGCCAATGACAAAGGCTTTTCATTTTTGCCATCCACCAAAGGCTCCTCACCCCCGATGATCTGCCTTGCACGCTTGGACGTTGCCATAACGATGGAATAACGACTGTTGACTACCGGTGCCTCACCGGGCTCAACCTCACTGTTTACGACCTTCATCAGATCGGAATAAGACGGATGTAACATGAATTTATTCTCCTTTCACAAACCCTTTTAATTCTTTCTGGATCTCCTCAATGAACGCCTTTGTCCGCACCGGCTCCCTGCGCGCCGCCTGCACGATCCCGTGCAGTTCCTTCACGCATGCCTGCAGGTCATCATTGATCACAATATAATCATAGGCTTCCATGCCTTCTGATTCTTCACTTGCCCTGGAAAGACGTTTTGCAATGACCTCCTCGGTCTCCGTCCCCCGGTTTTTCAGTCGCCGCTCCAGCTCCGCGGCCGTCGGCGGTGTCACGAACAAAAGCAGACTCTCCGGAAACAGCTTTTTGATCTGCAAAGCGCCCTGGATCTCAATCTCCAGCAGCACATTCCTGCCTGCCGCCATCTGCTCCTCCACATATGCCTTGGGCGTTCCGTAATAATTGCCGCAGTATTCCGCGTGCTCGATCAGACCGCCCTTCGCCACCGTATCTTCAAAATGCGCCCTGTCCGTAAAGAAATAATGGACGCCGTCCTGCTCGCCTTCTCTGGGCGCTCTGGTGGTCATGGACACCGAAAGCGCATATTCATCCCGGTAGGTATTCAAAAGCTCTTTGACCAAAGTTCCCTTGCCTGCTCCGGAAAACCCGGACAAAACGATCAATATCCCTTTTTCTTTTTCTGTATCATTCCTTTTCATCCGGCTCCGAATCCTCTCTGTCTGCGATCATTCCCGGATCCTGTCCGGGCATCAGTGCTCTGCCTGCAATCGTTTCCGGCAAAAGCGCCGACAGCACGACCTGACCGCTCTCCATCACGAGCACAGATTTTGTCCGCCGCCCCTGTGTGGCATCGATGGCCGTTCCGTCCTCCTTCGCCCTCTGCACCAGCCGTTTGATCGGCGCAGACTCCGGACTGACGATCGCTATGATCTTCTCCGTATTTACAATATTGCCAAAACCAATATGAACTAACATAATTTCTTACTCGATATTCTGAATCTGCTCGCGCACTTTCTCAATCTCTGTCTTGAGCTCGATCGCACAGTTAGAAATCTCCAGATCATTGGACTTTGACAGGGTGGTATTTGCCTCTCTGTTCATCTCCTGTGCAATGAAATCCAGCTTTCTTCCGATGCTGCCGCCTGCGATCAGCGTATTCTTTGTAGTCTCGATATGACTGCGCAGCCGCACCAGTTCCTCGTCCACACAGACCTTGTCCGCAAAGATGGTGACTTCCGTCAAAAGTCTCGCCTCATCCACAGTATTGTCGCCGAGAAGATCCTGCACCTTCTCCTGCAATTTCTGTCTGTACTCCGCCACGATCTTCGGAGAACGCTCGGTGATAAAATCAACCATCTTGAGCATACCGTCCAGTTTTCCGATCAGATCATCCCGCAGATGCTCGCCCTCGGTGATCCGCGTCTGCACAAACATCTCCGCAGCTCCCCGCAGAGCCTTTTCCAACTCCTTCCAGAGCTCCTCCTCATCCACGGTCTGCTCCTCCATGGTGAAAACCTCCGGGTACTTAGAGAGCGTGGATACCCTGATATCATCATCCAGCTGAAAATCCCTCGCCATCTGACGCAGATAGTTGAGATATTCCTGTGCCACTTCCTTATTGTAGCGCACCGTGGTATTGCTCTCGGAAAAATCCTCATACGTAATAAAAATATCAACCTTTCCTCTGGAGATATAATTTTTTAACTCCGTGCGGATCGCTGCCTCAAAAATGTTTAATTTTTTGGGCATCTTGATGTTGACATCAAGATAACGGTGGTTGACTGATTTCATCTCCACCGTAAACTTCCTGTTGTTTTCGGAGATTTCGCATCTACCGAAACCGGTCATACTTTTTATCATTTGCAGTCCCCCACCCGGCGCTTCTCTGCCACCGGTTCTTCCCACTCAGACTCAAACGCTTTGCAGCTGAGTCAGACTCGAAAATTGCTTCGCAATTTCCTCGTTGAAATGATGCTATGCATCTGAGTCAGACTCGAAAAACGCTACGCGTTTTCCAAAAAATGCTACGCATTTCTGTTGAAATGATGCTGTGCATCATTTCACATTATATGATATGTTTTCTGACACGTCAAGGGTGGTTTTTCCAAGATGGCAGCCCCGGCGTCACAATCGTCACAACCCCAGCAGGACTCTGGCAACGCTGCAGTAGATTAACAGCGACAGCGCATCCACGATGGTGGTGATAAACGGGCTCGCCATCACAGCCGGGTCAAAGCCCAGGCGTTTGGCGCCGATGGGGAGCAGGCAGCCCACCAACATCGCCATGAGCACTGCTGCCACCAGGGTAATGCACACCACGAACGCCACCATCATACCCACCTTATCAAATACCAGCAGCTTCACGAAATTTGCCGCCGCCAGACATATGCCGCACAATACCGCCACCCGGACTTCCTTAAAAATAACCCGCGGCACATCGCGGTATTCGATTTCTCCCAAAGACAGCCCGCGGATCACCGTCACGCTGGCCTGTCCGCCGGCGTTACCGCCCGTATCCATCAGCATGGGAATAAAGGCGATCAGCACTGCGCAGGCGCTCAGCGCATCCTCAAAACGGGTGAGGATCGCCCCGGTAAACGTAGCCGACACCATCAAGAGCAACAGCCACGGAATTCTTTTCTGAAAGGTCTCAAAAATGCCCGTACGCATATACGGCTTGTCACTGGGCACGATTGCGGCCATCTTTTCCATATCCTCTGTGGTCTCCTCTACCATGATATCCATGATATCATCGACCGTGATAATGCCCACCAGACGGTTTTCGTTGTCCACCACAGGCATTGTGGTGAAGTCATACTTCTTAAACTGGTTGGCAACCTCCTCCTGGTCCATCAGCGTTCCCAGGGCAATGACGTTCTCATGCATGATGTTTCCGATCTTCTCCTGGGGATCTGACAACAGAAGGTAGCGCAATGCCACCGTTCCCACCAGTCTTCTCTGGGCATCCAGCACATAGCAGACATTGATGGTCTCACTGTCCAGACCCACCTCCCGGATTCGGGCAATGGCGCCTTCCACCGTGAGATTTTCCTTCAGATCCACATACTCCACCGTCATGATGCTTCCGGCGGAATCCTCCGGATAGCGCAGCAGATGATTGATATCCCGTCTGGTTTCCGGGCTCACATTCGCCAGGATCTTTTTCACCACATTGGCAGGCATCTCTTCCAACAGATCCGTTGCATCATCGGCCATCAGATTATCGATGATGTTTGCCGTCTCACGGTCAGAAAGAGCTGCAATGACGGTCTGCTGATTCTCCGGCTCCATATAGGAAAACACATCGGCCGCCAAATCCTTGGGCAGGATCCGGAACACCCGAAGCAGCTGATCCTCATTCAATTCCTCCAAAAGCGCCGCCACATCGGCCTCATTCAGCTCCGCAAGAGATTGTCGCAGTTTGGTATACTGTTTTGTGTCCAATAATTCCAGTACTTCTTCCAATGTCAGATCCTGTTCCATCCTGCACCACCCTTTCTGCCTATCCCTTTTCTACATAAAAAAGCTCCTGCTTTTTCTCAATCCTCGCCTTTCCCAGCGTTGCCTCCGTGATCTCCCTGCGCATAGTCTCCTCTTCCTCCACAGGGATCACGATCCGCAGCACCACCAGATCCGTATAATCACTGTTCAAAGGCTCGATCCCTTTCTGCCCCAGCAGATACAGGATCTTGCCAATTCCAGTGTAATCCGTGCCGATCTCCAGCTCACACCCCAGCCTTCTGGTGCCGATCTTACAGTGTGCCAGCCCCTCTTTCACCGCCTGGGTGTACGCCCGCACCAGACCGCCCGTCCCCAACAGGACGCCGCCGAAATACCGGGTCACCACCACACAGACATTGTGAATCTCCTCGCCCAACAGAACCTCCAGCATGGGCCGTCCTGCCGTCCCCGACGGCTCCCCGTCGTCGCTGCAGCGCGTCAGTTCTCCCCTGTCCCCGATGACAAATGCGGAACAGTTATGCCTGGCATCCCAATATTTCTTTTTGATACTCTCGATAAAGCGGATGGCTTCTTCCTCCGACTCACACTTCGCCACCGTAGCAATAAAGCGCGACTTTTTCTCAACGATCTCGCCCTCTCCGCCTTCCAGCAATACCCTGTACGCGCCCATCGGAAACTCCTTTTTTCACAATTCTACACATTATTTTATTTTAGCATATTTTCAGAAAAATGTGAAACAATTCTTAATACTGAAAAGAAAACCTTTATTTACCATTTATTTTTTGATATACTATAACTATCTATGGAAATAAAGAGGGCTTGTTTATGAATTACGGAAAAAAAGGAATTCGCGATAAAGAACGCCAGCTCAACGCAAAGGGCGGCAAATGGGGCAGGAAACTTCTCTTGACCTGTATTGAACTGATACTTGTGGGAATACTCGGCATCGGCATCTGCGGGGTGGCAGGCGGCATCGGTGCGTTCCACGGTATCCTGGAGGATACGCCGAGCATCCGGATCAGTGATGTGGTGGCGCCCGGTCAGGCGACCATCGTGTATGATAAGGAAGGGAATGAGATTGATCAGTATGTCAGCATGAATTCCAACCGGATCTATGTGACCATCGATCAGGTGCCCAAACATCTGGGACAAGCATTTGTAGCCATCGAAGATCGGCGGTTCTATCAGCATAACGGCATCGACGTGATCGGTATTGTGCGCGCCGGCTATCAGTTTGTCAAGACCAGAGGCAAGGAAAAGCAGGGCGCCAGCACCATCACCCAGCAGCTTCTGAAAAACACCGTCTTCACCACATGGACCGAGGAAGACAGCGATATCGAACGCATCAAGCGTAAGATCCAGGAACAGTACCTGGCCTTGGAAGTGACCAAGAATACGGAAAAAGATGATGTGCTGCTGCGTTACATGAACGCCATCAACCTGGGACAGAATACCCTGGGCGTGGAGGCCGCTTCCCTGCGCTATTTTGGGAAGTCCTGTTCGTTCCTCAATCTTTCCGAATGCGCCGTGATCGCCAGCATCACCCAGAATCCTTCCGCTTACAACCCGCTGAGACATCCTGACAAAAATAAAGAGCGCCGTGCAGAATGCCTGACGGCAATGTTGGAATTGGAATTTATCACCCAGGACGAATACAACGTGGCGATGGCTGACACCGACGCGGTATATGACCGCATCAGCATGCACGACATCAATTATAAGGTGGATGACACCACCTCCGGCTCCTACTTCTCGGATGCCCTTTATGACCAGGTAATGGCAGACCTGATTGCGGCAGGCTACCCTTCCGCCACAGCGGAATACATGATGTCCGCCGGCGGCCTGCGCATCGATTCCACCCTGGATCCCAAGATCCAGACGATCGCCAATGAAGAATTTGAAAATGAAGAAAACTACAATAAAAATGTGCACTGGTATCTGAGTTACGCGTTGACCCTCACGGATTCGGACGGTCAAAAGCACAATTACAGCAAGGAAAATATGATGTCCTGGTTCAAGGAAAACAAAGACCGGAATTTCAATCTGATCTTTGCCGACCAGGAGAAAGCCTATGAAGCGATCGACACTTATCGGTTTGCCATGATGGAAACATTGGGAATAAACACCGACTCCACCAACTATGAGGAGACCATCTCCATGACGCCTCAGCCTCAGGCTGCCATCGTCATTGAAGATCAGACCTCCGGTTATGTGGTGGCCATGGTAGGCGGGCGCGGCACAAAGGAAGGCCGCCGCACCTTGAACAGGGCAACCTCCGCCGGCAGTTCTCCCGGTTCCACCTTCAAAGTATTAGCCGCCTTTGCACCGGCATTGGACGCCAACGGGCAGACGCTTGCCACCGTTTACAACGATGCACCTTTCAACTACGACAACGGCACGCCGGTAAGCAACTGGTATGACGCCAACACCAAAGGCTATAAAGGCATCTGCTCCATCCGTTACGCGATTGAACAGTCCCTGAACATTATTTCCGTAAAGACCTTTACCGTGGTAACACCGGAGCTCGGATATCAATATCTGCTGAATTTCGGCTTCACCACCCTGACGGACGGCGTGTGGATCAACGGACAGAAATATTCGGATGTCCAGCAACCCACCGCCATCGGCGGCATTACCTATGGCGTCAGCCCCTATGAGCTGAACGCTGCATATGCATCTATCGCAAACCTGGGCTATTACATGACCCCCAAGCTTTACACCCGCGTCACCGATGCGGACGGCAATGTGATCCTGGACAATACCATTCCCAAGAGCCGCCAGGTGATCAAGGAAACTACCGCTTTCCTGCTGACAGACGCCATGCGGGACGTGGTGACCAAGGGAACCGGTGCAAGATGTAATTTCAACTCCAAGATGGCGATTGCCGGCAAGACCGGTACTTCCCAGAAGACACAGGATGTCTGGTTTGCAGGCTTTACACCGTACTATACCGCAACGGTCTGGGCGGGCTACGACAATAATGTAAACATGAATACCAGCACCAACGAGAGCGTCAACGAATCCAACACAGCCAAGCGTCTGTGGAAAGCGATCATGAAGCGGGTTCATGAGGAACTCCCCAACATCAATGAATTTCCCATTCCCGAAGGATTGGTGGAAATGGAGATCTGCTCCAAGTCCGGCAAACTGCCCACTCACCTCTGTGCAGAAGCCGGCTGTGTGAAAACCGAATACTTTGCGGAAGGCACTGAACCCACTGAATCCTGCGATATCCATTTTGAAGGCCGCGTATGCGCATACTCCGGTCTGATCGCAACAGACCAGTGTCCTTTTGCTTACCATGGTATTGCTATGCTGACCCTGCCCGAGAATCCGGCATTGCTGGCTGGCTCTACCACCATTATCGAAAATGAGGACGGTACTACCACCATAATTTCACCGCACACGACAAACTATTGTCCTCACGATGCGATGTTCTTCATGAATCCGGACTATGAGACCATTCTGAACGAACAGATCTGGGAGATGAACCAGCGGGGCGGTATACCGGAGGATGTATATGTTGATGACGACGATGATGACGATGATTGATCGGATTGTACCACGACAAAAATAGAGGAGGGATCTTATGCATAACACACCCGTTGCATTGATCACAGGCGCATCCCGCGGGATCGGCGCCGCAATTGCTCTGGAATTTGCCGCAAATGGCTATGACCTGATCCTGACCTGCAATAAATCAATGGATCTGCTGCAGGCATTGTGCGAAGGGATCACAGAGAAATATCTGGTGAAGTGTACTCCTGTCCAGGCAGACATGAGCAATGAATCAGACGTGAACAGACTGTTTGAAGAGATCAGCCAGCTGGATGTCCTGGTCAACAATGCAGGGATCTCCTATATCGGTCTTCTCTCCGGCATGACCTGGGACGCTTGGCAGAACGTGATAAATACCAATTTGAGCAGCTGCTTTTTGACCTGTCGTGCCGCCATCCCTCTGATGCTGCAAGACCACGCAGGACGCATCATCAACATTTCCTCCGTATGGGGAAACGTGGGCGCCTCCATGGAAACGGCTTACTCCGCCTCCAAGGGCGGCATGAATGCTCTGACCAAGGCGCTTGCCAAAGAACTTGCCCCCAGCGGCATCCAGGTAAATGCCATCGCCTGCGGCGTCATCGATACCACCATGAACGCCTGCTTCACGGAGGAGGAACGCGCCGCGCTGCAGGAAGAAATTCCCGCCGACCGCTTCGGTAAACCCGAAGAAGTGGCGCAGCTGGCTCTCCACCTGGCACAGGCACCTGATTACCTGACCGGACAGATCATCACATTAGACGGCGGCTGGATTTGATCCAGCCGTCTTTCTACGTCAGACGCCCTAGGAGAGCATATCCTCCTCCAGCCTGTCGAGCACCCGGTCCATCTGCCTGTCTGAAACCTTTTCTCTCAAAATTTTTTCCGCCTGCCTGTCTGAATGCGCCGCCTTGAATTCCAGGATCAGTTTCTCCATCTCCGACTCCGTGGTCTGATTCAGTTCCTCATATCCGTCCGTCTTTTCCGCGGAAGGCAGCAGATTCGCCGAAAGCGGCGGCGCCGCTCCCAATCCCGCCGGCACATTTGTGGAATAAAAACCTTCTATGGGCATTCCGTTTGTATCCATAACATTCTCCTTTCCCGGTCATACACCTTTGCATTGATCTTACAATCACAGTTTTCCTGCTTTTGCAAAAAATATTCCTAATGTCTTCCAAAAACTGGAAATACAAAGCAAATTAGTGTATACTTTAGGTCAGACAATCCCATCTATAGAAAGGAGTTTCCCTATATGTCACAGGAAAAGAATGAACCCAATCCCCTTACCCCCAAGAAAGTATCTGACTCCACCACGGAGCAGTTTCATATGGTCATGCATGAACACATCAATGGCATCAACCGTCTCTTCGGCGGACAGCTCTTAGCATGGATCGACGAGACCGCCGGCATCGCAGCCAAGCGCCATTGCGGCAGGGACGCTACCACCGTCGCAGTGGACAACCTGCACTTCAAATCCGGTGCTTATCTGAATGATCTGGTCGTTCTGGTAGGCAAGGTAACCTATGTAGGCAACACCTCCCTGGAGGTGCGTGTAGACTCTTATATTGAGAAAAACGACGGCTCCCGCCACCCCATCAACCGGGCCTATTTCGTCATGGTCTGCATGGGCGACGACGACAGACCCACCAAGGTTCCGCCCCTGATCACGGAAAACGAAGGCGAACAGATGGAGTGGGAGAACGCGAAGAAACGCAGAGAACTGCGCATGATGCGACATAAGGAGGGGTATTAAGTCATCTCAAACTTAAAATCTTTTCCCGGCAGGATCGCATTCAGGACGATTCCCACGATTGCTCCCACTGCCAATCCCGACAGACTGATATTCAGACTGCCCAGCTGAAACGCCAGCGCTCCTGCCGCGCTGTACTTAATTCCGATGGAAAGCACCAGGATCAACGCCGCAATGATCACATTGCGGGACTTGGTGAAATCCACCTGGGTCTCCACGATATTCCGCACACCCACCGCAGAGATCATACCGTAAAGCACCAGCGACACACCGCCGCAGGTTGCCGTCGGCATGCACCCGATCACTGCCGCCACCTTGGGTGAAAACGCGAACAAAATTGCAAATCCCGCTGCGATCCGGATCACCACCGGGTCATACACCTTAGTCAGAGAAAGCACGCCTGTATTTTCTCCGTACGTTGTGTTAGCCGGCGCACCGAACAGGGAAGCAAGGATCGTCGCAATACCGTCGCCGGTCAGCGTACGATGCAGTCCCGGACTGGCAATAAAGTTCTTTCCCACCGTCATCGAGATTGCCGAGATATCTCCGATATGCTCCACCATCGTAGCCAACGCGATCGGCATGATCGTGATCATCGCCGTGATCAGCATAGAGCTGTCTCCGTTCCCCAGCACCGAAAATGCTGTCTCATTCCAATGGATTGGCAAACCAAACCATTGTGCCTCCCGCACCGCCGTAAAATCCACACGTCCCAACACAGCTGCAAATAAATAGGACCCTATCACGCCGATGATAATGGGGACGATCCGCACCATCCCTTTGCCCCAGATATTGCAGACGATCACCAGCACGATCGCCACCAGCGCTACCAGCCAATCGGCAGAGCAGTTATCAATCGCAGACTGGGAAAGAGTCAATCCAATGGCAATGATGATCGGTCCGGTCACAATGGGCGGGAAAAACCGCATCACCTTCTCCACGCCAAACGCCTTGATCAACGCCGCTAAAACCAGATACAGCAAGCCTGAACAGGCCACGCCGAAGCATGCGTAAGGCAGCATCGCTTTGTTCGCCACGCCGTCTATCATGGGCGCCACCGCCGCATATCCTCCCAGATACGCAAACGAAGATCCCAGAAATGCCGGTACCCTCCCCTTTGTGATCAGATGGAACAACAGCGTCCCCAAACCCGCAAACAAAAGCGTCGTGGACACATCCAGTCCGGTCAGCATCGGCACCAGGATCGTAGCCCCAAACATGGCGAACATGTGCTGCAGTCCGAGCAGCAGCATTTTCGGTGTTCCTAACGTCCTGGCGTCATAGATTCCGGCTTCGCCCAGCGCAGACGTTCCGGTTTTTACCTCAGTACTTTGTGTTGTTTTTTTCTTCTTGCTCACGTCTGATTCCTCCTACCAGATTATTGCGTCATACCTTCTAATCAATAATATATTCTTGCCTCAAAACCACAGGCACCTCCTATTTTATATCACCGCACTTATTTCGTAAAGACGCTTTTGTCAAATAGTTGAGAATTGACTTGTCAATAAATGTGCTTTATAATATACATGTTTACATTTTTTAGCTTATACAAATAATTTGTCCTTGTACAGAGAGGTAAAAACACATGATGAGTCGAAGAGAATTAGATATCTTAAATATTTTATGGAAAGCTGAACAGCCTATGATGGCAACTGATATTGTAAATGCAGGAGATGGTCTGACCCAAAGTACGGTTACAGCAGTACTTCGCAAACTTTTGCGTGAAAACCTCATAGAGGTAACCGGTGTCACTCATAGCGGCAAGGTATTAAGTCGCACCTACCGTCCGACAGAGGCTTGTAAAGATGCCATCCTGAACAATTTCCGCGATACTTATATGTGTTTTCGCAATGCCATTTCAATAAGCACTCTTTGCGATGCATTATTAAAAACAAACGAGGATGACACCCGCATGAAGAAAGATATAGCAGAGTTAAAAGCTGTGATCAAAAAGTATAGTTAAACGTTTATTTCATATCTTTTAAAACGTTGCATATTTATATGTTCAAAGTAGAAAAAAAACATTACATCAACAAAACTTTCCGAATTGAAGAAACCTTATTAAGAAAGCTGGAGCAAATCGCTGCAACAGAGAATGTTTCCACCAATGCCCTGGTTGTCCAGTGCTGCAAGTATGCGTTGGATCATATGAACAGCACTGGAAATAAGGTCGATGAGGATTCCGAGGAATTATCATGTAGAAATACCTCATCCATGAAATAAATTCTCTAAAAACCTTGCTTAAGATGCACGACTTGTACAACTTAAACAAAGCAGATAGCTGAAACAATATATAATCTGCATGTTCTTAATCACAAATACCTATTCTTTTGTACTCTTATAAACTAGACCTTTTTGCTGCAATCGAAAAACATCTTCCATTATACTCATATACCGTGTTGTAGGGGCCTAAATTTTTAAAATCGATTATCTGTTCAAAATATATTGGATCTCCTATTTCGAAATCCGAATTTCTTTCCCACTCATCTACGTAATGTCTATTAATGACATATTTATATGTAGAATCTCTATCTAGTAAATAGTAGCCCACTAAATGCTGCGGAAAAATTCCATACTTAAGCATTATTTCATTATTTTTATTATTAAACCAATCCAATCCATATTTTTTTAGAACTTCATTTACGTATTCTGTCCGTTTATATGCACGCCCCTCTTCTCTTTTATCAACCCAACAATCCATTATTACAAAATAAGGATTATTATGTCCGAGTCCAAATTTATGAGCAATTGTAAACCGATTTGTTCCATAACTGCATGATATACATGGCGTAATCTTTTTAAATTCCTTTTCTCCCATTGTATGAAGTGCATAGATTAACCATTCTTTTACACATAAAAGTTCCTCTTCATTATACTCTTCATTAATTTGTTCTTTCAATTTATCGAGAAATCTATTTACATCTTGTTCACTACGCTTGAAATATCTATACCGATAATAGTATCCCTTTAGTTGTTCTGCATATTTAGTAATATAATACTCCATTATATCTTTATCTATAATACCTGGATCACAAAATCTCCTTAAATGCTGATCTTCATTATTTAATAAAGCATGTACTGATTTTTCACCCCAATCAAACAATATTTCTGGATGAAATACTATATCATTTAATACTCCGCTACGCCCCTCCCCGCGTGCTAAACATAAAATATTTTTATTTGATAACGCATTACACAACTTATTTTTAATAAATTGATCTGATAAATTTAAGTTTCTTCCATCAGAACATTCAAATTTTGAAATACTCTCAATCATTTCTCTTTCGTCCATGTTATACCCCTTATATATCTAGGTATTTTGTGGCAAATAAGTCTCCCAAAACCACTGACTATCTATAATAGCTTGATACATCGCAGCCTGCCATGTATTTAACCGAATGGTATCTCTATCTATTATCTGCTCATTTAAATCTTTAACAGCTAAATCTTTTCCGCCTTTTAAATATAATCTTTTTATTCTGCTGTAACATGCTCCAAATTCTTCAGATGCATACGGCTTATACAGTGTACCTAATTGAAATCTATAAAAATGGTTTTCCGCCCTTCTTTTCTTAGTATGATCCCAACACTCTGGACATCTTACAAAAAACTCAAATGCAATCGGTTCTTCCTCTATCATATTTGCTGCAACCCATTTTTCACCGGAAAAATCGTCGTAATATGGATGTATTACCTCCTCCTCTCTACGACCAAAATTTTCATCCATCTTTACTTTATTGCATTCCATACATGCCGGCACCAGATTATAGGGAGTTACCGCATAAACCGGATATTTTGATTTTGGTAAATAATGATCTAATGTACCAACCCCTCTTTGCGCACAATAAGGGCATCTAAAATTGGGAGATAGCAATTTAATCTTATCATAATATACTCTCCCATATGCTCTTTTAGAAGCAAATCTCTGTTCATAAAGTTTTGTCATATCATCTTTTGACGCACCGCCAAGTAACCTATCGTGAACACTAATGAGTGATAATTGCCCTGCACTAGCCTTTCTGTCATATTCCTCACTTGCGCTAACTATTTCATCTCTGCAGTTTAGTATAAGTTGTTTTCGATCGTCATCTCTCATTTGTGAAGTACAGTCAGTAATAATTTCATATTGATTAAACTCTGGTTTTATTAGTTTTATCATTATTTCATGTGTTCCTCTTTATCGTACATATACGCCCTTAATATAGATTTGGCTTCCTTGCCCAACTGATTATTAAAAATTTCCCGTGCTTCTTCATATGTATTACTTATTTTTACAGCCTCCTGAAGTTCTTTGTGAAATCCTGAACTATCTACTTCATATCCAAATACTTCCGTAGTTAACTCACCCAGGTTTTCTCCATAAGTCTCTATTTCCGGTCTCCTCGGGATCAGATAATTACCTGATCGCTTTAAAATCCATACACATTTTTTAGGTACCTCTTGCACTATAACAGGAGAATGTGTTGCAATAATTCCTACCCCATTCCGATATATCAATAAATTAGACAATGCTTTTATAAATGCAGCAACAAGAGGAGGGTGTAGATGTTCCTCCGGTTCGTCTAAAAAAACAATGGTTTTTTCCTCTACTAAATTAATTAAATTAGCAAGTGTTAATAAAATAATCTTATGACCAGAACTCAGCATTGAAAACAATGGGTAAATCTTTTCCCGATGACTTTCCCCTAACATTCTTCTCCGTGAATCTATATCCGCATTTGGATCTTCCTTTACTCGGTTTTCTATCTCCTTTTTCCATTTTGATTTATGTGACTCACTAATCCATTCAGTAATCTCTAACTCCTGAAATGTATTATCTGATTCCAATATCTGAATCGTCTCTTTCCACAATCTCATTTTAGATAAATTGGTGTAAAAGTTAAAACTTGTTTCTACAAATTCTTCTGTAAGTGTATCTCTACTCTTAATACTTTTATTTTTTAACAGTCCTACAAATTTATATTGTATGGGAAACTTTGTTTCAAAGTTCTCTTCAAATATTGCCTCATCAAATGCACTAAACGATACAAATACTATGTTTACAAAATCAGTGATACAATCACTTTCTAATCTTCCTACTTCCTCTTTTGTTTTACAATTTTCCAGTGCATATATCATATTTTTAATAATTGTAGTTTTTCCGATACCATTTTTCCCTATCAAAACATGAATATTACTTGCTGGTTTATTTTCTCTCTCTACTTCAAACTGCATTTCAACGTTTTTACCAGTTAATGGATTCTTTGAGGGAAAAATATAAGTAAATCTATAATCTGTAAGTCTAGCTCCACCTAATGCCATTCGATGAATCTGACCTCGTAACATAGAATCAGAATACTCCCGCATTAATGCAATCCTCGTTACACGATATTCTTTAACTTGCTCATAAATATTAATATTATAGGCAATATCATTAAGTGCCTTCAAAATTTTTTCTCTGTACTTTGTTTGCTTTAATGTTTCATAATATTCTTCATTAAAACCAACAGAAACATAATTATCCCCTAGATTTTTGAAAGAAGAAGGCAAACAAGGCTTTCTTTCGCTTTGATTAATTTCCGCGATTTTTACTCGGCCTATACATTGCTTTTCAGTGTCAATTATCCATAAACGAAATGATATCTCAAATTCGAACCAATCATCCCAATCATCTGGTACTAAATAAAAACCATTTCGTTTTATGTTATTTTCGGATCTTATGACTTGAAAAGTATACATCGCTATCCACCTTTAAATCGCCTACTTTATAATGAAACGTCATTAAATAAATTTATATTACGCTTTAAAATAGTATTTCTATTCTGATCCTAAAAGCAGCTTTCTGTCTATCTGCGTAAAACTATTGAACCCTATATCCCTGCGGAGTATACTGCTTATTTATATTTTGATGAAAAAACTTTCCCTTGGAATCAGCGTTCTCAAATTCATACCAGAGATATTCCGGAACTCCCGGATAATCCCATACTGCACCTCCCTTAAATTCAATTTCCAAAGTACATGTCGAAAAATCATATCCTATACTGGTAATCATACTTGAATCAACATATTGTCTTTCCATATCTATGTCCTTCCTGCAATTCTTTGTTCACGTATATTCATAATGACAGATTTATAGCTGTCATCCGTAACTTGATATGTTTTATTCCAGGCTGATACCACGTCAGGATCAGAACTATCCGGTCTTGGCGTCTGCAAGGGCAACTTCACCCTGGAAGGAATATTGATAGCCTCACCTACAATCACAGCCTCTCCAATCCTCAATGATGGCAACAAATTTATTAAACTGCTCATATTATCAGGTGCCATTGACTTCACAATAGATTGGTCTGAAGAATTAGTTAATCGTAAAGCAATAAAAGTCCCAACCTGTGCAAGTATTGTTTCAGAAAGCTCTGACGGTCTCTGAGAAATTACCATAGCTCCCAAGCCAAATTTCCGACCTTCCTTAAATATTCTTTCAACAGCATCCTTGGCATAAAATGTATTGCCCTTCCCCAGATATGTATGAGCCTCTTCATATGCAATCAACAGTGGTCTGTTTCTGCCGGTATTTGCCTCAAATCGTCCCCAGAACATACTATCATAGATAAACCGTGTAATCAGCCCCACGGTAATGTCCATAACTTCAAAAGGCACATTGCTAAGGTCAAGAATAGTCAATCTTTCTTCGCCACTAATCCATTCTTGCAGAAGATTATGCAAATCTTTTCCCGATTCTCTATCACGATATTCTCCGGGATAGAACATAAAGTCATACCGACTATCTTTCAACCTGGAAATCAGCTTTTTTTCATATGCGTAAAACATAGTATCTTTCGACTTGTATGGGGCCTGATTGCTCAATGAATACGGTTTAAATGATGCAGGTATCAAATTATCTGCATTTCCCTCATCAACAAGACATTCCGTATCTCTTGTCTGGGTTGACGGATTTTTGTATGTAGCGTTCACTCGCCTGTTTAAATCATACCATAGCTGGCGAATATTAAATGGAATTGGTGAGTCTGCGGTAATATAATCCCGATTTACATCACCTGCCAACAATTGATAATTTTTCTTTTTTTCACTAACAATAAGCTCTCTAAATGCTCGATATTCAGGTCGTTGATCATCCGCAGGCTTTGCACCTACCAAAAAATACATAAGTTCATCGAAGTTCATCAACCAAAACGGTACATATAGCGGGCGTTGGGGATCACCAATGCGAAATACCTTTGCATCTGGAAAAGCTGATCCATATTCACCATGCGGATCAATTAGAACCATACGAGAATTAAGCATTTGGCTTGTCAGTTTTTTTATAATAGCAACAACACTGTTAGATTTACCGCTTCCCGTAGAACCTAATATTGCTGAATGCCTAAGAACCAGCTTGTGTATATTTAAATACACGTCCAAATTGTCAGATGATGAATGTTTTCCTATCGCAAGACATCCCTCAATATCTGTAGTTCCTCCGTAAATATCCTGAAGGTCCTCGACAGTCACAAGGTGAACTTCATCGTTGATCGTAGGATAGAGTCCAATTCCCTTTTGAAAACTTCTGCTCCCAATCTTTTCACCAACAAGACTAACCGTTAAAAATCTACTTCCAAGATTCATTTCCTGTGCATTCAATGACATATTTGACGCTGCATTACTGACAGAATCCACCAGTCCAAAAGTTGTGATATTTCCTGCGATAATTTTCACAAAAGTTCCTATCTGTCCTAACTTATAAACTTTTCCATTAATAATAGGACTTGACGATGGAATGTCATTGCTGATCTCAACCTCTATTGAATTAGAATCTACTCGAATTACTTTTCCTAAGTATGTAACATCACTTTGCATTAGTCATCTCCTCAATGACATTCTTTCGTCCAGAATTTTCAATGAAAAAGTCAATCAAGCTCTTGAAGTCACCCAATAAAAATTTACTTCTCGTTTTGTCCCAGTACATCCCAGCGCCAATATCTTGCTCTTCCGCTTCATTATATATCCATTCTTTCTTCATACTATTTACAATAACTTTCGTCGGACCCGCAACACACAGATTGATATATGCACTAGCATATTTCTCCATTGCCTCTACCTGCTCATCTCCATAACACAACACCACGACATATAGCCGACTATTATTTCTCAACGCATTAAAAATAACTTCATTAATATGCTCGTCTCCAAATGAATATCCTGACACAATAAATACACACTCCCCATAACTTAAATACTTCTTTAATCGGTCAAAATATGCAATATACGGCTCTTTTCTGGAAAGACTGTACTTCGCTCTTGAAGGATAAATCATAAGCTCATTTTGTGGTTTATCAATTTTACCAACTCGAATAATGTGTTCCTCAGATAATTCATCGCCAAGCTTCTTCATCCAATTAAGCGAGCCGTGGATTTTCCACAATCTTATCCATTTGCTAGTCACATCCTTTTCGCCTGGAAATACTTCTATCGTTTCCGGTGAAAAAAAAGGCTCATAAGATCCTGTAAATCCGTCAAAATACGGAGTACGATTAGCCTCCATTGCCATTTCTAACAGCATATCATAATTCGTTGTATAAATCTCTTTAACAAATCCTCTGTTAGCCGCATCATACCATGCAAAAAAACGCCGCAAATCAGAAACGTTTGCACTCTCTGTTCTGGCTTTTATAATTTCAAACACAGCATTGCATATAGAGTGATCTAATTCCTTAGCCTGTGCACCTGTCAGCCCTTTAAATTCATAGTCTGGTCTATCCTGAGTCAAACTTCTCACTTCTCTTAGGTGATTTAGTACATCCTCGATTGTAATAGTGGTTTTTTTCGATAAATCTCTTAATAAATTCTCGACTGTCACAAACAAATCTTTCTGACTTGCCAAAAGAGAATCTTTCACTTCATTAGTTAACTGTTCAATAGATGGCAATCCAAATGCACAAGATGTACCTGCACCAAAAAAGAAACCAATGTTTGCAGCATATGACAAAATGTTTCTTAGTTCATTCATATAATGTATTACATTTAATTTTTCCATAACCCCTCCACAAACATTTCTAGTCAACGAAATCTCTGCATGTCATATCACTAAATCAATTGCATATTTTGATAAATCATGTAATGGCTTAAGTGTGTCTGCATATTCTTACATGTTTAATATCATCTATTGAGACGCTCCGTTGTGAGTCAGTAAATTAACTATGAATATACCGTCGTTCTATCTACATATTTTCCAGTACTTGTTCATTCGTTTTGCAAAAAATAACTTGGGTATCTACCCCCAAAAATTTATATACAGCTCCACATTTCTTTGCAAATCTTTCGTCCATAGTAAGAATGCGATCAGCCCCAGTAGCATAAATGCAATGTGTTACATCATGTGTTGACGATATTGCTGT
Organism: Lachnospiraceae bacterium; assembly: GCA_017476665.1. GTDB lineage: Bacteria > Bacillota > Clostridia > Lachnospirales > Lachnospiraceae > Acetatifactor. The sequence goes on along the minus strand of JAFUZJ010000050.1, from coordinate 7,825 downwards.
TCTTTCTGTCTTCTCTGCATTATATCCGCAAAAATTCAATAATCGCATAAGTATTTCAATCGTATACTCAAGTTCATTATAATTATTTTTTAATCTATCAGAATAATTGCCCCTTTTAAAACAAAAGTCATCTGACAACCTTTTATCTACTCCTGCCTGACATAGTAAAGAATTTATAAGACTATTATTGTAATCATAAATAATTTTTTTGATATTTTTGTTTAAATCATCTAAAAGCCTCGTTAATATCTCGAACTGCCATATCTCTTCTGCTGACAAATTTGTAATAAAAGTATTATGTTTATCTTCTGAAATCATCTTTTTATAATTCGACGAATCTACCTCAAACTTAGCAAGACTATCAGTTCTCACTCTTTCCGTTGTATCCACATTTATCACTCTTTTATAGCATTTTCTTGTAGGTTCTGTAGTTATATAAATTCCTCCATATGCTGGCAAGAATTCCTCCGATTTTGTAATCTCATCAATTATTTTTAGCAAATCTGACATTTTGTTTTGATACTTAGAATTACTATCTTTAGCCACTTTGTACACTTCTTCAATATGTGCTGGACTATAAACGATCCGACGCTCACCCTTTTCTCTCGTTTCCATGATGTTAGATTTAAAATCGGGATTATCCAAACATTCAATATATATGTTATGATCTAAATATATAGTTGTTTTCTTCATCTCTGAAGAAATATGATTTTGTAGCAACTGTCCACACCCCACTTCTATATTCTTTTCTGTCCCAAAAATATAACATTCGAATCTCCTACTACTTAATAAATCATATATTTCTTTAATTTTATAAGTTGATGCCGAAATATAACCATTTCTTTTCCCAATTCTGGTATAATTTAAATAAGAAATTCTAATACAAATCATAGATAAATAAGGATATAAAATTTCCATAAGTTTTTTCACTTCATCCACATTATCATTGCAATCTTGTATAACAATATAATTTATTTTTACTCTGCATTTTTCATGATATTTTTTATACCCTATTGCTTGTTTTAACACCTTGACAAAATCATAATTATCAGGCAAATTTCTTACAATTTTTTTTAATGTATTACGATTGCTACTATAAAAAGGGATTTGTAAAGTTCTTATATCAGGTGTAAATTCTCTCCAATAATCAAAACATTTCTCATTAAATCCAAAAGTAGCTATATTAAACTGAGCATGCAAAAACTTTCTTTTAATGACAGGAATGACATTTCCTATTCTTCTATAGACAACTGAAGGCTCTCCTATCCCGTAAAAACTTATATAAAAATTTTCATAATTATTAGGATCAACATCACTATACTTTAAACACGTATTTATTTGAGCAATATAATCATATTCAGATAATTCGACTGCAGATTGTTTTAAATTTCCTGACGCACAAAACTGGCATCCTACAATACAATTATACATATTACTTAATTCTATTGTTAAATCTCGACTCTGTTCATTGTTGTAATGAATTATCAACATACACTCTAGAATTCTTTCATTATCATATGCAAGCAAAAATTTTTGCACCCTCTGTCGATTCCAGCTTCTGGATTTATAATACATTTCTTTATTATATATTTTTTTAATATTAAACGTATTTTCCCATATATCTATCATAGGTGATTTCCTCCCTATTTAGTCAAGTGTTTTTCCTTATTTTTCATGGAAATTTTCAGTTCATATCTCAGATAAATGAGCCATGTAGATGGACATTTCTCTGTATCTGGTACAAAAATAGTTGGTTTGGGGTACACGAAGTAAAACGTCTGTGTATTTCGCTTTGCATGGCCTTGTGTATGCTCCTCCATCTACAGAGCAAACCTCCCACGTCTACCAGGATCACCTGCATTTCTTTAGGGTTCTAACTTTCTTCGTCCCGACTGTCCATAACCAGGGTTTCAGCTTAGCTCCTATGCAGGGTCTTGCCTTATGGAAAATATTCCTGCCGACTACTGGCTCATTCTTTGTTTAAGTGTTACGGACTCTTTCTCATGATTGCCACACTGGAAGCTCCTATAATATTGTCAATTTATTTTCAACTTCTTTTAAAAAATTGAAATTTGACAATATCTCTTCTCAGCGCTTTCTCTGAATCCCAATAAAAAGGAAATTCAAACAATTTTGTCGGCTCTGTTAATACTTCTTTTTTCTCTGCAATATACATATTGTTTCTTTGTGCAGCAATCATAAATTGTCGACTCACGACTTCTTTCTGAGCAAAAAAATTTACAGTTTTACCTGAATATGACCATGCAGGCAAACACATAATTATTTGTCCTCCATTATTTATAGTTTTAACCATTTCTTCAATAAAATTAATATATAATTCTGCAAAAGAATTCTTATCTTCAATTGTGTTAAATCCGTAAGGCGGATCAGTAATAATCAAATCAACCTTTTTTTGCTCATTCTGCAAGCCTTTAAGAAAATCTATTATATCTATGTTTTGTTTTATTTTAGATGACTCAACAGTTATATTATTTTTAATATAGTTACTATTAATTGAACATGCCCTTGTATATTTTCCATTGTATACTATAATTCTTTCTTCATCATTGGCATTGTCTTTAATTCTTTCACGTATATGAATATATGATATTAAACGATATAAAAATCCTTTAAATTCCTCAGCCACTTCTTTTATAAAAGAATTCTCTTGATTTGAATTTTTTCTGTAAATAAATTCTTTCCGTTTAAATGTTTTCCATACAATCAAAAGACAAACTTTTGAGATTAAACAACATTCTTCATTTGATAAACCAGAATTTTTTTTTGAATTCTTAATTTCATTATAAAGATCTTCTGTAAGTGAACAAAATTTAGTTTCAAACTCAAATCCTTTTAAAACAAAATCATTTATACAATTTGTCAAGTAACCACTAATACAAACTGCCAAATCATGCCACTTTTCACTACTATAATTTTTAATTTGTAAATCTGATATAATTTTCTGACATTTGGCAGAATCTCCTACGTCAATGATTTCCAATACAATATTCTGTATTTTATTTAATGAACTTTTTTTCATTGCAAAGAAAATCAAATTCAATTCAGATACTATTTGTGTTATTGCACATTTATCTCCGCCCCAAAAATCAATTTTTGTATACTTTAATGTTTCAAGTAAAGTTGTACCTGTTCCAACAAACGGATCCACAACTATATATTTATCCCGCTCATTAATCAAACATCCCGCTAAACCTATGTTAAGCATTGCTCCCATTAATGTATGCGGAATTGTTACACTATCAATCCACCCAGGTTTGTTTTCATCAAAAATATGAAAGGGATTCTCATTTATATACATTTGCTTGTAACATATATAGTATCTTCTTTCTCCTGGATATTTTAAATCTTCACTTATGGATCTATCAATAATCATCCATATACATTCATTTGCTTGTGTTCTTTTAGCCTCCGACCTACTCACAATTCTTATTTTGTTTTTCAAATTCCCATTACTTTTGAGTTTTTCAACAACTTGTAATAAAGAAATATCTTGCATATAAAACTTTTCAAGATAAAATTTTATTTCATCAAGACCATGTTTTTGGAAATCATTTACATATAATTTGTTTTTAATTGGATAATCTTCATGTGTATACATAATAAAATTTAGAATATTATCACTATTATCAATATATTCTTCCAATCGTGAGACAAAACTATCATATTTTGCCTTTTTCATGTTTCTCGTATAAATATTTTCACCACAAGAATGTATATATCCAGATTGAAAACATATCTGCTGAATATCCATAACCATTCCATTCGGTATTGATACAATACACGAAGTATAAAAAGAATCAACCACAACGATATTCTCAAAAATATTTAAATAATTTTTGCATAAACGTTCTAAATCGTTTGATACTAATTCAATTTCACATGTGTTCTCTCTTATTTTTCTTAAGCAATTCATATCAATAAATGACTCTATAATGTTTGACATAAAATCAAAAAAATCTTTTGTCGTCATAAAATTTATTTGTACTCTTTTACTTTCTCTTGTCGTATTTAACTGAATAAGATCAATCAACTCTCTATACTGTATATTAGTTACATATAGATTTTGTTTAAAAATAAAATTATATGTTTTTCCATTTTTAGTAAACCAGTTTTCAAAAAAGGCATTTCTGCACTTCCCGGAAGTATTTTTACAAAATTGTTTCATACTTTCAAATAAAATTTCTTTTGTACTCATTCTCTCTTCTCCCCCTAAATTAACTTTGCCTAAATGCAATCAAGAAAAATTTTTTAATTGAACAAGCGCAGTCAAATTCCTTGTTTAATATCTTTATATATTATAATTATTTCTATAATTCAAGATGCAATAAACTAACCTATATCTATCTCAGCCTTTTATCCATCTAGTTTACATCCGTTTTTATTTGCTATCACTCCCACTCAGCCTCAGCTGGATTGCCAAAGAGACCCATATACAATCCATTCTTCCCGGATCTGTTCTGTAGCCACATTTCGACCGATTCTCATTTCTTTCCAATGTCGCAGTGACTGCAACTGAAAAACATGAGTTGTACAACCTGAGCAACTTGCACAATTTCCAGACCGGCCCGGCTCCTGATGCCATTACCATCTCTTCGGACGGTGTTCAAATTACCTTCAATGCGGATGCTTTCGATGACTGTATCTTCTGGATTCTGAAGGCGATGCGCCATTTTTTGAGACGCTGACTCGTGCTCATTCGCAGAAATCTATGTTGTTTGTGGCAGGACTGATATGCGGTATGGCATCAATTGCCTTGCTGCTATCATCAACACAAATTATCATCCACCTCGCTTTGTCCCATAAACGCTGTTTCCGTTCAATGACAAACATACTAACAAAATTAAAGGACTTGTATGGGAAGTCGATGGTTTCCTCTTCTTCACCAAATGGGTCAAGGATGGTCATTTCTCCTGGCCGCACAATTCCAACAAAGCAAGATTCCTGTCATCAAAACAGTTGAAATAAATAAGCTTAATACCACCACTTCAGACTACTGGATCTCCACATAACTATCTTGGCAATGTTTTCTTTTTTGCATAATAGTAATATTTCCTTTTTGCACATCATTAGTAATGAGAATCTTAATTCCTCTATGCAACAGCATATCTAAGATTTCTTGATTTGGATGTGTGTCTTTTGATTTTCCAAAATGACCATTCCCATGCGAAATAATTGCAACTTTCGGTTGTATGGCGTCAAGTATTTTTTTACTCATATTATGCTTACTGCCATGATGCGGAACTTTTAAATATGTGGCTGATATATCCTTCCCTTCTTTGATCAAACGATTAAATACTTTTTTGCTTGCATCTCCAGTAAGCAACATAGTTTCGCCTTCATAACTAGTTTTTAACACTACGCATACATCATGCGTGCACTTCACATATTCACTGTATATTTTTCTCAAATTATTTCTAGTTGCTTTATTATTAAACATTCTAAGAAGAGCCATATTCTTAAAAATAAAAGCAAACACATAATTACATTTATTATATTGTTCAACCGATATATCATAATCTTCTCTGCTTCTCAGCCAGTAATGTTCATAGTCTCGTATCTCACTCTTGTATACTGCATTATTCCCATCAACATTGGCACGTATATATGCCTCCATCTCTGTTGCAAATGTTTCTGTAAATAATTCATACATAAGTTGAATCAAGTTATCCCTGTCCATTTCATGTATCCAGTCATAGGATTCAATGGCTAAAGGCGGATTAAGGCATTCTATATGATCACATACGTTCATGCCTTCATATGCAAATGACAAATAATGTATCATGCCATTATCCAAAAACGTTTTTATGCTTACCTGATTCTTTACTATACTCTCTAATTCTTTTATAAACTCATTACAATCCTTTGATGAGCTTATGCCTTTTAAATTTAGTATAGTGCGAGCTATAAGTGTAATTTCATTCTGGTAAAAAGGTACGATTAACGTCTCAACCTGTCCCATCTTTCCTACAAAGAAATTCATTCCACCCATATGATCATTATCGTGATGTGTCAATACAATGTGAATGTTTTCATTGCTTCCAATGTGATTTGTTATATTATAATTTCCCGGTCCTAGATCAACAATAAATGTTTTCCCCGTATATTTACATCTTTTGGGCGGTCTCATTATTATGCTATCACCCTGTCCTACATTGAGTATTTCAAAAATTTTCACAATCTGTCCCATTCCTTTTGTGCTTTTTAAATGCCATTCTCATCCAAACAGCTTTTCACATCTATTGATTTTATACTATATAATTGAATATGGTAATATATGAGAAAGCTCCCCTTATCAATCTAATTGGTTATAACATTATAATTATTCTCATGTTTCCATTTCACTTAATTCTAAAACGATGAACATCGCTAACTATATCCGTAACAGCTTCTAGCCAACTCCCGCTGAGGATTCTAATAAAATTTTCTACTGCCTTTCCTTTAATATAGTACATCCTAACATCCTTTTCGAACCGATCCAACTTTACTTGTTGCTTTGCAATAGAAAATATTTCATCAAACAATTGACCCGAACGTCTTAACCCTCTATTACTGTCTTCATCCAACTCTATTACCATTTTATCTTGGAACTCAATATTTCCTCTATTCTTATTCATATTAACTTCTACCAGTATCAACATGGGGTTATATGTATATTCAATTCCCATGCGTGAATTCATTTCCTCAATAAAATCATCGAATAAAAATTTATCAAAATAATATGCCGTCTGATTTCTTCTGATATAAAATGCCAGTTCTTTTTTGACTTCATCTCTTTTAAAATATGAATTAGGATGATATTTTCTATGTATTTGAACATTTTCAGTGTTTAATTCATAATATCCCGGGATATAAAAATCTATATATTTACCAGATTTTCTATCGAATCTGTCCATATAATTAATGATATATTGCTTGGCTTCATCTTGTTGACCATCTGCTAACAATATTCCTATCGTAATTACCTCTCCATCTCTGTAATTTTTTAGTATCTCTTTACTTATTTCATCAAAATCACTTACAGGTTCCATTTTATACACAGTAACCTCCAACTATTCGTGCTTTCATATGCTTTATATTTTTGCCATGTATTTATTATAACATTTTATCACTTATTTGTATTTTTATCAATTATTTTTATAATTTACGCTCTGTTTCTTTAAAATCATATATTTCAAACTTTCTTCAACATACCATGAATGATATTGATCAGCCGTCGGGAGATCAGGATCAACGCCTGCGTTTTGCTCTTCCCTCTTGCCAGTTGCTTCTGGTAGTATGCATAAAAACTCGGATTTCTCGGCATACCCTTAGCGGATATTTGTATCATCTGAATAACCCAAAAGTATATTATACTCTGTAGACTTCTTGTAACTCGGATACGCTATACATATCTGCTCATGCAGTTGATTTTTCAGTCTGATGTGATGCGTTTTCAAATTTGATCTGCGATTTACCAACTGACTGAGTGTCCAATACATATCTTCTGGCATGGCATCCGGCAACTTATTTAGTTCGTTGATAGCTACTCTGGCCACACATTGTGCATCATAGCTATCATTCTTTGAAGTCAGCTATGCTGACTTTGTACTGCGGAACGCTTTTTCTGTAGGCATATGATAAAGCCGGATTGACATCTTTCACGATATAATCTCTCTCAATCAGCCATGCAGCCAACGCTCGTCCATAGCCGTAAGCATTCTCCAACGCAAAGACAATCCCTTTCCCGTCAGTACAATACCTCTTACATTTCGTGGTTAATTTTGTAAACTCAGAGGGCTTATTCTCGATGGTGATCTCTCCAAGT
>JAFUZJ010000049.1 GCA_017476665.1 Lachnospiraceae bacterium | reverse complement strand
GGACAAAACGGATTTGAGATTACTTATCTGGATGTGGATGCGGACGGATTGGTGCATACAGAGGATGTGGAGCGGGCGATCCGCCCGGATACAATCCTGATCAGCGTGATGTTCGCCAACAATGAGATCGGCACCATACAGCCCATCGAAGAGATCGGTGCATTGGCAAGCGCGCGGGGAATCCTGTTTCACACGGATGCGGTACAGGCGGTGGGACAGATTCCGTTGGATGTAAAGCGCATGCAGATCGATCTGCTCAGCGCCGGAGCGCATAAGATATACGGCCCCAAGGGAGTGGGCTGTCTGTATGTCCGCAAGGGCGTAAAGCTTGGGGCATTGCTCCATGGCGGTGCTCAGGAGCGCAGCAGGCGGGCGGGCACGGAGAATGTTCCCGGTATCGTGGGATTCGGTGCGGCGGCAGCGCTGGCGCACAGGCGCCTGACGGAGGAGATGACCGCGGGCGATCAGCCGGACGGTATCCGGGAAGTCCGGACACTGCGGGATTATATGATCCGGAGGTTGGAAGCGGAGATTCCTGACTGCCATCTGAACGGACATCGGGACAGACGGTTGCCCGGCAACGTCAATATGACATTTGAGGGCGTGGAGGGAGAGTCCCTGCTGATCCGGCTGGATCTGGAAGGAATCTGTGCGTCTGCCGGTTCCGCGTGTACTTCCGGTTCGCTGAACCCGTCCCATGTGCTTTTGGCCATCGGGCTCGAACCTGACCGGGCGCGCAGTGCCGTACGGTTTACGCTGGGGGTGGAGAACACGCGGGAGGAGATCGATAAGACCGTGGAAACGGTGAAAAATACCGTGGCAAAGCTGCGGGAAATGAAACAAAAAGGAATACAGAGGGTATGATCATGTCGGAAAAGATTATCGAAATCGAAAATTTATATGTGGATGTGGAAGAAAAAAATATTTTGCAGGGAGTCAATCTCGTGGCGGGCAAGGGGGAAACCCATGTACTCATGGGACCCAACGGTGCCGGGAAATCCACGCTGGGCAATGTGCTCATGGGCAGTCCGTTTTATACGGTAACGTCGGGCAAAATCCTCTACAAAGGGGAGGATATCGTGGAGAGTCCGGTGCATGAGAGGGCGCAGAAGGGAATGTTTTTGTCCTTTCAGAATCCGGTGGAAGTCGGCGGAATCTCTCTGTCGAATTTTATCCGCAGCGCGGTGGCGGCGAGAACCGGTGAGCGGGTCAGACTGTGGGACTTCAAGAAACAGCTGGCAGCGGCAATGGAGCTTTTGTCCATGGATCCCACCTATGCGGACAGGGACCTGAATGTGGGATTCTCCGGCGGAGAGAAGAAGAAAGCCGAGATTCTACAGCTTCTGATGCTGAAGCCGGATTTTGCCATATTGGATGAGCCGGATTCGGGGCTGGATGTGGATGCTGTGCGGACCGTGTCGAAAGGGATCAGGGAGTATCAGAATCTGCACAAAGAGGGGACGATGCTGATCATCACCCATAGCACCAAGATCCTGGAAGCACTTCATGTGGACAGGGTTCATGTACTGGTGGACGGCCGGATCAGAGAGAGCGGGGATGCTTCCCTGATCGAGGAGATCAATCAAAACGGTTATGAAAGATTTTTGAAATGATGCGACAAGGTGGTACGGTATCATGAATGCGGAAAACGTTACAGAGAAAACAATTGTATCCGACATCAACCGGAGCGTGTATGATGTCCGGAATGAAGATAAAGATGCCTATCGCTTTGCAGCGGGGCTCACGGAGGAGATCGTCTTACAGCTCTCCAAAGAAAAAAATGATCCGGAGTGGATGCGGGATTTTCGACTGAAGTCTCTGGAGATCTATAATAAGACAGATATGGTGGAATGGGGACCGCCCATCGACGGACTGGACATGGAGCACATTGTAACCTATGTGCGGCCCAAGGATAACAAGATGAGTGCCACCTGGGATGAGGTGCCTGCCGAGATTAAGAATACCTTTGACAGACTGGGCATTCCGCAGGCGGAGCGGGAGTCTTTAGCCGGTGTGGGCGCACAGTACGATTCGGAGCTGGTGTATCACAATGTGAAAAAGGAAGTGGCGGAGCAGGGGGTCGTATACAGCGACCTGGAAAGCGCACTGCACGGACCATATGAGGAAATGATCCGGCAGCATTTTATGAAATTGGTGCCGCCCACGGATCATAAGTTTGCGGCTCTGCACGGAGCGGTCTGGTCCGGCGGTTCCTTTGTGTATGTGCCGGCAGGAGTCAGTGTGGAGATTCCGCTGCAATCCTATTTCAGACTGAATGCACCGGGAGCCGGGCAGTTTGAGCATACGCTGATCATTGTGGAGGAGGGAGCATACCTGCATTTTATTGAAGGGTGTTCCGCGCCCAAATATAACGTGGCAAATCTGCATGCGGGCTGTGTGGAGCTGTTTGTGGGGAAAAATGCAGTGATGCGCTATTCCACCATCGAGAACTGGTCCAAGAATATGTACAACTTAAATACCAAGCGTGCGATCGTGGCGGAGGGCGGCAAGGTGGAATGGATCTCAGGGTCCTTCGGCTCTCATGTGTCTTATCTGTATCCCATGAGTATTCTGAACGGGAGGGGAGCCAAGGCGGAGTTCACCGGCGTCACCTTTGCCAGTGAGGGACAGGATCTGGACACCGGCTGTAAAATGGTGCACAATGCGCCGGATACCTCCTCTTATATCAACACCAGATCCATTTCCAAAGCGGACGGGATCAATACTTTCCGCAGTTCCGTGGTCATTTCCCGGAATGCGGCGGGGAGCAAGTCTTCCGCCTCCTGCGAGTCTCTGATCCTGGACGATGAGGCGAGATCGGACACCATACCGGCTATGGATATCAAATGTGATGAAGTGGATGTAGGGCATGAAGCAAAGATTGGCAGGATCAGTGATGAGGCGATCTTTTATCTGATGTCCAGAGGACTTTCCGAGCAGGAAGCGCGGGCGCTGATCGTGAGCGGGTTCGCGGACAATGTATCAAAGGAACTGCCGTTGGAGTATGCGGTGGAGATGAATAATCTGATCCGGCTGGAGATGGTGGGCAGCATCGGATAGGAAGGAAGAGACAATCCAAATGAGTAATTTGGTGATGAATCAGCTTCCCGGCCGCACGTTTGAGTGGCTGGGCGTGAATGAGGCAGTGTTGTCGGGGATGGAGGAATCCTATGAAGCGCTGCACTATAAAACAGAATTGACGGGGAAGATAGACTGTGCCCAGAATGGCGGAACAGACATTTATCAGATCCCCGGGAATTATAAGGCGGAGCAACCGGTTTATTTTTGGCTGGCTTATGACCGCTCTGCCCGGAATCAGATAGAGATCCGGGCAGGAAAGGGAAGTGAAGCCACGATCGTCATGGATCACAGCGCCCTGCACCAGCATGGTGAAAAGGAGCTTCAGGGGCTCCTCTCCACGAAGATCGTGGCGGAGGATCATGCGAAGGTGAAACTCATTGAGATCCAGAAAGCCCATGCGGGAGTGCGGTTTGTGAACGAACTGCATGTGGAGTGCATGGAAGGCGCGGAATTTGAGATTACGCAGTTATTTCTGGGCGAGGGCGCATTCTATCAGGATCTCCATTGTGATCTGAAGGGATACGGAAGCGGATTTCAGGCGGATACGGCATATTTGATCGGGAAACAGGGAAAACTGGATATCAACTATGTGGCAACCCATTACGGCAAAAAATCCAGTTCCGATATGAAGCTGAACGGCGTGCTGCGGGAACAGGCGGATAAAATTTTCAGAGGAACCATTGACTTTAAGCACGGCTGTGTGGGTGCAGTGGGCACGGAGAAAGAAGATGTGCTTCTGATGGATCCCACGGTGGACAATAAGACGGTTCCCCTGATCCTGTGTCAGGAGGAGAATGTGTCTGGAACCCATGGGGCCACCATCGGCAGACTGGGAAAAGAGCTTTTATTCTATCTGGAGAGCAGAGGTATGACCAAAACGGAGGTATATGAGATGATGGCGAGAGCCAGAATAGATGCGCTGGTGAAGCGGATTGCGGACGAGCGGACAAGGAGCGCGATATGGGCAGAGATATAACGGAGATCAGAGCGGATTTTCCGCTGCTCACCGGAGAGTATGCGTATCTGGACAGTGCCGCCACTTCCCAGAAACCGCAGGTGGTGATCGATGCGGAAAAAGAGTTTTATGAAAAATACAATGCCAATCCTTTGCGGGGGCTTTATGAGCTGAGCGTGGAGGCGACCAAGCGATATGAGGAGGCCAGGGAGGTCGTGCGGGAATTCATCGGGGCGGCGTCTGCGGAGGAGATCATATTTACCCGCAATGCCACGGAGAGCCTGAATCTGGTGGCATATTCCTATGCTATGTCCAAACTGCAGGAGGGCGATGAAATCCTGGTGACAATCCTGGAGCATCACAGCAATTTTCTGCCCTGGCTGAATGCGGCAAAGCGGTGCGGTGCAAAAGTTAATTTCCTGGAGTGCGACGGACAGGGGCGGATCACGGAGGAGGCGTTTCGCGCAGCGCTTACCGAGCGGACGGTGCTGGTGGCCATGACACAGATCTCCAATGTGCTGGGATGTGAGAATGACATCAAAAGATTCGCTGCCATTACCCACGAGCAGGGAGCGGTATTTGTGACGGACGGCGCCCAAAGCGTGCCCCATATACCAGTGAATGTGAGAGAGCTGGATGTAGATTTTCTGGCATTTTCCGGACATAAGATGTTGGGTCCCATGGGAATCGGCGTACTCTATGGAAAGCGGAAGCTGCTGGATAAAATGCCGCCGTTTCTCTACGGCGGGGAAATGATCGAGACGGTGACAAGGACCGGAGCGACATACGCGGAGCTGCCTCACAAGTTTGAGGCGGGCACGGTGAACGCAGCGGGGGCATACGGACTGTCCAAGGCGATCGCATATATCCGTCAGATCGGATTCGATGCGATCAGGGAGCGGGAGGATACCCTGACACAGTACGCATTTAAACGACTTCGGGAGAATCCCTATGTGACTATTCTGGGTTCGGAAGATCCGGCGGATCATCACGGAATTCTGACCTTTCAGCTGGAGGGCGTGCATCCGCATGACGTCTCGGCTATTTTGGATGAGAGCAAGGTCTGCGTGCGGGCGGGGCACCACTGCGCACAGCCGCTGTTAAAATATATGCAGGTACCGTCTACTACGCGGGCGAGTCTGGCGTTTTACAATACGACGGAGGAGATCGACCGGTTGGCGGAGGCGCTGGGGACAGTGAGGAGGAAATTGGGATATGCAGAATAACGCCAATACTTTCTACAATGAGATCCTGACGGAGCATAATTTACATCCTTATCATAAGCATGCGCTGCCGGATGCAAATTTCGAGCTGGAGGGAGTGAATCCCAATTGTGGGGACGATATCGTGCTCCGGCTGAAGGTGGAGGATGATGTGATCGTGGACGGCGCCTATGAGGGAGACGGATGCGCAATCTCTCAGGCTTCCGCCGATATGATGCTGGATCTGATCATCGGCAAAAAGAAAGAGGAGGCGCTGCGGCTTTCGGATATTTTCTCCCGAATGATCAAGGATAAGATCACGGAGGAAGAGAGAGAGGAATTGGAGGAAGCCGGAATCCTGCAGGATATTTCCCATATGCCCATGCGAGTGAAGTGTGCCATGTTGGGCTGGAGAACCTTCCGCGGTATGATGGAGACAGATCAGCAGACAGAATGAATCAGGAAATGAATAAGAAAAGATCCCTTCGGACAAACCCTGAAAAAGGTGCACTCCGAAGGGATTTTTTAGTGCAAAAATTTTTCAAATTTGTGTTGACAATTCAAAAAACGGTGCTATAATTAAAAACATATTAAACCTACCGAAAAAGTAGGAATAATGAAAAGATATATAGAAAGCGCGGAAATGACATGGCGAAAGACAGTTTTACAGTCAATTCCAACAGAATAGCAGAGGAGTTTTCCAGGTTGGTATCCTTTGATACGGAATCTTTTCATGAAAAGGAGATCGCAGCTTATCTGAAGAACCGACTGACGGAGCTGGGTCTTGCGGTGGCGGAGGACAATGCGGGCGAGGTACTACAGACAAAGAATCCGGAGTATGCAAAGACCGCTTCTAATCTATACGCATACCTGAAAGGAGATACAGGCGGCGGTCCCATTCTTTTTTCCTCGCATATGGATACGGTTTCTCCGGGAAACGGGAAGAAAGCGATCGTGCAGGAGGACGGCCGGATCACTTCCAACGGGGACACGGTGCTGGGAGCGGATGACGCGGCAGGACTGACCTCTATTTTGGAAGCTCTGACGGTGATCAAAGAACAAAAGCTTTCCCATCCGGATATCGAGGTGCTGTTCACGGTTGCGGAGGAGCCTTACTGCGAGGGCAGTAAATATGTGGAGTATGACAGACTGAAGGCAAAGCAGGGATATGTATTGGACCTGACCGGACCGGTAGGCAGAGCGGCCCATGCGGCACCCTCCATTCTTTCCCTTGCGGTCTCGATCAAAGGCAAAGCGGCCCATGCGGGATTCGCACCGGAGGAAGGAATCAATGCACTGACCATTGCGGCGGAGGCGTTGGCAAAAATCCAGACAGGGCGCGTCGGCGAAGATCTCACGGTAAACTTCGGTGTGATTAAAGGCGGGGCAGGACGGAACATCGTGCCTGCGCTGATCGAGATTGAGGGCGAGATCAGAAGTCTGGATCATGAAAAGGCCCTACGGGAGGCGGAGCGAATGCGAAAGACCTTTGCGGAGACGGCTTCCAGGTACGGCGGAAGCGCAGAAGTGAAGGTCACGGAACATATCAGGGCATACAACGTGAGCGATGAAAGCCCGGTGATCAGCCGCTTTGTGAAAGCGGTCCGGGAGTGCGGACGATGTAGCGAGCCGGAATGTGTCGCCACTTATGGCGGAAGTGATGCAAACCGGCTGAATGAACATGGCATAGAGACGATCGTGCTGGCGTGCGCCATGGAGAATTGCCACAGCACAGAGGAGTATACAACGATTGAGGAATTGAGCCGGTCGGCAGAGCTGACGCTAAGACTCATGACATTATCATAACGAAAAGCAGGAGGATTATTATGAGAAAGCATATCAAAGGAATTGCAGCATTATTGACAGGAACGGTATTGGCAACAGGAGTATTTGCAGGCTGTGGCGTGCAGGGCAGCATTGCGGAACAGAGCGCACAGCCGGCAGTAGGCTCGACGGTGGAGAGCCAGTCTGCAGCAGGAACTCAGGAGGCGGCGTCATCCAATGCGCAAAGCGAGTCCCAGACCACAGAGAAGAAGGATGCAGGTAAACTGCAGGTATCTTATCCTGCCGGAAACATCCGCGTGACGGTGAATATTCTGGCACTGGAAAAAGGATATTTCGCGGAGGAAGGCGTGGAGGTTGAGCCTGTGGCCATCGGCGGAAACGATGCACTGACCGCGATCAATGAAGAGAACGGCGCTTTGGATATTCTGACCGCTGGATTTGTGGCGGATGTGCAGTCTATCGGCGCAGGATATGATCTTACTTTTGTGGCAGGTACTGCGGTAGAAGGCGGCGCCGTCATTGCAAAGAAAGGGAATGCGGCTCAGTACAAGGGAACCGATAAGGTTTTGGATCTGGATGCAGTAACATCCGCAAAATTGGGATTGGCGAGAAATGAGGCTGCATGGGTTGTGACCAGACAGTATCTGTTGGATAACGGTGTGGCAGCGGAAAGCATTGCTGAGATCGAGAATGAGAGCACCGGAAAGATTTCCTATTACGCAGACCAGACTGCTACAGCACAGGCTGTACAGAAGGGTGAAGTTGACTTGGGATTCCTGCCGATGGAGTTCGCACTGCTTTATGCAGATGCTTATGATCTGGAGATCGTTACCGCAGCGGGCGCCCTTTCCCCGGACTATGTATGCTGCCGTGAAGTTACTTCCAACAAGCGTTTTAACGACAAGTATGATGCTTTTGTAGCATATGAGACTGCCAGAATTCGTGCATTTGAGTATTACAAGCAGGGTGAGACCGATGATGCGATCAAGGCAGACGTAGTGAAGACAGTGGCCGATTATTCCGGCAAGGAAGCGGACTATGTAGAGACTTATCTCTACGGCGGTGTTACCAAGTTTGCGGTAGACCCCAACACGAAAGGCATCCAGAAATATGTGGAAGCAGCAAACAACTCCGGCGTATTTACCGGAAACGCAGTGGATTTCGGCAGCTATGATATTACACAGAACATCAATACCACTGCATACAAAGAGGCTTTGGATAACCTGATCGCAGAGAATCCGGACAATGCATTTTATAAGGAGCTGCTTGCGGAGTACAGCAAAGCAAATTAAAGCAAAGAAAGATCTCAGGTTCATGAGGCAGAGAAAATTATGGGAAAAATTTATGAAAATGTTCTGGAATTGGTGGGAAACACGCCAATCGTTCATCTGAATAAAATGGAAGAGCAGGAGCAGACAAAAGCGCATCTGTACGCAAAGGTGGAGGGCTTTAATCCGGCGGGCAGTGTGAAGGACAGAGCGGCACTGCACATGATTGAATCTGCAGAGGCAGAAGGGAAATTGAAGCCCGGCGGCACCGTGGTGGAGGGTACCTCCGGCAATACCGGGATCGGGCTGGCTATGGTGTCTGCGGTGAAGGGTTATCAGGCTATCATCTGTATGGCGGAGGGAGCGAGCAAAGAGAAGATCAAGATCCTCAAAGCTTACGGTGCTCAGGTGGAACTGACGCCCAAGAACAACGGTTTTGGCGGTGGCGGCAAACGGGCAGCAGAGATTGCAGAGTCCCATCCTGGTGCGTTCCGTCCGGCGCAGGGTGAGAACCCGCATCATCCGGAAACCCATTACCTGGCTACCGGACCCGAGATTTGGAACGCAATGGGCGGAAAAGTGGATATCTTTGTGGCGACAGTGGGAACCAGCGGTACCTCAGGCGGCATCGGAAGATATCTGCGGGAGAAAAATCCGGATGTAAAGATCTACGGTGTGGAACCGGCGGGCTGTCCCGTGCTGAACGGCGGCGAGCCGGGACCGCATAAGATACAGGGGATCGGCGGCGGAGCCATCTGCCCCATCACAGACTTAAAGCTGTATGATCAGATCCTGCTCTGTACGGACGAGGATGCATACAAGTACGCGAGACTCTGTCCCAGCAAAGAAGGACTGCTCATCGGCATCAGTGCCGGTGCGGCGCTCTGGGCAGCGGTGGAGATTGGTAAAAAACCGGAAAATGCGGGAAAGAATATCGTGGTACTGTTCCCGGACGGCGGAAACAAATATTTGTCCAGTGATCTTTTTGAAGAGGTATGAACAACTTAGAAAAGGAGTAGAAGAAAATGAGTGAAGTAAAGGAAGAACAGAAAGCAATAGATTACGGCAGCTGCGATATTTTTGCACACCAGAATAAGGCAAAGGCGGCTGCGACTTATACCGATGCAGAGGCTGAGGAGCACGCAAAAGAGGTGGGGGCTAAGCCCAGACCCAGAGAGACCATCAGTGAGATTGATGAGAGAGGCGCGTTTATCCGCCAGCCGAATGCATTTATCCAGCCCTTCGGAGCGGGAGAGAATGATTTAAAAGCGGAGGCAAACCGGTTTGCCATCTACTGGGCACACGGCTGCCACTGGTCCAATCGTCCGGTGATTGTGCGCGACATCCTGGGACTGACCGATGTGATCGCGGATGTACATACCACACACAGCGGAGAGACCAATGTGTACGGACATGGATTTGCGGATTATCCGGAGCATAAGGATCCTCTGGCAGGCGCTTACTTCCTGAGTGAATTCTATAAGAATGCAAACCCCGATTATCAGGGCAGAGCCACCACACCTACTTTTGTGGATCTGAAAGAGAAAAAGGCTGTGAATAATGACTATCACAGACTGACCAACTATATCGAGGTACAGTTCAGACCCTTCCAACCCAAGGATGCACCGGATCTGTATCCAAAGAAATACCGCAAGGAGATTGATGAGTTTAACGACTGGCTGTTCCCTCATGTGAACAACGGACATTACCGCATGGCGTTCTGTCAGTCCTGGGAGGCATACAACGAGGCGTACGAAGACTTCTTTGAGTCCTTGGAGAAACTGGATCAGAGATTGTCTGAGAACCGTTTCCTGTTCGGTGATTACATCACCGATTCGGATGTGCGTCTGTATGTGACACTGGTGCGCTGGGAGACCAGTTATTACCGCAATGTGGGTCCCATCAAGAAGAGAATCACGGAATACCCGAATATCTGGGGCTATGTGAAGGATCTGTACAGTCTGCCGGTATTCAAGAAATATACCTTCTTTGAGTTCCCTACGGAGGGAGGACCCGAGCTATTCAGAAGCTTTGCATACAGGATCGCATCCCAGGTGCCTTACGACAAACTGTGGACGTCGGACGGCAGCAGAAAAGCACTCAGCAGTACGCCGGATGAGGTGTATCTGAGACATCCCGAGGGAGAGACCGTGGAGGATTACCAGTCCGAGATCTCTACAACAATCTGGAACTCTCCGGAGTGGGCTGACCGCAATCCGAAGAACGGTGTGCTTTCCACAGATGCATCCATCAATCCGATCGCGTCCAAACTCAGAGATTGATCTGCGAGGAATGGATCCGGGAGCGGTATAGCAGGAAACAAAAAGGAGTTGGAATCCATGAAGGTGGTAGAAAATGTTTCACAATTGATCGGCAATACCCCATTGCTCAGACTGAATGCCTATCAGAAAGCGCATGCGCTGGAAGCGACAATTCTGGCGAAGCTGGAGTATTTCAATCCGGCGGGCAGTGTGAAAGATCGTGTCGCGTTATATATGATCCAGGAAGCCGAAAAGAAAGGACTCCTGAAAAAAGATTCCGTTCTGATCGAGCCCACCAGCGGCAATACGGGTATCGGCATCGCCGCGGTGGCGGCCACAAAAGGATATCGTGTGATTATTGTCATGCCGGATACCATGAGCGCGGAGCGGATCAATGTGCTGCGGGCGTACGGAGCGGAGATTGTGCTGACCGAAGGCAAAGGCGGTATGCGTGCGGCCATTGCAAAGGCCAAGAAGCTGGCGGAGGAGATTCCCCACAGCTTTATCCCGGGGCAGTTCACCAACGAGGCCAATCCCAAAGCGCATTATGAGACCACGGGGCCGGAAATCTGGCAGGACACCGCAGGCAATGTGGATATTCTGGTGGCCGGCGTGGGTACCGGCGGAACCCTTTCGGGTGCGGGCAGATATTTAAAAGAGGTCAATCCCGATGTGCAGGTCATTGCGGTGGAGCCCAAGGATTCACCGGTGCTTTCCGAGGGAAGATCCGGTTCCCATGGGCTGCAGGGTCTGGGGGCAGGTTTTATCCCTTATACATTGGACACGGAAGTGTATGATGTGGTGATCGCTGTCACTACGGAGCAATCCCTTACAGCGGCAGCGGATCTGGCGAAAGCTGAGGCGTTGCTTGAAGGCAT
>JAFUZJ010000048.1 GCA_017476665.1 Lachnospiraceae bacterium | reverse complement strand
TTGTATGACGAGCGGTTAGTTTCGGTGGGGGGACATTTGTTTACGGCGATTCCTTTCAGTACCTTAGTGTATTGCGGATTTACTTTTCTGGCGCTCGCATTGTGCGGGGTGCATACGGTGTGGCACAGGCGGGATACATAGGGATATATAATGCAGTTGCATGAGAAAATTGGTAAAATAGGCTTGCTACCGTTAAAATGGGTTCGCAACCGGTAAAGCAGAGCATTGCAATACATGGAGATTATATTGCGGAAAGGGCATTGAGAATGAAAAATTTCGGGACATTGTTTTGGTATGAGATGAAGAAGATATGCGGAAACAGAACGACGCAGGCAGTGTTTCTTGTGTTAGTCTTTTTCTCTGTCATGCAAGGGCTTATGCAAGTGGATATGGATAAGGATGATTGGCGTTTTACTGAGTACAGGAAGATTGACGGCAGATCACTGGATGATGCGCTCCTTTCGGAAATGGTAGAGGCCGCGGATGAGTATGGTGTCAGATGGGAGGCATCCAATATAGCATATATGCCGCTTAGTGAGTTTGTACGGGAAGTTGGAGAGTACGGGACACCGTTAGCAGAGTATAATGCGGAGAAAATCTATGAAAAGCGGATGGATAGAATTGAGGAGGCTAAACAAATGTGTCAGTTGACAGAACCGGAAATAGCATTTTGGGCACAGAAGGAGGGGCTTGTCGGGAAGCCCTTTGTATGGCGGATGCAGATAGTACCGCAGGCAATGGTAGACGGTGTGGCAAATAATATGGTTGCTTTTTTATTTTTGATCACGATCAGTCTTTCCGGGGTGTTTGCACAGGAGACACATTTAAGAACACTGCCGATGTTGCAGGTTGCACAAAATGGGTGGCGGAGTCTTTATTGGGCTAAGATTGCAGCAGGAATGTGTTTTGTCACAGGATCTTTCATGGTGGTGTTGGGGTTGTTTTTTGTAGTCTGTGTATCGAAATGGGGGACGGAAGGGCTGGATGCAGCAGTACAGCTTTTATATCCGTTTTCTGAGTCGCCCATAGAAATTGGAGAACTGGTTGTGATACTGTTGGTTTTGGTGTTTAGTGCCAGTCTGATGCTTGCAGGGATGACCATGTTGTTGTCGGAGGTGCTCCGCAATGCAGTGGCTGTGATGGCTGTCATGCTTGGCGGATATGTAGGGACAATTGCATTGGCACATCAGATTCCATACAGTCAGCGTCTGCTGTCCCAAATGAATGATTTGTCACCGGCAATCCTGGTTACACCGCGGGTAGTATATGAATATCGCCTGATTAGAATAGCGGGGCATTATCTGACGGCGTATCAGGCGGCACCGATGTTGTATATGGGCATTGCAGTGGCGCTGGTACTGCTTGGAGGCAGATGGTACCGGCGAAGGTAGGCAATTATAAATAGCAATTATGAAAAAGCCAATAATGAAAAAAATATAAAAATAGCAAATCGTTCTTGCAAAGCATATGATTCAGTGCTAAACTAACAAAAGTTCCCCTCAAATAAGTCATACATTTTAGTCAGTATGACACGGAGGGGAATTTCCTGTTATAAAATGATGCTTCTCAGGATGATGCTTCTCATGAAAATTCTCGTCCGAAAGCTATTGTATTTTCCTGTATGATGTGATATTATGCCATAAAAGCATAGTAAATTGATAGGAATACAGGGTATAATAAAGACAACACAACATCGAAAAGGACGGGAAAGATAATGGAGTATCGGTTTGCAACAAAATGTATCTATGGAAATAAAGAAGATTTTACGGGAGAATCCACAGGTGCCATCAGCTTTCCCATTTTTCAGACGGCAACCTACGCGCATCCGGAGGTGGGCAGAAGTACGGGATTTGATTATTCCAGGCTGCAGAATCCTACCAGACAGCAGGTGGAAAAAGTGGTGGCCTCTCTGGAAAAGGGAATTGACGCGCTGGCATTTTCCAGCGGGATGGCGGCGATCACCGCAATGATGGAGCTGTTTCAACCCGGTGATCATCTCATTACGGAGGTGGATCTGTACGGAGGGAGCACCAGACTTTTCGACAATGTGAGCAAGAAAAACGGAATTGCTTTTTCCCATATCAACTGCAGCGAGGATGATGTGGAAAGCTATGTGCAGGACAATACGAAAGCCATTTTTATCGAGACGCCCACAAATCCCATGATGCATGTGACGGATATCCGCAAAATGGCTGATATTGCGAAACGGCATGGATTGTGGCTGATCGTGGACAACACCTTTCTTTCCCCGTATTTCCAGAATCCGCTGGAGTTGGGGGCAGATATTGTGATCCACAGCGGCACGAAATTTCTGGGCGGTCACAATGATACGCTGGCAGGATTTGTGGTCACCAATTCCCAGGAGATATCCGACAGAATGCGTTTTCTCATCAAAACGGTGGGGTCGGGGCTGGCGCCTATGGACAGCTGGCTGATCCTGCGGGGCATCAAGACGCTGCCGATCCGTATGGAGAAGGCACAGGAGAATGCGAAAGCAATTGTAGATTATCTGCGCACCGAGCCCGGCGTGAAGAAAGTGTATTATCCCGGAATTGAGGGCAGCGCAGGTTATGAGATCTGTAAGAGTCAGGCCAGGGGCTTTGGATCCATGCTGACCTTTGAAGTGGAGAGCAGGGAGCTGGCGCTGCACATTTTAAAGCATACACAATTAATTCCGTTTGCAGAGAGTCTGGGCGGCGTGGAGACCCTGCTGACGTACCCCATGACACAGACTCATGCGGATGTACCGGAGGAGGTACGACTGGCAAACGGGATCAACGAGCGGGTGCTGCGTTTGTCTGCAGGGATTGAGGACAAGGAGGATCTGATTGCGGATCTGAAGCAGGCAATCCATTCGTTTGGGTAAGGAGATTTGGCTATGCAGGAAAAAAATCTTGATTTTGATCGGGTGATCGATCGGAAAAATACGGATTGTTTAAAATATGATTTTGCGGTGCGGCGGGGAAAGCCTGCGGATGTGCTGCCGCTCTGGGTGGCGGACATGGATTTTCAGACTTCCAGTCTGATCCTGGAGGTATTACAGCAAAAAGCCGCCCATGGAATTTTTGGATATACTGAAACGGGGGATGCCTATTTTGAGGCAGTGGCTTCCTGGATGAAAACGCATCATGATCTGGAGGTCAGACCGGACTGGCTGGTGAAGACGCCGGGCGTGGTATTTGCGCTCGCTATGGCAGTGAAGGCTTTTACCCATGAAAAGGACGCCGTGCTGATCCAACAGCCGGTATATTACCCTTTCAAAGAGGTGATCGAGGACAATGACCGCCTGGTGGTAAGCAATGATCTGGTGCTTGGTGAGGATGGAAAGTATTACATTGATTTTGCTGATTTAGAGCAGAAGATCATAGAAAATCATATCAAACTTTTTCTGCTGTGCAGTCCGCACAATCCTGTGGGGCGGGTGTGGACCAAAGAAGAACTGGAGCGGATCGCGGAACTCTGTATCAAATACCGGGTGATCGTGGTGAGCGATGAGATTCATCAGGATTTTGTCTATGACGGATATGCCCATACGCCGCTCTTGAATGTGGACGAGCGGATCGGGGAGTGGTGCATCACCTGCACATCTCCGGCGAAGACATTTAATCTGGCGGGATTACAGATATCCAACATTTTTATCCCGGACAAAAAATTGCGCCATGCATTCAGGAAACAGATTGCGGCGGCGGGATATAGCCAGCTGAATACCATGGGGCTTGCTGCGTGCGAGGCTGCGTATCGGTATGGCGAGGAATGGTATGGAGCGCTGCTCAGGTATCTGCAGGGGAATCTGGATTTTGTGAGAGAATATGTGGTGAAGGAGCTTCCTCAGGTGAAACTGATTGAGCCGGAAGGAACCTATCTGGTGTGGTTGGATTTCAGAGCGCTGGGGCTGTGTGAGAGGGAGCTGGAAGATCTGATCGTGAACAAAGCGAAGCTCTGGCTGGACAGCGGAGCCATCTTCGGCAAGGTGGGAGAAGGATTTGAACGCATCAATATCGCCACTCAGAGGAGCGTATTGCAGGAAGCTCTTGCGCGCATCAAACAGGCCATTGCAGAGAAAATTACGGAAGCTGCGGACGGAGGAGAGCAAAGATGATCTATCTGGATCATGCAGCCACAACGCCTGTGGCGGCGGAAGTGCTGGACGCCATGCTTCCATGGTTCAGCGAGAACTACGCCAATCCGGGCGGTATCTACAGAAGCGGAGTGAAAGCAAGAAATGCGGTGAACAAAGCCAGGGAACAGGTGGCCGCACTGCTTGGCGCAGAGGCTGACGAGATTTATTTCACGGCAGGCGGAACGGAAGCGGATAACTGGGCGTTGCGGGCGGTGGCGGAGAACTTTGGGGACAAAGGCAGGCATATCATTACCACCGGGATCGAGCATCATGCGGTTTTGCATACCTGTGAGTTC
>JAFUZJ010000047.1 GCA_017476665.1 Lachnospiraceae bacterium | reverse complement strand
GCGGGTATCCAGCTGCGGCTTAAGATGAACGAGATCATGGAAGCACAGGGACATGAGGAGCCCATCGGGCAGGCGAAGATCACTTCCGGGTATAATTTGCCGGCAAAGTGTATTTTGCATACCGTAGGACCAATTGTACAGGGGGCGCTTACGAAAGAACACGAGGATTTATTAGCATCGTGCTATCGTGCTTGCTTGGATTTGGCAAAAGAAAATGGTGTGGCGTCCATTGCTTTCTGCTGCCTTTCTACCGGTGTGTTTATGTTCCCAAATCAGAGAGCTGCTGAAATTGCTGTGCGCACAGTAAGGAAATGGATTGATGAGAATGGCAGTCAGATGAAGGTGGTTTTCAATGTATTTAAGGATATAGACTTAGAGATCTATAATGATCTGTTGAACGCTTAATTTCACTTGCAGCAACCATTAGGGCGAAATGCGCAGCGTTGCAGCAAGGGTATATTATCCGGCACCTAAGGATGCTGTGAGTTTCGCTGCGGAATCAATATTGATGCGGCGCATGGATCAGTCTGCCGATACCACTTGGAATTCTTTGATATGTACTTAAAGGGGATCAAGTTGCCTTTATGAAGATCTTGGAATCGCGGGTATATTGTTTGTGGTGATCCTATCTGTTTAAGGGAGGGTACTTCCCTCCTGGTAATTAAAGCCGGTAAAATGTGTTATGGTATCCGAACTATCAGATCAGATATAGTTTCATGATTTCCAGAAAACTCTCATATTCCAAATTGACTGTCTCAAGGTCGTCATAGACTGTGGCAGCAGGTATGTCCCTCAGATCTTCCACTAATCTGGAGACCGCTTTGTATAGGGGCTTTAACCCCAAGGTCACCACGGTTCCTTTCATTTCATGGGCAATCTTGAAGGCTTCTTTATAGTGTTCCTTTTCCAAGGCATTGTTGAGCATCTCGATTTCTGCGTTTTCCGAAAATTCCTTGAGAAGTCGGACATAGAATTCTTCATCGTCCATCATGCTGTGGAGAGCCGCCTTGGTGTCGGCTCCCCAGTTTTCCAGTAAGTGCTTTAAATCCCCCATCTTTATATCTCCCCTTCAAACTCTTTCGAGAGCAATGCAAATAGTCTGTCCGGATCCACCGGCTTGCTGATGCAGGCATTCATTCCTGCCTGACGGCATCTTTCATCCACATTTTCCGTAACATCTGCGGTAAGCGCAATAATCGGAATGGTTTTTGCATCCATGTTTTGAAGCTGTCTGATCCTGCGGGCGAGACCCTCGCCGTCGAGCTTGGGCATCATAAGGTCGGTGATAATGGCCTGATAATGATAGGAGCCGTTGGCATGAAAGAGGTCTAAAGCCTCCTGACCGTTTTGGGCATGTTCCACATGGATGCCTTTGGAGGAGAGCAGTTTGATGATCAGTTCCGCGTGAATATGATTGTCCTCTATGAGAAGTACGTTTTTGTCAGAAAGAATATTGTCCTTGTAGGTGTCCTTTCTGTCAGATAAGAGTTTGATCTGTTCGTCTGTTGCCAGGCTGTAACTTAGTGTTACGGTAAATGTAGTGCCTTCGCCTACCCTGCTTACGCATTTGATGGTGCCGCCCATAAGCTCCACCAGGTTTTTGCAGATGAAAAGTCCAAGTCCTGTGCCTTCCCGGACGCCAATGATGTCTTCGGCAGCAGAGGGGGCGGCTGTGACGGTGTGATCTCCCTGTTCAAAAGCCTGAAACATGCGCTTCTGGAAGCTTTCCGGGATGCCGACCCCGTTATCGGTGATGGTGTAAATGTGGTCGGCGCGCCCATCATGATAGGCAACATCCATTTTCAGGAGGATTCTGCCGCCTTTGGGCGTAAATTTGATACTGTTGGAAAGAATATTCATCAGGCTGCGCTCTACATGGGGAACATCCATCAGCACATATCGGTTTTCCAAACCGTTTAGCTGAATATCGAAGGTCAGGCCGTGGCTTTCCGCCTGTTCGTGTATGACAGCCTGCAGTGTGTCGATCACCTGGCTTTCCTTTACGGTGGAGGTGACAGTCACTACTTTTCCGGCGTTGATGCGGCTGGTCTCCAGGATTTCTTCAATCAGTTTCAGCATATAGTTGCTGGAGGTACGGATTTTTTCCAGATTATCCCGCACTTCGGGTGACAGGGCGTATTCTTTCAGCGTGAGTTCGGTCAGGCCGTGGATGGCTGTCATGGGCGTGCGCATGTCATGGGACATATTGGACAGAAAGGTCTCCTTTTCCTGTCCGGATTTTACGGCAAGACGCAATGCTCTTGCCATTTCCTCAATCTGCTCCTGATCGTCCACCTGCTTGGAGGTGTCTACAAAGGTGAGCACCAATCCCTGCACCTCTTTTTTGGCAGGTCTGCCTTCGGCAGGGCGGCTTCCGGATGAATTTTCCTGCACTCTGTAAGGCGCTATGCGGATCAGGTAGGTTTTACCGGCCACGGAAGCACAGTGCTGTTCAATGGGTTCCATGCTTTCCAGCACCTGTTTGCACTGTTTTAACAGATCCACAGTGGTAAAATTGTAGGTGATATAGCGGAAGGAGCGTCCGATATCCTGGTCAGCCACATTGAATTCTGTGGAGATATAATCCGTAAATTTGCGGATGTTTAAGTCTCTGTCTACCATGAGGATGCCGATCAGTGTGGTGGACAGGAAATTGGCCATATCATCGTTTAAACCGGCCAGTTCATTGACCTTGGACTGGTATTCCGAATTGACCGTGTAGAGTTCTTCGTTTACAGACTGTAATTCTTCATTGGAGGACTGCAGTTCTTCATTGGCAGTAAGCAGCTCCTCATTGGCCGCCTGTAACTCCGCATTGACGGACTCCAGTTCCGTCACGGTCTGTCGCAGGTCGTCCTTGGTGACTTTCAGCTCATATTCCAGATCAGAGATTCGTCTGGAAGCAGCCGTATCAATCTGATATTCCTGAATGTCGCCGGTCAGTTTCCTGTTTTCCCGGATGAATGCAATTGCAGTGTGTCCGGTCTTCATGCCATGTTTGTCCAGGATCGGCTGTGTGATGATGGAGATATATTCCGGTTTGTCGTTAAACTGGACGGGTACGGAGTCGTAGCAGATCCGGGTATCCTTATCCTTGGAATCCCTGAGTGCGGTGGAAACCGCGATTTTCAGGTCATTCCTGATCAGCATGAAAATATCCAGTGTGGCCATGCCGGAGGGAATGGCGAGGAACTGGGAGCAGTCCCCAAAGGAGCGCACAAGTTCATTTTTCTCGTTCACAAGGACGCAGGCCGGCATCAGAGCCTCCAGGACGGAGGTATCAAGTTCTGTGGGCTTATATGGCACATCTTTATCATCCTCATAAGGCGGCAGCTGCAGGGACTCAATGGGGCTCATGAAATTCTGCATGGAATAATTGAATTTTTCGTGGGAAGGTATCCGCCCGCCTGCATTGTGAACAAAGATTTTCTCATCCGCGCAGAGGTTCTTAAAGATGTCATCATAATCCATGACAGATTCGGAACGCCCCAAAAACAGGTAGCCATTGTTGTTTAACGCCATGTGGAAAATGGAGAACAGGTTGCGCTGCAGTACACTCTGAAAGTAGATCAGTACATTGCGGCAGCAGATCAGATCCAGACGTCCAAAAGGGGGATCCTGGAAAACATTATGCTGGGCAAAGATGATCATCTTCCGGATGTCGTGGCGGATCACGTACCGGTTACCTTTTCTGGTAAAGTATTTGGACAGTCGGTATACGGAGACATCTTCAATGATGTTGTCGCCGTAGACGCCCCGCACTGCGGTAGAGATGGAGTCGTTATCCAGGTCGGTGGCAAAGATCTTGATGTCCCGGTGGATACCCAGCTCCTCCATAGATTCAGCAAAGAGGATAGCTACGGAATAGGCTTCCTCGCCGGTGGAGCAACCTGCCACCCAGACACGGATCTGCTTATCGTGGTCCGCGTTTTTCAGAATCTGTTTTACCACGGATTCCTTCAGCACATCAAAATAATCTGAATCCCGGAAAAAGGCGGTAACGCCGATCAGGACTTCCTTGGCCAGAACTTTCGCCTCATCCGGATTATTGCCGAGAAAATTTACATACTGCTTCAGGTTCCGACTGTGAGTGATGACCATTCTCCGTTCAATGCGGCGGAGAATGGTGGTCTGTTTATAGTAGGTGTAATTGATATTGGTAACTGCCTTCAAAATGGAAAAGACCTGGGAAAGCATATCCTCGTCTGTGGGAAGGAAATGGGTGTTGGAATCCGAAATGGAGCCTGCAATATGGATCATTTCCTTTGCGATGGCCTCTGGCTTCTGTATCATATCCGCAAAGCCGGTGGCGATGGCATTGCGGGGCATGCCGTCAAATTTGGCGGATTCCGGTGACTGCACGATGATGACACCATTGCGCTCCTTGATGGAGCGGATCCCGTTGGCGCCGTCCGAGCCTGTGCCAGAGAGGATCACTGCCACAGAACGGTTTTCATAAGCAGCAGCCAATGACCGGAAAAAAATATCAATGGGATGGTTGATCAGGGCAATGTCGTACTCCCTGAGCCGCATCACATCTTCTTCCAACTCCACATTGTATTTCGGCGGGATCATATAGACATGATTGCGTTCCAGAGTTATACCGTCCCGGATCTCAGTGACAGGCATGGTGCTGTATTTAGATAAAATGTCAGCCAGCATGCTCTTGTGATCCGGAGCGAGATGCTGAATGATCACAAAGGCCATGCCCGTATTGGACGGCAGAAAGGTCAGGAATTCCTGAAGGGCTTCCAGTCCCCCTGCGGAGGCGCCAATCCCCACGATGCAATTAGGCTGTAAGGATACGGTATTTGTACCTGAAGAAAGTGATTTTGTCTCTTTTGCATACATAATTTTAGTCCCCTTGCCAAGAATATACAAACTTAAATCCATTGTATCGCAAATTGTTTGAAAATAAAAGAAGAATAATTTGAAATCATGTAAAAATTTGAGAACAAAAATCGATATTGTAAACATCTTATTGTGTGTTATACTATATTTAATTAGGAAACTTCCATATTTTGGAGTTGTTTTTTATGAGGGATACGGAGGAAAAAGGAAAGAGAATATGAGTGAGAAAGAGATACGGGATCGGATTGGAAGCCTGATCTGGGATTCCTGTGATGCGGTCATACGGATCGATACAGACGACGGGCAGGCCCAGACACTTTATGCCAAAGATGACTTATGGGGGAAAACCATAGGAAATCCTTATGATTTTATTCAGGTTCTGGGTACTTATATCAGGGATTATTGTGTGGATTCGGAGACAAGGGATTTACTGGAGAAGATCGATTTTTCTTTTGTGGCGGGGAAGATAAGACGGAAGGATCGGTATTCTCTCTTTTTTACCATACGGAGTGTGTATGGAAATCTTTTGCTGAAGGAATGTCTTTTTTTCATGCAGGAGGAGAGTCTGGTGTGTCTGATCCGGGATGTCACGGATGAGAATGAGGCTATTTCGAATCGGCTGGAGAAGCTGGAGGATGCGCTGCGCATGACGAACAGGGAGTTTAATGACAGGAACAGTTTCTTAAACCTGATGGAGCACAATATCCGCACTCCCCTGTATTCTATTATGGGGTTGACCAGGCTTGCGCAGGACGAGACGAATTCTTCGGCTTTGGACGCATATCTGCACAAGATATCCATGTCAGGCACTTACATGAGTGAGACGATTGATGATATCTTGGAGCTGCGCAGGATTGCCAGGCATAAGCTGGTGGTCAATCCGGAGCCGGTGAAGCTTGGAGAGTTTCTGTCCAAGATCCAGCAGTATGGCAAGGCCATGGGAAATGAGAGGGAGCTGATCTTCTCCCTGAAAACGGATGAGGTTTCCAACCTGGTCGTGCTTGTGGATGAACATGCGCTGTATCAGGTGATCATGAAGCTGATGCAGAATGCGATGAATTATACGGTGCGTGGGGGCAGGATCTCTCTGAATGTGAGGAAGGTCTATATCAAGGATGGATTTGCGCATATCTCGTTTTCTATGGAAAGCAGGGGGATCGTGATTGACCGGGAGCAGCTGCAGACGATCTTTGCGCCTCAGGATAAGCTGATCGAGCGGATAGAGGACAATATCGGTTCCATGGATCTGTCCCTGGTTATTTTCAAGAGTTATCTGATGGCGCTGGGCACAGATGAGATCGTGGCAGAGAGCGACGAGCGCATGGGTACGAAGGTGGGATTTTCCCTGACATTTCCGCTCACGGGCAGTGTGCCGGAGCAGGAGAAATTCAAGAGCAGGACGATCCCGGATCATGCAGGGTGCAGGGCTTTGATCGTGGATGACAACACATTCAGCAGGGAAGTGGGGGAGAAGATTCTGTTGTCCGGCGGAATGGATGTGGTTTCTGCGGCAAACGGACAGGAGGCCGTGGAGATATTCCTACAGGAAAAGGGAAAGTTTGATGTGATCATTATGGATATTCTGATGCCTGTCATGGATGGTCTGGAGGCGGCGCGGACAATCCGAAGTTTTGACAGGACAATTCTTTCCAATGCGGCAGAGATACCGATTATTGCCATGACTGCGGATGCCTTCCGTGAGAATTTCGAGGAGAGTCTGAATGCGGGAATGGATGCGCATATCGTGAAACCTCTGACCCCGGAGAAGCTGTTCCGTACCATTGCGGATGTCATGGGAAAAAGAGATTTTATGAACGTTGCCCAAAAGAAGTAGCTTTTAACGAAGTTTTTCCATGGGTAGTTCCTGGGGAACCTTCGGAATGCTGATCCCTATGGTCACAAATGATCTGCAGTGTAGAGAATGCGGGAATATATCTGATAGCAGGCTTTACACTCACTGATGTTGCGATAATAAATATATTGCAGAAAACATCATGTGGGTTATGGTATGAGAAGGGTGCGTGGGAAAATGCTGTTAAGGCAGATACAGTTTTTTATTTCTATTGTGGATGAGCGCAGTTTTACAGAAGCAGCGGCGAAAAACTTTGTTTCGCAGTCTGCCATCTCGCAGGCGATGAATGCGCTGGAGTCGGATCTGGGAGTGAAGCTGATTGAGCGGAAAAACAGGAGCTTTCAGATTACCACAGCAGGGGAGTATTTTTATCGCAAATGTAAATCATTGCTTTCGGATCTGGATGCTGTCAGGAATGAGACAATCCGCCTGGGAAGCGATGAGGAAACCGCTTTGCACGTAGGTTATATCAATCTGTATGCAGGTCCGGAGCTCTCGGAAGCGATCGCGGAGTTCTCCGGCCTTTATCCAGAGGTTAAAATATCAGTTCAGAGTGGAACACACGAGGAATTATATCAGGGGTTGGTTACCGGGAAGCTTGATCTGGCACTCAATGACCAGCGCAGGGCTTTTTCCGCCGACTATGTGAATCTGGAACTGAAGAATGCAGAATGCCTCATTGAGTTATCGGAACGATCGGCATTATCTTCCAAAGAAAAATTAGAAGTAAGTGACCTTGCAAAGCTGTCTTGCATCATTGTATCTTCCAGAGAGCAGAGGGATACGGAGGCGGAATATTATCGCAGCATTCTTGGCTTTACAAATGATTTCCTTTATGCGGAAACGCAGGAGGAGGCGAGACTCATGGTGATCGGCAACAGAGGCTTCTTGCCGGTTGAGGCTGTGGGAAAGCTGCCAGAGGTATCCGGCGCAATCAAGAGAGTGCCGCTCTATCGCAAGAATCGCAGGGTTACAAGAAAGTACTGCCTGTTCTGGCCGGAGGAAAGGACGGGATACTATATTGAAGAGTTTGCAGAGATTTTGAGAAAACGACTGTCGTAGAGAGATAGGGAGGTATAGCAATGCAGAAAAGTAAATTTTTTCCTGAGATTAACGGTAACTTTGGTTTCGGGTGTATGAGATTGCCGATGAATGGCGGTCGGGTTGATTATGAGGTGTTTACCAAGATGGCGGATGCCTTTACAGATGCCGGATTCAATTATTTTGATACCGCACATGGTTACATAGGAGGGCAGTCGGAGACGGCCATAAGAGACTGCGTGGCGAAAAGATATGCCCGATCCCGGTTCCTTCTCACCAATAAGCTGACAGATCCTTATTTCAGATCCCAGGAAGATATCAGACCGTTTTTTGAAAACCAGTTGTCGTGGTGCGGCGTGGACTATTTTGACTTTTATCTTATGCATGCGCAGGATCGCAACAATTACCAGAAGTTCAAGAAATGTCAGGCGTATGAAACTGCATATCGTTTTAAGGAGGAAGGCCTGATCAAACATTTTGGAATCTCCTTTCATGATAAGGTGGAGGTGCTGGATAGGATTCTTTCTGAGCATCCGGAGGTTGAAGTGGTGCAGATCCAGTTTAACTATCTGGATTATGAAGATGCCTCCGTGGAGGCACGCAAGGTATATGAAGTCTGCGAGAAACATAATAAGCCTGTGCTTGTCATGGAACCGGTAAAGGGTGGAAGCCTTGTAAATCTTCCTAAGGAGGCGGATCAGATCCTGCGCAATCTGAACGGTGGAAGCAATGCCAGCTATGCGGTGCGGTTTGCAGCCAGTTTTCCCAATATTGCGGTGGTTCTTTCCGGAATGAGTGATATGGCGCAGATGCAGGACAATATCAGCGCGATGCAGGACTTCCGGCCGCTGTCTGAAGTGGAGCTGGATGCGGTGAGAAAAGTCTGCGAAATCTTTCAAGGACTGAATCTGATTCCCTGTACGTCCTGCAGGTATTGTATTGAGGAGAGCGAGTGTCCTAAGGGAATCCGGATTCCGGATCTGTTTGCCGCGCTGAATGCCCACGAGGCATTCCACAACTGGAATACCGGCTATTACTATGACAATGTGATCACCGGCGGGGCGCATGGAAAAGCGTCTGATTGTATCAAGTGCGGTAAATGCGAAAGAGTATGTCCGCAGCATCTTAAGATTCGAGAACTGCTTCCTAAGGTTGCGAAAGCTTTTGAATAAATATCTGAGACGGGGGAGTGAGTATAGAAATGCCAGAAAGTCAGGAAAAAAAGGTAGAATATCTGGAACTGATCTATGATCTTATCTTTGTATATCTCATAGGTCGGAATAATTCCATACTCCATTATGTGGAGGGCGGATTTGTCACGGGAGAAGTGTTTCTTGCTTATGTGCTGTGTTCGCTTGCAGTGGTACAGATCTGGAATTTCAGTACTTTTTATATCAATCTGTATGGCAGGAATGGAGTGAGGGATCATATCTTCCTTTTCACCAATATGTATCTGTTGTACCATATGGCAGACGGGATCAGTACCGGATGGAGAGGATCTTTCTATCAATTCTGTGTCGCGTGGGCATTGATACTTGCCAATATAGGTGTACAGCATTTGATTGAAATGAGAAATCATCAGGCGGAACCGTGGGTGCTTGAAATGCTGAAGCGGAAATCCGCGATCCTTTTGGGAGAGACGGTTCTTGTATTGATCCATATGCTGGTGTATCATCAGACTGGTGTGTCAATAGCCTATGTTCCTATTTTGTTTGGTATTGTCGCTACGGCATTGTCAGGGAAGGTAAATATGCTTGTGCCGGTAGATTTCATGCATCTGAGTGAAAGAGCCATGCTCTATGTTGTGTTTACATTTGGCGAGATGATCATTTCTATAACCGGATATTTTGAAGACAGTATCACGCCGACCATGCTGTACTTCTCCGCGATGGCATTCCTGATCGTGGCGGGGCTTTTCTTGAGCTATGAAATATTGTATAATAAAATTGTAGATCGTGAGCGGACAACAAATGGCACCGCATATATGATGATCCATGTATTTCTGATCCTGGCACTCAATAATATTTCTGTTGCGTTGGAATTCATGCGCGAAGCGGAAGTGGCGCTTCTGCCAAAGACGATGTTTATAACAGGTTCGTTTGTACTTTATTTTATTTGCCTGTTCATGATCGGCATCTTCTCGAAAAAGTGCTGTGGCTTCGATTCGAGGTTTTACCTGTTTATCACATTGGTCGGAATCAGTTTTTTTGCCTTTATGGTTCTTTTCAAAACCAATATGTATTTGAATATAGCGATAAGCGTAGTATATGTCATGATGATATTCCTGATCTTATACAAGCGGGGAAGATCAGTGGAAGCGTAAGTTTTACTTATTAAAATGCAGGGAAAATCGAATTGATGATTCTCTCTGCATTTTTTACTTTATAGGAAATTGCGTCCGTAAGGACGCGCTCAAATCAGGAGTTGCAACGCAACTCCCAGAATGCGGCGAAGCCGCTTTCTTGTACTTTGTGATATAGACGGTGTAGACTGATCGTTTTGAAAAAGGAGTACGTTACATGATAAAGAGAACCTTAGGCAAAGATCTTGAGGTAACTGCAATCGGTCTGGGATGTATGGGCTTATCCCAAAGCTATCCTCCGTTCCCGGAAAAGGAAGAAAGCATCCGCTTTTTGCATCGTGCCGTGGAGATGGGGCAGACCTTCTTTGATACATCCGAAGCGTATGCAGCAGGAAGCAATGAAGAGCTTGTTGGAGAAGCACTTGCGTCTCCGGAAACGATCATGGTGGAGCATCTGAGCCAGGCGCTGCAGGTGAAACATACTGATATGATCAGGGATTTTATGAAATAAGACCGACGCCTCACATAAGTAACACTTATTAAAAACTATTGAAAATCAAATTGATGATTTTCAGCGGTTTTCTTATACTTACCATAAAAGTAAGGAATGGAGGTACTCCGATGAAGAAGAGAATAATAGTTGGAGTAATGATGGTTTGTATGCTGGCACTTGCCGGATGCGGACAGTCCGGTACTTCTGCAGATTCTAACACACCCGGAAATGCGGAAGAACAGCAGACAGTGGAAGTGTTGGAATCAGCCGAAACGGAAAACACTGGAAATAGCGATACAACTGCCTTGGACGCCCAAACACCGACAGAGGATACCCTGGTTGTTTATTTTTCAAGGACAGGCGAACAGTATAATGTAGGTGTGATCGATAAAGGCAATACAGCCATCGTGGCGGATATGATAGCGGAACAGACAGGGGCAGATAAGTTCGAGATCCTTCCGCAGGAGGATGACTATCCTTACACCTATGATGAGTTGACAGATGTGGCGAAGAAAGAACTGAATGAGAATGCGAGACCGGCATATGCCGGAGATGTTCCTGATCTGTCGCAGTACAGCACTATATTTATCGGCGCTCCGGTGTGGTGGGGCGACTGGCCGATGATCATGTACACATTTTTTGAAGAAAATGCGGAAGGGCTCTCTGGGAAGACACTTATTCCATTTTCCACACATGCCGGGAGCGGGCTGTCCGGATTTGACAGGAAGCTTTCCAGTGCGTGTCCAGACAGCACGGTTGGTACGGGACTTGCCATAGCGGGAACGGACGCACAAAAGCATAAGGACAGTGTAAGGCAGAGTGTAAATGACTGGCTCTCGGGACTGGGTTACTAAATAAAGAAGCAGGAGGCGCTAAAACATGAGCAAAGAACAGTTTGACAAGGAAAACATCTTCGGGATCGGAAATTCGAATACTGCCTTCGCACAGTATTTTGTGGGTAATTCGTACCTGAATCCGCTGGTGGATCCGGCAAAGTCACCGATGTTCCTGGCAAACGTGACCTTTGAGCCAGGATGCAGGAATAACTGGCATATCCATCACGCTAAGTCCGCAGGCGGTCAGATCCTTATCTGCACGGCAGGAAGCGGATGGTATCAGGAAGAAGGGAAAGAGGCTGTAGACCTGAAGCCGGGTATGGTGATCGTGATTCCGGCAAATGTGAAGCACTGGCATGGCGCAAAGAAAGATGAATGGTTTTCGCATATTGCGATAGAGGTACCCGGAGAAGAGGGCTCTACTGAGTGGTGTGAGCCGGTCAGTGATGAAGACTACAATAAACTTTAAGAAACGGAGGATATGAAAGATGGCAAGAACATGGTTAATTACAGGTGTATCAAGCGGTTTTGGCAATGAGATGACAAAGCAGCTCCTTGAAAAGGGTGACACGGTCATCGGTACCGTGAGAAATACAAACAAGGTAGAGGAACTGATTGAAAAGTATCCTGATACTTTCGACTGTCAGATCCTTGATGTAACAGATATTGAGCGCATTCACAGCTTTATACCGGAGATGTTCGACAAACATGGTAGAATCGATGTGGTTGTAAACAATGCGGGCTATGGTTTGTTCGGTGCAGCAGAGGAATTGGACTATGCGAACATCCAGAAGATCCTTGACACGAACCTGACGGGTCCGATCATGATCATTCATGATAGTCTCCCGTATCTCAGAAAACAGGGCGGCGGGCGTATCATCCAGCTTTCAAGCTACGGCGGACAGGTGGCTTATGCGGCAAATTCCATGTATCACGCCACAAAGTTCGGTATCGAAGGCTTTTGCGAGTCTGTGGTACAGGAGGTGGCAAAGTATAATATCGGTATCACCATCGTTGAGCCGGGCGGAGCAAGAACAGAGTTCAGATATGGAAGTGCTCACGTTGCGAATCTTATGCCCGAGTATGATCATGTGCATGGATTCTTGAATATGCTTGATCCTGAAAAAGGTCTGGCTCCCGGAGATCCGGCTAAGATGGCAGCAAGGATGATCGAGAGTGTTGACATAGAGCCTGCACCTCTCAGGCAGGTATACGGCTCTCAGGCGCTTAAGGCAACTATCGAGAGACTGGAAGAACGTGTAACGGATTATAAAACCCAGACCGAGCTTGCAGCTTCTACAGATGTAGTAGAGTAAGGAGGCAGGTATGGCGATAACGGAATTTGCAAGTAAATACCACGAGAAGATGTTCCCGGGTTATGTGTCAAAGTTTTTAGAGACAGACCCGGAGTTCATCGAGAGGTTCGATAATTTTGCCTTTGATGAAGTGCTGCACATGCCTCTTGCAGATGGTCAAGAACCGATCAGTGAAGTGACAAGGCACATGGCGATCCTTGCGGTTCTGATAGGCTGTCAGGGAATTGATGAATTCAAGGCTATCGTTCCTGCGGCTATGGAGTTTGGCGTAACACCTGTGCAGATCAAAGAGATCGTGTATCAGGCGGTGGCGTATCTTGGTATCGGCAGGGTGTTTCCTTTTCTGAAAGCGGTCAACGAAGTGTTTGAGGCGAAAGCGATTTCACTTCCGCTTGCGCCCCAGTCTACAACGGATGCAGCGGCAGAGGATGACGGAGTGAATCCGAAGAGCCGTCGTGTGGCAGGTACACAGACGCAGGTGGCTATCTTTGGGGATGGCATGAAGGAGTTTTATAAGAGCGGTTCTGAGGACAGCAGGCACATCAATTACTGGCTTGCGGATAACTGCTTTGGGGATTATTACACCAGAGGGGGACTGACACTTGCAGAAAGGGAACTGGTGACCTTCTGCTATATCTATGCCCAGGGAGGTTGCGAACCGCAGCTGGAAGGGCATACGGCAGCGAACTTCCGCATGGGAAATGACAAGGGCATTCTGATCCAGGTCATCTCGCACTGCATTCCGTTTATCGGATATCCGAGGACGCTGAATGCGCTTGCTGTGATCAATAGAGTTGAAGAGAAGCAGTCAGAATAGGAGGGAAACTACAGTGAGCAAAATGGTAGCATATTTTTCATACAGCGGAGTGACAAAAAGAAAGGCAGAGGCTCTGGCAAAGAAAAACGGG
The DNA here is from genome assembly GCA_017476665.1 of Lachnospiraceae bacterium. Lineage (GTDB taxonomy): Bacteria > Bacillota > Clostridia > Lachnospirales > Lachnospiraceae > Acetatifactor. Next base: position 25,733 of record JAFUZJ010000047.1, on the reverse strand, counting down.
GCGGATACATTTGAGATCAAGGCGAAAGTGCCTGATCTTGCGGGCGTGGACGAAATCTGGATCGGCTATCCGATCTGGTGGTATACCCATCCTCGTATCATTAACACATTCTCTGATCAGGCTGACCTGAAGGGGAAAACGATCCATCTGTTTGCCACCTCGTCTTCCACCGGGATTGAAGGAAGCGTAAAAGAGCTGAAAGAGACTTATCCGGATGCAGATATCGCCGATGGCAAGAGAATTTGATTCGCATAAGTGACACGTATATACTATTCACAAAAGGCGGTGCTGTATGGACGAAAAGGAACTTATCAGAAATGCTTATCAGAAAATGTATGACGGGATGATCGCAAAGGATGAAGAGATCCTTAGGGAAGTGCTGGATGACAGCTTTATACTTGTGCATATGACCGGAATGCGGCAGCCAAAGGAAGAGTTCATAGGAGCGGTACTGGGCGGAACGCTCAACTATTACTCGGCAGAACATGAGAATCTGCCGGTAGAGATAAACGGGGATACAGCGGTTCTGACCGGGCAGTCATATGTGGCGGCCGCAGTGTTTGGCGGCGGCAGATCAAACTGGCACCTGCAGCAGAAGTGCAGCATGAAGAAAGTAAACGGCGAATGGAAGATCACACGAAGTGAGGCGTCAACATATTAAGGAGGGCAAGGACATGGCAAAGAATCTGATCATTTATTATTCAAGAACCGGAGAGAACTACTGGAACGGAAGCGTGAAGAACATTTCCAAGGGAAATACGGAGATCGTTGCAGAATTTATCCAGAAGGCAGTCGGAGCAGATCTGTTCCAGGTGGAGACAGTGAAGACCTATGCGGCGGACTATTATGAGTGCATAGATGATGCAAAGGCGGAGCTTCGCAGTGACGCCAGACCGGAACTGAAAAAATATCTTGATGATATTCATGAGTATGACAACATTGTGGTTGCAGGTCCCTGTTGGTGGGGAACCTATCCGATGGCCGTATTCTCACAGCTTGAGAAACTCGATTTTACGGGAAAGAAGGTATTCCCTGTTATGACACATGAAGGAAGCGGTCAGGCAGGCTCGACGGCAGCCCTTAAAAAGCATTGCAAGGGTGCTGTGGTTGGCAGCGGGCTTGCTGTCCACGGAGCAGATGCCGCAAGGTCAGAAAGTATGGTGGCAGCATGGGCAAAGAAGGAACTGGGATAAGTGAGTATATGAAGAAAGCAAGGATAATGATCGATGTCCTGATGGCGCATCCCTGATCGGAGAGAATGTGCATGAGATTCTCGGTATCTGTATGTTTGTACTGTTTATCGCGCATCATGTCATAAACCGAAAGTGGTGGAAGAGCCTTTTTAAGGGAAAGTATAATGCGGTACGGATCCTGAACACGGCAGTGAACCTGTTTCTTGCCGTGTTCAGGATCCTGCAGCCTGTGAGCGGGATATTGCTTTCAAAGTATGTGTTGAAAGAAATCACGATCAGCGGAGCATCCAGTACGCTGCGGACGATCCACATGCCCCTTGCGTACTGGGGCTTTTTTATGATGAGCTTTCATCCGGCGAGGCATAGGGGACTATCTGTTCATGAGGGTGATGTTTGCTTTTTTTGATTTTGGTGAGTCAAGAGTCAGATTCCTTTTGGATTATGCGGCAATTATGGTGCTTGTGGCAGAGATTGCTTATTGGATACAGGCGGCGTGGGAGCTCATCGTATTGCGTCCTCGCGGTGAATAGTCAGTCGATCAGCATGGCAGATGAAATAGAAAATGCTTGCACATTAAAAAAATGTCGGATATGATATAAGTATTATTTTATATACAGCAGGAAGGAAAGGGCATGTTTAATCAATCTGACATTACAAGAGACAGCTTTCAGCTGGTCGGAGCGCAGGCAAAGAAGGGATATGACTGGTGGTGGCATTCTTTTACGGGGTATCATGAGAAGACCGGACAGGCAAAGGCATTTTTTATTGAGTTCTTCCTTTGTAATCCGGCTTATGGCGGGAATGAGCCGGTGCTTGGTCAGTTGAAAGCGAACAGAGAGAGGGGAAAGCGCCCGTCCTATCTGATGGTGAAAGCCGGAGCATGGGGAGAAGACGCTGCACAGCTGCATCGCTTTTTCGGATGGAAAAAGGTCAGGCTGCGCAAGGGTACGCCGTTTGGCATCCGTACGGAGGATTGTTTTGTGACGGAGAAACGCACGCAGGGTCGTATCTGTGTGACGAAGGAGGAAGCCCTTGCACATCCGGAAATGATGTGTCAGAGCGGGGAGATGAGCTGGCGGCTTACAATCGATAAGCGGGTGGCTTTTAATGTGGGCTACGGAGCCGGAAAGCTGTTCAGAAATCTTCAGGCTTTTGAGATGTTCTGGCATGCGGAGGGGATGAAGACTGCCTATTCCGGATATGTGATCTGGAACGGGGAAAAATATCGTGTGAATCCGGAAGACTGTTACGGATATGCGGATAAAAACTGGGGGAAGGATTTTACATCTCCCTGGGTATGGCTGTCTTCAAACCATCTGACCAGTCTGGTGAGTGGGGAGAAGTTAAACAACAGTGTGTTTGATATCGGCGGGGGCTGTCCGAAAGTGGGACCGCTCGCTTTGCCAAGAAAGCTTCTTTCTGCGTTCTGGTATGAAGGGAGAGCATATGAATTTAATTTCTCCAAGTTTTGGACGAACACCAGGACAAAATTTGAGTGCAGGGAAACGGATGAACAGATTCTGTGGTATGTGGAGCAACGTACATGGACCAACAAGATGATCTGTGAGATCTGCTGCAGGAAGAAGGACATGCTGTTGATCAATTATGAGGCGCCGGACGGGGCAAAGCGACACAATCGGCTGTGGAACGGAGGCAACGGAAGCGGTACGATCAGCCTTTATCATAAGGGAAGGCTGGTTGATAAGATGCGATGCGAAAATGTCGGCTGCGAGTATGGGGAATATTGCTGAGAATCGAGAGAATGTTATGGAACGGAAATATATTAAAATATCGGGAAAAGATGTGACAGCAGCGTTGCGGACCTCACTCCCGATCATGGTAACCTTTTTGATACTGGGTGCGGGATACGGAATTTTGATGCAGGAACATGGATATGGTCCGGTCTGGTCACTGCTGTCCGGTATCATTATATTCAGCGGAACGGTGCAGTTTGTCAGCGTGACGATGTTGCGTGCCGGCTCTGTTGTCATGGCTGCGATCACGGCTCTGATGGTGGCGGCGAGACACATTTTTTTCAGTATATCGATGATCGGACGCTATCGGGATGAAGGGAAGAGAAAGTGGTATCTCTATTATGCACTGTGCGATGAAACCTATGCTATGCTCAGTAAGGATGACGGCCCGGCGGAGGCCAATGTCAGTGCATACCGATTGCTGGTCACGCTGTTTGATCAGGTGTCATGGGTATTGGGCTCCTTTTTGGGCGGCCTATTGGGAACGGTGTTGGAATTTGATTCCACCGGAATTGATTTTGCGATGACGGCATTGTTCACAACAGTATTTATACAGCAATGGATTGACTCCAAATGTCATATACCGGCGATACTCGGATTGACGGCTACTCTCGCATGTCGGTTGTTGTTTGGGAGGGATCTGTTCCTGATACCGGCCATGATCATTATCATTGCGGTTCTGAGTGTAATGCGCGGGAAGATTGAAGAGACCGGAGGTGCGAAGGATGGCAGATTATAATCACGCCATGATCATTATTCTGGTCATGGGACTGGCTACTCTGGCAACCAGAATCCTGCCGGTTCTGATCTTTGGACAGGGGAAAAAGGTGCCGGACTATATTATGTATCTCGGAAGAGTAGTGCCTTATACGGCTATGGGGCTATTGATCGTATATTGCCTGAAAGATGTGTCTGTGTTGGAGGCACCCCATGCGCTGCCGGAAATTTTAGCGTTGGCCGTCGTGACCGGATCTTATCTGTGGAAGCGAAATACAATTTTAAGTGTGGTCGTCGGCACGGTTGCATATATGGTCATGGTACAGCTGATATTTGTGTAGTAGTATGAGAATAAAACAGGGAGGAAAAAAGATATGGTAAAGCATGTAATACTTTGGACATTGAAGGATTCTTATTCTGCTGATGAAAAGGAGCAGATCAAGAAGGAGATCAAGGCAGGTTTGGAAGGGCTGAAAGGAAAAATAGAAGGTCTTGTGGACATTGCTGTCAACATAGATCCGCTGCCCGGCTCCAATTGTGATCTGATGCTGGATTCCACCTTTGAAACGGAAGAAGCGTTGAAGAATTATGCCGTGCACCCCGCGCATGTAGAGGTGGCGGATACGAAAGTCAGACCGTTCACAGCCAGTCGGGTATGTATGGATTATCAGATCTGATAGTTGAGGAGCACGGAGCAGACAACTGCTTCGTGTTTTTTGTTTATAATATAAAAAAGTTGTCACCTCTTGATGCCTTGCTGCATCTAATCAGTAAACAGACAAAGGAGGAACCAAATGGATAAGTTAACGTTTACCGAGCAGGTGCTTGCCGCGGAAAAGCAACTGTACGGTACGGCAAAAAGTATCCTGTCAAATGATGCAGATTGTGCGGATGCAGTGCAGAGTGCGATCCTGGCGGCATACACGAAGCTGTATACGCTGCGTAATGAAGCATTTTTTAAGACATGGCTGACCAGAATTTTGATCAATGAATGCTATCAGATCAGGCGAAGGCAGATGCGGGAAATACCAGATGATCCGCAGGATACCATGTATGAAAATGCTTATAGGGAAGCGGACATGGCTGGGGAAAGCAGACAGATGGGGGAGTATTCCGAGGTATATGAAAGCTTAATGCAGTTGAAGGAGCACTATCGCATGCCGGTGGTGCTGCACTATATACAGGGATACTCAGTGAAGGAGACGGCAGATATCCTGAAGGTTTCGGAGAATGCAGTGAAACAACGTCTGTTGCGCGGACGACGGGAACTGCGCAGACTTTTGGAAGAATAGGGAGAGAAGATGGCAAATATGAAAGAGCAATTATATCATGTTCCGGAGTTTGAGGAAGTACCGGAAGTATTTCACACTTCGGTGAGGAATGCGTTAGAGGAGATAGAGGGTCAGAAGGCGGGCGATAAGGGAGTCCTTCGTAAAAGTACAGCCCTTTCAAAACTTGCGATTCCTATGGCAGCGACTGTATTTTTGCTGGTGAGTGGTGTCACTGCGTACGGTGCGTTTGTGTCTTATAAGGAGCGCATGGCGCAGATGGATCAGACAGAGATCGAGGAGCATTATATCTGGGGGGCACAGGGCGATTCCATGCAGATGAACAGGAACTTGCGGGAAACAGAGCGGGAGAGGTACAAGCAGTTAAAGCTGGAGTATGAGACTGCAGGGCGTTATCCGGAGGGAAGCGCTGCTTATCTGGAAAAGGCGGAGGACTATACCGGTAAAGGGATTGGGCTTTTGGTATCCAGATCTACTTATATGCTGCCGGAGGAGGATCTGACGGATGAGGAGTTGTTGGAGTTGATCGACCTGCAGCATAAGTGGGAGTATAGTGTGGATGAGGTCGTCGATCAGGTGGCTTCCGGTGACAGAGAGGATTATCCGGACTGGCAGCCTCAGGCGCCGGTGGCGGACGGAGACCAGATTATCGCTTATGAGGGCGATCTGGATGTGGGAGAGATATCCCTTGGAGCAGATTGTTTTTACCTCGCAGGCACGAACCGGATTGATAAAATGCGGATCGGAAGCAGTGTATCGGAAACGTTTGCCACATATGATTTTGACGGAATGAGAGTCAGTGATATGGCGGAAGACGCAGACGGCGGCTTGTATGTGCTTTTGAGGCGGAGCAGCCTTGAGGGAGACGATATATTTCATCAATACAAAATGTTACACCTGGACCATGACGGCAAACTTGTGTTTGAGCAGGCACCGGAGTGGCTTTTGGGGGGCAATCTGGCGGTAGATAAAAACGGAAATTTGTATGTGGCGGTTTATGATATGATTTATATCTTGGATGGAGAGGGGCAGGAGATTCGCTACATACAACTGCCGGATCAGTATAGCATGAGCAATCAGCACGAATTGTGCCGCGGAAAAGATGGGGCGGTGTATCTTGCCACTTTGGAAAAACGTCCTAATATATATGATCCTGTGGAATTGGAAGAATATCTGAAGACACATCCCAAGAATACGATATTGATCCGGTTTGATCCAAACAGTCAGGCGGGGTATGAAGAAGTGGCAGAACATGTCATTCCGGAGCAGGTTTTAAAGCTCGGTAATATGGCGAGAGGTGGAAAAGCAGATTTTGTATTCTGGTCAGCTGAAGGCGTATATACCTATAGTCTGGGCGATGAGCAGGCGGTGAGGATCATGCAGATGTATGAGGCTCCGCTCCAATGGGAGGGCGCATATTTCTTTGCCCTGCCGGATGGCAGACTAGTGTTCGCAAAGTCGTTTGACGATGTTGCAGTGGATGAGAACGGTTTGGATCTCAGGAGTGTCCCGGAGGCATTGCGGTTCTTTTATATAACAGCTGAGGACTGATCCGTAACAGAGCGGTAGCAAGGCTATCTGCGATAGGCAGAGCCTTGGTGCCGCTCTGTTTTTGTTATGGGACATAGTGCAGAAAATGAGAAAATTTATCAAAAACAGTTATTGACTTCTAATAGCAGTTAGACTATACTAACTGTCATTGGAGAAAAGTAACTGTTAAAATTCATAGCTTATAGGTGCTTGCATAGAATGATCATTTTAAGACAAGGGGACATGGAAAAGATGATAATTAATATGCAGAAAGACATCATTGTACAAAAAATGAAGGACCGGGGCTGCAGAATAACCAAGCAACGTCTGATGTTACTGGATATAATCCTGGAGGGAAACTGCTCGAACTGTAAAGAAATCTTTTACAAGGCATCTAAGCGGGATAAAAACATCGGCGCGGCTACAGTTTACCGCATGATCAATACGTTGGAGGATGTGGGAGCGATCAATCGCAGAAATATGTATCGCATTGCGTGCGGAGAAGAGTGCGGGGTGGAGAAAGCGTGCCAGGTAGAACTGGACGACGGTTATAAAATTGAGTTGGCAGCAAATGCCTGGAACGAGGTTATCCGGGAAGGATTAAAGAAATGCGGGTACATAGACAGCCAAAAAATACAGAGTGTTGTCATTGTACCATGCGCGTGTGAAGACGCGTAGAGTACTAAGTGCTATAGAAATCGAGGGTGTTAAACTGACATGAAAGACATAAACAGCATGGGTGTCATGAATAAAAAACAGAACGGAAAGTATTTTGGTAAGATCAAGGGTCACTTACTGATTGCGCTGATGGCAGTCGCGTTGATTGTCTCCCCGTTGATGCAGGTAAACGCAGCGGACGGTTACATAGCAAAGTGGAAGGAATATCAGGCAGCGTCAGGAAAACCGGAGGATTACGCATGGACATGGAATGAGGTTGTAGATGCCATGGATGCCGTGCTGGATTACGGTAAGGAGCTTTATGCAGCAGGTGATACACAGGCGGCATATAAGTCGGTCAGTGACGCTTACTATGGATATTATGAGACCACCGGTTTTGAGCGGATTGCCATGGGATATATTTCCGGCTCCAGAAAAACAGAGATGGAGCTGCAGTTTTCAGCCTGCAAGTCTGTTGCCAAGAAAAACGGCACACTGGAGGAGTTCACGGCACAGGTTGATCTGCTGGAAGAGATGCTTCGCGCGGATGCCAATCAGTTGGATGGTGTGTCCGATGATTCGGGCAGCGCAGACGGTTCGGGCAACAGTGATTCAGGGAATTCCGGTTCCGGCAGCACGACTGCACAGCGTTCCGCAGCAATGGCAACATTTATTGCTTGTTTCGGCATTATTCTGAGGGAAGGATTAGAGGCAATCCTGATTGTAGGCGCGATCATTGCTTACCTGCATAAAGGCGCAGGCGATGATGAAGAGAGAAGAAAGAAAACACTTCGTCCGGTATACATCGGTTCTGTGCTCGGTATTGTTTTGAGCTTCGGTCTGGCGTGGCTGTTGGCAGCGATCAAGCTGGCTAATACAGCCTCCCAGGAGATGATAGAAGGTATCACGGCGTTGCTTGCCGTATGTGTGTTGTATTATGTCAGCAACTGGATGTTCTCCAAGTCCGAGACGGATGCATGGGTATCCTATATCAAGGATAAGGCGGAGACCTCTTCTGCGAAGGGAAGCTTCTTTGCGCTGGGCTTCACCGCATTTTTGGCAGTATTCCGTGAGGGTGCCGAGGTGGTATTGTTCTTCCAGCCGCTTATGAGTGATGAAAACATCCATGCGGTTTGGATCGGTTTGATTGTAGGTTTTGTGGTGTTAGCGTTTGTATATCTGGCGATCCACTACCTGAGCCTGCGGATTCCCACTAAGCCTTTCTTCCTGGCAACCAGTATTTTGATGTACATTATGTCCATCTCCTTTTTGGGTGCAGGTATCAAGGAACTGATTGAGGCGGATCTGATCACCATGACCTCGCCGGCGTGGGTTGCATGGATTCCTACTAATGACTTTTTGGATGTGCTGGGCATTTATCCCTGCGTGCAGACCATTGTTCCGCAGTTGATTTTATTGGCAATCACCATTGTATTGGTTGTGATCCAGGCTAAGAAGAACCGGGAGATTCATGCAGCCGCAGAGGAGAGAAGGGCAAAGGAGAGAGTCGAGAAGGAAGCGGCCGAGAAGAAGGCGGCAGACGAGGCACTGCGCAAGGTTGTCCGCGAAGTGGTGATGCAGGTGCTTGTTGAGCAGGGACTGGCGAAGGCTCAGCCTGTAAAAGAACAGGACGACAAAGAACAGTCTGATAAATAAAGGTATCTAAGAGAGTTTTACAAAACTGTCTTGAAGATATATAAATTAAATTTTTAAGGAGGAAAGTATTATGAAAAAGAGAGCAATTTCTGCTATGCTCGCTGTTGCAACTGTAGCTGCTATGAGCCTTACCGGTTGTAACAACAACGCTTCTGCACCCAGCAGCCAGACCAGTTCCAGCTCTGCTGTAGAGGCAAGTGTATCCAAAGACGCTGCAGTAGCTGCACCTGGTGATGCAGCAGGTTTCGAGGAGATTCCTATTTTTGAGGACGAGGAGCTTGGTTTCATCAACCTCTCCGCTGTATATTTCCAGCCTGTTCCGATGCAGAGCGAGACCCAGAACATTTCTGCAGAGGATTTCGATCTTCACCTTGAGGCTGATATCTCCGCATTGGAGAACAACCTTGGTTATGGTGTCGGCGACTGGGTTCCTTATCTGACTGTTGATTATGATGTGATCGGTTCTGACGGTAAGAGCGCAGCAGCAGGTACCTTCATGACCATGGCTGCTTCTGACGGTCCTCACTATGGCGCGAATGTAAAGCTGCCCAATGCAGATACATACAGCCTGAAGATCACCATCAAGAGCCCCGGCGAGAACGGATATCTGATTCACTCTGATTCCGAGACCGGCCCTGGCGGACTGCTTACCGATGTTCAGTGGCCTTTGACCTATACTTTTGAGGGTTGGGAGTACGTTCCTCAGGAGTGGTAATTTGTGAATCCACAAAGTAAATAAGCACCTGCGGGTGAAAGAATGCCGAATGCGTCGTGCCTGAAAACCTTGATTTTCAAGGATTTCGGCATGGCGCTTTGGTGCGTTTTGAGATTTGATAAACAATTGGAGGAATTTTGACGTGTTAAAATATCTGATACAGACAACAGAACAACTGATTCTTATGACAATCAGTGTCGGTATAGCCTATGGTTATATAAGGCTGCTTCTGGGTGAACGTGCAAAGCGTATCATGCAGGGATCGGCAATTGCAGGCTTTGTGCTGTCGGCTGTTATGTCTGTCCTGAAAAATACAACGGCTAAGATAGAGACCGGCAAGTGGAATCTGTGGATATTCGGACTCTATTTATTGTTTTTTGTGTTATTTCTGCTTTTCAGTGCATTTGGGAAAAAATGGGAAAAGGCCCGGACATTGCTGCCCGCGGTGATATTGGCAGTACTGATCGTGCTGGCGATTTTCTATGCTTTGCCGGATGTGCTGGCTTACCCTTATGCAATCTATACCGGAGAGCGTACCCTTCTCTCTACGAATTATCTCTATAAATTCATCGGAATGCTGGGGGGGCTTTTGCTTGTATTTCTGACCGGATTGGCGGCATACAAAGGCTCGGTCAGACTGGAGAAGAAAAAAGTATTCGTATTGTTGTTCTTTGCGGAGCTGATTATTGTGATCAAACAGGTTTTGAGCGCGATCAGCGTGATGTTGGCAAAGAGGATATTAAAATCCAATCACACCCTGTTTACCCTTGCAAAATATGGGTCGAATTACAGCAGATTTTTCATATATGGACTGATGATCCTTGGGCTGATCATTGCAGTGATGCTTCTTGTCCGAAGCGCTCATGTGAACGAGCTTTACAATAATCCGGCGGAGCGCAGAAAGATCATCGCCAAATGGCGGATCACCAGACGCTGGTCGGTTCTGATGCTTATCTGTCTGGTTTGCGTCCTGTCAAATATGACATGGGTAAAAAAGATGGCAAATCGGACGGTGGAGCTTTCACCCACCGAGGATGCGCCTGTGGAAGACGGCTATGTAGTGGTGCCTTTTGAGAGGGTGAGCGACGGACATCTGCACAGATTCGGGTACACGACAGACGGCGGTGTGACAATACGTTTTATCGTGATCCAAAAGCCCAATTCCTCCTCTTACGGAATCGGACTGGATGCCTGCGACATCTGCGGCGAGACGGGTTATTATGAGAAGGACGGACAGGTGGTGTGCAATCTGTGCGATGTGGTCATGAATATCAATACCATCGGTTTCAAGGGGGGGTGCAATCCCATTGTGATCCCCTATGAGATCTCGAACGGAACGATCCGGGTTCCGGTGGATGGTCTGGCAGAACATGAGAAAGAATTCAGGTAAAGGAGGCGGAAGAAATGTTTTTCAGAATGGTTTTCGGAACGTTTGTAAGACAATGGAAGAAAATGTTGATGATCGCCTTCACAATCGCGCTGGGGGCTTCCCTTGCCACTGCGATGTTGAGTGTGATGCTGGATGTAGGCGATAAGGTAAACCAGGAGCTGAAGGCTTACGGTGCAAATATCACGGTGGTGCCGAAGCAATCTTCGGTGCTGGACGATCTGTATGAGATAGAGGGCGGTCAAAGCACCGGAACCTATCTGCGGGAAGATGAACTGGGCAAGATTAAGACCATTTTCTGGGCATTTAATATTGTGGACTATGCGCCGTTTATCAGTGCCCGGGCGACCTTGGATGACGGCAGCGAAGTGACAGTGGTGGGTAGCTGGTTCAATCACCATATGGATCTGCCGACAGGGGAACAGCTGGACGCGGGCATGAACAGTCTGCGGAGCTGGTGGGAGATCAAAGAAGGCGCCTGGCTGAATGAGCAGACGGCGGAAAATGAAAATATGGCAATGGTGGGCGTGGAGCTTGCGGATAAGCTTGATCTGCATGTAGGGGATCCGGTTCACGTGATCGGAACCGTGCAGGATGCGACTTATACGGTGGCCGGTATTTTTGACGCGGGCGGTGATGAAGATGGGCAGATTTTTGTACCTTTGGATTCGGCGCAGGCATTGGATGATCTGGACGGCTGCATCGACAGTATCGAGGTCAGTGCGCTGACGACCCCCGATAATGAGTTGGCACAAAAGGCTGCGAAGGATCCCGGTTCTTTGTCCATTTCCCAGTATGAAACATGGTATTGTACGGCGTATGTGAGTTCTATCTGCTTTCAGATCCAGGAGGTGATCACAGATTCGGTGGCATCTGCGGTGCGCCAGGTGGCGGATTCTGAGGGCGAGATTCTGGAGAAGACAGAGCTTTTGATGTTGTTGATCACCATTTTGAGCATGATTGGCGCGGCGCTTGGTATCTGTAATCTGGTGACGGCCAGTGTCATGGAGCGAAGCAGTGAGATCGGTCTGATGAAGGCCATCGGCGCACACAATGGGGCAGTTACGGGACTGGTGCTGACGGAGATCATCATCACGGCGATTATTGGCGGGTGTGTGGGATTTGTGGTAGGTGCAGGATTTGCGCAGATTATAGGGCAGACGGTATTTTCCTCATCCATTACAATTCAGCCCATGGTGATCCCATTGGTGGCGGTACTGGTTGTACTGGTGACGTTGATCGGTAGTATGCCGGCAGTAAGGATGCTTCTGCATCTGGAGCCTGCCGAGGTTTTGCATGGCAGATAAGGCATAGGGAGGTTGAGTCAGATGACAAAAAGGAAAATGTATTTTCGCATGATCACAGCCTCTTTGATGCGCAGACGGTCCAGAATGCTGGTGGCATTGTTGGCCATTGCGATCGGGGCGACAATCCTTTCGGGGCTTGTGACGATTTATTATGATGTGCCCAGACAGATGGGAGCACAATTTAGAAATTACGGTGCCAATATGATCCTGACGGCGGCGGATGGTTCTTTTACAAAGGAGGACATGGACGCCGGACTGGCAATTGTGGCATCTGCGGATCTGGTGGGAGCAACTCCCTTCCGCTATGAGACTGTGCGTATCCATGAACAGCCCATTATGGCGGCGGGAACGGATATGGAGGCGGTGAAAAAGACCAGTCCCTACTGGCTGATTGAAGGTGAGTGGCCGGCGGGAAGCGGAGAGATTCTGGTTGGTGAGAATGTAGCGGAAAATCTGAATCTGAAAATCGGATCTACCGTGACATTGAGTTTTACACCGGAGGCAGATGAGGGCGCGGGTGCGTCAGAAAATGCCGGAGCCGATGATGAAGTAGTTTTAGACAATATGATCGATTTTGTGGTGAAGGGTACTTTGAACACTGGCGGATCAGAGGAGGATTATGTATATATTCCCATGGCAGATCTGGAGGAACTCACAGGGATTGCGGAAGAGATCGATTTGGCGGAGGTCAGCATCTCCACATCAGGAGATGGGCTGAACGCTTATATGGAGCGCATCAACACACAGGTGCCGGCGGTACATGCAAGACTGGTAAAGCGTGTGACGGCTTCGGAGACCACGGTGTTGTCAAAGCTGCAGGCGCTGGTATTGCTGGTAACTGTGGTGGTGCTGGCGCTGACCATGATCTGTGTGGCTACCACCATGACAGCGGTGGTGACAGAGCGGCGGCGGGAAATCGGGCTGCGCAAGGCAATCGGTGCATCGGATGCCAGCATTATTCAAGAGTTTATGGGAGAAGGCATGTTGCTTGGCGGTGTAGGCGGTATTCTGGGCTCCGGGCTGGGATTTGCGTTTGCGCAGTTTGTCAGTGTGAATGTATTTAGCTCCACAATCACACTGCGGCCGGTATTGGTGCCTGTTACTATCATTGTGTCTATTGTGATTACTGGTGTTGCCTGTCTTTTGCCCATCAAGAGTGCGACGAAGGTTGATCCGGCGCTGGTGTTGAAAGGAGAATAGAGTATGAGCTTGTTGGAATTAAAGAACGTTTACAAGATATACGGAGATCTGCATGCTTTGGATGATGTGAATCTGAAGGTGGAAAAAGGGGAGTGGCTGGCAATCATGGGTCCTTCCGGCTCCGGTAAAAGTACGATGATGAATATTATCGGGTGTATGGATAAGCCGTCCAAGGGCGAGGTGCTGTTGGACGGAGTAAATATTGCGGCGGAGTCGGCAAAGAACCTGACAAATATCCGCAGGGACAAGATCGGGCTGATTTTCCAGCAGTTCCATCTGGTAAATTATCTGACTGCGGTGGAGAACGTCATGCTGGCGCAGTATTATCACAGTATTCCGGATGAGAAGGAAGCGTTGGAGGCGCTGGAACGAGTGGGACTTGCGGATCGCGCGAAGCATTTGCCCAGCCAGTTGTCCGGAGGGGAACAGCAGAGAGTCTGTGTGGCACGGGCACTGATCAATCACCCGGAGATCATTCTGGCAGATGAGCCCACAGGTAACCTGGATGACGCCAATGAAGAGATTGTGGTAGAGTTGTTCCGCAAACTGCATGAAGAGGGGACAACGTTGATCGTTGTTACACATGATCCGGAGGTGGCGGAGACGGCGCAGAGGATGGTGGTGCTCAGGAACGGCAAGATCAGTAAGGAAACTGTCAACGAGAATTTTACCGGACATATTCGGTTCCACTGAGAAATAAAAGTGTGACGAGGAAAGGAAAATCATGAAAAAGAAATGGATTGTGGCATTTATTTGTTGTACAATGATAGCAGTGATCGCTGCAGGCTGCGGCGGCAGACCGACATATAAGGACGGAACCTACAGCGCCCAGAGTGAGACCTATACCAATGGGGATGACGATTCTGAGGCAGGGAACGGCTACGGTGTGGTGGAGATCACGATCAAAGATAACGCTATTACCGCCTGCACTTTCCGGACCTATGAACTGGATGGCACATTGAAGGACGCCGAATACGGCAAAGAAGGCGGAAAGGTTGCGAACAGAGATTATTATAATAAGGCACAGAAGGCGGTGGCCGCCTGTGACCAGTATGCGGCACAGCTGGTGGAGAAAAACGATATCCGGGATATCGACGCTATTTCCGGCGCAACCATCAATTATAATGAGTTTCTGGACGCGGCAGGGGCGGCTTTGCAGCAGGCGGAAGAGTAGCGTAAATTTGTCGAATTTGTCACGGCAGAGGGAATGTGCATGAAGATTTTGCAGGTGATAAAACATATATTGATCATAGTGACAGGGGCTTTCCTTATATTGGGATTGCCCTTTCTTGGTTCGGACTATTTTAAGAATATGACAGATGGCGTGGATGCGGTCTCCGGCGCATCCCTGATCATAGATAAGCCATCCGGAGAGTATGTTGTTTTAATTAATCGGGATTTCCATAAAAATGAGGAAAATCTGGCATTGTGGCATCATTTTTTCAGGGGAGAAGAGGTGTCCTATATTTTTGAGGATATCTCCTGTTCCGTGGCTGCGGGAGACGCAGGTGGTCAGGAGATGGCGCGGAGTTTTCAGTCCAGACTTCCGGAGAATCAGATGCGGATCCGGTCAGAGGACGCAACATTGCTCCTGTCCAGGGCAGACCATGGAAAATTTGATGTGATCGTATTATCAAAAGAGTTTGCGGAGGGATATTCCGCAGACACAGCATATCGGGACAATGTGGATGTGATCGTGTTGAGCGACAGAGAGTAGTGAAGGGTGGCATCAGGAAGGATTGACGGAAGAAAATGAGGAAGCATAGATGAGAAAAATAAATGCAGTTATCAGTGCGAGTGTTTTGATACTTTTGGTAATACATGCAGTGGTGGGCGGTTTTCAATTGATGGGAGTGCTGCCCGGCGGCAACCGGGTGGTATCGGTGCTCTCCTGGATCATGACAGGATTGATCATTCTGCATATTGCCATCGGGATTCAATTGACAATAGCTACATTGAGAGCCATTCGAAAATCGGGCGTTTCGTATCCGCGTGAAAATCGAATTTTTTGGGCGAGGCGGATCAGTGGCTTTGCTGTCATGTTGTTTGTGTTTTGCCATATCGCAATTTTTCTGGGACCAGCGGGGGAGGTGTACCGATTGACGATGTTTGAAGGAGTACAGCTGGTGACTCAGATCCTGCTGATATTATCTATTGCGGTGCATGTGATGACAAATATCAGGCCGCTGTTGATTTCATTCGGAATCAAAGGGGGGCGGATTTATATGAAGGATGTTCTGTTTATTCTGGCGATTGTTTTGTTGTTTGGCGGAATCGGCATGGTAATTTATTATCTCAGATGGAATGTGATTTGGAGATAAAGAGTATGCAAAGAGTGAATATTATCGGCGCAGGGTTGGCGGGATTGTCCGCGGCAATCACTTTGGCTGAAAACAAGATACAATCCAATTTGATCTCGCTGCAGCCGTCGGAACGGGCGCAGTCTGTGCTGGCAGAGGGCGGCATTAATGGTGCATTGAACACCATGGGCGAGGAAGATGCCCCAAAGTATCACAAGGAAGACACTATGCGTGCAGGGGCTTATCTGGCAGACGAGGAGGCGGTTCGCGGATTGACAGACGAAGCGCCGCAGATCATTCGTGATCTGGAGAGACTGGGTGTGGCATTTAACACGCAGAAGGAAGAAATTTTGCTGCGGAATTTCGGCGGACAGAAAAAGAAGCGCACTGCGTATGCCAGGAGTAGCACGGGTAAGATCATTATGACTGCGTTGATTGATGAAGCCAGAAAGTATGAGGCACAGGGGCTGATCTCCAGATATCCGCATCATGCATTTGAGTCCCTGGTTTTGTCCGATGAGACAACCGAAAGAGCATGCAGAGGTGCCCTGATCAGGGACACTTATACGACCAGGATGCATTTCTTTGAAGGATCCGTGATTCTGGCAATCGGGGGCATGAACGGTGTGTTCCCGGAATTGACCACCGGCACCACTGCAAACAGTGGCGATGCGCTGGCGCAGATTTTTGCCCAGGGGGTGCGGTTGGGCAATCTGGAGATGATTCAGTATCATCCTACTACGATCTGTATTTCCGGCAAGCGCTGCCTGGTGACGGAAGCTGCCAGAGGGGAAGGCGGCAGGCTGTTTGTGATGCGGGCGGGAAAGCCGTGGTATTTCATGGAGGAGAAATATCCGGAGTTTAAGAATCTGATGCCGAGAGATGTGGTGTCTCGGGAGATTTATTTTGTCAGGAAAGATCCGTCCTGTGGGGAACAAGTTTACCTGGATATGACCGGATTATCCGGGGAAGTATGGAGAAAGCGCCTGCCGGATCTGCGGGCGGAACTGATTCACTATCTGTCGATCGACCCGCAGACTACTCCTGTACCGGTGGAACCTGGAATCCATTATTTTATGGGTGGAATCGATGTGGACAGAAAGCATCAGACGAATATAGCCGGACTCTATGCGGCAGGGGAGTGCTGCGATCAGTATCATGGTGCAAACCGTCTGGGCGGTAATTCCATGCTGGGCGCCATTTATGGCGGCAGAGTAGCGGCACGGACCGTGGCGGAGAGGGTAGAGCAAGCTGCGGATGTCTATGACGGAAATGAGAAAAAGATAAAATATGAGAAAATTCCGGAGACGGACAGAGATTTCAGGGAAGCCTCCCAACAAGTCATTTATGAGATACGGGATATTCTGGCGGCTGCTATGGGAATCGTGCGCAATGCGCAAGGACTTAGGAAGGCAGAGGAGCGGCTGGCGCAATTATTGCAGCGGGACGGACTGAATGAAAGGGAGAGAAACCGTATCTATCTGGCGCAGGCGATGGTGGCCAGTGCAATCTCCCGCAGGGAGAGCAGAGGGGCGCATTACAGAGAGGATTATCCGGAGCGGGATGAGACATTCTCAGGCATTATGCAGGCAGAGATAAAGCAGGGTGAGGACATTCCTATTCAGATCACATGTCGCAAAGCACAGCGGGCAGAGGAAACAGTATGAAGGCAGAGATCAAGATACTTAGACGCAAGAGTGCGTTTTCGGACAATTATTGGCAGGGCATTCCCTTTGAAACCACAGACGAGAATGCAACGGTTGCCTATGCGTTGAATCAGATGAACCGGACGAAAGGTCTGACTGACACAGAAGGCAGGGAAGTGGAACTCCCCATCCGCTGGGAGTGTAGCTGTCTGCAAAAAAAGTGCGGTGCCTGTGCCATGGTCATTAACGGCAGACCGCGCCTGGCCTGCGACACGGAGTTGAGGGAATTCCGAAAAAAAAGGAAAGGCAATTCGGGTGATCAGATGGGTGAAATCCGTCTGGAGCCGCTGCACAAGTTTCCGGTTGTGGCAGATCTGATCGTGGACAGGAGTATTTTGTTTGAAAATCTGCGGATCATGCAGACCTGGGTAAACGGTTCCGGAAAGGTGGCTGAAAAGCGAAGCGACCAGGCTTATGAGGCATCCCGATGTCTGCAGTGCGGTTGTTGTCTGGAAATCTGTCCCAATTTTTATCCGGGAGGAGAGTTCTTTGGCGCGGCGGCATTTGTGCCTGCGGCGAGGCTTTTATCCACGCTTTCGGTGGAGGAACAGCGGGAGGTCAGAGAGCAGTATGAGGCACATGTGTATGCGGGCTGTGGCAAATCGCTGGCGTGCAGGGATGTCTGTCCGGCCGGAATCGATGTGGACCATCTTCTGAGCAGCTCCAATGGAATTGCAGTATGGAGGCAGCATGGATAGAAAGCAGAGGCGGGCAGCAGTTATATTCGGAATATCGGTCGTCTTTTTGGCAGCCTGCGTGTTAGGCAGACTGCTGTATCATAGGATTTCCGTTCCGAAGTATCACTATGAGCTCAGCGAGGAGTTACGGCTGAATTTTACCAATGCAGATTATGTCATTGAACAGATCAGAGAGGGGCTGCAGAACCGTAACCAACATATCATGATTGATTTTACCACGGACAATGATCATATGGGGGATATCAGTGCGCTGGTACATGAGCTGATAGAATGTGCGCTTTGCGAGACAGATGATCCCCGGCAGGGAGATTATCTGCGCTATCAGTATGGCGGATACGAACTGGAATATGGTTACACGGAACTGGATGGAATTTATCAATATCATTTAACCATCACGCCGAATTACTATACCACACTGAAACAGGAGGAAACGGTGGATGATATGGTAAATGTGATTCTCACGGACATGCATTTTCACCGGTACACCTCAGATGGGGAAACGGTACGTCGAATTTATGAATACGTATATGATACGGTGGAATATGATATGGTCCATCGCAACAACAGGCAATACCATCTGAAAACCACGGCTTATGCGGCGTTGGTGAACAAGCGGGCGGTATGTCAGGGGTATTCTGTGCTAATGTACCGGCTTTTGCGGGAAGCGGGCGTGAATGCCCGTGTGATCACAGGAACATTAAAGGATGGTAACGGGACGGAGTATCATGCCTGGAATCTCGTGGAGATTGACGGTGCGTGGTACAATCTGGATGTGACTTGGGATAAAATGATGGGAAGCAATGCCTATTATCTGAAAACAGACGGAAATATGGCGGATCACGTGCGGGATGAGGCGTTTGCAACAGAAACCTTTTATGCTCAGTATCCAATGGCACAGCGGGACTATAAATAATGCAGGATCAAGCGATCAGTTCGCCGTTTTTCATTTGGTATAAATGATCCGCGTAGGAATCAATGTCTTTTTCGTGGGTAACCATGAGGATGGATTTCCCCTCTTTTGTACAGGTCTTAAACAGATTCAAAATAATCTCTGTATTTTCTTCATCCAAATCTCCGGTGGGCTCGTCTGCCAGCAGAATCCTGGGATTTTTGATCAATGCCCGTGCAATGCAGACACGGCGCAGTTCACCGCCGGAGAGTTCTGATGGCATGACATCTTTTAAGTCCGAGATACCCAGTCGGTCTAACAGAGTGAGGGCATGTCCGGTTTCTTTTGCGGTAATTTTTTTCCCGTAAATGGTATAGGGCAGCAGAACATTTTCCAATACGTTAAAGCTGTGCAGCGCGGTCTGTCCCTGAGGTATAATGCCGAAATAAGTGTTGCGCAGCTTTGAGCGGTCTGCGTCATTCAGGGCGTAGAGATCCGTGCCATCCAGGGTGACGTTGCCGGTTGTGGGGCTAAGGAGTCCCGCCAGCATATTGAGCAATGTACTTTTGCCGCTGCCGGAGGCACCCCGCAGGATAGTCAGTGCATTCTCCGCAAGTGTGAGGTCGAGGGGCTTTACCGCCTGGAACACATTGCTTTCCCCGCGCTTTCTTATATATTCTTTGCTGATCTGTTCGGCTTTCAGTAACATTTAGTTGTCCTCCCTCAAAATCAGTGCGGGATCGATCCGGCTGATGCGCAGCGCGGCATAGGATGCAGCCAGAGAACCGGCGATGGTGGATGCAATGATGGCTGCGACAAACAGAATGGCAAGTCCGGGGACGGAAGGCAGCAGAAACGGCAGATTCAGGCTGTCCTCGATCATACCGGAGAACAGGGATACCACCAAAAGCCCCAACGCCGCGCCCGGCAGACTGCCGGCAGCACTTACGGTAAAGGCTTCTTTCATCACCATCCGGGTCAGCATCTTCTCTGAGGCACCGATGACACGGATGACTGCAAATTCCTTTTTTCGCTCGTTGATCATCATGGTAAAAGAAATCACCATGATAATGAGAGATAAAATCCAGACTACGACCACCAAAGCGCTGATAATACCGGATACATTGGAGAGTCCTTCTGCCACATTGGAAATCAGGCTCTTGGATTGGATCGCTACCACTTTTTTTACATGGATGTTGATGTCATTCAGAACCTCCTCCACGGTGTATCCTTCTGCCACATTGATCAATACGCAGGAGGCATGGGTGGAGGGCGAGGTGTTGCCGGTGTAAGCAGCAAGCTGCTTAGACTGAGCATTTTCAATTAATTTTTCAATGGTTGCATGGCTGGTGTAGACAGAGGTGTCGAGATAAGTCCCTGTTTTGTCCATTCGCGCAGCCACCGTGCATTCTACGCCGTAGAAGACCAGGGTGTCGCCCGGAAAAGCGTTGATATCATTTCCTACCACGATTTCACAGTCCTGCAGCTCTTTTTTGTAAGAGACATTGATCCAGGGCTTAATGGTAAAATCCGTCTCGGGGTCAAAGGCAATGAGTTGTAAAGCTGCGGAACAGCAACCGGAACTGGCGGTGGCAAAATAATACTGCTCGGAAATCTGACCGATTCCCGCAATGCTGCCGTCATAGAGCTTGTTCAGGTACTGTCTGTCTACGTAATAATAGCCATTATTTCCCTGGAGGATCAGGTTGTTTAAGTTGGTTTTGGTCCGTACCTCATAGGGCACTACCATAATATCAGCCCCCAGTCTGGTCTCCAGAGAGTCCAGACCGCTTTTCAGTCCGGAGACAATAAGCGTCCCGCCCATGATCGACAGGGACAGCAGCATGGCCAGAAGGATCAGCGCCGTCGTCCGCGCCGGTCGGCGGGATAATTGTTTTAATGTAAATGATTCAATAGCAGGCATGAATCTAGTTTTCCTTTCTTGAAAGCGCCGGGATAAATCCTGCAATGGATACGAGCAAAATAACAATGCCCATCACTGTCGTAAAAGGCTTCATTTTGGCAAGACAGCTCATGGTTGCCATCATGCAGAGCGGAATGACAGTACCCGGGATCAACAGTGTAAACACAGCCTCGCAGGCGGTGATCACGGATACGGCGAGCATCACTTCTCTGGTTCGCAAAAAGATGGTGCACAGCGCTCCGGCAGTCATCAGCAGACCTATGCAGACTATGACAAGCTGTGCATAATGACACCGCCCGTAGCTGCCGTCCTCATGCATGCCGCATGCGTGAAAGACAAACTGCGTGCCGGCGGCGAGGCAGATGCCTGACAAGAGCAGGACAATGCCGTATATGATATTTGGGGTTGCTGTTTCTTTTGTAGATTGTGCCATATGATAATCTCCTCCGTCTTAAATTATCTATAGATCAAATTGCCTAAATTCCAATAACGTATTTACTGCGGGTTAGCTGTAACTAACATAAATATTTATGAATTATAGCACCGCCATAGAGAATTGGCAAGAGAAATTAGAAAACTTCTTGGAGATGTGGACAATTAAGAAAATAGGTGCTATAATGATTTGTTAGGTAAAACTAACTACTGCATCAATATCGCATACAATTATAAAAAATTTTTTTAACAGCAGGTTAGTGGAAACTAACATAGAAAAAGCAAAAGAAAATATGGGATTATTTAAAGACTATGTAAGTCAGACGAGAAAGCCAGAAGGGAAATTAGGAAAGATGATGTTAAATGGGATGAACTCCGGTCATGCGAAAATGGCGGATTGGGGTCTGGCACATTTAAAAACGATTGTCCCGGAAGCAATTGTTGATCTGGGGTGCGGTGGCGGTCGAAACGCAGGAGAATTACTAAAGAAATATCCTTCCGCCCAAGGGGTGGCGATAGATTATTCCGAGCTTTCGGTCGAAAAAGCAAGCGAATACAACAAGGACCTGATCTCAAGCGGGAGACTTGAAATAAAGCAAGGCGATGTATCTGCGCTTGCGCTTCCGGATAATACGTTTGATCTGGCTACGGCTTTTGAAACCATCTATTTCTGGCCGGGGCTTGAAGCGTGTTTTGCGGAGGTTGCAAGAGTCCTGAAAGACGATGGCTGTTTCATGATCGTCAATGAATCAGATGGTACGGACGCTGCAAGCCTGAAGTTTGAAAAGATCATAGACGGAATGAAATGCTATACGGCTGAGCAGATCACAGATGCTCTGAAAGCGGCAGGTTTTACGAAGGTTAAGACCGATCATCATAAGAGTAAACCGTGGATCACTGTGATAGCAAAGAAATAAGGAGAGAAAATGGTCATAACAGCAGTTGCAGTCGGCACCAGAGGAGATGTGAATCCTCTGGCGGAGCTGGGCGAAGAAATGATAGCAAGAGGGCATGTATTCCGCATTTTGACCCATGAGGCATTCAGGCCTTTGATCGAGAGGAAAGGCATTTCTTTTTTTAAACTGGATACAGATGCGGATCACGTAATGCAATACCTGGTCGCGGAGTATAAGACCAGCATGGATTTCATGAAAGGGATGTTCAAACTGAAGAAAGAGAATCCCGGGTTTATGGAGCAGACGATATCGGCGATTCGCGGTTCTGATCTTGTGATGTATGGTACATGCGGCGCGTTTGCGTATCATGCGGCAGAATCTTTGGGGATTCCCTGTGCCAGAGTATTTTACTCTCCGATGGATCCGACCAGACAATACTCTCTTTATTCCGATGAATATGATTCGGAAAAGGTCTTAAAAAGCTACAATGGTCTGCCGGAAGGCATGAATCTGATGACTATGATCGCCATGAACAAATGGAGAAGACGGAACGGACTTGCCGGGTGGAAGTTAAGCAGTACCTATAAGGTGATGAACGGGCGTAAGCTCCTGACGTTTTATCCAACCAGTCGGGTTATCATGAAACCCGATCTGTCATGGGGAGATCATATCCATGTGACGGGCTACTGGTATCATCCGGACGAAGCAGCAGTTTCCTATCAGGTACCGGAAGATTTGCAGAGTTTTCTGACCGCCGGGGAAAAGCCGGTTTTTGTAGCATTTGGAAAAGCGGAATCACGGGAGCTTGCCGAGTTACAGATGAGGGTGCTGCAGGCAATAAAAGAAAGCGGAATCCGTGCGGTCATACAGGCGGATCAGATACCAAAGTCCGATAGGGTGAATACGGATAAGCTCTATTTTATTGGCGCAGTGCCATATTCTTATATATTTGAAAAAGTGCGTGCCGTGGTGCATCATGGCGGAAATACCACAAATGGTCTTGGACTTCGCGCCGGGCTGCCGACATTGGTGATACCGTTGGCATTGGATCAGTATTTTTACGGACGCATGGATCATCGTATCGGGGCAGGACCGGCGCCGCTTTATATCAGGAAAAGGCTGTGTACGGTAGATGAGATCAAGAATGCGTTAAAAGATCTCATCAGTGGAAAATATGACCGGGGTGCAGCTGAAGCATCAAAGGAGATTCTTAGGGAAGACGGTATCAGGGAAGCCGCTGATGCAATAGAGGCGTATATCAATTATTAAGGAGAGAAGCGGCATTATGAATCAGTATGTTGCGGTTGGGGCGTTTGGTCTGATCAGTGGTTTACTTGCAGCGCTTGCAGACGTTCCGCTTGTGAAGCCGGGAAAAGGATCAGAACAGATTCCCTCAAGAAAGCCGCAGGCCTGGTGGTCAGAAGTTCCGGAGAAACGTTTTACGATATCGTTTTGGCTGTCATTTCTGGGACAGCCCGGTACCTATCTCACAATGTGGATGTTGGCGGTCTTGATAGGGGAAAGGAATCCGGGACTGGGACTTAGCCTTAAGATCAATACATTTATCGGGTGTTATACAGGGCTTTTATGTCATGTGGTATATTGCATCAAACCGCTGGTATACAGAGGAATCTGCAAAAATCTCACGGAGGAAGAAATATCAGATGCGCTGGGAGTGGTGGATAAGGTATCTGCTGCGCCTATAGTCATAGGATTTTTGTCCTTGTGGCTGGGTACCACCGTGATCGTAACAGCAGCGATCATAGGAGGGGATCTGAATGTACCGGCGTGGTGTCTTCTTTTGAATCCGATTCCATCCACGATAATTCTCCTCATACTAAAGAAGTGCGGAATAAAGATTATTGGGGCATTGGGTGTGGGATTCATGATGTTTGCAATTCTTCTCATCATAGCCGGTATGAGAATTGCGGTGTAGCAGAGGAGAGATAAGTGTGGAAAAGAAATATGCCATACAGGGAATGATAGGATGTGCATTATTTGGTGTAGGGGACTGGCTGCTTGGTTTTGTGGATCCCGGTAAGGTAGAAGGAGATGTATTCTATTATATCTCTGCCGGGCACGGTGCCGGATACCCGGAGTGGAAAATCGTTGTCACTCTCACTTGCGCCATAATCGGTGTGCTCTTTTTACAACAGGGATGTGTGCATATTGCCGACTATAGGAAGGACGAGAAAGAGAAAGCCGGTGCGGCAAGAATCTTCACGTTCCTTACCTATGCATGGCTGATGATCCACACAATCGTTACAATCATTGTATTCGCATATTCCTATATGTGTAAAAATGTCGGAGGAGAGCAGGCTGCGATCATGTCACATAACATGGATAAGATATTTGACCCCTGTGTATCTATTTCGTATCTTATCGTATTGGTTGCATTTGTGGATCTGATCATTGCCATTGTAAGGGAACGAACGACCCTTAAGAAAAGAGAAGCATTTCTGACACCTCTGACATGGATTTTGGTGATAGGCCTTATCTCCATGATTCTGCCGGAAAGTGCTTTTTCTAAAGGACTTTATACGTTTTGCATGAATGGCGGGATGATTGTATGGTTTGCCGGGAAATGTTTCGAAAACAGTGATAAGAAAGGGCATAGCCATGACAAGAGCTTCTTGGAATAATAAGGAACTTTACAGGAAAAATATGATTCTGGGCGCAATGGGAGCATTTTTCATGATGCTGGGTGATCTTACGCTCAGTGTTATTACTCCCTGTGATACGGATCAGGGACTTTTTTTAAGACAGGCATATTATGACGGGGAGTATCCTGCATGGAGACTCATTGCGCTGTTTCTTACAGGTGTAGTGGGAATATTCGGATATTGGTATGGCTTGCAGGCCATGCATGATTCCATCGATGTCAGGTATAGCAAAGCAAGGAAGTGTTTTCAGTTCTCAGGTATGTTGTTTTGTTTTTCCGGACTTGCGATTCACTTTGGAATCGGAATGGGGGCATACCTGACTTCCTATATGGCGGGAAATTACGGAAAAGAAGCTGCAATAAAGGCAGCGGAGGATTATGCGAATAAAGTTCTTCCGGGATTTTATATTCTGTATCTTCCGATTGCAGCAATCTTCATCATACATATCATCATGCTGATTGCGGGGAAAACCATATATTCCAGAAGGATGGTATTGTTTGCACCGATTCTCTGGATGGGAATCTTCGGATTGATACCGGATATCAGGCAGGAAATCGGCAGTCATCTGGTCACGCTTGATTACGTGTGCACACAATGCTCCGGTAATGCAGCACCGCTTCTGTATTTTCTGGCCTGCCTTTTCCTACCGGATGGATTCAAATATGGGAAAGAGAGATTCGAAAAATGATCCACACGGATTTCAACAGGAAAGAGCATGGCTTTGTCGGTCATATGGCAGAGCCGGATACGGGAAGTGACAGAGCAGTCATTATTGTAATGGGCGGAGAACAGAGTCTGCTTCCGGGATTTAAATTTGCGG
>JAFUZJ010000046.1 GCA_017476665.1 Lachnospiraceae bacterium | reverse complement strand
TGGAATCAAAGAAAAAACTATTAAACAATGGCATTATTGAATATAACGGAGTGATTTTTAACTGCGACTATAAACACAATGCCATCACACTGGGAGACATGTCGGACAAGAAAAAAGTGATGAATATCAGCCTGCCAAGCGGTGGGAGCCTGAAAGTAAATGTGGATAATATTGGGTCTCTATCAAAAGCTGCCGGTATGTTTAGCCCGGAGGATCTGAACGCTGTCATGAGGGCAATTCACCAGTACAATCATCTGACACATAAGATGTATGAGATTGAGGAAGAAGAGGACGAAGCGGCAGAAGAGGTTTTTGAGGCGGAGGAAGTTTCCTATGTAAGAGATGTTTCGGAGATAAAGGCAGTTTCTTTGAAAGATATGCTGAAAGAGAAGTATCCGAACCTCGTCTATAAAGTGGGTGACGGCAGCAACAGTTATTGGCGGACACGCAATGACTTCCCCTTTGAGTATCTTTTCAGGGAGAGTGAGGAATCAGGCAAGATGCTGGAAAACTGGAAACCCAACGGAGCAAATCCTACCTATCAGCGTTATATTGCGGCGGCGCCGGGGAGCAAGGCTGTCATGATCCATCCCAAGGCACAGGAACGGTTGGAACATGATCCGGAGTTTGCAAAAGAAGTGATGGAGCGAATCGAGGCCTGGTGGAACTATGATATCGCGAGAAATGAGGCAATCGCTCCGGGATACACTGCCGGAATGTCGCAGGCAATTGCAATCGGTGAAGACGGTGAGATTACGAATGTGTTGTCCTGCGGCGGAGGTGATTCCTTTGGAAGGAGCAGTAACGGAAAGAAGGGGAATGGGCAGGAAGAGGAATATGACTGGTGGGCGGAGAGACATGCAAGACACATCATGTATATGCGGCTTTGGCTCACGGGCCAGGCAGATTTTGGTAGATTATCCTCAGTTTTGGGTGGCGGAGGCTTTGAAGGAGGAAACTTTGGCGGGTTATTTGGGAACGGTGCAGCAACGTGTGGTTTCCTGGATTCACAGTTTGCGCAGGCAGCTGAAAATGAGATACATGATATGATGGAAAATGGAAATCTCAAAGAGATATTGGGGGATACAATCTGCGGAGATTCTACAGAATCAATCTTGTCTCATACATGGAGCGAGATTGAACAGGGCAGAAAGCTATGGAGTGCGCTGTCGGGTTATGCAAGCATATAGATATCATTATAGATATAATAAATCGAGGTGGAAAAAACGCCTGTAGGGAATCGGAAAGATCCTTACAGGCGTTTGTCTATGTTGTTGTGTTCCATACAGCGGCAGAGTTGGTATTTGCAAAAAGAATCTGATAGCCTCCATGTTCGGCGGAATAGCAGATGTTCGTTCCGAATTCCTGTTCTTTATCCGCGTCTTCATCTTCAGCCGCCTCGGGTTTCCAGCCGTTTTGTATGTTTCTGCCGTCTTCTTCTCTGACGGGCAGATTCTGATAAGCCTTTGACGATTTGAAATCCTGCATCACATTGTTGATTGCGGCAATGAGAGCTTTCCTATCGGGATCATTTTTGGAAATACTGCCTATGGCGAAAGTCTCTATGGTTGTGACTTCTTCCTTGGATTTCGCATGCTTTAACTGTTCTTCGAGATGCTTGATCTTGAGCTGGATGCGCAGTGCTTTTGCATATAGTGCAGGATTGTATTTCCTTAAATATTGCATCTCTTTTTCGCTCAGTTTCTTGCCGGATTCCAGTTTGGCGAGTATTTTGGCATCCATTTTCTGCCGTTTTTCCTCTGAAAGCTCCTCCATTCCACTATTTATCTGGTCAAGAATCTGATTTGCAAGGTTAGTTTTTGCATCAAGTGAGTTTGACTGTACAGAAGAGGTTTCCTTTCCGGCAATATTGAAATGATTCATGTTCATAAATCCCCCCTGCCAATGTGTGCAAATCCGTTTGTCTGGCGTGGCATCCTTGCAAGGATTATATCGGCAGAATTTTGCATGAACAAGAGTTATAAAGGCAGGTTTCGAAGAAAAATTAAGAAAGGTTTCAAAAAATTTCAAGGAGATTTGTGAAGAATATGAAATAGTGGTCTTGACATATATCGAAAGTCGATATAATATATAGACAGCCGATATATATTAAAAAGGATAATTTAACGAAAAAATACGAAACGGAGGGATATTATATGGCAATCGATAAAATGTTGATAGCAGGGAGCACAGGCATGATGCTTTTGAAACTGTTGTCAGAAAAAGATATGTACGGTTACGAGATGATTGAAACATTGCGGGAGCGTTCCCAGAATGTATTTGAGTTAAAGGCGGGCACCTTGTATCCCTTGTTACACGGGCTGGAATCGAAAGGCTTGGTGACTTCCTACGAGGAAGAGGCAGTTGGGAAAATGAGAAAATATTATCACATCACCAAATCCGGGAAGAAGTATTTGCAGAGCAAAACAGAGGAATGGACATTGTATAAAGACGCAGTGCTCAATGTGCTTTCAATGGGAGGTTTGGCATGATACGAATCGGAAGGATCGGAATTAAAATTCACAGGCTGGATAAGCTCACGTCGAACCAGTATGTGCAGGAAGGCAATAATGTAGAAAAGGATAATGGCGAGGAAAGAAACAGAAATGTGGAAATGGGTTACGGCAAGGAGAGAAACGCAGGTGTGGAGCAGTATATTCATACGGTAACCGGGCAGATGCGGAGTAAGCGCGCACAGACCGCGATTGCCGAAGAATTGAGGGATCATATTGGATGTCAGACAGCAGAATATATGGCAAAGGGAATGAATGAGGAAGAAGCGGCGGCGCAGGCGGTAGAGGATATGGGAGATCCGGTGGTTGTCGGAACGCAATTGGATCAGGTGCACAGACCCAGACCGGCGTGGGGGATGCTTACATTGATTTTGCTGATTAGCTTGTTTAGTACACTTTTATGGAATATCGCGGGCATGAGAAATCTCATACCGACGGTGATCGGACTGGTTGCTATGGTGATTGTTTATCTTCTGGATTACAGTTTCCTGGCAGGCAGGGGGAGATGGCTTGCGGCGGCATTCATAGCACTATATGTCTTGGGCGCGTTTTATTTTCCGATTACGATCAGGGGGAAAATGCTCTGGATCGGTGTGGGTGGGCTGCATGTTTCGCTGGAGCAATTAGCGTATCTTTACCTGCCATTCTATGGCGCCATCGTGTATGACCACCGCAGAGAATCCTGCGGAGGGGTTCTGAAATGTATTCTGTGGGCATTGCCGATGCCGTATCTGCTGTTACGGCTGCCGGATACTTCGGACGCGTTATGGATATTCTTTTCCTGCATGGTTGTATTATCTGTTGCAATCGGGCGTGGGTGGTTTCAGGTGAAGGGAAAACGGGTGCTGGCAGCCCTTTGTGGTGTTTTGACAGCAGCTCTTGCCGGAATGCTTGCGGTGATTCTGCAACCCGAAAAAACTCTGTTGATGGATTACCAAAAGGCGAGAATTGCTGCCTATTTGGATGGTGAGCAGTTCAATTACATGCAGTTGACGGCCATGCGGTTGCTAAAAAACAGCAGGCTGTTTGGAGAGAGCAGCCTTGAGAATGTGTCTGGCGGTGGGATCAACTATGATGTCGCGACTATGCGCAGCGATTTTGCAATTTCATTGTTGTCGGCACGCTGCGGAAAGGTTGCTGTTGTGGCGGCGGTGGTGCTTTTGGCTGCTCTGATTGTGGCAGTATTTCAGATTGCTTTGCGGCAGTCCAATGAACTGGGAACGATTGTCGGATGCAGTGTAGGGATGGTGTTTGGAATCCAGACATTGGTTTACCTTTTAAACAATATGGGATGGATTCCCTACATGTCAGGATATCTGCCTCTGTTATCCTATGGGGGAAGTGGGGCCGTGGTGAGTTATATTCTGCTGGGACTTGTGCTGAGCGTGTATCGGTATCGGGATATACCGCTTACGGAAAAGGCTAAGTCGAGAAATCATACTCTACCAGAAAGAGAATGATAGATTCTACAGTTTGTAGGTTGATAGAGAACGCAAGAATAGCCATAATAGAAAAAAGTGGAATTATCACAGCAAAAACAGCAGATGAGAGTGCAAAGATGGAAATAGCGCCAACATGGAAAGGGAGTAGTTTCGAAAGGGAATAGTAATCGGAACGGACGAACAGAGGAGTACACCAGATGTCAAAGTTTAAGAAGCACATTCGAAAAGTACTTAAGATTGCAGTGATTATAGTTATTATAGGAATCTGCGCTGTTTGGCTATTAGGGGGAATGATCGGTTTCACGACGAAGCAGGCGGCAGATGATGATTACAGGGCAGGAGTGCCTGCTTTTGCCAAGAAAGAGAGCTATGAACAATGGGATAGGGGGAAATTATCAGCCCTTCCGAGCGCAAACGGAGCCATGGGATTTGATCTTCGAGGCTGCGATATCTCCTCTTTATCTCTGACCGGTTATGAGGATGCATTAGAGAAAGTAACTTATAATACGAATACAGTCTGGTCCAAAGAGCTGCCGGAAGGATTTGAGCCAGAAGACATATTGGAAATTGGCAAAAATCCAGGACTGGGGATTCGCAACCTGCATGAGAGGGGGATTACCGGAAAGGGAGTCAGTATCGCTATCATTGACCAAGGGCTGAACCCGGATCACATTGAGTATAAGGACAAGCTGATGGGATATGAGCTTGTACATTGCTTTGGAACCGGGGCTGCCATGCACGGATCGGCAGTCACTAGCATAGCAGTCGGCAATACCTGTGGCGTGGCACCGGATGCAGATGTCTACTATATCGCATCGACATTTGGGCGGATCACGCCGGTTGGTTTCCGCAGTGATGTGAGTTCGATGGCTGATGGCATCGACCGGGTGATAGAAATCAATGAATTGCTGCCGGAGGAGAAAAAAATCCGCGTCATATCTGTCTCTAAGGGGTTCGGAAATACTGCGGATGGGAGAAAGGTGCAGAGGGCGATAGAGAGGGCAAAGGAAGCAGGAATCTTTGTATTAACAACTTCTCCGTATATGAATTATGATTTTTCTATTATGGGGCTTGGGAGGAATTTTCAAGATGATCCGGATGCAGTGGAATCTTATAAGCCGGGAATGTTTTGGGAGGATGATTTTTACAGGGATGGCTCCTGGCCTGATCCGGAAAAAACACTTCTGGTTCCCATGGACGCAAGAACATATGCGAGCTGGGACGGTGTAGACGGATACGAATTTTGCGCAGAGGGCGGATTGAGTTGGGCGGTTCCTTGGATGGCGGGGCTGTATGCGCTGTGTGCCCAGAAATATCCGGATATCACACCGGATATATTCATACAAAAGGCTTTTGAGACAGGGATGCGGCAAACCATTGTGCAGGATGGAAGAGAGTATACATTGGGAACGATTGTGAATCCGGAAGCATTGGTGGAAGCACTTGGGGATGACTATTAGGGACAGGGGGATTTCAATTGAGCATTTCAGAATTATTTCACATTGGTATGGCATATCTAAAGGGCGGATTGATCATAGGAGTGCTATTTATCTTGCTGTTCTTTGCAGGGTATTATGTGGTGTATAGAAAATTGTGCAAGGGGGAGAAGAAACTGCCCTTCATGAAACTATTGTGGTGGGGAGTATTGATTGCATATTTGGTTGTTGTGATCGGCGTCACGCTGTTGTTGCGCGGCGGATACTATGGGTATGAGAATGCTGTGATTCAACCTCTGTTTTATTCCTATCGTGATGCATGGGTTCACTGGTCCGCGGCAGCGTGGAGGAATATTATTTTTAACTTTTGTATGTTCGTGCCGCTGGGATTCTGGCTGCCAATCGGGTTAAAATCTTTTCGCAGATTTTGGAAGACGTATCTGGCAGGATTTGGATTTACACTATTGATTGAGATCTTGCAATTGGTGACACGAAGAGGGATTTTCGAGCTGGATGATGTGCTTGGAAATACGGTTGGAACCATGATCGGGTATGGAATATTTGTGCTGGGAGAGTTTCTGTGGCTGGCGGTCAGTCAGAGAAAAGTACAAGGCGGTCACGTTCCGGTAAGAGATGTTCTGACCGCGCAGATTCCTTTGGCTTTGACGGTCCTTGGTTTTGCTGTGATTTTTGGAACATACGAAAGGCAGGCGCTGGGAAACAATCCAAACGGATATGTGGAGGTGTTGGACAAAAATCTTATCACAATGAGTGGCAGAAATGATTTTGACCGGACGGAACCGTCCCTTCCCGTTTACCAGGTGCCGACCCTTTCTGTGCAGGAGGCGAAAGAGAAGGGGGAGGAGATTTTCGAAAATCTGGATACGAGGATTGATGAGAGCAGGACGATTGTCTATGACAATACATTGGTTCTGTATTCTGATCCGTCACGGTACAGTTTATGGATTTCCTATCAGGGCGGAGGGTATGAATTGACGGATTTTCAGGTTTTGTATCCGGCGGCAGGAGAAGTCGGTGAGACGGTGACCGGGACGGAGAAAGAAACCATACGGAATGCATTGTTTAAAATGGGAGCGAGCGTGCCGGAAACAGCGGAATTTGCGGAAGTGCAGCCCGGGAAATACCGATTTACTGCAGACATGATGGAAGAGCAGGGGATAAAGATCAATGGTACCCTTACCTGTGATTACTATGGCGAATTCGGTCTTGGAAGCGTGAGGAACGGTATGGTTTCCTGTGTGCCCTATAAAGATTTTCCCGCAATCAGTGAACAGGAGGCTTATGAAAAAATTGCCGATGGAGAATTTTCTTATCTGCCGGGGAGCGCCATTGCTGTTTCAGTAGAGTCATGTGAAATAAAGTATAGCATAGACTCAAAAGGATTTTACCAGCCGAACTATTGTTTTACCTGTGCGGTCAACGGGGAGGATGGGGAGATTTGGATACCGGCGCTGAAGTGAGATGTGTCACGGATTTTCATTATGACATAGATTTTCATGTAGAAATAAAAGAATTACAAAAGTCAACGTGCAGTTGACCTTATCAGATACAAAATATGTTATACTTTAAGAAATGAGGACTTACCTGACAAGACGCATGAAGCACTATAAATGCAGCGGCAATTGTAAGACAAGCGATTCAAGGGTGAAGGAGCATTATAGTATGGCATATCAATTGGTAAAAGGTGAGATTGCAAACGTAAAGGCAGATGTGGTTGTGAGCCTGGCACCACCGGCAGAGATTTATCTGGGAGAATGCGGGAAAGAATTATATCGGTTTGCGGGACTGGATAGCAGTGAGCAGGATAAACTTGAGAATTTGGCACCGGGGGAGTTTGCGGCTGCGCCTGCCATTGCATCCCGTTCGATGTATGTTTTCTATATGGCGGAGCTTGCAGACAAAGCGCAAAATATCTTTGAGCGTAAGGCGAAAACCTGTTATGTGCAGTGTATGAAACGGGCGGCAGAGCTTGGCTGCGGGAGCATTGCGTTTCCGTTGCTTTTGCCCGTAAAAATAGTAGAAGAAATAAAAACGGGAGCTGACAGGGAAGAATGGTTTGGAAGGACGGGAGATTGTTTCGTCAACGTGTTTCTGGAGGCCGTTTATGCATATGAGGAATTTGCAGAGCAGGATATGGAAGTTTATTTGGTGTTGGAGAACGAGAGTATCTATTGGATGGCACAAGGGGCGGCCGGTGAGATGTGGCATGACCTGACTTATGGATCTGAGTCCAAGAGTGCAGAGGAATATTTGGAAAGGTTGACAGATCCCGACTATAAAGAGCCGGAATGGGACTGGGATGCTGTTTCGGATGAGATGTTGATTGACATTGATATGAGCGTGGGGCAGACCTGGCAGCAGTATCTTCTGTGGTATATTGATGCAAACGGATACAAAGATCCGGAGATTTATAAACGGGCGGGCGTGAGCAAACAGACCTTTTCAAAAATTCGTAAGGATACCTATTATCACCCGGAGAAAAATACGGTGATCGCATTTATCTTGGCTCTGCAAATGAAACAGAAAGAGGCGGAAATTTTTCTTGCGAAAGCGGGTTATGTGCTTTCTGACTGTGACCGTTCTGATGTGGTGGTGAGAT
The DNA here is from genome assembly GCA_017476665.1 of Lachnospiraceae bacterium. Taxonomy (GTDB): domain Bacteria; phylum Bacillota; class Clostridia; order Lachnospirales; family Lachnospiraceae; genus Acetatifactor. Next base: position 33,093 of record JAFUZJ010000046.1, on the reverse strand, counting down.
GGTTTATCGAGCATGGGCGATATGACATATATGAGTTGAATCATACGCTGGATGATTATGGACTGGAAATGATTTCTATTGTGCGGGAATAAGGAAAGGCTAATAACTCATTATGAAAGGCTGTATACAAAACGGGTATGCAGCTTTTTTATAATATCTGTGAAAGACAAAAAGTCATCCGGCGGGTGACCTTTTCTGCAAAAGTGTATGATAAAATGAAACCGTAAACGATTTCATTTAAAATTGCTTCGCAATTTCAGATGCGCAAAGAGCGTGCACTGGAATTATGATACAATGTTTATATGTATATGTGATTGATTTATAGAAACGGCTACTTCTTGTGTGTTTATAGAAGATGGTGAGCCTGAAGACGTGCTATCTCAGTTACCGAAACTACAGGAAATTATGAGAAAAAATGAATAGGGTAGACAGAGAAAAAACTGGGGAGAAAAGAGTATGCGAATTAGCGGCAAATTAAGATTGGGGGGGAGAATGGACATGACAAAATTTACACAGCAGGAAATTGAATTTATGGTAAACAATGTTGTAGGCAATTTTGCCTGTTCAGGTATGATATTGACGGACGAAGAGATAGATGTGCTTTATAAGATTGGCAGAGGAGAGCTATTCGCGGATAGCTATGTGAAGGAAATTATAAAAATGGGACATTGTTAATGATTGCCGTTATGGAGAAAAGGAAAATGTGGGAGGAAGAAATATGATGGTCAGCAAAGAAACCGCATGGAATTATGCCGTGGGCATATTAAAGGTGGACGGACTTACTCCGTCTGAAGAAATGCTGGAAATGATTGAAAAGGAGAAACGCGGCGAAATGACGACGGATGAGATTTTGCAACGACTGAAAGAGAAATACGGCGCTACATGAAATTATTATAAGAATGCAATGGAATAGGACAGGCTGAGAGAAACTACACGAGGAGAATAAAGTATGAAAATTCGTGGGAAGAAATTGGTGGCACAGATATTTATGGCTTTGATTATTATGTCCGGGCTATTCCGTGGGACAGCTACAAAAACAATGGCTGTTTCGCAAAATCAGGATATAAAGTTATTTACAGAAGTAACGATCATTGCGGATGTTCCGGAGGGATACGATAAAGATGTTGTTGTGAGGTTTCAATCGGAAGAGGAAACAATAATTATTCTGTTACAGGCGGCGCATAATTACACGGATGTGCAATGGATCATAGAAGGAACTTATGCGACTTCGGCATGGCGTAAGAACTCTACGGATTTTTGCTGCGAGATACCGGAAAGCTGTGAGGTGCAGGGACAAAAAATGGAATTCAGATTTACTGTTTTGCCGGTGCTGGAGGAAGTGACAGAGAGTGAAGCACAGGCAATATTAGATCAAGCCGCGGATCAGACAGTGGGATCGGATGTAAATGGGTTGGAAAGCGGGAAAGAAATAATTCAAGAGTTTTTAGATAAAACAGCATATATAATAGATACCGATTATTACAAGAGAATGAAAATTATAAAAAAATCTTCTTGGAGTTTGAGGGGGATAATATTACAGAAGAAAAATGGAATAGTATGAGCGGATATGATGTATTTATATATTTGCATACATATCTGATGCCGTATGAGAGACTAATGAATAATAATTATTCAAATGAAGATGAATTTGTTAAAGCGGCTGGAATAATAGAAAGTTATAGGAATCAAAACGAAGATGTGTTTGCAGACGCCATGGAAAAGGTAATCCGCTGGCAATGGAAATACTTTGAACATACCGGCACCATTTATAATTTCTTTGCAGAAGAGGGAGAAGAAAACGTACATTTTAATCAATCATCATCCACCAACACAGGACTTTCAGAGGAAGAAAAGAGAGAAATAGAGGCTGCAAGGGCAGAGTTATTTGAGGGAGAGGACTTGCAGGAAATAAAAGAGGCTATGGCGGAACAGGAAAAAGAGAGTGGATCTGAAAAGTCTACAGAAGTCCACAGGACAATAATTATTGTATTCATCTTGCTTGGGGTAGGAATAATAGTGGCTTTTCTGTACATAAAGTATCGCGGAGGTATGCCCAAAGATCATCATTCGTAATATGGATTAAATGCGGGGATACGTGATTCCTCACTTTAGAATGATAGAAGTTTGCGAAGTCAGGAAGGAAAAAGGATTTATGAATCGAATGCGGGTGGTGTTTTCATTTGACAAAAATAAGATAAAGACTAGGGGGCTTAAAAAAGAGGATATATATTATACTATTACAAAGAATTATTTGAATATAGGCCTTCACTGTGTTTCCAGTAGCGACATTCTGGCATTTGAAGATGATAGCACAAAAGATAATTACGGCAAGATATGGGCTATTCTTGTATCACTTATTGAATGTGATCGGTTTACGGAAACTGTTTCAAGATGTGAATTTATTGAAAATGGAAAAAGTGAAGATATTTATGTACAATTGCCTAAGTTAAAGAGGAGACTTGCGGGTGAAATAATAAATGACAAAAGACGGAAGAAGAAAAGCAGACCTGAAAGCGGAAAACTAAAGGTTCGGCTTTCATTTGATGAAGAAGAAATAAAAAGATGTGGGATGGATTATTAAGGGCAAAGAAAAGTGCTCCCGATTAAGAGAGCACCTTTAGAGCCTAAAGGTTAACCCGTGAATGGTAACATTGTTTTTGAGATAATATATAGTCAAACAACAGGAAGGACAAGTAGAAATCATGGCAAGAACATATACGGCTTTTGGAAGAACTATTACTATTGATAATAATTTTTTCAACTCTTTTAGAAAAGAATTTGGGTGAATTGAACGATTGTTTTTGCGAGCATTATCTTATTGTTGAGTTTGGCAAAGATAATGTTTTAAGGGCAATCTCTCAATATACAGATGAGCAATTATCAGACATCGTAAAAAGGCAAGCAGCGGATGAACAGATAGTAGGAGAATATCACGGTTGAAATTATACGAACATAAAGTGATCAAACGGAAGGATCAGAATGAAACTTAATTAACTCACGGTGAGAAAATTGGGGGGATAATTATGGTAGATAGAAAGTTAATAGAAGAGAGAATAAAGGAAGATAGAATGGAAAGACATCTTCACAGGGATTTGTTATAGAATTTATGGGAGGAGGCCGGAAACAAGTGATAAAAAAGAATTTTGACAGACATTTATGGAAAGCAGAGGTCTGCGCCACTCAGGAGGAGTTGGATGACTTCTTTAGGGCACATCAAATAGGCAAAAAAAAGATTAAAGCAGTTCATGTGATCGGCATGGCACAAAATATGGAGAAATGGAGATATGAGCACACTATGCGTACTGTCCTGATGCAGGCAGGAATTCCTGCCGAGGATATCAACAATGGTCAATGTGCTTATATAGACATGACGCATATGCCCTGCAAGGTGAGAATATGCGAGCCAGTAGTATTTGTGTTTACGGACGGTTCTACCTTTGAGGTTATGCCTGTACGGTGGGAAGGATTGAAATTGTCTGTAAACCAGATTGGAGCGGATATTACGGAGGGCACAAATCATTCCAATTTTGATGCAATGGTACTGTTTGGGCAGTTGATCGGAAAAAGCATAAAACGTGTGGAAAAAATACTGCGCAGAGAGGTCAAAAGGTATGGGTATGTTAACTGGCCTTCTGAAGACGTTAGCAGTGATGTTACCTACATGTTTATGGCAGAAAAAGATTTCGGGCTTGAGAAAGACAGCTTTTATATGCAGCAGTCTTATGAGAGTTGGTTCGATTTTGGCTTATGTGCAAAGGATGAGCGGGGATGCGCGCATACTACATATGCTAAAATACAGGAGGCGGCGCAACCGGTTTGTCAGATTCCGATTGTCGAGGGACATGATTGCAGCAGCTATTTCTGGATCATGCCTGTAAAACGAGTGGAGAAAATGGCGGAAGATGACGACCCCATAGAGGAATATCTGGAGGAGGAAATTTCGATTGAAGAAGATGATGTGAGTCAATTCCTGTATTATTTTCTGGAAAAATATTTTGACAGCGATTATCCATATGACGGCATTAGGGATGATGAATTCTGTGGGAAAGGATTTGAATGGAATCTGGAGTATAATATTTACACTTACGATACTATGCGCCTGATGCTTACGGAGATTGAATCTTGCACAAATCTGTTGGAGCAGAATTATGACGCAGAGGAGCTGGTCAAGGTGAAGGAACGGTTTGGGCAGGATGGTCATACAGCAGAGGAGATTGTAGATTTTTACAGGCGCTTTGTGAGACGGATACGGGCAATGATGGAATATGCACCGGAGTATGAACTGATTTCGTTTATGGGACCGTGAATAAAATGGTTTATTACGCATGAAAAATATGATATGGATCTGCTCAATGAAATGCTGGAGAGATTTGGAATGGGAGTTATCAGTGTCACCAAGCGTTAAGACTTAGGAGGGTCAAGGATGAGGAGGTTAGAAATCATGGCAAGAACATATACTGCATTTGGAAGAACGATTACAATAGATGATAAGTTTTTTGCTTTACTAGAAAAAAATCTAGGTGATTTGAATGATACCTTTTGCGAAAGCTATTTAATCATTGAATTTGGCAAAGACAAAGTATTAGGTGAATTACCAAAATACACTGACAAGCAATTATCTGATATTGTAAAGAAACAGGCAGCAGATGAACTTATTGTAGGAGAATATCACGGATGAAATTACACGAATATAAAGTGATCAATCAGACGGATCGGGATGATATATAATTGCTTACTATGAAAAATCGAGGGAGGACGATAAAGATGATGGCAATGGAAATTACATTGGACAAAGATAAAATATACAGTGAAAATACAATGGATTTTAAGCAAATGGAATATAGAATTAACGAAATACTGAAAGAAAACGGTATTACTGAAAAAAATGAACAAGGTCTGTTTATTGGAAATAATGACGAACAGGATTTTGCACGATTTTTAAAAATCATAGATCGTTTAGAAGATCAAGAAAAATTTTTACAATATGTAGAAACTTGGATATTCTATAAAGATGATGAAAAAGCTGATTTAGGTATGCATTATAGGCAAAAAAGATATACCCAAGATATGCAATGAAGAAGGTGTAGTACATTATGTTAAAGATGCTCATCAATTTTGACGAAGAACGCATAAAAAAAGAATATGATGTTGACATAGAAGAAATCTATGATTTTATAGAAGAAGTAGTTCTTGACGAAAACCTATTTGTAGATAAAAAGGGAATTTATATCAATAAGGGTGAAGATGAGGAGGATATTTTCTCATTTATGATAGTTGCCTCTATCCTTGCGGACAGAGATTGGATTATATTTGCCAAAGAATGGTTATGGTATGAGGGGAGTGATGAGGCAGAGAATCTGTTAGATACATTTAAAATTCGGCAGTAGTGTTATGGAGGTTATTACTTTGTACAAAATGATAATTGAGGTTGATAATGAAAAAGTAGAAAGCAGGTATAAATTAAGTGAAATATATAAACACTTAAATGAATTTGCAAGAAATGAAAATTTAAAAATATGTGGGGATGGCATCTATATGGATAATGGAAACAAGTATGAAAACACGATGTCATTTATGGCTTTTGCGGGATGGATAGCACATCAAGCGTGGATAACCTACGTGTCAAAATGGCAATGGTTTGAAGATGAGGATGAACCACAAGATTTGTTAAGACTTTTTGAGATTAAAGTATAGCTGTGAGGACTATTATGGTAGATAGAAAGTTAATAGAAGAGAGAATAAAGGAAGATAGACCAAATGCCAATGTTAAAATTTTGGCAGAACAAATAATAGATAATTATATAGATGCATTGGAACCTAATCTTATAGAATGGATTAACCATCAACCTATGAGTGATATTTATATAGGGGAATTGACATTAAATATGATATTTCAAGCATGGGGATGGGTGGATTTTGGCGATGCATATGAATGGTTACAAGCATACATGAGAAGTGGTTTTGCAGATACATTTTTTATTTTGGAAAGGAATGCTTTTTTGATATAGAATCTTTAGTGGTTGTATGCAATCTAAAATAATGTTATTATTTCAATTAAGCTTGACACACAAGGACAGCAAGGGAAAATAAAAACTAATGAAATGTTTCTTTCCATAGGGGTAGATTTCCCCAAGGCGAACACATTCATAAAATTTTTTAGATCGAGAGACAGAGAAGAAATATTATAATTGGTTTATCGTTGGAGGTGTGGGATGGATATTACATTAGAAAACAAATTAGCGGAAAAGTATTCGTTTATGCGCAGGGAAAGCAGTAAGCGTCAAAATCCCTATAGTGCATATGGGAACTTTGGGTGTATGATAAAAGACGGGTGGTATCAGATCTTGGATGAATTGTGTGCGGAGATTTGGGCGGCATATAAGGAGGCGGGCATAACTTCTGATTTGGTGGTAGATGAAATCGGTGTATCGTCTGCTGTTGATGCGCAGCATGTAGTGGAGTTGACAGCAGAGAATGTGAAATATCATGAGCTTATATTCCGGTACCATATGAGTGATGTAAAGGATAGCGGCGCAGATGCCATGAAGGAAAAGATGGTATTGGAGGCAACTCAGGCAGTACGGGAAAGGATAGATGCATTGATTGAACAATATCGTGTGAAGTCAAGGACTACTTGTGAGGAGTGCGGCGGACAGGGTGTGTTGCGCCAAAGAGGTAAAGAGATTGAGGTATGGTGTGTGGCTTGTTATGCTTGATGAGAAAAGGGCTGTTGTCGGTGTTAAAAAGGGAGAGATATCATGGAAGAAGTAGTATTGCAGGGTGATCAGTTCTGGCAGATTACATTGGTATTAAAGGGGACAAAAAGGATTTGTTATCCGCTTGGTGAGTATTTAGAGAGGAAGCCAAAGCTGGCAGCTCTTTGGCAGGAGCATATAGTCGATGTGCTGGAGGCGGAAGGATTTCAGGACAATGGAAACGGAATGTTTGTCAATTTTGCGGGCAATGTCAGGAAGTTCAGTGAGGTTATGGCGGTGGCGGCTAAGTTGATGGAAAATCCGTGGGTGAAGAAAAATATTGTTGACATGAATGCGCAGGAGATAGGCGCAGTCACGCACTTTGATTTCAAGATGGGAGAACTGGTGAGGGATGCCAGACATCCATCGGCGGAGGAGATGGAGGCGCGATATGGGAGTGAGTGAGCGGAAAATGGGTTTTCCCCAAAATATGTTCCAAGAGACCTTGTTTCATGAAACCGTGTTTCATGTGCACACTTTCCGCTGCAAGCACGCTGAGAATGTGCCTGATGAGGCGTATGTGAAACGGGCGTTGGAGATGCATGCAGGGGATATTTGGTTTACGGATCATGCGCCGTTTCCGGGGAATCCTTTCGGACTTCGGATGGCATATGAGGAGTTGCCGGAATATTTGGACACACTTACGGCGTTGCGGGAAAAATATGCGGGGCAGATCAGAGTCCATATCGGATTGGAGATAGAGTATTTTGAGCAGTTTGCGGATTATTATCGTGAATTGCACGAAAATCCCGCGATAGAGCTTTTATTGTTAGGGCAGCATATGGCGTCGGTGGCGACGAATCAGTATTCTTTCAGTCTGTCGAAAGAGGAGTTGGATGCAAAGGAAGCGGAATATCTGGTAAAAGCTTTGGTGCAGGGAATGAATACGGGATATTTTCAGGTATGTGCACACCCGGATAGGTCTTTTCGGCGCAAGAAGGAGTGGACATCGGATTTGGAGGCACTTTCCAGAGAATTGATCCATGCGGCAGAGGCAAATCATGTGGTCTTGGAACACAATCTAAGTTCCATGCGTAACCCGCATCATTATTGGGAAGAGTTCTGGGCGATGGTACCGGAACGGGTTCCCACGATTGTAGGATGTGATGCGCATAAGGTAAGTGAATTGGCAGGACAAACGGCATACAAGCAGGAATTGGCAAGAGGTATATGAGGATGGATGAAAAAGAACAGGAATATGTGATCTTTGCCGGCGTAAACGGCGCAGGTAAGACAACCTATTACCATACCTTTGACGGGTTTCCTGAGAATCGGGTGAATGCAGATGAGATTTTGCAGGCGAGCGGCGGAGACTGGCGAGAATCGTTGGATTATGCATATGCTATGCGGGAGGCAGTGCAGCGGATTAAGTGGTATTTGGAAAACAGGGTTTCTTTTCAGCAGGAGACTACACTTGCCGGAGGCGGAATCATCAACACGATCATGCAGGCGAAAGAGCGTGGATATACGGTCAGAATGATTTATATCGGTTTGGATAGCGCAGATTTGGCGGTACAACGGGTGGCGGACAGGGTTCGAAAGGGCGGTCACGGCGTACCCGAGGCTGACATCCACAGACGTTATGAGGTGTCGCTTCGCACACTGCCGCGGATCATCCCTCTTTGCGACAGGGTGGAGGTGTTTGACAACACCAAACGGTATGAATGTGTGGCGGTGTATGAAAAGGGGACGGAGATATTTCGGAAACCATGTAAATGGTATTTGTAGGTTTAAATTTCAGAAAATAGTGTTGATATCGAGATTGTTCCCGTGTTAAATTAATAATAGCGGGAAGTTTTAGGACTTTTGCAAAGTGAGCCTGAGCTTAACAGCTTGGGCTTTTTGCATATATAAGATTGTAGCGGTGAGGCTGATATGAGAATAGCTGTGAGTGCATGTTTATTGGGAGAGAATTGTAAATATAACGGCGTCAACAACTTCAGCGAGAAGGTAAAGGAATATGTAAGCGGGCATGAGGTGATCAGCGTGTGTCCGGAAGTTCTCGGTGGTTTACCAATTCCGAGGGAACCTGCAGAAATCGTAGATGGGGTGGTGAGACATAAAGACGGTTCGTCGGTGGATCAGGAGTTTAGAAACGGCGCGAGGCGGGCTCTCGAGATTGTGCTTGCAAATGAAGTTGAGCTGGTTATCTTACAGTCAAGAAGTCCTTCCTGTGGTGTTGATCATGTTTATGACGGAACCTTTTCAAAGCGGTTGATACCGGGGCAGGGAGTTTTTGCGGCGCTCTTGAAAGAATATAGAATAAAAACAATTGATGTTGCAGATTTGCAGCAGGGGATATAGTTGCATAGAGCGGCTGGGCAAATAAAATTTTGAAGGGGCTAAGGATGAGCAAATTTTTTGACGAGACAATGCAGGGGTTGTTAGAGGCAGTTGCGATTGAAAAAGGTGAGGTTCCTCTGACAGAAAAAGCAGATATGCCTGCATTGACCTATACAGCGATAGAGAAAGAAAAAGAATTAATAGATGAACTTGTCAATATCAGAAAGCAATTAAATATTTCACAGACCGAGTTAGCAAGACTCACGGGAAATAAACAGCAGGTTATATCACGGATTGAAAAAAAGGAACATAGTCCTTCTTTGAAGTTATTTTACAGTATGGTAAGTGCAATGGGGTATGATATAAAAATTGTAAAAGCATGAAAAAGAGAAACGGAAATTTTTATGGTAATATTCCACATATAGTCTCAGTTTCAGATATGAGAGGAGGAAATTGATGAATAAGGATTTTTGTAAAAAATGTGAAGAAATATTTGAGAATAAAAATACTCAAAAGATTAACAAGGTGAAATTGCAAGAATATGAGAATTTAACTGGTATAAAGGTCAGTCCAGAACACCTTTATATTTTGGAAAATTATGAAGATGTTATGATAAATGATGGGTATGGTTTTGTGGCTCAGCAGTGTTCACCATTTTCTGGTACAGACGGATATGAAACATTTATAGAGTTTATAGGATTAAATACAAGATATGATTTAATAAGGACATATGAAATGTTAAAAGAACAATTACCAGATAATATTTATCCTATAGCAGAAATGGATGGAGGAAATTATATTTGCATATCGAAAAATGAAGAAATATATATTTGGTTGCACGAACATATGGAACAAGAGGGATTGTTTCTAGCAAACACAAGTATAGAAAAATTTATTCTTAGTATTGAAAAAATGCCAGAGATAGAAACTGATATTGATATAAGTCAAATAAAATCTGAATATTCAGATGATTTTTGGGATTGAGAAGAATTATTACTCCTCCAGTGATGAAATGCAGGAGTTATATTCGAAATATGATCTAAATATTGTGAAACATTTTGCACAGGATGGATTGGCACCACTTTTTCACCAAAAGGTAGATGAATGGAATGATGAACAGTTTGAAACTTGGTTTCAATATCATCTGTCTGTCTGCGGCGAAAAATCTATTTTAGATATGAGCAATCATGTGCTGATCGTGGGGCAGAAGAAATAGATAAGTGTTTCATTTTATAAAATTAAACAGGGCAGGATACAAATGATCATTAATATACAGGACGATTTTGACTTAGAAAAAATTGCAGAGAGCGGGCAGTGTTTCCGCTGGCAGAAACGGGACGAGAACAAATATTGGATACCACACGGAGATACGAGTCTGACCATTGAAAAGATCAGCGAAGAAGAATACTGTCTGGACTGCTCACAGGAAGAGTATGACCGCATTTGGAAAGACTACTTTGATATGGACGAGGACTACAGGAATATTCGAGCGCGGATTGATGCTGAAAGGGATCCGTTTCTGTGGACGGCTGCGGAGCATGAGAAAGGAATCCGAATCCTGCGGCAGCAGCCGTGGGAGGCGTTGGTGAGCTTTATTATATCGCAGAACCGTAACATTCCTGCAATCAAGAAGTCCATTGAGCTGATGGCAGCTATGGCGGGAGAGCGGAGAACGGATTTTGCGGGAAACAGTTACTACAGCTTTCCTTCGCCGGAGGCTATTTTGGAGATTGGTGAGACCGGACTTTCCGAATGCAAATTAGGGTATCGCAGCAAGTATGTACTGGCGGCTGCGGAGGCGGTTTCTGTAGGACAGTTTCAGACGGCGGAGCTGATGGCGCTCGACAGTGTGGTGAGTCTTGCCAGGCTGATGACGCTGTACGGAGTGGGCGAGAAGGTGGCGACATGTGTGCTGTTATATGGTTTGCACCATTTGGATGCGTTTCCAATTGATGTGTGGGTGCGCAGAATTTTGGAGAATGAGTATCCGCAGGGGTATCCTTTTGAGCGGTATAGCCCGTATAACGGGGTGTATCAGCAGTATATGTTTGCGTATTATCGGAAACAAGGACAGCTTCCAATAAGCGATTGAGGATGCGGTAGCAGTTTCTCATAAAATGTATTACAGAGGTCAGAGGACGGAGAGATTCTTTGGTTGAAAAACATCGTTCAATATTGTATAGTAAAAGTGTTGATGCTGACTGATAGCAGGCAAGAATTTTCTCACATAATCCTTGATTGTAAGGAGAAGAATTGAGACGATGTCAAACATTATAGATGTGAGATATGGCGCGTTTGGAAAGGGTGATTTGAATGGGAACCTACTTGAACCCTGGGAGTAGTGGCTTTGAGGAAGTCCTTAAGTCAGAATATGTAGATAAGACCGGCTTGATTGCCTTGGTTAATAAGACTGTGGGAACAATGGAGAAGTTGACCTGCATCAGCAGACCGAGGCGGTTTGGTAAATCTTTTGCTGCAAAAATGCTGTGCGCATATTATGATGGTTCCTGTGATTCTCATTCACTTTTTGATGATAAAGAGATTGCGCAAACGGAAAATTATCTACTACATTTGAACAAATATCATGTTATCAGTATAGATATTACAAATTTTATTTCCGCAATGAAAAAGCAGCAGAAATCAATTGAAAATGTACCGGAGATGATTGAGAGCAGCATACAGGAGGAAATGGTTTCCTTTTATCCGGAGCTTGTAAATGAAAAAAATCTCACATCCTGTCTGATCCGGTGTGTTGAGAAAACGGGAAGAAAGTTTATCTTTATTATTGATGAGTGGGATGCACCGATTCGTGAGGCGAAGGAGGATGCAGGTGCGCAGACGGCTTATCTGAATCTTTTGCGGGAGTGGTTTAAGAATAATAATTTTACGCCGCAGGTTGTGGCGGCCGCATATATGACGGGAATCTTGCCGATCAAGAAAGATGGTTCACAGTCGGCGATTTCAGATTTTATAGAATATCCGATTCTTGATCCGGGAGAATTTGCCCAATTTACCGGTTTCACAGAGGGAGAGGTAAAGAAACTCTGTGAAAAGCACAAGATGAATTTTGAAGAAGTGAAAAATTGGTATGATGGATACGATTTTCCTGAAGCTAATGCAATTTACAATCCTTATTCCGTCATTTCGGCGATGAGAAAAGGTAAAATTCGCTCCTACTGGCAGAAAACTTCCGCAGCGGAATCGTTGATGACTTATATCAATATGGATTTTGAAGGAATGCAGGAGCTTATTTCCCGATTGATTTCAGGGGAGAAAATTGAGGTTGATACAGATAGCTTTGAAAATGACTTTGAGACTTTTAAGGGAAAAGATGATGTGTTGACGCTGTTGATTCATTTGGGATATCTTACTTATAACGAGGAAGAAAAAACTGCCAGAATTCCGAATGAGGAAGTGCGGGCTGAGTTCCGTAAGATATTGAAAAATGGAAATGGCAATCATAAGTGGATAGAACTGCTCAGCCGTTCTCAAAAGCTTTTGGAGGATACGATTGCGGGAAATTCCGCTGAGGTGGTGAAAGCCATTGAAACCATACGCGATACCCAGTATGCGCCGACCTTTTATAACGATGAACAGGCGCTTCGATATGTGATTAAGTTTGCCTACATCGCAGCGGTGGAGCAGTATTTGAAGGTCGAAGAACTGCCGTCAGGGCGAGGAATAGCGGATGTGGTGTATTTGCCGAAGCGGATGTCTAGATTTCCGGCAATGGTTGTGGAATTGAAATGGAATAAATCTTCAGAGGGTGCAATCGCACAAATCAAAGAGAAGAATTACCCTGCGGTGTTGCAGGATTTCGGCGGGGAGATCGTACTTGCCGGAATCAACTATGATGAAAAGACCAAGAAGTATAGCTGTGTGATAGAAAGAGTGTAATAAACGGCGTTTTAGGCATCAGAATGTGGTGCCTGAAACGCTTTCACATTATTAATGCTGAGATTTTGAGCAGGAATCTTATAGCTTTGGTTTGGCAGAGGAGAAGTCGGAAAGGAATGAATTAAATATGCAGAAATTATTACTGATAATGGGTGACATAGCTGCAGGGAAGACAACCTTTTCCCGGATATTATCCGAGCGATATCATGTGGCGGTATTTCAGAAAGACACCGTAAAAGAAATATTAGGTGATCACATTGGATTTCACAATCGTGAGGAAAACAAGAAACTTTCGGATGCTACAATAGCGATCATGTGTCATACATTCTCCCAAATAGCAAAAACAGGGAATTCAGTTATTTTGGAGGCAAATTTTCATGAAGTCGAGCAACAAAAACTTCATGAGATTGCTCGCGAAAATCAATATGAGGTTTTGACACTTGTATTGCGTGGAGATGAGGAGGTCTTGTACCAGAGGTATCTCCATAGAATGAATGAGGAACAACGGCATCCGGTGCATCTGAGTACAACACTGCATATCAGGGAAGATTTTCTCCGTATTGCCAGGTATATCAGAAATGAAGTCGTGATTGGAAAGGTGATTGTAATTGAGGCAACTGATTTTGGATATCAGCGGGATGAGGAGCTGTTGAAGAAGATTGATGCATTTATGGATTTTTCCTGTCTGTAGGTGTACGGTGGATTGGATATAATTTACAAGCAAATTCGCACAGTTGTAAAGTGTTGGCTATCGCCGATAAAGGAGGAACGATCGTGTCTAACATTTTGATCATAGACGATGATGTGAGTATCAGTGAAATGCTCTCCGAAGCACTTATGAATGAGGGATATACCGTTTCAAAAGCCTATTCGGGAACAGAAGCGATAATGATTTTATCACAGAGCAAGCCTGATCTTGTATTGCTTGATTTGATGCTCCCCGGATTAAGTGGTGAAGAACTACTGTCGCGTATCAAGGATATTCCTGTTATTGTAGTGAGTGCAAAAGCTGATATTTCTGATAAGGTTGGGCTTTTGCTCGGCGGTGCCGCGGACTACATCACAAAGCCTTTTAATATACAGGAGCTGCTTGCAAGGGTGACAGTGCAGCTTCGCAAGAAGGCAAACGCTCCTGCTCAAGAGATGAAATATCATGAGATGATGCTCGATACCGCTACACATACTATCCGTGCAGGCAGCGAGGAGATAAGATTGACGAGGACGGAATATGCTATCCTCAAACTGCTTATGCAGAAGCCTGAACAGGTGGTTGCAAAGTTGACGATCTTAGAGAATATAAGCTCAGATACTCCGGATTGTACCGAGGACTCGCTGAAAATACATATCCATAATCTCCGCAGGAAATTGAAATCCGCAACAGGCAAGGACTATATCTCTGCTGTTTGGGGTATCGGATTTATGCTCATGGCAAAATCCTAACGAAATCTTAACTCTTTTCTTAACCGTTTTCTTAACTGTTTCATGGTACAATGTTTTCAGAAACGAGTATAGAGAGGTCACAATATGGACTATGTTCTGAAAACACACAACCTTTGCAAGTATTACAAGAATTTCAAGGCTCTAAATGGTCTGACAATGAATGTTCCTAAGGGCTCGATCTACGGTTTTGTCGGCAAGAATGGCGCGGGCAAGACAACGCTTATCCGGCTCGTATGCGGTTTGCAGCTCCCCACAAGCGGTGATTTTGAGCTGTATGGTGTCAGGTATTCTGACAAGGCTATCTCGAAATCAAGGCGCAGAATGGGAGCGGTGGTGGAAACTCCGTCAATCTATCTTGATATGACGGCGGTGGATAATCTGAAACAGCAGTATCGCATTTTAGGGCTGCCGAGTTTTGACGGTATCACGGAGCTTCTCCAGCTGGTAGGTCTTGAAAATACGGGCAAAAAGAAAGCCAAAAACTTTTCCCTTGGTATGCGTCAGCGTTTAGGTATTGCCGTTGCGCTTTGCGGAAATCCCGACTTTCTTGTTCTGGACGAGCCTATCAACGGACTTGACCCGCAAGGCATTATTGAAATTCGTGAGTTGATATTAAAACTCAATCGTGAGCAGAAAATCACGGTACTTATCTCTTCCCATATCCTCGATGAGCTGTCAAGACTTGCTACGCATTACGGATTTATCGACAGTGGGCGCATCGTCCGTGAAATGAGTGCGGAGGAGCTTGAAGCCGCCTGCCGCAAGTGTATGCGTATTACCGTGACGGATACGGCGGTGCTGGCGAGAGTACTTGACAATATGGAGGTTAATTACAAAATCATTGACGACAAAACTGCCGATGTATATGCAAAGCCGAACATCACACAGCTATCTCTTGCACTTGCAAAGGACGACTGTGAGGTGTTGTCGGTGGAGGAGCATGACGAGAGCTTAGAGAGCTTTTATATCTCGCTTGTGGGAGGTGGAAAACATGAGTAAATTACTTTCAGCAGGATTTGTCAAACTTTTCAAAAGTACCGTTTTTTATGTGGGACTTGCATTTATGGTCGGATTCCCAGCGTTTGTTGTAGCCGTCCGCTTTGTCGATACACTTCGCTATCCCGAATACTATGCAGAGCCTTTGGATGGATTTCTCAATGCAGGACTTATGTTTATAGGAGTGGTAATAGCTGTTGTTGTCTCGCTGTTCATCGGTCGGGAATATGGCGATTTGGTGATACGCAACAAACTGATAGTTGGACACACAAGGGCGGATATTTATCTTTCAAACCTCATCGTATCAATGACAGGCGGTATTATTTTACAGACATCATACCTTGTATCTGCTTATACACTCAGTAGAATTTTCTTTGGACCGTTTACTATCCCGAAAGCAGAGATAATAAAAATGCAAATGCTGGGTGTATGTGTCACAGCGGCATATTCTGCAATATTCACGCTGATTGCAATGCTGATTCAATCAAAGTCAGCCGCTTCGGTGACGGCACTGATAACGGCTATGATGCTGTTCCTTTTTGGTATGACTGTGTATCAAAAACTTGCCACAGAAAAATTTACAAATAATCCTGAATTGTACGAGAATGCGTTTATTGGCGTTTCTGAAGATGATAACAATGGCGAGGAAGAAGGATATTATGTGAAACCGTCTCTTACAGGACTAAAGCTCAGAGTTTACAGATTTTTAGATGATTTTCTCCCATCAGCACAAGCCGACCAGATTTCAGAATGTGTTGTTCCCGAGCATTGGGACAGGTTTGTGATGTATGATTGCGTGATTATATTGCTGACAACAATAACTGGTGTGTTTGTGTTCCGCCGTAAGGATCTGAAATAAAGGAGTGATACTATGGTTTACAGTCTGTTGTGTATTATGATCATCGCTCTATGTGTGAAAATCTATCTGATGAAGAAATCTGCACGGGAGATAGCGGATGAATTTGCCGACAGACTGCAAAACGATACCAATGCGCTGATAGATATTTCTTGCCGTGACAGGGATATGATGCATCTTGCCGACAGTATCAATAAACAGTTAAAGATATTGAGGAAAGAACACCTACAATATCATCAGGGCAATATGGAGCTAAGAAATGCGATAACGAATATTTCACACGATATACGCACACCACTGACGGCGATTTACGGCTATCTCGATATGATACAGAAAACGGACGATGCCGAGAAGCAGGCTCGTTACATCTCAATCATGAAAGACCGTGCAGAGTTGATGAAACAGCTTACAGAAGAATTGTTCCGCTATTCCGTGGTTCTCTCAAATGAGGGAGAGGGAACAACAGAGGAGGTCTTTGTCAATCAGGTGCTTGCGGAGAGTATCAGCAGCTTTTATCCTGAACTTTCCGATAAGGGAATCAGGCCGCAGATCAGCATTACTGACAAGCGTATCATTCGGCAGGTCAATAAGGCAGCACTGTATAGGATTTTTTCTAATCTGCTGAACAATGCAGTCAAGTACAGCGATGGTGATCTGAATATTGCGCTGTCTGATATGGGTGAGATCATATTTTCCAATACTGCGAAAGAGCTGTCCACAGTCGAAGTGGAACAGCTCTTTAACAGGTTTTATACAGTTGAAGACGCACACCATTCTACTGGGCTGGGGCTGTCTATCGCAAGGACACTTGTGGAGCGTATGGGTGGTAGAATAAATGCGGAATATACTGACAACAGACTGACTATCAGAATAGAGTTATAAAAGTTGAATTTAGAAACACTTATTGTGATATGGTTGAATGGCGCAATAAGTGTTTTGTTTTATGTTTATGAGGTTTTTGCTTTGGGAGTTTTATTTATATTAGACGTGTGATAAAATAAACTCGCAAGCGAGTTTATTACGGAGAATTTGCAAGAGCGGCAAATTCTCTGGATGCACAGAAATTATGATAAAATAAACTGAATATGACAAAAAATTGCAAGAATGTGAGGAGAACAAATGATGGAATTTCGTAAGATGCGCAGGGCAAAACAGGAGATCAGCAAAGAGGAATGTTTCAAGATTTTGAGAGAAGAGAAACGCGGTGTGTTGGCGATGATCGGCGACGGCGGATACCCTTATGCGATTCCCTTGAATTTTTATTTTGACGAGGCGGAGGAGAAGGTGTATTTTCACTGCGCCAAGGAAGGACATAAATTGGATGCTATCAAAAACTGTGACAAGGTGTGCTTTACCGTGTGGAATCAGGGAGAGCAGAAGGACGGTGACTGGTCTTATTATGTGACCAGCGTAGTGATCATGGGTCGGGCGGAGCTTGTGACAGATGAGACCATCACTTACGAGAAGGCAAGAGAGTTGGGGCGGAAGTATTTTCCCACGGAGGAAGAAGTGACGAAGGAGCTGGGAAATGCGGTGAAGCGGGTGCAGATGGTGGGTATCAGCATTGACCATATGACAGGGAAATATGTGCATGAACGGTAAGGCTGGGCGGAGAAAAGTTGCCGGGTTCATTGCCTGCGCAATGGCGATATTGGTGATGGGAAGTTTGGGTGTCATGATTTGGCAGCAGATCCCCACCAGGGTGCAAGCCGGAAAATATGAAATTTGCGGCGTTGATGTCTCTCACTATCAGGGTGAGATTGACTGGAACACAATACGGGAACAAGGTATTTCTTTCGCGTATATTAAGGCTACAGAAGGGAGTTCCTATGCAGATGCGTATTTCGAGCAGAATGTGATTGGGGCAGGGCAGGCAGGAGTTGTGCCGGGAGCCTATCACTTTTTCAGTTTTGACAGTCCGGCAGAAACCCAGGCGGAATGGTACATAGAGACAGTTGGCTCGGAAAGTACACTGATTCCTGCCGTGGATATTGAGTATTATGGGGATAAGAGGCAGAATCCGCCAGGGGAGAGTGCTGTGCGAACATCTCTGCAAAAGATGCTGGATATTCTGGAGACGAAGTATGGTGTAAAACCAATGATCTATACCACCTATCCGTTTTACAGAAAGTACATACAGGGGGATTTTGATGAGTATCCGCTTTGGCTGCGGAATGTGTACTTTGAGCCGGGAGAGGACTGGACGCTTTGGCAGTATGCGGATCGGGTTGTGCTGGACGGGTATGCGGGAGAGGAACGATATATTGATATGGATGTGTTCTATGGGAGCGCAGAGGAGTTTGAGGAGTTGAAGATGAACAATATTCAGATTGCAAAAGAGACCATGAAAATCACGGCAGAAAAGAAATTTGAGATCAACGGGAAGACCATCCATTTGCCGGAGATGGATTTTCAGGCTGTGGAGGTGTTTTCACCGATAGCCGGTGAGGAATTGCTTTCATGGAACATCGCTGAATCATTTGGGGAGCAGATGTGCAGGATCAGTGTGGTGAATAAGGATTCCTTTCAGGCGGCGCGGAGATTGGAAAATCCTTTTGTGATGAACTTTGCCAATGCGCACGGTCCGGGCGGCGGTTTTCTGCTGGGAGCTAATGCGCAGGAGGAGGCGCTTTGCAGATGCAGCACTTTGTATGCGTCGATCACTTCCAAGGCGGCGTCTGAGATGTATGTTTATAACAATACGCATCTTCGTTCCGTGGAGTCGGATTATATGTTACTTTCCCCCTCTGTATGTGTGTTTCGCAATGAAAAATATGAGCTGCTGGAGAAACCGTTTCATGCGGCTGTGATTACCGTTCCGGCGCCAAATCGATACGGCGCGGCATTGTTGGCTTCCGGGAAATTGATTGAGGAGACTATGGTGCGCAGGATTCGTATCATGCTGCGGATTGCGGCGAAGAAAGGATATCGCAATCTAGTGCTTGGCGCATGGGGGTGCGGTGCCTTCGGCAATAAGCCGCAGGATGTGTCGGGGTATTTTTATCAAGTGCTGGTAGAGGAAGCGTATGGGCGGTGCTTTGACGAGGTCTGCTTTGCGATTTACGGCAGTGTGGATGGAAAGAATATTACGGCGTTTCGGGAGAGGTTTTCATGAGAGAAGATGGTCTTGTGATACGGGAAATAAAAGAAACAGAATATGGTCTGCTGGATGATTTTTTGTATGAGGCTATTTTTATTCCGGAGGGAGTGAGTCCGCCGGATAGGAGTATTATAAAAAAGCCGGAATTGCAGGTCTATGTGGAGAACTTTGGGCAGTACAAGGATGACAGATGTCTGGTGGCAGAGATGGGCGGAAAGGTAGTTGGGGCTGTCTGGACGCGCATTATGAATGATTATGGACATGTGGATGCCCAAACGCCGTCGCTGGCAATCTCCCTGTATCGGGAGTATCGCGGGTGTGGCATAGGCACGGAGCTGATGCGGCAAATACTTTTGCTACTGAAAGAGGATGGATATAAAAAGGTTTCCCTTTCGGTTCAAAAGGCAAATTATGCGGTGAAATTGTATGTGAAGACAGGGTTTGAGATTGTAGAGGAAAATGAAGAAGAGTATATTATGGTAAAGTGTTTGGATGATTAGGATGTCAACATAGGGGACTTATTTATGAAGGAAGATTTACGGAAACTGAAAGATAAGAAAATTTATGAAGATATATGGTGGAAATATAATTGGAATTCGGATACTTTGTTAAAGGCAGACTCCCTATTTGAGATGAATCATATATTGGATGCACTGATAGAAGAATTGTACCAGAAATATGACTCATTGAATGAGGAGGCGCTGTTGGTTAAATTACAGGAAACAGTATATGCACTCATGAAGGTAGAGCCCGATATGCTTGCAAATGAAAATGAGGGCGGGCTATACGACTATGGCGGACTCAATGCGTTTTTCCTATCTATTGTTGCATGTTTTCCTTTTTATGTGAAAGAAAAGTATATGAATGATACGGATATGTTGTATGATTGCATCTATAATAGACGTATGTGAAACATCTATTTTCAAAGGGCGTTGAAACTTTGGGGTTACGGTAAAATAGGTTGTTATTTGAATTTTATTCCCGAAAAATAAAATATTTTTATTTTTCGGGAATAATGTTATAATAGAAATGGGGTGAGGGCATGAAGATAATAGATCGCAAAAAATATATGAACCAATTGATCTTACTGAATAATACACCGGATATTAAAGTGATTACCGGCATCCGCAGATGTGGGAAATCTGTCTTAATGAAGGAATATATCAAGTATTTACAGCAGCAAGAATCGGATATTAATATAGTTGAAATAAATCTTCAGGAGTTGGAGTATGACCAGCTCAAAGAATATCATATGTTGCATCAGTATGTATTGGAACATTATGTGGAGAATAAGCATAATGTACTCTTTATTGATGAAGTTCAATTATGCGACAAGTTTGAGATGGCAATCAATAGTCTACATACAAAGGGAATATTTGATATTTACCTGACAGGATCAAATGCTTTTTTGCTTAGCAGTGATTTGGCAACTTTGTTTACCGGAAGAGTCATGCGGGTGGAAGTTTATCCCTTTTCATTTTCGGAATATCTGGAATACTTTTCCGGCGATGCAGATTTGGAAAGTGCGTTTGACGAGTATGTGCGTAGCGGTGGTTTTCCCGGCTCCTATATATATGCAGATGAAAAGACGAGATTTGATTATATCAAAGATGTTTATCAAACAATTCTGTTAAGGGATCTGGTGCAGAAATATAATGTACGAAATAAGGAGGAGATGCAGAGAATAGCAGAGTTTATGATGGATAATGTTGCGAATCTCCTCTCACCAAACAATATTTGTGATGCACTGAATACAAATGGAAGTGCAATTACCAGAAAAACAGTATCAAAATATATAACATACTTTGAAAATGCCTTTCTCTTTTATGGAGCAAAGAGATATGATTTGAAAGGGAAAAAGTATTTGAAAACGAATCAGAAATATTATCTTTGCGACAGTAGTTTAAGATATGCGATGCTGGGAACGCGAAATATGGATTTTGGAAGAATATACGAAAATATTGTTTATCTAGAGCTTTTACGTAGGGGTTATGAAGTGTACGTTGGAAAACTTTATAAAAAAGAAATAGATTTTGTAGCTATAAAACAGTCCGAAAAGGTGTACATTCAGGTGAGTGACGATATATCGAACAATAAAACATTCAAAAGAGAATATGAACCGCTGCTGTCAATAGGCGATGCTTATCCCAAGATAATTATTGCAAGAACAAGACATGAAAGTTATACCTATGAAGGCATTTTGATCATTGACATTGTTGTGTGGCTGTGTAGAGATAAAGGAGATTAGGATGTCTGAACAGGTTGTAAAAATTATTCCGAAAGATATAAATATGCACATGGATAAAATAATAGTTTCGCAGTTGGTGGACTACATCAGAAAACAAATGGGCGCGGATGCAGTCGATTATACAGAGTATGGTGCAGTTACCTTTATCGACTGTGGGAGCAATCTGGAAACAATCTATTGTCCGGAATGTGGGAAAGTGATAGATTTTGGCTGGTGGGGCGAGGCTATGGACATGGCAGGGGAGAATAAATTTGTGGATTTACGCGTGGTATTGCCATGTTGTGGAGAGGAGAGTTCACTCAATCATCTGGAATATTATTTCCCCTGTGGGTTTGCAAAAGAAGAAATTGCGATCAGAAATCTGCAAGTGGCAATAGATGAAAAGTACAGATCTGCGATGGAGAAAATTGCGGGAGTCGAATTGAAGATTATAGAGGCGCACTATTGAATGGGAGAAAAATGAAATACAAACTAAAGTTTATGTTTGACTGGGGAAGCGGGACTTGTATTTGGGCAGCGAATAATGCCGCGAGAGCAAAGTATGGGTATGCGGTGGATATTGATGAACTTCCAATATCAGAAGAATTGTGTGAATGTATGGTCAGACTGTGCGAGGAACATGATTTGGCATTGGATTGGGAGTGTCCCCAGAATGGTCCTGTGTGGACAGGACAGGAGCAGAAAGCATTTAAAGAAAGGGCAAAGCAGATTTATCAGAGGATATGTGAGGAGTTGGCGGAAGAATTTGAGATTGTGTTGGGGACGCTTATTTAGACATTGACGATGGCAAGGATGGGAAGAGAGACTACAATGGAAGAGCTTGAGGCTTTAAGTGGGAAGAGAAAAGGAAGGGATGTTGGCATATTATGATGAAAAATTTGTTTAAGAACTGGGGCGGAAAAACAGAAAAAGCAAAAAACATTACACTGGATCTTTCCAACGAGGAAAAGGTTTTGGAGTATCTGTTGAATGATGAATTGAAGGATATATTAGGGTTTGTGGCAGAGCGTGCGGGAGATTATTTGTGGCTGCCTGAATTGCAGATGACAATCAGACCGATGGTGCAGCAGATGCAGTATGGTTTTATTAACCTTGGGTTTGATATGTATTGTGGAAAGTGGGATAAGTATCTGTATGAGAGTTCTACGGGCATGGGGCAGGATATGCACACGTCTGTAGGGATGGCAATCAGTTCGTTTGCGTTTGCCTTTATGCAGGGTTTGAAACGGATGGTAGAGCAGGATGAGCCTCGGAAGGTGGAAAGTGAATTTCTGGGCGCGCGGCATAAATGGGATGTGTATTTGAGCGATGTGGTAGGTACAGGGAACTATCATGATGAGGAGATCGCTCATAATGTCGCAGTATACTGGGACTTGTTGCGGGAGGATATCATTAAAAGGCTGGGAAACCAGAGGATGGTGTATGTGAAGATATACGGCGCGAAGCTGCCGGATCAGGTGGTGGGGGAGTGCCGGATTGATGATGTTGCGATCCCGGAGCTTGGAGAGAAGGTGGCGGGGATTGTAGCAAAATGGCAGACCAATGAGTTTGCTTCCCATAAGCAGTTCTTCTTCATTGAGCAGGATGCAGAGACCGTTTTGCCGCAGATGTATGATGGGCAGGAGGGCAGAGCGAGGTTGAAGGCGTTGCTTGTGGAGTATCTGAAGCTTTTGCATGCGGTGGATTCGCAGGAGGCATATGATAGACTGGAGAGGGACGCGGAGCAGAAACTGGGTGATAAGGTATTGGCGGCAGAGTGTTTCAGCTTTTTGCCGGAAATCTGTGCGGAGCATGCTTTTGTGGATGAGGTCGCGATTAATGATGAGATAGAGCTTGAGATGGCGGACGGTACGTCAGTTGTCTTGTATAAATCACAGTTGGCGGACTATTATCTGTTGGGACAACTTTTGTTTGAAATATTTAGCGATGGAACTTTCGGGGAGAAAGCGAACCAACTGTATGGTGGATTGGTCAGTTGCAGTTCAATTTACAATGTGATGGAGCAGGTGAAAGAAAAAGGTGGCGAAACGGGGAATGTGCGGTTGACAAAGTTGATATTCAATGTGGGAGATGGATTTCAATTGAGGTGACAATCAATGGATGATTTTAAGACAGAATATGACATTGCAGATGATCTGAATGCGTTAAAGACTATCTTTCCGAACAAAGTCTGTGAAAATGAATATAGGATATTACTCAAAGTCTTATATGAAGAATACAGCGACAGAAACCTTGCAGAATTGATGGCACGATTTACCGATAAATCCTATGAAGAAGTGTACAATGATATACTGGGCTCAAGTCAAAGCAGCATTAGTGAACAGGAAA
This sequence comes from Lachnospiraceae bacterium, assembly GCA_017476665.1. Taxonomy (GTDB): domain Bacteria; phylum Bacillota; class Clostridia; order Lachnospirales; family Lachnospiraceae; genus Acetatifactor. The sequence continues at coordinate 9,190 of JAFUZJ010000046.1, read as the reverse complement.
TGCAAGGAACGGTGGAGTTGCTGCGGAAAGCTGGTATGTTGGAAATTGAGGCTTAGTGGCATAGGGGGATATTGGATGAAGCTGAAAAACGTATTAATTGTAGTCAGTAATGTGGAAAAGTCTATTGTATTTTATAGGGATTTGTTCGGGTTGCAGGTTGTTTTCAAGTCGGACGGCAATGTGATCATGACAGAAGGGCTTGTATTGCAGGACAGGCAGATTTGGGAGCAGACGATTCAGAAGGATGTTGTGCCGGGGAACCATGCGACGGAGTTGTATTTTGAAGAAGTGGATTGGGAAAGATTTGTGGACAAGCTGGAGGCATATGGTGATGCAATTCGATATTTGAATGAACCAGCGGTAAATTCTTTTGGCAGAAAAATCGTACGGTTTTATGATCCGGACGGAAATCTGATCGAGGTGGGAGAGACGGTATGAAGAAGATCAAGGTAATTGTCTTTGATATAGGCGGAACACTTATGGAGTATAGGAATATGCCGCTTTCCTATGTAATTCTGAAAAAATATAATCCTCGCATAAATTATCGCGAAATTGATTATAGTCCGGAGGTAATTTTCAGTGAGGCAACCGCGCATTGGACAGGCGATTTCAAGTTAGATGATGTGATATCCGAATTCTTTGCCTCGATGAATTTAAGTGCGTTCATTTACCCGGAGACGTGTTCTCTACTGAAAAAACTTAGAGCAGATGGATATATCATTGCTGCGCTTTCGGATGTTGCGATCGGAATGCCGGATGAACTTCACAAAAGCTATTTTACGGAACTTTTGCCCCTTTTTGATAGGTATGTTTCATCGATCAGCTGCGGTTGGCGGAAACCGAATCCCAAAGGGTTATTTGAAATCGCGGAACAGTATCAGGTTACGCCGGATGAAATGATCATGGTTGGTGATGAGGAAAAGGATATAAAAACGGCGAAAAGGTTTGGATGTAAAGCGGTGCTGATCGACAGAAGCGGAGAAAAACGGTATATGAATCAGGACTACACTATAAATAATTTGAATGAAATTATAAATATTACAGGTGGGTTATTATGAAGATTTATGATATTTCGCAGGAAGTGTTTCATTGCGCGGTATTTCCGGGGGATCCGGCGCCTGAGCGGAGAGTATTGATGAAGCTGGTGGACGGGGATGTATGCAATCTAACGCAGTTTTCGATGTGTGCCCATAACGGAACCCATGTGGATGCGCCGTATCATTTTTGGGATGACGGAAAGACCATTGATCAGGTGGCGTTGGAGCATTTTATCGGATATGCGTATGTGGCGGAGCATCAAGGGGATATCACGGCGCAGGGTGCGGCGGAAATACTGGAACGGGCGAGATTTGCGGATGCGCGGGCGGATAAGAGGATATTGGTGAAAGGAAAAGCGGTGTTGACAAAGGAAGCCGCGGAGGTCTTTGCAAAGGCAGGAATTTTACTGTTTGGCAATGAATCACAGACAGTGGGACCGGAGGATGCGCCGAGAGAAGTGCATCTAATCATGCTGGGAGCTAAGATTGTTCTGCTGGAAGGAATACGGTTGGATGAAGTGGCTGAGGGCGTTTATCTGTTAAATGCTGCGCCGCTGAATCTGGGGGGAGCGGACGGCGCGCCATGCAGGGCAGTTCTAATTGATAAAGAGTGACAGGGAGTTGACGAGACCAACCTGTGGGGTATTTTTAATTGGTGAAGATTGATCGAGAGATAGAAATAAGGATAGGGGCGAGAAACTTTGAAGAAGAGGACATCAAAGCAAATTTTTGCGGAAACGTTGTTAGAGCTGTCGAAGCGTATGCCGATGGATAAGATTACGGTGAAACAGATTGTGGATGAGAGTGGGTTGTCTTTGCAAACCTTTTATAATCATTTTATGGACAAGGCGGATCTGGTCTTGTGGGTACACAAATCGGCTTTTGATGAGATCATGGATAAAATTGGGAAGGATGGCTATACACTTTATGATGCGACATTGGAGAATATCCGGTTTTACTATGAACACAAGGATTTTATGTTGAATGCTTTGTCCAATACGCAGGGACAGGAATCCTATGCTAAGGCATCAGCAGATAATCTGTATCAGGTGTTAAGTCGCTATATTAAAGAGAAGCATGGATTAAAGGAGCTGTCCAAGCAGGTGGATTTTTGTCTGAAGATGTATTCCGCAGTAGGTCCGTACGCCTATGCGGAGTGGGCTTTTCGCATGGAGGATACGACACCGGAGGTGTTTGCCGGGTATCTTGCGGATATCATGCCGGAACCGCTTAAGATTTATTTTTCAGAATAAAATTTAGAGTATATTACAAAATGCTCTAAAAGTTGACGAATCGTGAATATTCTGCATTGCCTTGATGGAGTGCAGGATATATTATATAAACAAATCAATTGCACACAATTTAATTGCATATACTATTAGGCTGAAGGAGACGCGTGTAATTGATTCCTGCGGGCAGGAAGCCTTGGCAGCATGCTTGTATGTCTGACCGGTTGGTGAATGGATCATGCTATGCAGGTTGGTGTACCCCATCCCCCCTTTGGGGTACACCAGGATTGAGAGTTCGATTCGTGCGGCGGGGGTGACCTAAAAGAACAGTGAAAGGCAGGAAAAATTATGTATGATTATGATGTGATCTTTATCGGGAGCGGGCATGCATGCAATCATGGGGCAATCGCCCTGAAGATGGCGGGCAAGAAAGTGGCCATGGTGGAACAGTTCAAGAACGGTGGAACCTGTACAAATTTTGGCTGTGACGCGAAGATTGTGCTGGACGGGCCTTTTGAGTACCAGGAAGGATTGGAGAGATATGAGGATCTGGGCATGCAAAAGCCGGAAATCAACTGGAAGAGCTTGATGGCGTACAAGAAGCAGATCATCGGGGCATTCGATCCGATATTGGAGCAGGCGTTTACCGGTATGGGCGTGGACATGCTCCATGGGCATGGAAAGCTCACAGATGCCCATACGGTCGATGTGGAAGGGAAGGCATACACAGCGGAGTATATTGTGATCGGCGCGGGGGCGAGAGATTCCAAGCTAGATATCCCCGGGAAAGAGTTTATCCATGACAGCAAGGATTTCCTGGATCTGGACGAGATGCCGGAACACATTGTGTTTATCGGGGCGGGTATCATTTCCATGGAGTTTGCGTCCATGGCACTGCAGCTCGGTAAGAAGGTGACGATCATTGTGCATGGCAACCGGGCGCTCAGACAGTATCCGGCAGATTATGTGGCGAAGATCATCGCAAAGATGGAGTCTCAGGGAGCGGAATTCTGCTGGAAAGAGGATGTGTGCGGAATAGCCCAGACGGAGAACGGTTATAAGGTGATGGCAGAAAGCGGCCTTGTGGTCGAGTGTGATTACGTATTGGAGGCCACCGGGCGTGTGGCGAATATTGAAGGGCTTGGCTTGGAGGAGTTGGGTATAGCGGCATCCGCCAAGGGAATCGTGGTCAATGACCATATGCAGACGGCAGTACCGAACATCTATGCCAGCGGCGATGTGGTGGCGAAGCGGATTCCGAAGCTGACACCTACGGCGGAGTTTGAGTCCAATTATATTGCAGCGCAGATCCTGGGGCTGAGCAATGCGCCTATATGTTATCCGGCAATCCCGAATCTGGTGTTCACCCTGCCGCGTATCGCCCAGGTGGGTGTGACCGTGGATGAGGCGAAAGCTGCGGCGGAAGAATATAAGGTGGTGGAAGTGCCGTTCGGACAGCAGAATGAATGGGTGAACAATCGTGAGAAGGATGCGGCAATCACTTTTATCTTTGACAGGGAAGGGTATTTGGCCGGTGCGGCGCTTTATACGGCGGAGGCTGCGATGATGTTGGATTTCCTGACTCTGATCATCAACAAGAAGATGACGGGGTTGGAACTCAGGCAGATGATCTTTGCATTCCCGACCCAGACCTATTCAGTGGTTTCGGCATTGATCCCGCTGTTGAAGCAGATGTGATTGCTGTGGTGGTTTTGATTGACAAGTTTCAATTTGTTTTCTAATATAAAAACAAGCAGGCAGGTGGCAGACGGGAGTTTGTTTTCTGCTCCTGCTTGTTTTTTGGTTGATGGAAAAAGCAGATGTATTTAGCAAATTATATGAGATAGTGGGCAGAAGGCAGATGAATAAAAGTGAATTTTGGGCAAAGTATGCAAAGCAATTGAATGAAAAGCAATTACAGGCGGTCTGTGCGGTGCATGGACCGGTTTTGCTGTTGGCGGTACCGGGGAGCGGGAAGACCACAGTGTTGGTGACAAGGCTCGGATATATGCTGTTTTGCGAGGGAATTTCGCCGCAGAATATTCTGACGCTCACGTATACGGTGGCGGCGACGCGGGATATGGAGAGACGGTTCGGAGAGATTTTTGGCGGAAGGTCTGGCAATGGAGTTGATGGGGACGGCGTTGGTGAGAAGGATGTTGGCAGAGAACTTGTCTTGGGAAGCAGACTGGAATTTCGGACGATTAACGGAATCTGCGCGAAAGTCATACAGCGTTACGCAGGGATGATTGGAAAGAAGGCGTTTGAGCTGGTGACAGAGGAAAAGGAACTGGGCAGGGTTCTGACAAATATCATGGTGAGTTATATGGAGGAATATCCCACAGAAAGTGATGTGAATGGGATGAAAACGCTGATCACCTATTGCAAGAATATGCTCTTGTCCGAGTCCGAGATCCAAAAGTTGGGGGAGCAGGAGGGTGTCCCGCTGTGGGAGGTTTACAGAGCTTATAACGCTTATTTGCGGGAGCATGGGCTGATGGATTATGACGATCAGATGCTCTATGCCTATCGGCTTTTGAAACAGGTGCCGGAGCTGTTGCGGTTTTATCAGGAGCGGTATCGATATATCTGTGTGGACGAGGCACAGGATACATCCAAGATTCAGCACATTATCATTAAGCTGCTCGCAGGAGAGAACGGAAACCTGTTCATGGTGGGGGATGAGGATCAGAGCATTTATGGGTTTCGGGCGGCTTATCCGGAGGCGCTATTGGCCTTTGAAAGAGAGCATACCGGCGCGCAGGTACTGGTGATGGATCAAAATTACAGATCAGGCGCGGGGATTGTCGCCGTGGCGGACCGATTTATCGGGCGCAATCAGGACAGGCATGAGAAGCACATGGTGGCGGTAAGGGAGACGGAAGCGGAAGTCCGTGTCACGGAGCTGAAAGGGCGGGCGAACCAATATGGGTATCTTTGCAAGGTTGCGGCGGATTGCAGCAGGGAGACGGCGGTCTTGTATCGAGACAATGAGAGCGCGCTGCCGCTGATCGATCTGTTGCTCCGGCAGGGGATCTCCTATCGGATGCGGGGCATGGATATGGGATTTTTTACCCATCGGGTGGTGACGGATGTCACGAATATCCTGCGGTTTGCGCAGGATCCCTATGATACGGAATTGTTTCTCCGGATTTATTTTAAGTGTAAGACGTATCTGAAGAAGCCGCAGGCGGAGCAGTTGTGCCGGATCAGTGAGACGGAGAACATACCCGTGTTGGATGCGGTAGACGAGCTGCGGGACGTGAGCGATGTGGTGCGGGGAAAATGTAAGGCGTTCCAGACACATCTGCGGAATATGCTGGATGAGACACCGGGAAAGGCGTTGTACCGGATTGAAACACCGTTGGGATATGGGGAGTATCTGGAGCGGAACCATATAGACGGGAACAAGCTGTTTATCCTGCGGATGCTGGCGAAGCAGGAAGAGGCTGTCAACGGTTTCCTGGAGCGGCTGCAGAAGCTGCGGTTGCTGTTGCAGGAGGGGCGGCAGGATGAGGAGTGTCAATTTATCCTGTCCACGATTCATTCGGCCAAAGGGCTCGAATATGAACGGGTTTATCTGTTGGATGTCTGTGATGGGGTGTTCCCTGCTCAGGCGATCGGTCCGAAAACTGCGGCGACGTCTCAGGAGAGGAAAGCGTTTGAGGAGGAAAGACGGCTGTTTTATGTGGGAATGACGCGGGCTAAGGACGAGCTGATCCTCTTTCAACTGGCGGATCGAGAGTCCTGTTTTGTGCGGGAGGTACGGTCCGCGTTGGGACGAAATGCACAGGAAACAGGGAGGGGCGACAGAGCGGCTATGGCTCAGACACCCAGGCGGAAACGGGAGGTACGAAAAGCGTATGAGATATATGCAGGGAAAGCGGATACGGGGAAGGACAGTGTAAATGTCGAACTGATTATTGGAGAACGCGTGATTCAGAGAAAATATGGTGCCGGCGTGGTGAATGATGTGGAGTATGATGCGGCTGGCAGGGCAAGTAAGTTTACTGTGGTTTTTGATTCAGGAGTGGAGAAGGCGTTTATGTTTCCGATTGCGTTCCGGTCGGGGATGCGGTTGGAAGGTTAGGGTTTTAATTTATATTGCATTTTTGTTGCTTGAAAAGGGCGGTTTCAGTGGTTGTCAAAGCATTTTGACAGGAGAAAATCCCAAAAGTCAAAGGGATTTGATAGACGGAGTGTTTCTTCCGGATTACAATAGGCACAAAAAATCAGGAGGCAGATAGATGGATATAGGGAGCAAGATCAAGAGTGCCAGATTGGAGGCGGAGCTCACACAAGAGCAGGCGGCGGAGGCGCTTGGAGTGAGCAGGCAGACCATTTCCAATTGGGAAAATGAAAAGACATATCCCGATATAGTGAGTGTTGTGAAGATGAGCGACCTGTATCATATCAGTCTAGACCATCTGTTGAAGGAGGAAGAGGCAATGGATGAGCATGGAAGGTATCTGGATTATCTGGAAGAAAGCACGGATATGGTGAAGAGCAGGGAGAAGCTGGGAAGGATTCTGGTGGCGACAACTTATCTGGGGGTATGGATGATCGCGCTGATCTGGAAGTGGGTTTTGCTGGAACCGACGGATATCATGTTGTATCAGCTTGTGGTGCTTTGGATGTGGCTTCCTATTTCTACTTTTGTAATCTCGGGGATGATAGGGAAACACGATTTTTGGGGGATGTGGAAGTGGATATGGGTGGTGTTCTGGGGAGTGTGGTATTGGGTAGTGAATTATATTTTTGTGTATGGAGAAAAACTGGTTGCCGGCGGTATAAGGACGGATCTCATCATGCGGATACCTAAGACAAGGCTTTTTTGGATTGGTATGATGATATCAGCATTGGGAATGGGCATTGGCGTACTGGCGAGGCGGCTGGATATAAGAAAAGTAAAAAGGGAAGTAAAAAGAGAAGTGCAGGCGTAGGTCTTGCACTTCTTTTCTATTTGTGGGAAGATAGTGGAAGAAATGGATAAGGAGACGGAGGAAGTTGTGGTGGCAAAATCGGAGATGTACTACAGAAATGTATATGATGCGGAGTATGACAGTGAGTGGCGGCAGTATGTGGAGGATGAGCAGTATTTTAAGGAGCAGCAAACGTATGAGCTGGCGGACGGATATACATTGGATGTGAGGTCATATGCATTGGAGGGATGGGATGGAGACAGGTTGGTTTCCTGCCATAGATTTAGTCAGAATGTTCTGAAAAAGAATGGAGAGGCGATACATTCTTTTATCAATGTAGATTATCAGGTGAAGCCGTTTACAGAGTTTTTGAAGCATGGCAATGGGCATAGGTACTTTGCTTATCATAGGGATTTATACGGGATCAGTTATTTTGACCTGGATACGAAAGAAGTATATGATTATATCCCGGAAGGGTATATACATGATCAGCACTATAAAGCAGGAGAGTCATTTATTATTACGGATATTCATTATGATAAGGCGGAAAATTTGGTAGCATATGGAGGCTGTTATTGGGCAGGATGCTCTGAAGTGATGATCGGAGAGTTGTCGGATCCTTTGAACTTTGTGCCATATTTAGTCAATATACATGAATTGGTAGATCCGGATTACGAAAATTATGATGATATTGATTTTGCGCGGTGGGAAAAAGATGTATTGGTGGTGAAAGCGAATGAGGAGCAGGAATTTGTGATTGAAATTGCGAGGCTGCGGGCAATGTTGGAGGAAGTGGCGGAGAATGGAAAATAAAGCGGATTTTACACAGGGGAGTATCCCGAAAAAGCTGGTAGGGTTTATGCTGCCAATCCTGGGGGCGCTAATCTTACAGTCCATGTACAGTGCGGTGGATCTGATGATCGTCGGGCAGTTTGGCACCACGGAAGGGATATCGGGCGTATCCACGGGGGCAAGCATCTTACAGCTGTTTACATTTGTCATGGTATCGTTGACCACGGGGGTGACGGTGCTCATGGGGCAGTATATCGGCGAGGGCAGGGCAGACCGGATCGGCACGCTTCTGGGGAATGCGGTGTGCTTTTTTGCGGCGCTGGGAGCGGTGTCGTCTGTGGTGCTGATCGCGTTGGCCAGACCGATCGCGCTCATCATGCAGGCACCGGCGGAGGCGGTGGAGCTGACGGTTCTGTATATCCGGATCTGCGGCGCCGGATTTTTGTTCGTGGTATTTTATAATTTTATCAGTTGTATTTTCAGAGGCATGGGGAATTCAAAGCTGCCGCTTTTGTTCGTAGGGATTGCCTGCGCAGTAAATATCGTGGGAGATCTGGTGCTGGTGGCGGGATTTCGCATGAATGTGGCGGGAGCTGCGATTGCGACCATATTGTCTCAGGCGGTCAGTGTGGTGATCTCATTGTTTGTGATCCGGAAGCAGCAGCTGCCTTTTACACTGACAAAGCCGGATTTCTATTTTGGAAGTGAGATCGGAAGGTTTTTTCGGATCGGGGCTCCGCTGGCGCTGCAGGATGTGCTGACAAATGTGACATTTCTGGCAATCTGCGCTTTTGTGAATAAACTGGGGCTGGAGGCCTCTTCCGGGTATGGAGTGTCCCAGAGGCTGGTGGGATTTGTGATGTTGATCCCGTCGGCAATCATGCAGAGTATGGCTTCTTTTGTGGCACAGAATGTGGGCGCGGGAAAGGAAGAGAGAGCAAAACAGGCGATGAAGTTTGGCATGCTCATCGGGGTGGTGATCGGAATTCCGGTGGGACTTCTGGCGTTCTTCCACGGAGATCTGTTGTCTATGGCGTTTGCGAAAGACGCGGCAGTGGTGGCCAGGTCCTTTGAGTATCTGCGGGGATTTGCGCCGGAGGCGGTGGTGACAAGCATTTTGTTCAGCTTTTACGGTTATTTCAACGGGCACTCACGGTCTACCTTTGTGATGGTGCAGGGGTTGATCCAGTCGTTTTTGATTCGACTGCCG
>JAFUZJ010000045.1 GCA_017476665.1 Lachnospiraceae bacterium | reverse complement strand
GTGGTGCTTTCTTTTTTATATTTTTCCTGCGCCTTTTTTAATGCTTCACTTCTTGACATATTCGTTTCTGCCTTTCGATATAATTTTAATCCTCACCGGATACTATAAGACAATTTGTCCTAAAGTTATGTTCATTATATCATAATTTTCTCCCTTTCTGCTTATATCTTGGTATCCCCAAACACTGTGAATACCTTGTTGTTATCGTCCAGAATCTCAATCGGATAGAAAACACAAAATATGCCGGGTACTATCTCAGAAGAACCATCATTAAAGACAATCTCGTAATCAGGTCGTCTATCTCCTTCGATTACATTAACTGTTTTCACCCCGCATCTTGCAGATGATTCAAGGAGCCTTTTTATCAGTTTTAAGTCAGAATATTTGTCCGGAAAAGGCAAGCTAAAATTTTGGAAAACATCATGTTGACTCAGATTGTCAAGTCTCTCCTCTGCGGACAATCCATCATCTTTCAATTTCTCCAAAATCTCCAGCACGGCTTTCATCATTTGCCTAATATTATTGAGCATAGCGACGAATAGGATGATGGCACTTATACCCCCAACAAGATATAGAAGACCCATATCCATAAAGTACAAAAAAATCACAGCGCAGGCAAACACAATCAAAAGCAATAAAACTTCCGTTGCATCCGGTTTGTAGTTGGAGAACTTTCGGTGCATAGCCACACACAGCCCATCAAATTCTGCTTCCAATTCCTTTACATCATATGATTCACCAGACTTGTCTTTACGGTAACGATTATCCTTTAGAATCTTTAATGTCATCATAAATTATTTCTCCTTTTCCTTATTCGTCATACATACTTTTGTCATACATGCTCTTTGACAACTCCTTCAATCGCCGAAATCTGTTACGCCGTATTCCTCAATACTGATTTCAGCCAAATCAGCACCGTCTACGGAAACCTCACTTACAAGCCGTACCCATACGACCGTACCGGCGGTGAAAGTCCCTTCCTTTGCCACGATATCCTTCTTCACACGCCAGATAGTGCACTCCCGCAGCCTGTTCTTTATGTTCATTTTGTCTTTTTCAAATCCCCCATAGTTGTCTCCCTTGTTTTCTTATTGTAATTTCATTATATCATATCTCTCTCATTTTGGTCTTTTTTTATGCATATAGATATATGATTTTTTTCATTAATGCCGTTCAGAGTGGATATAAATTCAACTGGTGAATGTTCCAAGCTATTGAGAATAGGGTGTGATATTTTAAGTTCTATGTTTTTGTCATCACCCTCTCCGTCAAATATTATGATTACTTTTTGCTCGTCATTTTGGTTGTGGTTGGAGAGCAGCGGGCGTATCATTCCAAAGGTTACCGGAGCAGAAGCGGGTACAGGTATTTGTGTTCCCAGTAATTCCCCAAGTGTTAAATGAACAATTTCGCAGAACGGCAATAATATTTCTGTCGGCGGTTGGGAATAACCGTTTTCATAATTACTGTAGCTTTGCGGAGAGAGTTTTAAGAGCTTGGCAACCTCTCCCGATCCAAGATGTTCTTTGTTCCTTGCAGCTTTCATCTTTTCTCCTACCTTTAAGTATTCAGACAAAGAGGTGCGCTGCAATGACAAATCATCAGCCGGAACATCATTGCAAATGGTACGCATATCTATCTTCGGGCTTAGCACTCTGTATATTTTAATAGCATTTCCATAACTGATAGATCTATCTTCCTGAATAGCACTGTAGAGGGTTGTCGGACTTATTTTTGCTTTTTCGGCTACCTCTTTTACTGACATGTTTCTTTCTTTGATTTCGCGCTCAAGATTCTTTCCATATCCCATAATGTTCACCCTTTCTATTGAGTTATTGGTTCGCTTATCCACCCGCATTTTTCACAGCAGCAATTTGCTACTTGAAAGTCGAACAATGAGTTATTAAATATGTGTGCTTTTTGACGGTTGGATATGTTGTATAATCTTTTATCGTCTTTTTCAATGAATACTTTTCCATTTAAGTTTACTTTAACAGAAAGAGTGTACTGCATTGAGTAATATAATTTGCGCTTTTCTCCGCATTTAGGACATTCGCTGTATAATTCAAATAACTTATCTTTCATTGGTATCCTCCTTGTAATAATTAGCCCATAAACCTACATTATTTTTTTTCGCTTCCTGCTCCAGTTCTTGAAAATGTCTTGCATATTTGGTATTAGGTGGTATGGTCATTGTCCGGGCAAGTCCTTTCCGCAGGAGAATTTCATTCACCATTTCACCGTCAAGATACACATAGGCAAGAGTGCGTCCGTATGTATCGGTCTGCTCTATGTCATATTCTAACTGGACAAATTTGCCGGTTAGCAGATCACTTGTCCAAGCAGACGCTATCTTGCCATAGTCGCTGTTGCGCTTTTCATCCGGGTGAACACTCTCCGGTGTATCAATGCCGATCAGACGGACGGTTACATTCCCGGATATTTCTATGGTATCACCATCAATCACCCGGATCACTTTGATTGGCTCAGACAAGTTCGGCGGCTGCATATAGAGCATTAATTTTGCGGTGAGTAGAAGTATAATAGTAATAAAGAAAAATATTTTGCTGCCTTTTTTCATTTTTACATATCCTCGTTTTAGGTTTTTCACTTTTAGACAAATTGTCCTAAAGTAAAGCCGCGGTATTATGCTGTTTTCTTTTTCTGGGTGTCTTTGTTGTTTGTATTGCCTGTCTTATCCAGTAAGGTTGTTTTTCCAATCTGTGTCACAACTCCGTTTTTTACCACCACATGGCATTGTACTGTAAAAGTTTTCATTGATTTTTCCCCTTTCCGGTGGTATTATGAAACCACCTATAAACGATAGCCACTTGACAATCTTCCCGGATGCAAGTGGCTTTCTCCTTGTTCAAAGTCCGATTGTGAAAGGACTATCTTCAAAATTGTACTCATAAATTACTTTTGCGGATTTAATAAAGCAGTTTTTGTTTTGAAGAATTTTGATAAGCTCTTTTTGGTTTACGATCTTTGGTTCTCTATCTTCAAAAATAATCTTAGGGAATTTTCCCGCACGTTCCCTCCATTCAATTTGATATTTTATTGTTTTCACCCCCTATCCTTGGATATTATTTCTCTCAAGATTGAGTATAGCCCAGCGCAAAGCTGCTGCGTTGTTGGTTTGTCCCTTGGTTTCCAAATCCGTCAAGACATCATACAGTCGGGAAATCCGGCTTTTCTCCCTGTGTTCTGGAATGTAAACGTCCAGATTATTTATCTGCGCTGCCATAAGCCAACCCTCTGAGATAACTTCTAAATTCCGGTATTCATCAGGTATTTCTTTCAACATTCCCTCCCAGAGTGTTTCACTTAAAGGATCAGTGTCACTCTGGCTGAATTTGCGTGATATTCTGACTTTGATATTTTCGTTATTGTCTATAAATTTTTGGATTGTAGTCATAAATTCCCCTTTCCGGCTTTAGGACAATTTGTCTTAAAGTTCTTTGCTTGCTTGATGTGTTGGATCTGCAACATAGTTTTCTTTTTCGAGAATAGGTAATATAATTTCCCCACATAAAGGGCAATAGCTTATACCAAATTCATGCTTCAATTCACCACCTGATATTACTTGGAGCATTTTCCCCCTGAGCCTTATTTCAATTTGTCCGCCGCGCATAGGGGTATTAAGTTGGCAGAAAAAACAGGTTTTTTCAGATAAATCTTGCGGATTTTCCCGTATTTTCTGCGCTTTTGAGTGAATCATCTTTTTTACATCTACTTTGTTCATTGCCTACCTCCCGTAAACTCTAATATATTCCCTTGCTTCTTCCTGTGTATCAAAATCTGATGACCATCTGCCATTGATCCAAACTTCATAATGATCCAGTTCGTTGACGCAGCCATAGGCTTCAAATAATTCCCAGTCAAAAGTAAGCTCTCGCTCTGTCTCATCATGTCCCCGGCATACCTTAGTGTCGGTATCAAGCAGAAATAACCGGTCTGAATCCCACTCAGAAAACATTTCTTTTGCAACGATCACATAACCTTGTCTGTGTAACAGGTTTACAACATCTTCATCGTTTTTCTTCCGGTATTCCAAGGTGAGTGGATTCCCGTTTTTGGATGCCGTTGCCCTTAAATATTCTCCCATAACCATTCCTCCTCCTATTTTCCTATTCTTGTGATGCCCTTAACATCATCTTTAAACCGCATTGCCATTTCATATAAGAGCGCATTTGTTTTCAAACAATCTTTTTCACGATCATATTCTGCAATAATTTCATTATCAGACTTACTTACAAGACTTCTGATATAGGTAGAGTGTTCTTTTGACATTGGTTCCATAGGCAGTACCTCCTTTATGTTTGCATATAGCCTTTACCTATATAATTATAGCAGTTATTTGATTATTGTCAATAATAACATGCTATAATTCAAAGTTTTTGTTTGTATAATATGTACTGTTCACAAAGTATTATCTTTGTGTTTATGAGTAGGCGGAACTTGTCCCGGTATTCTTTGGGGCTGCGGTCTGGTATTTGGCTGCTGCGCCATAAAGGTTTTCAAATCAGTGAGATATTTGTTCAACTTTTTAATCTCCGCGGTATCTGTGCCGATCTGTTTGCTAAGCTGTCCTTTTTGCTGCTCCATTTCAAGATAATCTGCTTTTAGTTTTTGCAAATTGATTCGGCTGGGATCAATTCCTGACTTTTTCAGTATGCGGTCAGCTTCTTGAAAGAGTGTTATTTCAGACAATCGGTTCTGCAAATATCTTTCAGGATCTGACGACTTCTGATAAGCGTCAAAGTATCGTTTGTTCTGTTGATATTGCCCAACATATTTAACAATTTTTCCGAAAGTATTCATTTCTTCAGACAGCTCATTTATTTGCTTTTTGCAGTCCCGGATATTTTGCTCCAGTGAAGCAATCTTTTCCGCAAGTTCATCTTTGGATTTGAAGCCCATTCTTTGAATTTCGGAGTAAACAGCGGACATTCTTTTTAGATTTTCCCGGTTTGCCCATTGTGCCAGTCCGGGACTCTCTTGGAATTTTTCGGCAGTAGTGTCGATCAGGTCAGTCCTCTGTGTTTTCCCTGCCAAAATTTTAATGCGGTCTTCCCGTTGTTTTATCCGTTCGTCGATCCTTTCTTTAATCCGTTCTTTGGTAAAGTCTTCCCCAAGACCGCGATTGCCGCTTGTCTTTTTTCCTCTGATCCACCGGCCTTTTTCCGGATCTTGTCCGGGGCACAGAAAACTAATATATTTGCCATTGGAATTATCAAGTTTTTCCCCCTTAATTTGATAACCTTTTTCTCTCATTTTAGAGATAAAATCATCATAATTTTTGGAAGTTTTAATCGTAAGATTAATATCATCTTTAAGCTGCTTTTTCCATGATGTTCCTTTTCCTTTTTCCTGCCATTCTTTATAGGATGTAGCAATTCCTTTTTCTTCCTTAATGACCGAAAGCCCATATTCTTCACATAACCGGTCAGATAAATTTCTGATGTTGCGATAGGTTGCTCTGCAATCGTTATAACGCCTATGCTCTACATGATCTACGGCACAGAAAACGATATGGTTGTGTATGTGGTTCTTGTCTATATGTGTACCTACCACCGCCGTATATTTTCCACCCAATAATTGTTCAACGAGCTTCATTCCAATTTCATGTGCCTGCTCCGGTGAGGTTTCTTCCGGCTTAAATGATTGGATTAAATGAAAGGCTTGATTGGCATCTTTACCTGTTTTGTTATAACCCTTATTTTTCTGTGTATTTGCAATTTTTAATTCGCTCAAAAAACTGTATTCTGCGGCTGCCTGATTACAGTTAATATAATCAACAAGGGTGTATTCGTCTGTTTTATTTGGATTCGTCACATACAGAATTGCTCTGCCTACGGTAGCTTTGATAGGATGGATTTTAGTAACTGCCATATCCGCTCCTGCCTTTCCTTAACTTCCCTAACATCGTCTCTGTAAACATTTCCGTTTTCGTTCATTTTTTTTGCAATCTGATTTATATTATTTCCAATTTTTCCAAGTTCGGTATTCATTTCCCTTATGTCGTCAAACTCTACATAATAAATATTTGAATACAGGGTAAGATTGCGGTAAAACTGTGAAATGCTGTTGGTCTGTGCCTCTCGCATTTTTGCTTTTAGGATTACTAATTCATCATCGCTGAGATAGAAGTGAATATGATTTTTTCTCTCACGTTCTGCCATGCTTTTTGCTCCTTTATGTGAATGTTGCCATAGGGTAACGGTTATGAACTGTGAGCCTTTAATGGCTTTGATAAGGCAACACGGTTTTTAGCTATTTTTATATTCCGTGGAGGAAAATAGAATAGCTGCTTTTTGGGTTGCCCCGGCATAAATTTGATATTCGTGGAGAATAAAAATTAGTGCCGTTTGCGAAAATATTTATTTGAGTATTTTCGCAAAAAAGGGGTTTGGGGATATGCCCCAACAAGCACAAATTTAGGTAATTTTCCGTAGAGGAAAATTAGCTGAATTGTGGGATTTGTGACCACAAATCCAGTGCTTGCTATGTTCTGCACACCACCATAGGTGGCGTGCTGTGCGCAGGGAGTTTAAGCGACCATGTTAGCGCACAATGCGCCGTTTCCGGCGCTGAATTGCAGCTTGCCAGATTCAACGAAGATGGACGAGCTGCGTGCCGCTTCGCGGCACTCCTTTTTGCGATTTGAGCAAAAAGAAAAAAACTGCTGCGTCTCCCCATGGGGAGATACACAACAGTTTTTATTAAGATGATTGTAACTTGACTTTGAGAAAAATGCAAGAAGAAAATGTAATTCTGACTTGACATTTTTCGGGGGGGGGTATACTAAAATTAGGTTTATGACCTGTTGCAGATGCCATACTGGTTTCCAACAGTTCCAGCGTGGCGGATGCAGATCGAACCTTGAAAACTTCATAGGTATCTGCGTGTCACAACAAGGGGAAGTGAGCTTTCCGGCAGATCCGCCAAGATGTTCCTGCCCTGAAAAACGGGTAAAAAGCAATGGAATGATAATCTGGTCATTGACGCAAAGGGACGGAGCGAAAAAAATCTGTACTGGAAATGAAATGAGGGTTTCATGCGATGATGCTTTTCCCGGATAATGATACTCCACCCACGATGTGGGTGCCTTGAATGGATGTGAAACGCAAGAGAGGATTGCCTACCTAGCAATCCCACGCAGCTTACTTTTTTGAGGAGGATGAGTTTATGGAGAGTAAAAATAATTCGCAGGAAAAAAATGTGCGTAAAAGATTCGTAAGATATAAAGAAGGCTGTGAAATTTACAGCATGGGGATGAACAAATTTCAGCAGTTGGCGAAAGATGCAAAAGCAGTATATAAAATAGATAAGATGGTGCTTGTAAATTGTGAAATATTTGAAAAATATCTCGAAACCTTTCGACTGGAAGAATAACTATTTTTTGCAAAAAAACGGGAACAGGATTTTGGAAAAAATTTGTTGCGTTACCGTAATACATATATTATAATATGTTGGATGATGGAGGTGTGATCATGGCAAGACCAAGCAAACCGGCAGAGGAAACGAAAAGAAAAAGTGTTACGATTCGCATGACGGATAGTGAGTATGATGTATTGTCAGATTACGCATGGAAATCAAAAAAGTCTGTAACGCAAATTATAATCGAGGGTATCGAGTTGGTATATAGAAATAATCCGGTATCCTGATCGGTGCAAAATCCTTTCCGATAATGGAAAGGAGAAGTTATGGCAAAATCAAGAAAGGATGACAAAGGCAGAGCTTTAAGGAAAGGGGAAACCTTTCGGAAATATGATCGTATATACATATACAAATATACCGATCCGTTTGGGAGAAAGTCCTATTTATACTCTAAAGATTTAGCAGCTCTCCGGGAAAAAGAGGATGCGCTGCGCAGGGATCAGCTTGATGGGTTGGATACTTATGTAAAAGGAAAGGCAACTATTAATTTTGTTTTTGACCGATACATAGCGTCAAGAACGGATCTCCGAAGTTCAACTTATGCCAATTATGTATATACATTTGATCATTTTATTCGCGAGGGTTTTGGAAAGAAAAAAATTGCCGATGTTAAGTATTCTGATGTATTATACTTTTATCGGTATTTGCTTGAAGAAAGAAATATAGCAATAGATAGTCTTTCTTCTGTGCATACAGTATTGCACCCTACATTCCAGTTAGCCGTACGTGATAATATTATTCGTAACAATCCTTCAGACGGAGTTTTGGGAGAGGTTAAGAGAAAGAGCGATAAAAGTTCCGGTACCAGACATGCACTTACGATTGAGCAGCAGAGGGCATTTATCAAGTTTCTCGAAAGACCTGAATATTACCGGCAGAAACCTATTTTAACGGTTTTATTGGGTACTGGATGCAGGATAGGTGAAGTGATCGGGCTTCGTTGGGAAGATATAGATATGGAAAACCGTATGATCAGTATTAACCATGCTGTAACCTTTCATATCCGAAAAGGTGATACTTACTCATGTAAACATGAGTTATCACTGCCGAAAACATCAGCAGGTGTGAGGACTATTCCCATGTTGGACGAAGTTTATGAAGCGTTCAGACTGGAAAAGGAATTGCAGGAAGCGGCAGGATGTAAATGTAATGCGGAAATCAACGGCATGAGCGGCTTTATATTCTGCAATCGGTTTGGAAATGTCCGGAATCCGTCTGTTCTCAATCGGACAATCAAGCGTATGTTAAAGAAATATAACGCTATGGAGATTGACGAAGCAGAAAAGCAGGGGCGTGAGCCGGTGATTATACCGCACTTTACCTGTCACCATTTAAGACATACTTTTTGCACAAGATTCTGTGAAAATGAGACAAATGTTAAAGTGATCCAGTCTGTCATGGGACACGCCGACATAGCAACAACCATGAATATCTATGCAGAGGTCACTGACGCAACAAAGAAAGAAGCATTTAAGAATTTATCAAGAAACTTCAATGTGTTTTGACAATTTTAGGACAATTTGTCCTAAAGAAAGGAAAGGGTGTCCTAATACATTTAAGTGCAACTTTTAAGCCGCAGTGCAACAAAAGTGCAACAAAATCTTGATGAATAGAGGGCGATAACAAAGAATAAAACAGTTTACTTGCTGACCGGGAAGCGGCATAATAACTGATAAAGTGCAATAACGGCTTTTCAGTGTTGCTTTGGGACAAAAAGCGAAAATAGGATTATGATATGATGCTTAATTGTTCTTCAAGAGCAGAGGAGACGAGGTGAGGAAGGTCATGCATTTTTTATGATATAGAGTGTAGGAAAAGATTGGTCAGCAGCTGAGACAAGATTATAGATCAGACTGTCTCATGAATGAAATAAGGGTTATCGTCCAACTAAGAATAGCTAAACATTCTTAGTTGGTGCGATAACCCTCTTTTTCTGTTTTTATATACTATATGACGAGTTACAATATAATAGCAAATATATTAAGCTTTCAGCATAGTCGCTACTGTTATGCCTAAAGTTCTAAATCTAGAGAATAGAATATTAATCATTCGAAGAATCTAATAAGCCCTCGGCATAAGCAACTAAGCGGGCTTTGTTTTTGGTACCCAGTTTATTATAGCAATCCAATAAATTCGCTTTTTGATCAGCTTCGTTAGCTTTATCAGAAGGTTCATTTAAAATATGCCGTACATTAGACAAGCCCATGATATAATCCATACTTGCATTAAAAATCTCAGACATTTTGATTAATGCAGCAAGACTCGGCATATGCCTATTATGCTCATATGCGCTGATGGTTTCCTGAGTTACATCTAATGCAATGCTAAGCTGCAGTTGGGTAATTCTTTTTTCCAATCGCAGTTCCCGTATTCGATTGTTCAAAATAATCTCCTCTAAATAAATAACAAATCACCCTATAAGTATTTCCTTTTATTATATATCGAAACATATAATATAACACAGTATTAAAAAGTGTAGATATGTTTTAAACCTATATTTACATGAATATAAGTACAAAATATTGTTGAAAATTGTTAAAATATAGTTTATACTTATTTTTAAAATATAGGTTAAAACCATACCAAACAAGTTCAAACCGTATCATTGGTATATCAGACAGGAGAATGGAATCATGATCATTAAGATGGCAATAGCAGACGGTAATAATGAGTATATAGAAAGACTATTGAGCGTATTGGAAGGATATGAGGACTTGAATTTGTCCGTATATACAGACAGAAGTGCATTGGAACAGGCACTTGCCTCCAAACACTTTGACGTGTTCCTGTTTGACCCTTCTGTGTATGACGGACAGGTTGAGGTGGGAAAAAATACGTTAGCTATTATGTTCCTGGATGATAATGTCAATGTTCCAGAGTCATGCCGTGATTTTAAGAAGGTGAAGAAGTATCAGAGAATCAGTCGCATTTATCAGCAGGTATTGGGGCTGTATGCAGAGGTTTGTGGTGATATCGGCGGTGTCATTGGTGGCGGAAGCGTGAGCGCAATTGCAGTGTACTCGCCTGTGGGTGGTTCTGGCAAGACAACTTTAGCGCTTGCTCTTGCTACCAGGCTGGCAGATATGGGGCGTAGAGTTTTTTATATGAGTTTGGAGGATATTGCTTCGGAGGATTGCTATTTGGTGCAGAGTGATGCCAAAGGATTGTCGGATGTGGCAGCCAGTCTTGGAGAGAATATTAACTTTACCATGAAAATACAGGCTCTGCTGCAAAATAGAGGCGAAAATTTATATTATTTGAATCATTTTGAAAGTCCTAATGATGTTTATGAGATGAATGGTGATGAAGTCACAGAGCTGGTGGAACAGTTGGAGAAAACTGGTTTGTTTGACACGGTGGTCATTGACACAGGTACCTCAATGAACGACAAAATGTTCCATCTTTTTGAGGTGGTGGACAAGATTGTACTGATCGAAAAAGAAGATTCTATTTCCGTGAGGAAAATGAATTGTTTCCTGAGCCAGAACCATATCATCAATGAATACAGTCATAAAATGTGTAGGGTAATCAATTTCCATATAGGCAGAGACAGTATGCTGCAAACTAATATTCCTCTGGTTGGAAAGATTAATATGGCACAGAACCCCGATCCAGCACAATTTATTGCTATGCTGGCAAACAATCCCAGTTTAAGTTTTGCTGGTCAGCTCATAGGATAAACAGAATAGGATATGTGAATAGTTATGAGAGATTTTTTTACAGAAGAAACAGCAAATATCAGAGGAATCATCAGCAGAGATCCGAGTTATTCCGAACTGTCAGATGATCAGTTAAAAGAGCGAATAGATAAAACCATGGAGATGCGTATCCGGCAATGCGCAACAGAGGATGCGGAACTGGCGGGATATTACTCATCGCTTTCTTTCCGGACCAGAAAGAGCCTGGCGGATACGGTATTTGAATCCATCAGAGGCCTGGGCATTCTGGGGAAAATCATAGCTGACAAGAGCATCACAGAGGTCATGATCAACGGCTACGACTGCATCTTTGTGGAGCGCGCCGGGAAACTGACGAGACTGCCGGATAAATTTGAGAGTCAGGAGAGACTTCGCAATATCATTACAAAATTTGTACAGGATATGGGAAGATCTGTCAATGAGAGTAATCCGATTGTGGATACACGTCTGGCAGACGGTTCCCGTGTAAATGTTGTTTTGGATCCGATTGCGTTGAACGGACCGATTGTAACGATAAGACGATTTCCAGAAGAAGGCATGACCATTCAAAAGCTTGTAAATTTTGGATCCCTTACGCCAGAGGCTGCAATCTTTTTACAGAAGCTTGTGAAAGCAAGATATAACATTTTTATCAGCGGAGGTACGGGTTCAGGTAAGACAACTTTCCTGAATGCTTTGTCCAATTATATCCCCTCCACGGAGCGTGTCATTACGATTGAGGACTCCGCCGAGCTACAGATCAGAAATGTGCCAAATCTGGTACGGCTGGAGACTAGAAATGCCAACTCGGCAGGTGCGGGAGGCATTTCCATGAAAGACCTGATCAAGTCTGCGCTGCGTATGAGACCTGACCGTATTGTAGTCGGAGAGGTCAGGGGTGCGGAGGCGTTGGACATGCTGCAAGCCATGAACACAGGACATGATGGCAGTTTGTCTACTGGTCACGCTAACTCGGCAAATGATATGTTAAGTCGTCTGGAAACAATGGTTTTAAGTGGATCGGAGGGATTGCCGTTAGAGGCAATACGCCAGCAGATTGCTTCTGCAGTAGATATCATTGTGCATCTGTCCCGTCTGCGCGACAGCTCCAGAAAAACGATGGAGATCACAGAAGTGGTTGGGTACGAGAACGGAAAGATTAAGATGAATCCGTTATTTAAGTTTGAGGAGGACGAAAAGACGACTGTGAGAAAGGTATCGGGCGGACTAAAACGCACGGAAAATAAAATGCAGCATCCGGATAAATTTATCAACAGCGGTATTTATGATTATCTCGATGAGGCTTAAAAAAGGAGCGGAAAATGGACAATAAAATGCCAATTTATTACAAATGCAATATGACAAAGGCGGAACACATAGGAATGTATGTTTTGTTCAGCCTATTGGTTTCTGTTGTGGCGTACCTGTTCTATCACCTGATTCCCATATCTTTGATTGTGGGATTCCTGGCGGGTATTTTCGTGGAGAAAATTTATGCGGAATCTACTATCGGAAAACGACAGAAGGTTTTAAGGTTACAATTCAAAGATTTTCTGGAATCCATGAATGTGGCTGTGAGAGCGGGAAATGTAGAAGTAAAAGCTGTAAAGTCTGCATTGGAAGATCTGAAGCTTTCTTACAATGCTAAGGCTGACATTGTCAAAGAAGTTGAAAACATTATCATGCAGTACGAGGGAGGCGGTAAAGAGCTCAAAGTATTGTTTGAGGATCTGGCGAACCGGAGCAATCTGGAGGATATCAGAAGTTTTGCAACGATTTACGGCGTTATTGAGGGCAAAAGCGACCGGTTCGGTGATATTCTTGCCCAGACGAATGCCATTATTGGAGACAAGATAGAGATTGAGCAGGAGATTGAGACTACCATTACTTCGGCAAAATCGGAGACCACGACCATGTTGATTATGCCGATTATTATTGTAATTGCGATGTCAGCGATGGGATCAGGGCTGACGGAAAGTCTCTTCGAGACGATGGTGGGACATGTGGCGGCAACGGTAGCGCTTATAATTTTTGGAATATCTTATGTGATTGCGGTGAAGAGCAGCAATATAGAAGTGTGATAAGGAGCGAGATATGATCATTTGTATGATAGCCGCTACGGCTTGTTTTCTTGTCTTTTGTTTTTTGTTCATGACAGCAAACAATAGTATTGTGGGCGCAATGCTCACTTGTATGAAGGAGACACAAGTGGAGACCATTAAAAGCACACAGATTGAAATGAAGCTTTTGGTGGAGGAAATGCAAAAGACCAATGATTTAACAGATAAAAAGAAAATTGCACAGGGAAAAAAGCTTAAAAAGAAGTTAGATGAGGCACAAAAGCTGTTGGATTCGCTCAACAAAAATAAGCTAAGTGCGTTGGACATGATACCGCTTGCAGGGTACCGCCTGATGCAGTTGATGAATTGGGATTCTACCAATGATTTGATCAAGAAGATGAATCAGAAGTGCGTGCAGTTTAAGGAGAAGAAAGAGGCAATCAATTATACCTATTATCTGCTGGCGTCTTTGTTTGGCAATCTGATCCTTGGCGTCACGGCTTTTTTGGCAGCGCTGGGGTTTGCACTTGGTATGGGAATGGGAACTAGAAGCATTGTTGTTGCAGTTGTCGCGTTTGCTGTTTTTGCGCTGATGGGATATTTGCCCTATGACAGTGTGAACTCTATTGTAAACAAACGGGCAGAAGAGATTGAGAGAGAATTTCCACAGGTTGTATCTAAGCTTGCGCTTTTGACCGTTGCAGGTATGGAGGTCAATCAGGCGTGGAAGCTGGCCAGCAAGAGCGGGCACGGAACACTCTACACAGAAATGAATCGTGTCAATATTGATTTTGACAATAATGTGCCGCCTGTCGAGGCATATTCCAAGTTTATTACAAGGTGCAATAACAATTACACAACCAAGCTGGCGACTGCTATCATACAGAATATGTCCAAGGGTAACTCGGAGATCGTGGAGCTCTTCAAGAGCCTTAACAGTGAAAGCTGGATGGAGCATAAACACAATGCAAGGCGCATGGGGGAAAAAATACAGAGTAAGCTGATGATTCCGACAATGCTGATGTTTTTGGGAATCATAATTTTGATTATTGTACCGGTGATGAGTGGCTTCAATTTCTAATCAGACCGGATGATAATAAACTTTAAAAAGCATTTAAGTACGAAGGAGGAGCAAAAATGTTTAATACATTGGATCGTATGTATATTGACGCACAGATCAGATGGAACAATTTTTGGGAAGACCTGAAGAAAGACGAAACAGGCGTGTCTTCGATTGTTGCTACAGTACTTTTGATCCTGATCGTTGTTTTGCTGGCGGCAATCTTCTGGGAGAATATTCAGGAGTGGTTTAACACAACGTGGGAGAAGATAACAGGGCAGTCGGATACAATTCACCGGTAGTACGGTAGTGCCGGTAAAGGATGCAAAGGAGGCAGCGTAGAATGAAACAAATGCGGAAAAATGAAGACGGTCTGGCAATAGTAGAAGCCACTATTCTCTTGCCGTTCTGCATGATTATGGTCATTGCTTTGTTCTATGCTGCTATTTTTTTATGCCAGAAGGCAAATCTGCAGGCGAATCTGCAGAACACATTGATCTATTATAAAAATACATATTCCGATAGTTATGTGACAGTGGAAAAAGACATGAAGTACACTGTGAATGATACCAATATTGCAGGTACAGGAAGCGGATATAGTGATCCAAAGTATCTGTTCCCGTATAGATTTTTCTTTATGAGCTTTAATAAGGATGAATTCAGCACATTTTTTAAGGATATGTGTGGATATATGTTTTTTGATGACGGAAGTAATGTTGAGGTCACGGTAGATAAGCATAATTATGTTGTCTATAAATCCATAGAGGCAAAGGCGACTCAGACGATTGTACCTGCTATTAATCTGGCAATGGTGGGCGGTACAAATGAAATGATAATTGAAGTAACCGGAACAGCGGTTGTGTCAGATGGAGATGAATTTATCAGGGATGTGGATTTTGCCATTGATATTATAGAAGATACCAAAGTTGGTGAGTGGGCTAAAGAGGCAGTGGGTAAAGTGACAGAGTTTTACAACAGTTTCAAGGAGAAACTCCATATATAAGGCTTGAGGGGGAAGTGTCATGAGGTTATTTCTAAAACGATCCAGAGGTTCCATGACAGTAATGGTGGCATTGATTATGGTACCTACTATTTTTTTTACCAGTTTTTTAGTGGACCTGGCAAGAATCAAATTATATAGCAATCAGGCAGTAATGGTGGCTGACAACTATGGACAAACCGTGATGACCTACTATGACAATGTTCTGAAGGAACTTTACGGTCTGTTTTCTGTGACGCAGAATGATGTTGCATTAAGACAATTGGATGTTTTGCAAGGGTATATGACAAGTTCTTTTTATCCGAATGCACAGCAGATTGAGTGGGAGCATCTTAAGGATACAAGGCATTATGTTGGTAATAAAATGGGAAAATCCGGAGCATACTCCGGGTTTATGCCGTATCGGGATGCAGAGCTTACCATAGATTACAAGCCGGTTGAAGGGGCTAATCTAGGGAACAATCTGATATTTAGCTCGCAGGTAGGCGATTTTATGAAATTTCGGATTGTGCAATGTATAGGAGATGATGGAAGTAAAGTAATAGAGGCGATAGAAGCGGTACAAAAAACGCAGAAAAATGCAGAAGCAATTGAGAAGAGACAGGAGATAGGAGAACAGGCTGAAAAATTCTTTGAGAAGGCGAAGGAGTACTACGAGGAATTAAAGAAATTTAAGATGTTTCGGCAATATCTAGAGGACGTGAATGATTCTATTACAGACTTTAAAACAACCTATCAGGAATTGATCGAGTCTGAGGAGTATTTGTCATATGTGGCTGTATATAATCTCAAGACGGTTGATGGTACAAAAGATGGGTTTACAGTAGGAAAAGAGGCTTCCGATGCAGTTGCAGAGTATGAGGAAGCAATGAAGAATTGGAAAGGAGCACCTGATCCTAAGCCGGAAGAACCTGATGATGACACAAAAGAAAAAGCAGGGATATATGATAAGTGGGTAGAGCTAAAGCCGGATTCCACTAAGGAGAAGTTGGAAAACAAGTATTCGAGCGCAGCAATGGCGATAGAAACAAAGGCACACGCCGGTGATTTAACAATATATAACTATGTAGATGTGCATTTTTCATTACTAAATAAAGAAAAAGCCTTGAAAACAGAATATGATAAGATGGCGGAACTGAGAAAAGAAATGGATGCGCTTTTGCAGGACACGACTGTTTCAGATTCTATCAAGAATGGAATAAAGAAAGATCTTGAAACAATTGATGAGATTAGCAGTCAACTTGATACTATTGAACGCTTAGACATTTTTTTGGATGGGGCTAATCGTAGTGCTGTAGATCGATATAAAGAAAAAATGGACAAATTCTTTGATAATCTGGTCGATTATAGAGATATTTATTTTGTTAATGCTGCAGCAGATAAGGAAATGGAATATTATGATTTTGACAATAGTAAAACAATAAATCTATTGGAAAACTGCTGGCTTATTTTGGATGACTATGATTATTTCATGTATGATACTAAGTTTAAAAAAGCATATGAATCCTTGGAAAAGTGCTTTGAAAACTATTCTGATGCTGCTGCGGAGCGTTCTAAAGCGAAGAGGGAAGAGGCGGATAAAGAATTACAAAATAGTAAGGAGGAACTAAAAGAAGATGATAATGTAAGCGGATTAAGAGATATTCCGGAGGCGTTTGGCTACGGAAGTGCCGCAAAGGAAGACAATGATAAGGAATTTGATATCGGTGCAGTAAAAAAGATGTTCACAAAAGCAGGATTAGAACAGAAGGGAGAAGAATTATTATTAAAATTCTATACGGTTGAGTATGATTTTGGGATGTTCTCTGACCGCGTAACTCCGGTCAAAAAGAATAATGCAGGAGAGGTAGAGGTAAAGGAATCTTTGACCGGATATGAGATGTCTCAAAGAATTAATTATTTATATGGGGCAGAGCTGGAATATGTGTTAAATGGGTCAAACTCGTCGAATGATAATCTTAAATCTGCAAAATATAAGATTCTTGGATTCCGAATGATTATGAACTTTGCAGCAACTTATCAGATACAACAGGTTAATGAGTCGATACAAATTATTTCGGATGCGGCAGCTGCAGTAAATCCTGCGCTTGGACTGGTAGTAAATGGAGCTCTTCGTCTGGGAGTAGCCGGAATAGAGACTGCAGCTGACTGGAAGGAATTGAAAGAAGGAAATGAGGTTTATGTTGTGAAATCTAAACTGGAGGAATTGACTGCTTATAACAGTTTTAAAGGGCTTATCGATAGTTCAGCAGATGTTTCACCGGCTGATACAGGTGAATTAAAAATGGATTATGAGAATTATGTTATGGTCATGATGCTGTTTTTTACCAGTATGAGCGATCTCACACAACGGACAGAAAATTTGGTTGAACTAAATGTCAATAATGTTGAACAAAATGGGGGCGTGGTGAAGGACTTGGAGAAATTGGAGTTTAAGATGTCTGACGCAGTAACAGCAGTAAACGCCTCCTGTGCAGTTCATATGAATTTTTTGGTGATGCCTGATAACTTCGCAAAGTCTGCGGCATCGGAGGATACTTATGATGCGCTAAAGGAGTTTGAGAAGAACAGTTATAAATTTACCGTGACGAGAAGTTATTAACGAGGAGATACTGGTCTCTATGAAAAAATTCATGAAATGGAAAAGAGTACAAGAAGGGATACGGAATGATGAAAGCGGGATGATGGTAGTCGAGTGTACCATATCATTCACCATCTTTCTTATGGTGGTCATTGCAATCATTTATCTGACAAATATTTTTATTGTGCATAACCGGATTCAGTTTGCCATCAATTCTGCAGCCAATGAAGTGGCAAGTTATTCTTATTTGTATCAGGCATTAGGCGTAAGGGGCGCAGAAAAGAAGGTAGGGGAAGACGGTGACCCATATACAGGGAAAATTGATGATACACAAGCACAGGTAATTGACACATTAGTAAAGATTGAGGGAACAGTTGGCGATGGAGAAAAACTGGTCAGTAATGCACAGAATGTAAGTCTGTCGGAAGACTATATCAACTCGGTAAAGGAGTCATACAACACAGTAAAAAATGATTTGGAAGAGACAAAAAAATCGGCAATTTCTTCAAAAGAAAAGGTTACAGATTTATTCAGTGATAAAGACGGATTAATCGCAGGAATTGTTTACATGGGTTTGGAAGGCGCTGAATATGGAGTACATAAATTGGCGGGTATGTTGATTGCGGAAGGCTTGACCAAGAAATATCTGGGTGGTTCACAGGCAGATGCATATCTTAAAAGTTATGGTGTGGTGGACGGTTATGCCGGATTGGATTTCAGCGGTTCCTCTGTGTTTAATGACAGCGGAGAGACGGAAAAGCGAATCATTGATTTCGTTGTACAATATGATGTTGATATGAGTTTTATCGGATTTGTTCTGCCGGATCCCAAAGTTCATGTGGTACAGCGGGTATCGGTAGCAGCCTGGTTGAATGGAGACGGACAAACCGTGCCGATGAATAAATAATAATTTATCGCGGTATAGACATGCGCAGAAGGAGAACTATGCGATATATATGTGCTGTTTTTGAAGGATTGATCGTAACGATCGCATTTTACGGCATTATTTACTATTTGAGTAAAAAAGGTAAGCTGAATATCCCATGCGATGGATTTTGGATGCAGAAGAGATCGGTGTGGATTTGGGGATTGGTTACATTCTGCTGCACTTGCGGAATCAGTGCTTTTCGGTGGATCGAGATGCCGATTGCGCTTCATGTATTATCATTGTTCCTGGTTGGCGGCATGGCTGTGCTTGCGGAAACGGATTTTTTGCAACACTGGGTGCCCAATCGAATGCTTGCGGGTATGTTGATGCTATGGGCGTTGGTTGTTGGAGTTACTATTATTTCAGATACGCAATATGGCATGGAACTTCTGGGACGAGGATTGATCGGAGGGATTGCCAGCGGCTTGATCTTCCTGCTTTGTTATATTTTATCAAAGCGCCAGTTAGGGGCAGGAGATGTTAAGCTGGCGTTTATTATGGGATTATATATGACAGGACAGCGGATCATGGGGGGAATTGTGTATGGAACTTTGTTGTGTTTTCTTTATTCCATAATTCAGCTTGTCCGAAAAAAATTGACGGTGAAGGATCAGGTGCCGTTGGTCCCGTTTTTGTATGGTGGCGTTTTGATCACTTATTTTATTTTATAGACTATATACATATAGGAAGGCAGACGGAAGAATGAAAACAAAGAGGCTTCTTTTGATATTAGTATTTACAGGTGTGATTTTTCTGGGATGGATCGTATCTTTACGAGCCGCGTCCGGCGTAGAAGTGAAGGAAACACAGCGAAAGCTGGTTGAAGAGGCAGATGGATATAAGGAGAAGGAATTATATATAAGAGCGATTCCTTTATATGAAGACGCGCTTAAATTAAAGACGGGCGCCGAGCTGGAAATCCAGGACAAACTCCTTGTCTGTTATGAGAAACACGGAGATACCAAGAAATATATTGACCTGGTAGAGAGTCGGGCAGAAAAGAATATCGCGTCAGAAAATGAATATTTAAATGCGGCTGAATATTACATAGAAAGCTATAAACTCGCGAAGGCAATGGAGTTGATCAAAAAAGGAACAGGCAATCTGGATTCTCAAATCCTGCGGGATTATTATGAGGCGCATCGGTATGAGTTCACAACATCCAGTACAAAGTTTGTGCAGATTTTACCGACAAAGGATAATGCGACTATGCCGGCTTTTGATGGGGAAAAATGGGGGTATGTAAACAGCTCCGGTAAAGTATTGCTGCCTGCGATCTATGATACAGCTACCAGATTTGATAATAATCTGAAGCTGGCTGTTGTGTCTTCTGATGGCATGTACTACTCTATCACGATGGATGGGGATAAATATGGCGTCGATGACGGGAGCGTTTATCCTAAAATGACGGATGTCAAAGACATGACCATAAAAAGAATTATTGGTATGCGTGACGGAAAGTACAGCTATTATAATTATGATTTTGAACCTATGGCAGCGGCATGGCAGTTTGATGAGATTACGGTGAATTCGTGCGGAGTTGCAGCTGTACGGGAAGGCAGCAAGTGGAAGATTATCAGGGACGATGGAACGGATGTGACAGATTTCCGTTTTGATGATGTTGCGGTTAACTCATATGGTTGTGTGTTTGTAAACAATATTGGAATGGTGAAGGAAGGCAGCAGCTGGCATTTAATTGAAATTGACAAAGACGGAAATGTGATCGTGTCGGCAGCGTTTGCCAATGCCAAGGCTCCCGAATCGGCAAATGGTTATATAGCTGTTGGAAATGCTGATGGTAAATGGGGGTTTGCGGATGTGCAAGGGAATCTGGTCATCGACTATCAGTATTATGACGCATGGTCGTTTTCCAATGGGCTGGCGGCTGTTGAGACTGCAAGCGACTGGGGGTATATCAGTATGTATAATCAGTTGGTGATCGACTCTGTGTTTGAGGAGGCAATGCCTTTTCATGAAGGCGTTGCACAGGCAAAGCCAATGGGCGAAAATGTAAAATTTGTAAAACTAAGATACTATGAAGATTAGTTACTAATGATAAGGAGCAAATGTCATGAATGAAAATTTTTCTCTGCAAAGTTCTTTGGAAGCAAATTATTTGAATATTAACCTTCAAGAGCCCATACAGTTGGATGAAATAGCCATCAAAGTCACCAAAGAGGACTGTCCGGATTTTTTGATCCCGTTTAAGACTGTGGAAATCAACGGCAGTGTTTCACTGAAATATAAGCTGGTTAATACCATTGCACTGGAGTATGCCAGCATGAATTTCACGAAGGCGGAGTTTGTCAGGTTATATATGAATCTGTTGTCACCCTTTATCAAAGGCAAGGACTGGTTTTTGGATTATCATAATATCTGCATTGATACCAGATACATCTTTTTGAGCAAAAAAAACAGTGAGGTGTTATACATCTATGTTCCGGAAATGTCGTATCGAAATTCGGACGAGGATATTTTCCGCTTTTTTAAGAGCGTATTTGACCGGACGACAATAAAGGATGACGCAAATTTCCAGGTAAGCATGTATAAATTTTTCTCGAGACAGGGAGTAACGTTGGCTGATCTATATAGCTTTTTCCAGGAGGAGAGTCAATATACGGCGCAGAGTGCCGGAAAATCAACGCCTCAGTTAGCTGCACAGCCGAGTGTGGCGGGACGCTCATCGGTTACGCCTCAGCCTGCGATACAATCCTCTTACGTTGCGCCGCAATCCGATATAACACAGACGTCCGGATATATGACGGATAAATCTCCGTCTCCGGGATTTCCGCAGCAGAGCAGTACGGTGTCTGTACAGGACAACAAGCAGTCTGCGCCGGAAGCTGTGGAAAAGAAAGGTGGAATCAAGGGATTATTCGGTGGCGGAAATTCGGATAAGAACGGTAAGGTGAATAATAAGAATAATAACACCAACAATTCGTTTATGAGTGAAGTGACATCATCCTATGAAGCACCGGCTGCGAACAGTGATGATGAGGTGATGAATGCGCTTTTTGGTGATAATAAGAAAAAGCCTGCGAAGGAGCCTAAAAGCAGTGGTGGATTTTTATTTGGAAAGAAAAAGGGTGCGGAAGAGAAAAAGCAGCCTATTGTACAAACCAACAATGCTGCAATGCAGTCGTCAAATGTACAGAGCAATGTAAAGTCCAATAATACAGCGTCGCAGAGGCAGTATCAGGAAGCGCAGTATACGCCGGTACAAAATGTGGCTTTTATGCAACAGGATTCCGATAAAACGGAAATCTTTGATGAAGAATATCAGATCAGTGCATATCTGGAGCTGATACATAGTCCGATTGAAGGGGCAATTCCCAGAATCAGTCTGAATTTTCCGGGAGCATTTATTACTATCGGAAGAACTTCCTCGGATGAAAATCAGCCGGATGTAGCATTCAGCAAAGATTTTACGAGAATCGGAAGGCAGCATGCCAGAATCGAAAAAAGAGACGGCAGATACTATGTGATTGATTTGGGATCCGCCAACCACACGCTGTTGAATGGAAGACCACTTGTTCCCAATCAGCCATATGAGTTACCGGACGGAGGGGAATTAACTTTTACAGAAAGTAAACCGGTTCGTTACAGGATTCGTTTATAAGGGGTATCAGACGGTGATGAAGCTGATTGGAGCATGTGCTACAGACATAGGGACGACCAGAGAGGTAAATCAGGATGCCATTCTATATCGCGTGGCAGGAAAAGGTGCGAATCAATTTGCTGTGCTGGCGGTATGTGACGGTATCGGAGGACTTGACCGGGGCGAGATTGCCTCGGGAATTGTGATGCAGGGAATTAATGCCTGGTATGACGATGTGTTGGGCTGGATTGATATAGAGACTGTTGAAGCGGCCGTTTTATATGCACATCTGAAGGATATGGCGGATCAGTTAAACAGCGCGGTATGGGAGTACAGAGAGGAAAACGGGATACACACCGGGACGACTATGTCGCTTCTGATGATTATCCGAAACAGCTATTATATCATTCAGGTGGGTGACAGCAGAGTGTATAGTTTCTTTGACGGTGAATTGTACCAGCTTACAGTGGACGCCAGTGTCTCTCGGATGAAGGATGGCAGAATGAAATCCTATCTGGACAATTATATGGGAAAAGATGCAGAGCTTTGGTTTTCGACCATGAACGGCGAAATTCGAAAAGATGAAATGTTCCTTGCGTGTTCTGATGGACTGTATCACAGACTTACCCGGGAGGACGCGCAGGATTTATATAACGGTATGGTAAATGACAAGAAAGCGGAAGCCATGTGTGGAGAGTTGATCAAACGCATGATGGAACGGGGAGAGAGAGACAACATTTCTGCCGGAGCAATCCGGGTTGCGGAAAAGAAAAATTTCTTTAAGTGATGTGGGAGATCATATGCGAAGCGTTTTGGTGCATGGGGCAATAATTGCCGCATATTACATTGTTGGGGCATATGCCACGACGGATATTTTGAGGTTGCTGAGGGGCTGTGATATTCCTGTGAACGCGGCAAAGTGTTATTGCCCAATCTGCGGGAAAGAAATTGCTCTAATAGATCAGATTCCTATTGTGTCATATATGATCAATGGAGGAAAGTGCAGAAACTGCAAGGCATCCATACCGTGGACAGATCTGTTTTTTGAGATATTTATTTTTGTGATCATGGTATTGATTACGGTTCTGCTTGGATTTAGAAGAGAAGCATTTTGGGGGGGCTTGGTGTTATATGAGGGCACAAAGTTGATATTTATTCTGCTTAAGGGAAGAAGAGAAAAGGATTTTTGGCGAAATATGTTTCATTCTCTTGCAAATAACCTTGTGATTTTTGGAATTATTTTTTTGCTGTTTGTAGCAGAAAGTTCCAGCAGAACTCTATGATACACAAAAAGAAATGCTTTATGAAAAGAGAAGGGGAGAATTATGAAACCAATTTACAAAGTATATATTGCGGGTATTATCGTAATCGGAGTTCTTCTTGGGGCAACACAGCTTTCCATTAATGACAACGGCGCTAAGCTAGGGGCATATGTAGAGTATGTATTGGATTTATTGGGAGAATTTGGGAGCAAGATTAAAGGCATTTTTGACGGAACGATAGGAATTGATGTCCGGCAGGATTTTGGTTTCAGATCTATCTGATGAATAAAGGAGAAACAAGTTATGTCAGGGTTCAGTGTAACGGAGTTGTTTTTTTATGGAGGAATAGCAACCATGGTCACAGCGGTCGTGTTGGCAATTCTATGTATCATTATTTTTTCGGTCACCGGTAAGCAAATCAGGCGTAAACTGGAGCAGGATTATGGAAAGATACCGTATGCGAAACCAGGCAGATTAAGAAAGTAATTTGGGCATGGGGATAAATTTACAGACTCAATTTCCTGTTTGATTACGGAGACATTATGGATAAAATGACCAGGCTGTCTAAGTTGCTGAAAATATTGTTGATAATTGTTTTGATAATAGCAATGGTTTGTGGCGCTGTATGTTTTATAAACAGAAATTATAAAAAGTATGATTTTGTTATCACATATCTTAATAATAAATATGATGGTGAATATAAAATAAAGAAGTGTGATCTTAAGCATTATGACTATGGTTTTATGGCAGGGATGTATATGTATCGCTTTTTAATTATTGATGAAAACGGAGAAAAATATGTGGTAACATATGATTCCTATTGGCCATTAAGCGAAGAACATTTGGGTGAGCTAAAGTTTTCCAAGGAATAGAGCTGAAAACTATATAGGATCAAATAGAAAAAATAGGAACATGAAAGGGATTGTAATGCCGCATATAGTTGCAGGTTTGTATGAAATTGAACAGGAGATAGGAGCCGGAGGCGGTGGTGTCGTATATCTGGGGCGGCATATCCGTTTAAACAAAACCATTGTACTTAAGGCAGATAAAAGGCGTCTGAGCACGGATGTCAACTCACTGCGAAGGGAAGTTGATATCCTAAAGGATTTAAGTCAGACTTATATTCCCCAGGTGTATGACTTTGTGCAGGAAGATGGCATGGTGTACACCGTCATGGACTATATCGACGGAGAGAGTCTGGATAAGCTGTTGGCGCGAGGAGAACTGCCAAAACAGGCCGAATTGGTCAAATGGGCATGTCAGCTTTTGGAAGCACTTGCTTATCTGCATAATAGTCCGCCATACGGAATACTGCATGGTGATATCAAGCCTGCCAATATTATGCGGCGGCCTAGCGGAGATATCTGTCTGATCGATTATAATATTGCACTTGCTCTGGGAGAAGAGGGAGCGGTCAAAGTTGGATTCAGCCGTGGCTATGCATCGCCGGAGCACTATGGAGCAGATTATATCAGGGATGCTAAGGCGGGGGCAGGTATTAAGTCTGCGGCTACACAAAAGACTACGGAGAGCATGCAGGTATCGCAGAGCGGTGTGCAAAGCAGGGCAGCGAGTATCGGAAGCAGACTGGATGATAAGACCGAAGTCGATGACCGGACTGAGGTGGATGACGATCGGACCAAAGTGGACGACGACCGGACTGAGGTGGACGAAAGATATGCGCAGAGCAGTGGCGGACGCGTAGAGTCCCAAGCATTATCAGGGGCATTTGTAAAACGCTCAGCTATCAATGGAGGTGCAACAGATAGTGCGACGGGAAGCAAAGGCACGACAGGCAACACCACCGGCGGCAGGAGTACGGCAGGCAGCACCACCGGCAGCAAGAGCGTCGTCATGCTGGACGTGCGTTCTGATATATACAGCCTGGGTGCGACGCTCTATCACCTGATCTGCGGCAGAAAACCGGCACAGCATGCAAAAGATGTTGTTCCACTTACAGACAAAGATTGTTCTCCGGCAATTGCGGAAATCATAAAGAAAGCAATGTCTCCTAAGCCGGAGGATCGTTACCAGACTGCGGAGGAAATGTTGGAGGCTTTCTTACAGCTTCCGTATCGGGATAAACGCGCAGTCAGACACAGAAGGAGAATCAAAGTCTCTGCGGTAGTGTTGGGTATGGTGTTTTTAGCTGGCGGTGCGCTCACTTTTGTGGGATTAAAGCAGATGGAGCAACGTCAGAATGCATATGCGCTTGCCGAATACTCGGCCAATGCGTTGGCTGAGGGAAATGTGACGAAGGCAGTCAATTTGGCGCTGGATGCGATACCGCAGGATAAAAGTATTTTGAATGCGCCTGTGACCGCACAGGCACAAAAAGCATTGACGGATGCATTGGGTGTGTATGATCTGTCAGACAGTTTTCATGCATTAGATGCCTTGCAAATTCCATCCGCACCTTTTGATATTGTTTTTTCACCGGAGGGAAAGAGATTTGCGGTGGTCTACGCTTACGAAGTTGCCGTGTTTGATGCGGAGAATCAGAATAAGCTAGTCAGTCTGCCCATGCAGCAGTCTGCTTTCTCGGATGTCGTGTTTGTGAATGAGGATAGGATTGTATATGCCGGTGCAGAGGGCGTTACGGCATATGACATAAATGAGAATCGTCCCCTGTGGACGGGCGGAGCGGCGACCATTCTCACTCTGTCAGCAGACGGCAGTACATTGGCGGCAGTGAATCGGGATGAGGAAAAAGCGATCATTTACAATGTGGACAGTGGAGTCAGGATACAGGAGATTGATTTTGCGGGACGACATTTGGATGTGCCAGCCAATGATATTTTTGCGGATGCTTCTAATTATATTTTTTCCTTGGACAAAACGGGAAATTTTTTGGCGGTAAGTTTTCAGAATGGAGCATTAAACATCTATGACCTGAAGGGTCCAGAAGGAGAAATGATTCTTTTCGAAGAGTCTGCCTACACGCATTTTGAGGGCGGATTCTGCGGAAATAACTTTGCGTTTTCCGGGTCGGGTGCGGAAGGCGCAGTACTTGGAATTGTGGATTGTAAAGAGGCAATTTATCGTGGGGGATATGAATCAGTGGACCCTATTTACCTGGAGGCAGGTGAGAATGGCATCTATGTAGTGAACGAAAATTTGTTGGTAAGACTGGATACTGTGACGTTTGAGGAACAGGAACTGGCATATACGGACGACCATAAGATCGTTGCATTTTCAGTTGGAGGGGATTATTCTCTTGTGGCGACAGATGACAGCAAATTTGCTTTTTATGACAAGGGGGCGCATTTGTCCACGGTTTTGACAGGGACAGAGAATGCAGATTTTGTTCGGCTATCCCATGGCATTGCTATTGTTGCGAATCGTAATGAGCCTGTGCTGCGTATGCTGAAACTGGAGGATCATAAGGAGACGGAATTTCTCTCCTATGATGCGGATTATTCCCACGATGAGGCGAGAATCAGCCAGGACGGTCAGAGAGCAATGCTGTTTGACATACGGAGCTATCGGATCTATTCTGCGAACGGCACTTTGGTTACCCAGGCGGATATACCTGATCCGGAACATATTTATGACCAGCAGTTTAGAAGAAATAATGAGGGCTCTTATCTGGAAGTCATCTGGTATGACGGAACAGTGCGCTGTTATAGTGCATGGGATGGGATACTTCTCTCCGAGCAGAAAAATGCAGCGCCGGACAAAGATCTATATGAGGAATTTGTGACGGAACAGTACCGTATTCAGTCATCCCTTCACGGAGCGCCGGAGGTTTATGACCTGCAGACGGGAAAATATCTGGCTTCGCTGGAAGAAGATGCCTATTTGACTTATGTGACCCAGGTTGGTGATTACCTGGTGACCGAGTATGTAGGGGCGGCAGGAGACCGTTACGGCATCCTGTTAAATGAAAGGTTCGAGAAACTGGCTGTGCTGCCCGAACTGTGCGATGTGCGGGAAGAAACGCTGGTGTTCGACTATGAATCCGGGAATCTGCGGCAATGCCGCTTGTATTCCCTCCCGGAGTTGATTGCTCTGGGAGAGACCTATAAATAACAAAAGAGGAGGAAGAAAAAATGAAGTATCTAAAAAAAGGTATTGCCCTGCTTCTTGCGATGCTGATGGTAATGCCTGCGAATCCTGTATTCGCCGAAGAATCCGGCGGTTCAGGCAATGATCCTGAAGTGAGTGATGTCTCTTCAGGCGATGAAAACACGGATGAAGTGATTTATAATCTTTTATCCAGTGAGATTACTGTCAAAAAACTTGCGGAAGGTGAAGAATCGACCTCGCCGTTGGTGTTTGACGAAAACAACAGCTATACCATTAAATTGTGGGATAGCGATCTGTATTTCCCTTATGAAGTGCAGTTTCAGTACAAGGGCGAAACGACCACAGAGTGGTTCATGAGCCCGGATGATACGGTACAGATCGGGGATTACACTTTTGCGGTGGAGCCTGCTTACAGAAATGATGATGGAAACTATAAGTATTCCACTTTGTCATTCAATATAGCGGGTAAGACTATCCCTGTGTATCCGGAGAGAAAGACTTTCCAGAATCTGCAGGTGCTGGGAACCAGGAGACGTAACTCCAATATGCAGTTGGAAGTTAAGTATTTATCAGCGAATCTAAGTGGCTACACGCCGGTGGAATTAAAGAATGTAAAAGTAGATGCTTTGCTGGATGGCGTAGATTTGGATTCAAAAAAATTAGTGTGGAGTGCAACTTACGAGGATGGATATACTATCAGTCAGAGTGGAGATACAGTTGATTTAAGCGCTGATTCTTCGTATGAAGTTGTTGTGGGAGATGGAGACCAACTGGACACTTCTGCGGTCAGATATATTGTATCAACGTCTACATCATTTAGCAGTTGGCTTGTTCCGAAGGTATATGATAAAAACAAGAATGAAATCACGGTAGGTTCTTATAATTATAATCGTGGTAATTATAGTTACACTATTGATGGAAAAACCACTAATGTTGAAGGGCGTTTTTATGCGTATGTAAGTGAGGATAAGTTAATAGACCGACAGGGGTATATTAGCTTACAGGTAAATCCTGAGAAATATCCCACGCATCAATATAGCAATATTAAAGTGTTTGAAGGATCATTTTATAATGCTGCCGAAATAACAGGCGCAGATATCACAGATCAGATCATGGGAAGCGGATATCCGATACAGCGCTATGCGTATGTCTTTGTAACTTTTGTAACATATGATGAGGCTGGACAGCCAACAGGTTGTCTTCCGATTGAGTTATATATTAGTACACGGAAAGATGGAGTGCAAGCCAGCGATTTATATGATTCAAACCATACCTATGTAGACAGAAGTTTTCCTTATACCGTAGAGAATGGGATAACTGTTTGGACGGCTACGTTATATAGTGGATATTCTTCAAATGCAATTTATAATTTGAGATTGCGGTACAATAAAGATGGTGCAAGAAATGATAATTTGGTAACAGCTGCCTATAAGGGATTATATGAATCTGATGCAGCAGCAGTTGCAGCCGGAGCTGAAAATATTAAGGATAAGCTTTTTGATTATAATGGTTATCCGGATAATTATAGTGAGGGTATATACTTTACTGTGATTGCAGAAGGGGTTGTTACCCAACACATGATCAAGACTGTTGATGGAACTTATGTTAAGCCAGACAATGGTTCTAGCAGTGATTCAGATAGTGTAAAGCTTAGTTCTAATACGGCAGTGTCATTCACTGGGGTGAGAAGTAAAGATGGATATAGTATTTCCAGCTATGCAGCATCATCTATTATGGATGACTATGGAGACTACGCGTATCGCACGATTTTAGTTCCTGCAGGTACCGATCTGTCGGATGTGGCACCGGAGTTTTCTGCGGATAATACAATCCATTTGTATGCAGCGGGAGGTAGTTCACCTGAAGAGTCCGGTGTGAGCCGACATAATTTTGAGAATGGTCCGGTTCAGTATACGGCATCTTCTGAGGATAAAAGTTTTCAGCAAAATTATTGGTTACAGATTGTCAAAGGAAGAGAAGGTACTGCACTCTATGTAAATAGTTTGGCAGATCCAGAAGCACACACGGAGACAAAGGATGGTGTAGTATATTCAACGCGAGAGGTAATTGTGGATTCATACCACAACAATCATCATGATATTTTGGTGGCAAATGTAGGTGATACTGCCATTACCAGCATGAAAGTTGAGTTGGAATCGGATCAGCTGGTATTGGATGATTACTGGACGCTTTCAGGTAAGCATGATCTCTCGGCTTTTACAACAGTATATAGCTATGATTCTTATTCAGAGCTGAATAATATCGCGACAGTGCGTTTGAAGGCGAAGGATGAAATAGCTGCGGGAACAGATATATCCGGTACATTGGCTTTTAAATCCGGAGAAACAACTTTAATGGTTTTGAATCTCACTGGTTGGGTAGGAGATTCCATTATTACTACAGAAGAAATACCTGAATCAGTAAAATATGTACCTTATGGGACAATGATACAAAATAGTAACAAGTATCAGAAAAATCAGCCTGTTTACGCTGTGACTGACGGTGAATTACCGGATGGTATAAGCATGTATTCTAACGGAGAATTGTATGGCGTACCCAAGGCGGTTGGAGAATATCCCATTAGTATTAGCATGACCAATAATTATCCCACAGAGTCTATTTACACAAAGGAGTTTATCCTGAAAGTGGAAGAGAACACGGATGCAAATGTGGACGCGGCAACCGATACTGATTATGTATTGCTGGAGAGACTGGAAGATGTACAGGATGACAGTGATGCAACTCTGCGTTCCCAGGGTGAATTTTCAGAATTTAAAAAAGCATTTCTTGATGGTGAAGAATTAGTTAAAGGGACTGATTATACGGCTAACTCCGGCAGTACCAGAATTACTATTCAGGCACAGACTTTAAGAAAGCTTGATACTTCTGTGTCTCATACGCTGGGTATTGAGTTCCGTGACGTGAATAATAATTTGAAACGTGCTGCGCAGAACTTTACGGTATCCGATTCAGATGACGATGATGATGACAGTGCATCTGTCAGTGTGGCTTCAACGGGTGCTTCGGCAAGTGCATCAAGCATTTCTGTCAGCCAATTGACAGCTGCAAATGGCACTACTCAAATATTAAATGTAGGCGTTGTTTCCTCAGCACAGGGACCGGCGGCAATGGAATCCTTTAGAAGTGCAATTCCAGCAGGTTTTACTGAGGCAGGCACATTCAGCATGATAGTTGACGGCGAGACCAATTATGATGTAAAGTCTGGCAGGCTGGTGCTGAATCTGGATTCGAATTTAGCTGTTGCAGGCAGGAATTTTGCATTGATTGCAGTGGACAAGACCGGCAGACCTCATTTGTATCGTGATATCGATAGTACATTGGGTACGCTGACAGCGGATATCCGTGTGGAGGGTTACGCGTTTATGTTGGTTTACAGTGGTACCGGGGTGACAGCGGGCAATTCCTCTTATGCAGAAGGAACCTATGTGGTTCAGAAGGGAGATACACTCTCTAAGATTGCACAGAAACTGGGAATTACGGTTAGTGAGCTGGTTAGCAGAAATGGCATTAACAATCCGAATGTGATTCATCCTGGACAGGTTTTGAGTTATGGCACGATATCGGCACAGGGTTATATTGTAAAGTCGGGAGATACGCTGAGCAAGATTGCAAAAGCTCTTGGCATTACAGTCAATGATCTGGTAAGTAAGAACGGTATTGCAAATCCTAACATAATTTATCCCGGTCAGAGATTGAGTTATTGATTGAAGATAATGGAAGGTAATTACTAAAAGGAAGCCGGAATACATTGATAATGGTGTGTCCGGCTTCCTGTAAAGTTACAAATGGATAAGGTATTGATTTCCAACCGTATATTTGCTATACTTACGTTACAGCAGATTTTCTTTAGGAGATTATCGTAATCTCTTGATGTCTAATATTCTATGTCACATCATTTTCAGAAAATCCATGCTAATTACCGATTCATAATTCGTGGAGTTTCTGAGCGTGAGAGACATAGAGGAGACATCTTCTCTGGCATTTTGAAACCTTTCGTTTTGTGAAGTCGGTGAAATGTAATTGTAAACCGTAGCTCAAAACTAAGAAAGGAAGATTGAATGACAGAGAAGGAAGAAATTGAAAGAACAGAAAGTGTAATCGAAGCAAAAAACAAGGGTGGAAACAGGGAGCATAAGAGTGATGTATTCTCCATGCTGATGGAGGATCCGCGGAATGCGCTGGATGTCTATAATGCGCTGAACGGGTCATCCTATGAGGATCCGGCCATGGTAGAAATCCTGCAGTTGGATCATGGGATATCGCTTTCCATGAGGAATGATGCAGCATTTATCATTGACTGTCAGCTTAATATTTATGAGCATCAGTCCACATATTCGCCGAATATGCCGCTGCGATGTCTGATTTATTTTGTGGATCAGATCAAGGATATGCTGAAGAAGAGGGATCTGTTCAGCAGGCGGCGCATTCAGATTCCGACGCCCCATTTTGTGGTCTTTTATAATGGGATTGCAGAGCGGCCGGACGAAGAGATCATGCGGCTTTCGGATGCGTTTTCAAATGAAACAGATGTGCCGGAGCTGGAAGTGGTGTGCAGGGTGCTCAATGTGAATCCCAGCCATCAGGACGAGTTGAAGAAGAAATCTCCGACGCTGTATGGATATGTTTTTTTTGTGGAAAAGATGCGGGAATATCAGGCAAAGGGTGAGGAATTAGATGACGCTCTGACCCATGCCATGGAAGATTGTGTTTCAGAGCATATATTGGAGGATTTTTTCAAGACCAGAGGAGACGAGGTGAGAAAAGTCATGCATTTTGATATGACATGGGAGCGCAGAGAAGGGCTGATCAGAGAGGAAGAACGTGCGGAAGGGCGGTTGGATGGTCTTACTGAGGGTAATATGATAAGATTAATCAGTCAAGTCCAGCGCAAACTGAAACGTGGGAAAACCCTGTCTGAAATTGCCGACGAGGTGGAGGAGACCGAGGAAGCTGTGAGGTCGATTGTGGAGGTCATTCAGGCGAAAGGTGTTGATTGTCCCGCAGAGGAGATTTTTGCGCATCTAAAATAGTTCTTGCGCCATCCCCTTTCTTGCATTACAATAGTACTTGGCAGTGTCAAACTTTTGACAATGCCTTTATCTGTAATGCAGGAAAGGGGGATTTTATCATAATGAGAGAAAGCGGTATTTTATTTCCCATTTTTTCGATTCCGTCTAAGTTTGGAATCGGGAGTTTTTCCAGGGAAGCGTATGAGTTTGTGGATTTCTTAAATGGTTCGGGACAGGGGTTCTGGCAGATTCTGCCTATGGGACCTACAGGGTATGGGAACTCGCCTTATCAGCCTGTTTCGTCTTTTGCGGGGAATCCTTATTTTATTTCGTTGGAGACTTTGATTGAGGAAGGGTTACTTACGTGGGATGAGGTGAATGGAGTTTTCTTCGGAGATCAGGTTGAGTCAGTGGATTACGGCGCGCTGTATGAGAATAGAGTTAAGGTGCTGAAGATTGCGTATGAGCGTTTCTGCGAGCGATTGAAGAAGTCAAAGGATGAATCAGCATCTCAGACAGATAAGGACGAGGCGAAGGCATATCAGGCTTATAAGAAGAAAGAAGCTTTCTGGCTGGAAGACTATGCGCTGTTTACGGCGATCAAGTCTGAGCAGGGCGGTAAGTCCTGGCTGGATTGGGAGGATGAGGACTTAAAGAAGAGAAAAGATTCTGCACTGAAAGATGCGGAGAAGCGTCTGGCGGATGAAATCGACTATATTATTTTCACGCAGTATGAGTTTGACAAACAATGGGGAAAGCTTCGTGCTTACGCCAAGAGTAAGAATGTGAAGATCATCGGGGATCTGCCGTTTTATGTGGCACTGGATTCCGCAGATGCGTGGTCTCATCCGGAGGCGTTTCAGATGGATAAGGATCTGGTGCCGAAGGTGGTGGCGGGATGTCCGCCGGATGCGTTTTCCCATACCGGTCAGCTCTGGGGCAATCCGATCTATGACTGGAAGGCCATGAAGAAAAATGAGTATGAATGGTGGGTGCAGAGAATCGAGCGAAACTATGAATTCTATGATGTGATCCGGATTGATCATTTCCACGGGTTCTGCGATTATTGGGCAGTGCCTTACGGGGACAAGACAGCGGAGAAAGGGAAGCTGGAGAAAGGTCCTGGCATGGACTTCTTCAACGTGCTGAAGAGTAAGGTGAAGGAACTGCAGAACAGCAAAAAGCTGGGCATCATTGCGGAGGATCTGGGAAACAACACGCCGGAGAACGAGAAGCTTCTGGAGGATACCGGATTTCCGGGCATGAAGGTGCTGCAGTACGGATTTACCAGCTGGGACAGCTATTATGTGAATCACAGACATATCCGGAATTGTGTGGTGTATACGGGGACGCATGACAATACCACTTCCATGGCGTGGATCCAGGAGATCAATGACGGTGAGCGGGACTTTGTGAGACGGTATATCAATTCGCAGAATACGGACTACGGTCAGTTTGTTTGGGACTTCATCCGGGAGGCGTACCGTTCTGTGGCGGATCTGTGTATTGTGCCTTTGCAGGATTATCTGTGTAAGGGCAAAGAAGCCCGGATCAACACCCCGGGCACCGGCGAAGGAAACTGGCAGTGGAGACTGCAGCCGAACTTCCTGTCAAAGGATCTGGAGCGGAGCATCCGGGGATTATCGGAGCTCTACAGCAGGATTCCGAAGGCAGAGGAATTATAAAAACAGGGGGGGAGCGATAAAGCAAATTTTAGATTTGTTTTATTGCATTCCCCCTGTTTTAGGTATAAGATAGTGACATTGCAAATAAAAGAATAACGACAGAGACAGGTGAAAAGTTATGGTAAAGAAACTTCTGAGTCAGGTAAAACAGTATAAGACGGCATCGCTCATGACACCGGTATTTATGGTGTTGGAGGTACTCATGGAGACGTTGATCCCGTATCTCATGGCGAGTATGATCGACAAGGGGATCGAGAACGGAGATCTTCCGTACATATTTAAACTCGGTGGGATGATGCTGGTGCTGGCGGCGATCGGTCTGTGGGCCGGTATCATGGGCGGTAAATATGGTGCCAAGGCGTCTACCGGTTTCGGTAAAAATTTGAGAGAGGCGATGTATCGGAATATACAGACGTTTTCATTTTCGAACATCGACAAGTTCTCCACCGCAGGTCTGGTGACGCGTCTGACCACGGATGTGACGAATATTCAGAATGCGTATCAAATGATCCTGCGTATGTGCGTGCGGGCGCCGATCAGTCTGATCTGCGCTATGGGCATGGCTTTCTTCATCAATGCCAGAGTGGCAAGTATCTATCTTGTCGCCGTAGTCCTGCTGGCAGGATGCATGGTGCTGATTATGCGTTTTACTATGAAGTATTTCACGCAGGTGTTTGAGAAGTACGATGAGCTGAATGCCAGTGTGCAGGAGAATGTGACAGCGCAGCGTGTGGTAAAGGCTTTTGTGCGGGAAGATTATGAGATCGATAAGTTTCATAAAGCCAGCGGCAATATCTATAAGATGTTTGTGAAGGCGGAGGGCATCATGGCGTTTGTGGCGCCGCTCATGCAGTTTACAGTTTACAGTTGTATCCTGTTGATCAGCTGGGTGGGTGCGAAGATGATCGTGGGAAGTGAACTGACGACAGGTGAGCTGACCAGCCTCCTGAGTTACTGCATGAATATTTTGATGAACCTGATGATGCTTTCTATTGTGTTTGTCATGATCACGATGAGTTTTGCCAGTGGCAGGCGTATCTGTGAGGTGCTGGATGAGGAGCCGGGGCTGAAGAATCCCG
Source organism: Lachnospiraceae bacterium (assembly GCA_017476665.1). Taxonomy (GTDB): domain Bacteria; phylum Bacillota; class Clostridia; order Lachnospirales; family Lachnospiraceae; genus Acetatifactor. The sequence goes on along the minus strand of JAFUZJ010000045.1, from coordinate 31,232 downwards.
AGGAGCCGTTAACGGAGGTGAAGGACGGCAGCATTCGGTTTGAAAATGTGACGTTCCGCTATAATGCGAACAGTGAGAGTCCGGTGCTGGATCACATCAATCTGGACATCAAGGCGGGGGAGACGATCGGGATCTTAGGCGGAACCGGAAGCTCCAAGACCAGTCTGGTGAACCTGATCAGCAGGCTGTATGATGTGTCAGAAGGCGCTGTCTATGTAGGCGGCGTGGATGTGCGGAAGTATGATATGGAGACGCTGAGAAATGAGGTCTCGGTGGTGTTGCAGAAGAATGTGCTGTTCTCGGGAACAATCCTGGAGAACCTGCGCTGGGGTGATGGGAATGCCACAGAGGAAGATTGCAGGCGGGTGTGCAGGCTGGCCTGTGCGGATGAGTTTATCGAGCAGATGCCGCAGAAATACAATACGTATATTGAACAGGGCGGTTCCAATGTGTCCGGCGGTCAGAAACAGAGACTCTGTATTGCCAGAGCGCTTTTAAAGAAGCCGAAGATATTGATCCTGGACGACAGCACCAGCGCGGTGGATACGGCGACGGATGCGAAGATCCGACAGGCGTTTGCCACAGAGATTCCGGGCACAACGAAGCTGATTATTGCGCAGCGCATCTCCAGTATTCAGGATGCGGATCGGATCATTGTACTGGACAGCGGGCGTGTGGATGCGGTAGGCACGCATGAGGAACTCCTGGCAGGAAATATGATCTACAGGGAAGTATATGAGGCACAGACCGGTGGAAGCGGAGATTTTGATGAGAATGGCTCGGCTGCACCGGATGGCAGGAACGGTGCGAAGGGAGGCGAGGCATAATGGCACAGGAGAGAGTTGCAAAAGTTCCGTCCGGCGGACCGGGCAGGAGAATGGCCATGGGTGCCGGCGGCCCGAAGATTGAAAATCCCGGAAAAGTATTTGCCAGGATCATGGGATACGTGATGAAAAATTATGCGATCCAATATGGCATTGTATTGGTCTGCATCGTGGGCAGTGTGTTGGCCAATGTGCAGGGAACCATGTTTTTAAAGACTTTGATTGATGACTATATCAAGCCGATGTTGACGCAGAGCGTGCCGGATTTTACGCCGCTTTTGCAGGCGATGGGACGTGTGGCAGGATTTTATCTGATTGGTATTCTGTGTTCCTTCACACAGATGCGGATCATGGTGTATGTGACGCAGGGAACCATGAAGAATCTGCGGGATGACCTGTTTGCACATATGTCGAAGCTGCCGATCAAATATTTTGATACGCATACCCACGGCGATATCATGTCGGTGTATACGAATGATGTGGATACGCTGCGGCAGATGATCAGCCAGAGTATTCCGCAGATGTTCAACAGTGTGATCACGGTGGTGAGTGTGCTTATCAGCATGTTGATGCTGAATGTACCTCTGACAGTCCTGACCCTGTTCATGGTGGCGGTGATGTTGTTTGTCACTAAGAATGTGGTGGGCAAGAGCGGAAAGTATTTCAAGGTGCAGCAGGAGGCGCTGGGTAAGATCAACGGCTTTATTGAGGAGCGCATGGAAGGGCAGAAGGTGGTGAAGGTATTCTGCCATGAGGAGAAGAGTATCGAGGAGTTCTGCGAGCTGAACGAGGCATTGTTTGACAGCTCCTACAATGCCAATAAATTCGCGAACCTGATGGGACCCATCAATTCACAGATCGGAAATCTGAGTTATGTGATTGTAGCCTGCGCGGGCAGTGTGCTGGCGGTGAACGGGTTCGGCGGATTTACGCTGGGCGGTCTGGTGAGTTTTCTGACATTCAACAAGAGTTTTAACATGCCGATCAACCAGGTGAGCCAGCAGTTGAACAGTATTGTGATGGCGCTGGCCGGCGGCAAGCGCGTGTTTGATCTGCTGGACGAAGAGGTGGAAACGGATCAGGGTTATGTGATGTTGGTGAATGCGAAACGGGAGAACGGGAAGCTTGTGGAGAGCAAGGAGCGCACCGGGCTGTGGGCTTGGAAACATCAGCAACAGGCGGACGGAAGCATTGATTACGTGGAGTTAAAAGGAGACGTGGTCTTTGACGGCGTGGACTTTGGTTATACGGATGAGAAGATGGTGCTGCATGATATCAAGATGTATGCAAATGCGGGTCAGAAGATTGCCTTTGTTGGTTCTACCGGTGCAGGAAAGACGACAATCACCAATCTGATCAACCGGTTTTATGATATTCAGGACGGTAAGATCCGCTATGACGGCATCAATGTGAATAAGATCAAGAAAGCGGACCTGCGGCGGTCGTTGGGGATTGTGTTGCAGGATACCCATCTGTTCACCGCCACAGTGCGGGAGAATATCCGGTTCGGGAAGCTGGATGCCACCGATGAGGAAGTGGTGGCAGCGGCAAAACTGGCCAATGCGGACGGGTTTATCCGACAATTGCCGCAGGGATATGACACGGTGCTGACCGGAGACGGCGCGAACTTAAGCCAGGGGCAGCGGCAGCTGTTGGCCATTGCCAGAGCTGCGGTGGCGGATCCGCCGGTGCTGATCCTGGATGAGGCCACCAGCTCCATAGACACCCGTACGGAGAAGATCGTGCAGGACGGCATGGATAAGCTGATGAAGGGCAGGACCACGTTTGTGATTGCACACAGACTCTCCACGGTGCAGAACAGTGACTGTATCATGGTACTGGAGCAGGGGCGGATCATTGAGCGGGGAACCCACGAAGAACTGCTTCAGGAGAAAGGTCGTTATTATCAGCTGTATACCGGAAATGCTATTGCAGAAGGATAATCAAAAAGTAAAGGAAAAAACGATTAGGTGAGTATGTCGCATCTGAAATCATAGTGCGGCATACTCATTTTCTTTTTTATAGAGATATTTTGTAAATTGAAAATGATATTGACATCTTAAAAGGGAAAGAGTAAAATCAAATCAGATAATACCTATCGAATAAGTAGGAAATAAAAACCATGAAAATACATTATAAAACTGATAAGAAGGATATTAACTGGCAGGAAGTGGCGGATGTGTTGAGAAGATCAGGACTATCCGATCATACTGCAGAAGAACAGCAGCTAGTATTTACGAACAGTTATGCCGTGGTATTTGTATATGATGCGGAACGGATTGTTGGTGTGGCAAGAGCGCTCTCTGACGGACTGCTCCAGGCCGCAATCTACAATGTGGCACTGGATGAGGAATATCAGGGACATGGGATCGGAAGAGAAATGATCCTGCGACTGGTAGCGCAGCTGAAAGGACAGAATATTATCCTATATACGCATCCCAAGACGGTACTTTTGTATGAAAAGCTTGGATTTCGGCGGGCTAAGACAGCCATGGAGTTTTTTGATATGGAGGCGGAACAGCTGCAGTGGATGGAGGAGGTGGGATTTTTCCTGCCGGAGCACTACAGATTTTGTGATGAGTATGACAGAGAGGATATGCAGGGACCTGAATGGAGGAAAAAATAATGTCATATATTGTACCGTTTCAAGGTATTGCACTTTTTGAAAATACGTTTCGGAAGCAGATTAATCATGACACAGGTAAGATAGAGCAGAGAAAATTTGTTTTTGACCGGCTTTTCGGAGAGGGTGAGGACAGGCTTCCGGTGGAAGCGGACAGATACAGACTGATCTGGATGCCGGGGTGTCCGCATTCCAATAAGGCGGTTATCACATTGCGGCTGCTGGGACTTGACCGTGTGATCAGCGTCGGTGAGTGCGGTATATTGAGAGATCCGAGAGGCTGGGTGTTTTCGGAGGATATAGGAGAGGTGGATCCTGTACTCAAAATTCATTATCTGGATGATGCGTATTTAAAAGGGGATCCTGCTTTCACAGGCCGCTCCACGGTGCCTGCCATCGTGGACGTGACAACGGGTAAAGTGGTTCAGAATGATCCGTGGAATATACCAAAGTATTTCGTGCAGGACTGGAAAGCCTATCATAAAGAGAATGCGCCGGAGCTTTATCCGGAAGCGCTGCGCGGCGAGATTGATGAATGGAGTGATTTCATCATCAAGGAAGTGAACGCATATGGCTGCGGTTTTGCCAGGGATCAGGAGACGTTTGATGAGGCTTTTGACAGCTACTTCCAGGCGTTGGATACGTTGGAGGAGCGGTTATCCGACAGGCGGTTTGTCAACGGTGACTATATCACGCTGTCGGACATACATCTGTATGTTGCGCTGATCCGGTTTCATGTGAATTATCATCTTGTATTTGGGGTCAATAAGAAGCGGCTGGAGGATTATCCCAATTTGTGGGGATATACCAGGGAACTGTATCAGACAGCAGGTTTTTATGAATATACCAAACTGGAGTGGATCAAGAAGCATTATCAGCTATCTCCCCATATGAGAGCAAAGCAGGGAAATCAATACGGTCTTGTGGGGACGGGACCGGACAACAGCAGGCTGCTTGTGCCCACGGGAAGGGAACGGCTGTCACGGGATGATGAGAATAAATTCAGGTATGAGCCGGAAACCAGAGAGATCTACGCACATAAGAATGCGGATGCAGAGAAAAAGTATATTGAAGATGCGCTTCTGATACCGATTCAGAAAGCGTCAGAAGCAACTTTTCAGAATGAGTTGGAACGTTGGGCTCATCAGGAGGAAGACACTTTCCGGGAGATTGACAGAAGACTGGCAGATCGGCGTTATCTCTTGGGGGATGAGATCTCAGAGGCGGACATTTTGCTCTATCAGACTTTTTTGCGGCATGATCATATTTATTATTATCTGTATAAATTGAATTTTGCCAAGAGCTTTGATTACGGGAATATAAAGAGATATGTAAAAGAGTTGGATGGGATTGATGAGGTCAGGAGTTCTGTTGATATTGTAAAGGAAAAAGAGGAAGCGTTTAAGGCGCTTGATGAGGTCAGGAATCCTTATCATTTGATTTTCAGAGGACCTGAGGAAAGGATATGAGGAAGATATGGCGGAATTAGAAGCAGCGGCATGCTCACTGGCCGCGCATTTTGAAAAACTGAATCGGGAAAAGAAGCAGAGTGAGACGAAGTCTTTCGGGAAGGTTGCGACGTCGGAGCACAAAGGAGAGATCGCAGTGAACGGTGCCTTTGTCAGGCAGCAGAACCGTTTTTGTACGCCGTTCGGGGACAAGGAAGGGCAGCTCCCCGTGGAGGCGGGGCGTTATCGACTGATCTGGACACCATTGTGTCCCTGGGCGACCAGACAGATGATCGCTTTTAAACTCTTGGGGATTGGCGAGGATGTGATCAGTGTGGGAAAAGTAGCGCCGATCCGGACGGAGAACGGATGGGAGTTTTCGCTGGATGAGGGCGGCGTGGACCCGGTGCTGGGTATCCGTTATCTGCCGGAGATCTATGCAAGTACAGATCCGGAGTATACGGGGCGCGCCACTGTGCCGACGATTGTGGATGTGAAGGAGCGGAAGGTGGTCAATAATGACTACCACAGGCTGACGAATTATTGGGAGACTGTGTGGAAGCCGTTCTGGGGAGTGGGAGCGCCGGATTTGTATCCGGTGGAGCTGCGGACAGGCATCGATGCGCTGAATGAGATCCTGTTCCATGAGATTAACAACGGGGTTTATAAAGCGGGCTTTGCCCAGAGTCAGGAAGAGTATGAGAAGAACTATCATCTGGTCTTTGACCGGTTGGACTGGCTGGAGGAGCATCTGGCGGATAAACGGTTCCTGTTTGGCGACAGACTCACGGATTCGGACATCCGGCTGTATGTGACATTGGCAAGATTTGACACGGCGTATTACTTCGGATTCAGACTGAACCGGAAGCGGATCAGAGATTATGACAACCTGTGGAATTACGCCAAGGAATTGTATTCCATACCGGCATTCCGGGAGGCGACAGATTTTGATGCGATCAAGAGAGGCTATCTGTTGGGGGCGGAGGAGAATCCGGATCAGGTCCTGCCGGATGGACCGGACAACAGTGTGTGGCTGGAGCCCAATAACCGGGCGGAGAAATTCGGACCGTTACAGTATTGAAGCAGGAGTAAAATCGGGCAGGAGGGAAATATGGCAGTAGTAGATCATGTGACAAACGGTGAAATACAGAACACCGGAAAATTCGAGCGGCAGCCCAATCATTTTGTGACACCGTTTGGAGAGAAAGAAGGAGATCTTGCCGTAGAAGCAGGGCGGTATCGGTTGCTGTGGGCACCGGTATGTCCATGGGCAAACCGGTCGATCATTGTGCGGCAGCTGTTGGGATTGGAGGATGTCATTTCTGTCGGGACGTTGGATCCTATCAGACCGGATGTGCCTTGGTCAGATTGGTCTTTTACATTGGATGAAGATGACAGGGATCCTGTGTTGGGTATCAAGCTGCTCAGCGAGGCATACAAAAAAGCCGATCCGGATTATCAGGGCAGATATACGGTACCTGCGCTGGTGGATCTGCAGACGGGAGCAGTGGTGAACAACGATTATTTTAATCTGACGCTGTATTTTGAAACCGCGTGGAAAAAATTTCATAAGGCGCATGCACCGGAACTTTATCCTGAGGAGCTGCGCAAAGATATTGACGAGCTGAATGCATTTATTTTTCACGATGTGAATAACGGGGTCTATAAGGCAGGATTTGCCACCAGTCAGGAGGCATATTCAGAGGCGTACAATTTAGTTTTTGACGCCTTTGATGTGTTGGAGGAAAGGCTGTCGAAGCAGAGATTCCTGTTCGGAGATTACATCACGGAATCGGATGTCAGATTGTATGTCACACTGGCAAGATTTGATGTGGCGTACTTCAACGGATTCCGGGTGAACAAGAAGATGTTGAAGGATTATCCGAACCTTTGGGGATATGCGAGGGATTTGTATGCGGAGGAAGCGTTCGGCGGAAATACGAATTTTGATGCAATCAAGCGACATTATCATTTATGTTGTCTGAAGACCAATCCCTTTGATATATTGCCGCTGGGGCCGGATCTGAGTATCTGGAAGGAAAAGGCGAACAGAGAGCATCTCAGCAAGGATCCGGAACATAAGTATCGGTATGAATAAAACCGCGAAAAAAATGTAAAAAATGCAGAAGGAGGATTTTGCAGATGAGCAAAATATATCACAATATCACGGAGTTGATCGGTCACACACCTTTGGTGGAACTGCACGGCCTGGAGAGAGAATTGCAGACGGATGCGCATATCTACGGCAAGCTGGAATTCTTTAATCCGTCGGGTTCGGTAAAGGACAGGATCGCGCTGAATATGATCCGGGCCAAGGAGGAGACCGGGGAACTGAAACCGGGTGGTACGATCATAGAAGGAACTTCCGGTAATACCGGGATCGGCATTGCGGCGATCGGTGCAGCCAAGGGGTATCAGGTGAAGATCTGTATGCCGGACAATCTATCGGCGGAGAGGACCCGGATCCTGAAGGCGTTCGGTGCGGAGGTTTACCATACGCCCGGGGCAGAGAATATGGCGGGAGCGAATGCCAAGGCTGCACAGCTTCTGGCAGAAATAGAGAACTCTGTGGTGCTCGGCCAGGGCGGCAATCCCAACAATCCGGGGGCACATTATAAGACCACGGGTCCCGAGATCTGGGAGGATACGGAGGGAGAGATTGATATCTTCGTGGCGGCGTCCGGAACCGGCGGCACTGTGAGCGGCACAGGTAAATACCTGAAGGAAAAGAATCCCAATATCAAGGTGATCGGCGTGGAACCTAAGGGAAGTGCGGTATTAAACGGTGGGGCACCGGGACCGCATAAGATCCAGGGGATCGGCGGAGGCGCCACACCTCCGGTGACGGATGTAAATATCTTTGACGAGGTCATTGATGTGAGTGATGAGGATGCATATGCATACGCGCGGAAGATACCCAGACTGGAGGGATTTACAGTGGGGATTTCCGCAGGCGCAGCGGTGTGTGCAGTGGCGGAACTGGTGAAGCGTCCCGAGAATGCAGGAAAGAGGATCGTAGTGATCATACCAGACAGCGGGGATCATTATCTGTCCGGAGACTTATACGAGTAAGATAGCGGATAAAATGAAAAGAAGCTCCGGGAGCATGGCAGTTGTTATACCATGCTTCCGGAGCTTACTTTACGTTTTTAATGCTTTTTGTATCTCAGGCTGACTGTTTCTTGTTCTTGCCGGTCAGAGTCTGGATGCCCTCGATCACAAGGATAATTGCCAGCACAATCAACAGGATACCGAGAATCGTCTGTGCGTAAGGACCCCAATCCGCACCGCCTTTTGCGATGATACCAATCTGGTTCTTCACGGTCAGGCACAGAGAGCAGATGGTAACAACCATCATGAAGGCCATAGGAATCAGGAACATCTTGTTGTTCTTGCCCACATTACCCAGCCAGGTTGCAACAGCCAGAAGACCCAAGCCTGCCAGCAGCTGGTTGGCTGCGCCGAACAAGCCCCAGATCTTGGAGTAGCCGGTCATTCCTAACAGGATGCCGAGTACTACGGTGATGGCAGTTGCAAAATAGGGATTTACCATCACTTTCTTCCAGCCGTCCTTGATGTCCTTAGGGGTCTGGCCGGGCTCCAGCCAGAATTCCTGGAACATAAATCTTGCCAGACGGGTTGCCGTATCCAAAGAGGTCAGGCAGAAAGCAGAGTAGGTCAGTACCAGTAAGGTGTACAGAATATTTTCCAAGCCTTTGCAGCCGGGAATTGCAGCGACCATCTTGGAGATGCCGCCTGCAAAGATTGCGGTAGCGCCTGCAAGCTTTGCGTCAGGGTTTGCTGCATTCCACTGATAAGCGTAAGCGATAGCGCACAGGGTCAGGATTGCCAGCACACACTCTAACAGCATTCCGCCGTAAGCAATAGGCTTGGCGTCTTTTTCTTTATCCAGCTGCTTGGAGGTGGTGCCGGAGGAAACCAGAGAGTGGAAACCGGAGATGGCACCGCAGGCAACTGTGGTGAACAGGATCGGGAACAGGTACTGGATACCGTTTCCGTTGTCCACTGCAAAACCGGTGAAGGCAGGGAACGCATCCATATTGGGATGTGCGCCGATGACGCCGATTGCGGCAATACCGAGCATTGCATAGAGCAGGAATGAGCTTAAATAGTCACGGGGCTGAAGCAGGATCCATACCGGTGTGACGGAAGCGACGGCGATGTAGATTCCCACAACGATCATCCAGGTGTTGGTGGTCAGGTAGATGGGATGGAAATTCATACCGATTGCCATACAGATCACAATGGCAACAATGCCTAAGAGGGTGGAAACCAGCATAGGTGCATTGCGGCGATAGACTGCGAAACCGAATACGATCGCAATCACAATAAAGAGCAGGGAAACCATAGCAACAGAAGCGTTTGTTGCGCTGGCAGCCTTGTCGATCACACCGTCCTTCACCGTTGCACCGAAGGTGGAGGCCACGATGGACGCAAAAGCAGCTACGACCAGGATCAGTGTCAGGTAAGAGAAGATGATGAACAGTCTCTTGGCACGACGGCTCATGTTCACGGAGATAATCTCACCGATGGACTGTCCCTTATGACGAATGGATGCAAACAATGCGCCAAAGTCATGGACACCGCCGAAGAAGATACCGCCGACCAGTACCCAGAGAGTAACAGGCAGCCAACCGAACATTGCCGCGCCAATCGGTCCGGTGATCGGGCCTGCGCCTGCGATGGAGGAAAAATGATGTCCCATCAGCACAGGTGCCTTGGCGGGAACATAGTCAACTCCGTCCTCCAGGGTGTGTGCGGGAGTTTCCTCCTTGTTTTCCCCTACGCCCCATTGCTTGCAGAGCCATCCGCCATAGAGGATGTAGCCGCAGAGCAGGACTGCGATACAGATGATTAACAGTAACAATGTGTTCATTTGAAAATTCACTCCTTTTCTTTTTTAGAATTTTTGAAATTTTTGGAATTGAACAACACTTTTTTCATTACTTTTTCCACGGGCCTGCCACCTGTGTTTGAAGAGATTTTGTTATGTTGAACCTCCAGCACGGCGGTGTGGAAATCCATCCAGCCGTGGAAAGAGAAACGAAAACTTTTATAAATACGGGTTTTCTTAAGCGCTTTCAGCGCGTCTGCGTCACATTCATTGCACACAAAAACAGGAGTGATATAGGTGTACATGTGACCGGGACCGATATGGGCCCGCTTCATGCCTTCTTCATAGGCGTAATCTCTGCACTTCTCATATTCAGGGAGTGTTAGACGATCCATCTGAAACAGAAAGAGAAATTCCTCGGAGTTTTCGGACCAAAGCTCTGCTTTGTGGGATAAAACGTATTTTTGGGAAGCCTCATAGTACTCACAGATGGCTGTAAGAGGGCGTTGCTCTTCATCGAACTGTGTAATGTTGTAATATGCCTGATAGCTCTTTAACAGCCTGTCTACGGCTGCCTGCACTGAATATTCCATGACAAAACCTTCGCTCAAGTAAAAAATCACTACTAATATACTCCTGCATGTATAAAAATACAAGAAAAATTTTATCCTTTTCAGAATTGAATTCTTGGAGTATACTATAGAATAAGTGTTGTCAGAAGAAAATTATTTAAGTAACCTGGAGGATGAGATGGAAACGGAAAAGAAGATCATGCTTTCGGGCATTCAGCCCAGCGGAGATCTGCATTTGGGGAATTATCTGGGAGCGATTAAAAACTGGGCAGATCGCGTCAACGATTTTGAATGCTATTATTTTATGGCGGATCTGCATACGATCACAGTGAGACAGGATCCGAAGGAGCTGCGCCGCCGTTCGCTAGAGATGCTGGCGTTATATATTGCCTGTGGGCTTGATCCGGAGAAAAATACATTGTTTTTGCAGTCCCATGTACCGGCTCATGCGCAGTTAGGATGGGTGTTGGATTGTTATACCATGTTCGGCGAGCTGAGCCGTATGACGCAGTTTAAGGATAAGTCGGAGAAGCATAAGGACAATATCAATGCAGGGCTGTTCACCTATCCGTCCTTGATGGCGGCGGATATTCTGCTGTATCAGCCGCATTATGTGCCGGTGGGAGAGGATCAGAAGCAGCATGTGGAACTGACCAGAAATCTGGCGATCCGCTTTAACAATCTCTACGGCGACGTATTCCGTGTGCCGGAACCGTACATCAGCAAGGTGGGGGCACGTATCTACGGCCTGACCACGCCGGGGCAGAAGATGTCGAAATCCGAGCCAAACGGCTGTGTCTTCCTGATGGATGAGCCCGATGTGATCATGAAGAAGTTTAAGCGGGCGGTGACAGATTCCGATACGGAGAGATGTGTGCATTACGATAAGGACGCAAAGCCCGGCGTAGCAAACCTGATCGCAATCTACTCCACGATCACCGGTAAGAACTATGAGGAGATCGAAAAGGAATTTGAGGGTCAGGGATACGGCGTGTTCAAGCCTGCCGTAGGTGATGCGGTAGTACAGGCGCTTACCCCGATCCGTGAGGAGGCAAAGCGACTGATCGCAGATAAGGCATATCTGAACAATGTGTACAAAGAAGGGGCGGAGAAAGCTTCCTATATCGCCAATAAAACCCTGAGAAAGGTATATAAGAAAGTAGGTTTCTATCAGTTGTAAAATGGAATCATTGATGAGACATCGGTCTTGCGGGATCGATGTCTTTATTGATTTGGAAGAATTTAAAAATATGTATTGACATTTCCGGGCAAATGGGTTATATTGAATTTAATTTGATACAACTAAATTTAAAACAACTAAAAACGAGGATAAACCGGAAAGGGAGGCAGATATTGATGAGTGTGGCAGTGAGATATTATTCCAGATCAGGTAACACGAAAGCGATGGCTGAGGCAATCGCGAAGACAGCGGGAGTGTCTGCGGTTTCCGTTGATGCAGGCAATGCCGGGATCAATGAGCCGGTGGATGTGTTATTTATCGGCGGGGCGTTATATGCATACGGCATTGACGCTCATTTAAAAGAGTATCTGAAAATGCTGGATAAGAGTAAGGTGAAGAAAGCGGTCGTGTTCTCGTCCACGTGGATTTCGAAGCATTCCATTGCACTGATCAAGGATGGCCTGAAGGAGCAGGGAATTGATGTGGCGGAGGAAGCGATGTACGTTCGGGGAAAGCCCGGCACAGAACAATTGAAGGAAGCGGAAGTCTTCGCCGGCAAGTTTTTGTGAGATGTAAAAAATACGGACCAAACAATGTCAAAAGGAGGAAGAACACAATGATTTATGATTACACAGTTACCACAGGTACCGGAGAGGAATTGAAGCTGGCAGATTATAAGGGAAAGGTGATCCTGGTGGTGAATACGGCCACGGGTTGTGGATTTACGCCGCAGTATGAGCCGATTGAGCAGCTTTATAAGGATTATCATGAGAAGGGTTTGGAAATCCTGGACGTTCCCTGCAATCAGTTCGGTGCACAGGCACCGGGGACGGATGAGGAGATCCATGAGTTCTGCACGCTGCATTATAACACCACTTTCCCGCAGATGAAGAAAGCAGATGTGAACGGAGAGAATGAACTGCCGCTCTATACGTATCTGAAATCCCAACAGGGCTTTGCCGGATTTGGAGAAGGACAGCAGGCTGAGTTTATGAAAGGATTCCTGCAGAAGATGGATCCGGATTATGAACACAACAGCGCGATCAAGTGGAATTTTACCAAATTCGTGGTGGATCGCGAGGGAAAGGTGGTTGCACGTTTTGAGCCGACGGCGGATATGGCGGCGGTGGAGGAGTGCATCAAGTCGCTGCTTTAAGGTGCTCTTGAAAGCGCTTTAAAGCGCTGAGAAAAAATTGCTTGACAACAGGCAGCTGCGGGTGCTATGATTTGTGCAAATCAAAATTAAATACTTTTAAAACCAGTGATGCGGAAGTAAAGGCGATGATGCCTCCACAGAGAATCCGGGCGGGTGAGAGCCGGGTGTGAAACAAGTCGCAGAAGCTGTCAGGATGACCGGACAGTTTCATAAATGGGCCGCGGAGGGTGCAGGGAAATGCGCGATACAGACATTGGAGTATGATGTAGGACGCAGAGTATTCTGCAACGTGAGGGCATACGTCAGTTGCCGGGGATATAACTATACGGAATTGTGTATATTGTATCCTGTAAAGTGCATAGGGGTTTTCCTATGAAGCAAGGTGGCACCGCGGATAGATTGATTATTCGTCCTTGACAGAGAAGTCAGTTCTCTGTCAGGGACTTTTTTATGCACAATTTTTCAAACAAAACAAGGGAGGCTGGAATTATGATCAAAGAAGCGATCGTGAAGATTGTCAACAAGGAGGACTTGACTTATGATGAGGCCTATGCCGTGATGAATGAGATCATGAGCGGGGAGACCACACCGACACAGAATGCGGCATTTCTTTCTGCGCTATCCACGAAGAGTGCGAGAGCTGAGACCACGGATGAGATCACAGGCTGTGCTGCTGCTATGCGGGAACATGCGACTCAGGTGGAAACAGGCATGGATATTTTTGAGATCGTGGGCACCGGAGGAGACAATGCGGGCAGCTTCAATATTTCCACCACATCTGCACTGGTGGCGGCAGCAGGCGGCATGAAGGTTGCCAAGCATGGAAACAGAGCAGCATCTTCCCTGTGCGGTACGGCGGATTGCCTGGAGGCGCTGGGCGTGAATATCCAGCAGAGCCCCGAGCGCTGTGTAGAGTTGCTGAAGGAAGCGGGGATGTGCTTCTTCTTTGCACAGAAGTATCACACTTCCATGAAGTATGTGGGAGCAATCCGAAAGGAGCTTGGTTTCCGGACCGTGTTTAACATTCTGGGACCGCTGACCAACCCCGGAAAACCCAGTATGCAGCTTCTGGGTGTATATGATGAGTATCTGGTGATGCCGCTGACGCAGGTACTGATCAGTCTTGGCGTAAAGCGCGGTATGGTGGTATACGGACAGGACAAACTGGATGAGATTTCTATGAGCGCACCCACTACGGTCTGCGAGATCAAGGACGGCTGGTACCGTAAAACCGTGATCACGCCGGAAGATTTCGGATTGCAGCGCTGTAGCAAAAAGGATCTGAAAGGCGGTACACCTGCGGAGAATGCGGAGATTACAAGAGCCATTCTGAAAGGTGAGAAGGGACCGAAACGTGATGCGGTGCTCATGAATGCGGGAGCTTCCCTGTACATTGGCGGCAAAGCGGACAGCATGGCGGAGGGAATCAAGCTGGCGGCTGAACTGATCGACAGCGGCAAGGCTTATGAGACGCTGGAAAAGGTGATTGAGGTCAGCAACAGACCGGAATAGGAATAATGGAGATAACAGGTTCACCTGTTGCTCATAGATACAAAACAAGAAAGGCATAAAGGAGGAGAAAAATTATGAAAAAGAAAGTACTTGCACTGATGTTGAGCGCTGTAATGGCGGTCGGAATGCTTGGAGGATGCGGGAATGCAGGGAGCGCAGGAAACGCTGCGGCAGGAACCGGAAATGGGGCAGACGGCAGTACAGGAACCGATGGAAAAACTTACAGGGTCGGTATCTGTCAGCTGGTTCAGCATGAGGCACTGGATGCTGCGACAAACGGTTTTAAGACAGCTCTGACAGAGAAACTGGGAAGCCAGGTGACTTTCGATGAACAGAATGCTTCGGGAGATTCCGCGACCTGTGCAACCATTGCCAATCAGTTTGTATCTTCTAATGTGGATCTGATCCTGGCAAATGCGACGGCACCGCTTCAGGCATCAGCAGCCGCGACGAATCAGATCCCAATCCTGGGAACCTCCGTTACGGATTATGCAACTGCACTGCAGATCGACAATTGGACAGGAACCACCGGAGCCAATATATCCGGAACCTCTGATCTGGCTCCTTTGGAGGAGCAGGCACAGCTTTTGAAAGAGCTGTTCCCGGATGCAAAGACCATAGGCATGATCTATTGCTCGGCGGAGGCGAACTCTGTATATCAGATCCAGGTGATGGAAGAGGCGCTGAAAAAGCTGGGTTATACCTGCCAGGAATATGCGTTTGCAGATTCCAACGATATCGCTTCCGTATGTACCAATGCGGTGGCAAATGTGGATGTGATCTATATCCCGACAGACAATGCGGCAGCCGCAGCCACCGAGGTGATCAACAATATCTGTGAGCCCGCGAAAATTCCTGTGGTTGCAGGAGAAGAAGGGATCTGTGCAGGATGCGGCGTGGCGACTCTTTCCATCAGCTATTATGATCTGGGATATCAGACCGGATTGATGGCATATGAAGTATTGGTGAACGGCGCTGATGTATCCACCATGGAGATCCAGTATGCACCGAATGTAACTAAGAAATATGTTGCATCCAGATGTGAGGCTATGAACATCCAGATTCCGGAGGGATATGTAGCAATCGCGGAATAATTTGGGAGGAATGATCCGTGAATATTATGAATTTATTGACAGCGCTTCCGGGTGCTGTGGCACAGGGGCTGATCTGGGGGATCATGGCCATTGGTGTTTACATTACTTATAAGCTTTTGGATCTGGCTGATCTGACGGTGGACGGTACCATGTGTACCGGGGGAGCTGTCTGTATCATGATGATGTTGAAGGGTTATCCTGTATGGTTGGCTCTTACGGTGGCGTTTTTGGTGGGAATGCTTGCAGGATTTGTCACGGGATTTTTGCATACATTTATGGGAATCCCTGCCATTTTGGCGGGAATCCTTTCACAATTGGGACTTTATTCCGTCAACCTGCGAATTATGGACAATAAGGCAAACCAGGCGATCAATGTTGACAAGTTTCATTTACTGGTCTCCCTGCGTTATATCAAGAATGTCCCGGTCTATCAAAATACCATCTTGATCGTTGCTGTGATTATTGTGGTGTTGATCGCAATCTTATATTGGTTTTTTGGGACAGAGATTGGATCTGCGATCCGGGCCACCGGTTCGAATCCCAATATGTCCAGAGCGCAGGGGATCAACACGGATGTGACCAAGATTTTAGGTCTGATGATCAGCAATGGCATTGTGGCGTTTGCCAGCGGATTATATGCACAGTATCAAGGGTTTGCAGATATCAATGCGGGACGCGGCGCTATTGTGATCGGTCTTGCTGCAGTCATCATCTCGCAGGTACTGTTTGGAAAAATACAGAGTAATTTTGCTTTTAAGCTTGCATTTGTGGCTTGCGGCGGCGTGATTTATTATCTGGTATTACAGGTCGTGCTATGGCTGGGATTGAATGCGAATGACCTGAAGTTGGTTTCCGCTGCGATCGTTGCGGTCTTTTTGGCAATACCTCATCTGAATGCAAAAAGAAAAGGAGGTGCCGGAAATGCTTAGACTGAATTCTATTTACAAGACATTTAATGCGGGGACTGTGAATGAGAAAGTAGCTTTAAACGGTTTGGATCTGCATCTGGAGCCGGGGGATTTTGTGACGGTGATCGGCGGAAACGGCGCGGGGAAATCTACCACGCTGAACGCCATTGCCGGAACCTGGTTTGTGGATAAAGGCAGTGTTGTGATAGATGGCAAAGATGTGACAAGACTGGCGGAGCACAAACGGGCGGCATTTCTTGGAAGGGTTTTCCAGGATCCCATGACCGGTACCGCAGCCAGCATGCAGATTGAAGAGAATCTTGCGCTGGCAGCCAGAAGAGGGCAACCCAGAGGCTTGCGGGTAGGCATTACGGCGAAGGAGCGGGAGGCGTATCGCGAGAGCCTGAAAATTTTGGAGCTGGGACTGGAAAATCGGTTGACGACCAAGGTGGGACTGCTCTCCGGCGGACAGAGGCAGGCGTTGACGCTGCTCATGGCAACTTTGAAAAAACCTAAAATTTTGCTTTTGGATGAACATACTGCTGCTTTGGATCCCAAGACTGCGGCCAAGGTGCTGGAGGCAACGGAGCGAATTGTGCAGAAAGACAATCTGACAACCGTGATGATCACACACAATATGAAGGATGCCATTGCACATGGAAACCGTCTGATCATGATGCATGAAGGGCGCATCATTTACGATGTGAAGGGCGAGGAGAAAAAGGGGCTGCATGTCAAAGACCTGCTTGCAAAATTTGAAGAAGCCAGTGGCGGAGAATTTGCAAATGACAGGATGATGCTGAATTAAGGCAAAAAAGAGAGGAGAAAATTATGAGAAAAACAGGTAGCAAATTAATGGGAAAAAGAGTGGGCGTAGTTATTATGGCAGCTGCTATGACCCTGGGAATGACTATGGGACTTGCAGGCTGTGGTGCGCAGGAACAGGGAAATGTGCAGCAGAGCAGCCAGGCAGAGCAGACCGCTTCGACCGCTGGTTCTGACGGAAACGGGAGCGGCACAGGTGCAGATGCTACAGTGTATAAAGTGGGTATCTGCAATTATGTGGACGACGCTTCTCTGAATCAGATCGTGGAGAATATTCAGGCAAGGCTTGCCGAGGCGGGCGCTGAGAAGGGTGTGACATTCCAGGTTTCCCTGGATAACTGTAACACGGATGCAGCGGTTATGAACCAGATCATTTCCAACTTTGAGGCGGATCAGGTGGATCTGATGGTGGGCGTGGCTACGCCGGTTGCCATGGCGATGCAGGCTGCCACAGAGGAGAGTAAGACGCCGGTGATCTTCGCGGCAGTGTCGGATCCTGTAGGCGCAGGGCTGGTAGAGTCTATGGAAGCACCCGGTGCAAATGTGACTGGCACTAGCGACTACCTGGACACGACAGCGATCATGAACCTGATCTTTGCGGCAAATCCCGATGCGGATAAGATCGGTCTGATGTACGATCTGGGACAGGATGCTTCTACCGGTGCAATCGTTTCCGCAAAGGATTATCTGGACAAAAAAGGGATTGCATATGTAGAGCACACCGGAACCACAAATGATGAAGTACTTTTGGCAGCGCAGGCATTTGTAACGGACGGCGTGGATGCAATTTTCACCCCTACGGACAATACGATCATGACGGCTGAACTTTCCATTTATGAAACATTGGCGGACGCGAAGATCCCTCATTATACCGGTGCGGATTCTTTCGCACTGAACGGTGCGTTCCTGGGATATGGCGTGGATTACGCAAACCTGGGAAGAGAAACTGCCGATATGATCGTGGATGTGCTGGTGAACGGTGCGGATCCTGCTACGACGGCAGTGAGGACGTTTGACAACGGTACTGCCACAGTAAATACAGAGACCTGTGCGGCGGTAGGATTTGACTTTGAAACCATCAAGACGGCGTTTGCACCATATTGTACTAAGGTACAGGAAATCACTACGGCGGAGAGCTTTCAGTAAAACAGAATCGGACGGAGGTGCGACGTGAATCTATCAACTGCACTTACACTTGGACAGACAGCCCTGGAATTAGGGCTGATCTGTTCTTTGACTGTATTGGCACTTTTTTTGAGTTATACCATGTTAAATGTATGTGATCTGTCTACAGACGGCTGTTTTACGTTGGGGGCCGCGGTGGGCGCTGTGGTGGCCATCTCCGGGCACCCGTATCTGTCGATCGCGGCAGCCATGGGGGCTGGAATGGGCTCCGGGCTGGTGACGGCTCTGCTGCAGACCCGGATGGGAATCGATAGTCTGCTGGCCGGGATCATTGTGAATACCGCGCTTTATTCGGTGAACATTGCCGTGATGGGCGGATCGTCCCTGCTGAATATGAATAAGACGACGACGGTGTTTACGCTGATGAAGGACCTGCTGGCAAAGACTCCCTGCAAGGGATATTCTACCTTGGCGGTGGCGTTCCTTGCAGTGGCTGCGGTCGTGGGCTTTCTGGTATTTTTCCTGAATACCAGGCTGGGTCTGGCCATCCGCGCTACGGGGAACAATCCGGATATGGTGAAGTCTTCTTCCATCAATCCGGTGTTTACGACTACGGTGGGACTTTGCGTGGCAAATGCTTTTACCGGGCTTTCGGGATGTCTGCTGGCCCAGTCGCAGAAATCGGTGGACATCAATATCGGAACCGGTATGCTGACAGTGGCGCTGGCATCGCTGCTGATCGGAGGAACGGTACTGGGCAGAGGAGGAATCTTCACCAGAGCGGTGGGCGTTGTGCTGGGGGCATTTATTTTCCGGCTGGTCTACACGATTGCTCTGCGGTTTCATATGCCGGCATTCATGCTGAAGTTCGTGTCATCGGTGATCGTCATTCTGGCAATTTCGGTTCCGTACCTGAAGAAGCAGTGGCCTACGATCAGGCGGAGACTGGGGGCCGGGCGTGTACGAAGCGCCGGGGAAACGGAAAAGGAGGCGGGAGAAGATGCTTAGGATCACATCCATATCCAAGATCTTTAATCCCGGAACCGTGAATGAAAAAAAGGCAATCCGGGAATTATCGCTGCACTTAAAACCCGGAGATTTTGCCACGATCATCGGTTCCAACGGGGCGGGAAAGTCTACTCTTTTTAATGCCATCTGCGGGGATTTCCTGACTGACAGCGGACGGATCGAACTGGGCGGAAAAGATATTACCTTTTTGCCGCAGCATGTCCGGGCGAAAGACATCGGAAGACTGTATCAGGATCCTATGCGCGGGAGCGCGCCGGGGATGACCATAGAGGAGAATCTGGCGCTGGCAGCTGGTTCCGGCGGTTGGCTTTCCCACATGACGGCAAAGGACAGAAAGAAATTCAGGGAACAGCTCTCCAGACTGGAGATCGGGTTGGAGGACCGCATGACGCATCCGGTGGGGCTTTTGTCGGGAGGACAGAGACAGGCACTGACACTGCTCATGGCGACGATGGTTCCGCCGAAGCTCCTGCTTCTGGATGAACATACGGCAGCGCTGGATCCGGCTACGGCAGAGAAAGTGCTGAAGATCACAGATGAGATCGTGCGGGAGCATAAGATTACGACACTTATGGTGACACACAATATGCAGAATGCATTGGATCTGGGGAATCGGACGCTGATGATGGATGACGGCGGCATCGTCTATGACGTGGAGGGCGAAGAGCGAAAGAGTCTGACAGTTGAGAGTTTGATGGAGAAATTTCATGCGGGTGCAGGGAAAAAGTTGGACAATGACAGGATTCTTTTGTCGGTGTAAAGCCAATTATTTTTCTGCATTAGGGCTTTTATTTTTGTATGGTACGGTGGTATAATATTCCTATCAAAATACTAGGAGATAGATGGATGCAAACAATTATCCTGATATTTATCATCATAGGTTCTCTTTTGATGATCACAAATATTATCAGATATATCTATTTTCTGCGTAACACACATGACGTCCTGTCCTCCGGCAGCCGGAGGGACAGGGCGTGGAAGTATGTGGCGCTTGTGTTGCTTATCTTTTTCCTGATCGGATATTTATTCATTGCAATTTTTTCCAAACCGGATATGATGATGGCGATGATCCTGTTCGGCGGAAGCGTGTTTGTGGCGATCGTACTCACACTGATGTTCAATCTGCTGGCTACGGCAAAGGAACGAAGTATTGACATTGCGGAAGTGCTGGTGGGTGTCATTGATGCCAGAGATCCCAACCTGAACGGACACAGTCGGCATGTGCAGGAGATCACCATGCTGTTTTACCGGTATCTGCCCGGCGCGGTGAAGAAGGACATCAATGCGGTCAGTCTGGAGTACGCAGCGCTAATGCATGATGTGGGAAAGCTTGGCGTGCCGGAGGCAATTTTGAACAAGCCCGCAAAGCTGACAGATGAAGAGTGGGAGATCATGCGCTCGCATCCGAAGGTGGGCGTAAAGATTTTAAAGCCGCTGCACACTTTTGATGATATTGCGGATTGGATCCTGTACCATCATGAGAGGATGGACGGAAAAGGATACTATAAGGTAAAAGGGGAGGACATCCCCCTTGCGGCAAGGATCATTGCCATTGCAGATACCTACTCTGCCATCACGATGCGGCGCTCTTACAAGGAGCCCCGCACCCATGAGGATGCAATCAGGATCATCAAAGAAGTAGCAGGGACGCAGCTGGATGCGGAGCTGGTGGAGGTCTTTCTCACCATTCCGAAGGAAGAACTGGAGAGATGTATACCGGAAAAGGTGAAATATTAAGGGGAAATGCAGGGAATATGAGATTATGCCTTTTAGATTGATACCGTCTTTTTTGTTTTATTGCTATGTCAACGGAATTACACCGGGACCTGCCAATCTGTGTTCTCTCTACGCAGCGCTAAACTATGGAAAAGAACGGGCGTTGAAGCAGTGGAAGGGCTTGTTTACAGGGTTTGCCATTGTAGCGCTTGTCAGTGTTTTTCTCAATTATTTTCTTGGAAATGTGTTGGGAGACTATGTGAAATGGCTGTCGTATATCGGGGCTGCATATCTCATCTGGCTGGCGGTCCATACGGTGCGGAGTGCAGTAGGTGCGGAGAAGGATGCTGATGAAAATGCAGAAAAAGACGCAGAAAAAAACTGCAACTTTTTTACGGGACTTCTGGTGCAATTGACGAATGTAAAAATTATACTTTTCTGCATGACAGCACTCAGTTCCTTTGTGCTTCCATACAGCAGAAGTTTTTTCAGTCTGCTGCTTGTGGGAGTATTTTTGCCGTTTACGGGACCAATCTGTAATCTGGCATGGCTCTTTGCGGGGGCAAAGCTGCAGAAACTATTTTATGAACATAGAAAAGTGATCAATTGGATCATGGCAGGGGCGTTGGTATTGTGTGCGGTGAGTCTGGTATGGGGGTAAAATTGCGGGCGGCAAAGGAGATTCAGGAATGATATATTTGGATTATTCAGCCAACACACCGGCTGCTCCGGAAGTGTTGGATTGTTTTGTAAAAACGGAGCAGACCTATATAGGCAATCCCAACGCGGCGCATCCGGCGGGGCGCGCAGCGCAGAATAGATTGGTGGAGGCAACAATGTCTCTGGCGGGCATGTTACAGATCGCTTCTGGGGAGATTATATATACTTCCGGTGCCAGCGAGGCGAATAACCTTGCGATAAAGGGGATTGCAAGATCACAGAGGCATCTTGGAAAGCATATGATTTCCACGGCATTGGAGCACCCTTCTGTCAGCGGACCGCTCACATATTTACAGGAGCAGGGGTATGAGATCGATCTGGTGAATATCGGGCGTGACGGCAGGATCGATCTGGAACAGTTCAGAGAGCTTTTGCGAAAAGACACCGTGCTGGTGGCGGTAAACGCAGTGGACAGTGAGCTGGGGGTGGTTCAGCCAATTGAGGAGATTGTCTCGATCCTTAGGGATTTTCCAAACTGTAGATTGCATGTGGACGCAACTCAGGCAATCGGAAAGATACCGTTTTCATTTGCGGGGATCGACACGGTCAGTCTGACGGCACACAAGTTTTATGGATTGAACGGTTGTGGAATGTTATATAAGCGAAAAAATCTGGTCATAGAGCCGTTGATACACGGTGGCACCGGCGCATCGTTATACCGGAGCGGAACCCCGACCTTAGCCTTGGTCGCCTCCATGGAAACCGCTCTGAAACCGGCGTTGGAGCATTTGGAGGAACGGAGAGCTTATATACAGAATCTGAATGTTTCTCTTCGTGATGAATTGTCGAAATATCCGCTGGTGCGGATCAACAGTCCAGGGCAGGCGGTTCCTCATATCCTGAATCTGAGCGTTGCCGGTGTGAAGGGGACACAGTTTCGACAGATACTGAGTGAGCATGGGGTCTGTGTGTCCGTCAAATCAGCCTGTTCCGTGGAGGAGACGCCGTCTAAGGCAGTTTTTGCCGTAAGCCGGGACAAAAAGAACGCCTTGTCATCCTGGCGGATCAGTCTGAGCCATCTGACGACGGAGGGGGAGATCCGGGAGTTTTTGACGATATTTGATCAATGCTACCGTGAACTTGCAGGAAACAAAGTGTTATAGTGGTCTGGGGAAACGATGAAAGGTAAACAGGCGCAGTGACATGAGGAAGGAATAAAAGGTAAACAGAAGCAAGGATATTAGGAAGTGATAAAAGGTATACAGGAGCAGTGGCATGAAAGAAGACTTAGAAGTTTATCAGAAAGTAGAGCGCAGTATCCATAAGAAATTCCGCAGGGAACTGTGGTCGCCGTTTGTCAAGGCGGTGAAACAATATGAATTGATCCAGGCGGGCGATAAAATTGCAGTCTGTATCTCCGGCGGCAAAGATTCCATGCTGATGGCAAAGCTGATGCAGATGCTGCAGCGGATCAGCGAGGTGGAATTTTCGATCGTTTATCTGGTGATGGATCCGGGGTACAATGAACTGAACCGGCAAAAGATAGAGAATAATGCAGCGCTTCTGCACATTCCGATCACGGTGTTTGAGACGGATATCTTTGAGGTGGCGAACAGCACCGATAAGTCACCCTGTTATCTTTGCGCCAGAATGCGCAGAGGGAATCTGTATGCGAAGGCCAAGGAACTGGGGTGTAATAAAATTGCTCTGGGGCATCATTTTAATGATGTGATCGAGACGACGGTGATGGCTATGTTCTATGGCTCACAGCTTCAGGCGATGCTCCCCAAGCTGCATAGTACCAATTTTGAGGGGATGTCGCTGATACGTCCCTTATACTGCGTGCGTGAGGAATCGATCATTGCTTGGAGGCAGTATAATGATCTGGAGTTTATCCAGTGCGCCTGCCGGTTTACCGAGAGCTGCACCATCTGCGACAATGGGGGCGGAGGCTCGAAACGGCAGGAGATCAAGACGTTGATCAGGCGGTTAAAGAGAGATAACCCGGATATTGACAGAAGCATTTTCAACAGCATCCATTCGGTTTGCCTGGATACTTTTCCGGGATATAAGGAGGATGGAGAGGAACACAGTTTTCTGGAAAAATATAATGCGGAAAGCGCACAAAATCTCTGAGCGGGGAGTGGGATCAGCTGAACTGGCTCGCGTACAGGTTGTAGTAAAAACCATGCCGGGACATCAGTTCATCGTGATTTCCCTGCTCGATCACATCGCCGTTGTTGACAACCAGTATGGTGTCCGCATTCCGGATGGTACTTAACCGGTGAGCGATCACAAAATTTGTTTTGCCTTTCATCAGGCGTTTGATTGCTTTCTGGACCTCTATCTCGGTGTTGGTGTCCACATTGCTGGTGGCTTCGTCTAGGATCAGCATATTAGTGTTATATAGCATTGCCCGTGCGATGGTCAACAGTTGCTTCTGGCCTTTGGAGATATTGCCGCCATCTTCATAAATGATGGTATTGTATCCCTTGGGAAGAGTCATGATGTAATTATGAATCTTGGCAGCCTTGGCCGCATTTACCACTTCTTCTCTGGTTGCTCCCTCTTTGCCGTATGCTATGTTATCATAGATACTTCCCTGAAACAGCCAGGTATCCTGAAGAACCATGGCGTAGTTCTTTCGAAGGCTTTTTCTGGTATACTCCCGGTATTCTTTATCATCCACATATATTTTCCCGTCATTCACATCATAGAAGCGCATTAACAGATTGATAATCGTGGTTTTGCCGGCGCCGGTAGGACCTACGATGGCGATCGTCTGTCCAGACTCGGCCCGGAAATTCAGGTTGTGCAGAACGGTTTTGTCTTTGAGATAACCGAAGGATATGCCCGATGCAGCAACCTCTCCACGACAATCGGTCAGTTCTTCCGCATTATCAGCGTCCGGTGCTTCCTCCGGTTGGTCTATAAGCGAGAAGACCCGTTCACTTGCGGCCAGAGCGCTTAAAATTTCATTTATGATGTTGGAGATCTCATTGATCGGTCCCGAAAACTTACGGCTGTACAGAACAAAGCTGGATATCTGTTCCAAACCTACAATTTTGTAGAGATAAAGGATAGCACCGCCCATACCGATAGCCGCAAGGCCAAAGTTGGATATCATACCGATGGTGGGGCCCATAGTCATGCCGAGCCCATCCGCGTTTTTGTACGCGGTTGCCGCAGCCATGTTGACTTCTCGAAACCGATCCGAGATATCATTCTCCCTGGCATAGGCCAGTATGGTTTTCTGGCCTGTGAACATTTCTTCGGTAAAGCCGTTCATGACGCCGTAAGCCTGACTGCGTTTGCTGTACAGCGGGCGTGTTTTACGGCTCATCCTTTTGGTAAACAGGATGGAGGCCGGTATGGTAAAGATCATGCATAATACGAGGGGCATGGAGATAGTGCACATGATCACGAAGCTGCCCACAACGGTGATCAGACTGGTCAGGATCTGTATCACATCTGTTGAGAGACTGGTCGACACAACATCAATGTCATAGGAGACACGGCTTATGATATCACCTGCCTGGTTCCGATCAAAATAGGAGACAGGTAATTTCATCAGTTTTTCAAAGACATCCCGACGCATATTGCTTGCAATCTTTTTCGCAATGCGGCTCATCCGTATGCTGACGATAAAGGTTAACAGGTTGGAACCCACATATATGATCAGCATCAGGATCGTATAGTAGAGTACCTTGTCCATATCGATCATGCCGATTCCCTTTTGATAGCCTTCCTCTGCCACACCGATGGCTCTTCCGGCAAATTTCGGTCCCAAAAGATTTCCGATATTGCATAAAACAGAACAAAGAAACAGAAGCAGGATACTCCACTTGAATTCCAGGAGGTATCGGAGTATCCGTAAAAGTGTACCTTTTGTATTCTTTGGCTTTTCCTTAATTCCGCCACGATCACCCTGTCCCGGCATAGTAACCTCCTATCCTTCCATTGCGCCCATTTGGACTTCGTATATTTTTCGATATGTCTCACATTCCGCCAGCAGTTTTTCGTGCCTGCCATAGCCGATGCATCTGCCGTTATCAAGCACCAGAATATGATCCAGATTCATAATACTTGACACTCGTTGTGCTACCATGATCAACGTGGAGTCCCTGTGATTTTTCCGAATGGCGTTTCTCATGGACGCATCGGTCTTATAGTCGAGAGCGGATGAACTGTCGTCAAGGATCAGGATCTCCGGAGTGGCTGCCATAGCCCTCGCCACAAATATCCGTTGCTTCTGTCCGCCTGAGAGGTTGGCACCTTTTATGGACGTCCTATAGGCAAGGCGGTCCGGAAGGCTGTCTATGAATTCTCCGGCCATGGCGTCCCGTACAGCAGACGCTATCGATTCCTCATCAAGGCTTCTTCCAAAATCAATATTGCCATGGAGCGTATCCATGAAAATCATATCGTTCTGAAAGACGGTGCCGAATTTCCGCCTTAATGTATCCTTGTCATAGGACAGCACGTTTTGTCCATCTATCGTGATACTTCCTTCATCTGGTGCATAGAAACGCATTAACAGATTGATGATCGTGGTTTTGCCGGAGCCGGTGGGACCGATGATGCCGAGACTTTCACCTTTTTTAAGGGTAAAGCTGATATCGTTCAGTGCCTTTTCCCTCTCGGCGCCGTTGAAATCTTCTTTGTCGCCGCTCCCTGTGCCGTAATTGAAACTCACATGCTCGAAGATGATGTGATAGGACCCGATGGGATTAGAATCGTTTATGCAGGCTTCATTATTGACAGCTTCTGCGGTTCCATTCGTGTCCTGATCCATCACAAGCGCAATTCGCGCTGCGCTGGCACTGGCCTTGCTCATGGTCACGAAAATCCGGCTGAGTCCCATTACGCCCATGGTGATCATATTAAAATACGTGAGAAAGGCAAGAATCACTCCGGGCTTGATAGCACCGGAGTTTACGCGGTAAGCACCGTAAAGGACCACGAGAGAAAGCCCGATATTGAGACACATCTGCATGAGCGGGCCGGGGACGGCCATGACAACTGCCGCTGTAATGTCGCTGTTGGTCAGATCTTCATTGGCTTTGGCATAACGTGTTTTCTCTGCGTCCTCCTTGCTGAGCGCTTTCACCACACGGATACCTGTGATATTCTCCCGCATAATGCGCACGATAGTATCCAGTTTTTTCTGGACAGTGGTATAGAGGGGAATCCCCTTTGCATAAATAAAATAGATGATTGCGATCAGGATGGGAAGCATTATGATCAGGATCAGCGTGAGCTGAAAGTCCATGAACGCAGCTACAGCCACGCCGCCTATGAGCATCATCGGTGCCCTGACGCAGAGTGTCTGGATCTGTTGTACAAAGCTCTGCACATTATAACTGTCACTTGTCATGCGGGAAATCAGGCTCGGCAGACCCAGGTCATCAAACTGACTGCCGTTCAGATTGATCGTCTTGTCAAAGAGATCCTGGCGGATTTCATAACTGATCTTATGGGCGTTGTCAATTGCGCGTCGGTTAGCTATGACATTTAGCTGCCTGCACACGATGGCAGTGCCAAACATGCACAATCCCCAGATGCATACATTGACAAGATTCCCTGTGGGAACGATCTCATCGATAATATGCTCCAGGATCGATGGCAGGACAAGCTCACTGACGGTTCCCAGGAGCTTGATAAATATTGCCAGAACAATATATAAACCGATTTTTTTCATATATTTGAAAATAAGTTTCATATCTTTGCTGTCAATCTTTCAATTTCAAAACATACTATACAAATAGGAAAAGTATGTTTATAATGTTTACAAAATTATAATACATTGAGAAAATAAATCAAGAGCAAAATTTACAAAACATAAAAATCCAAATAAAATCATGCATCAACATAAGAATTGGCGGGTTGTTGTTTCGGTGGAAGCGTTTTATGATGTATCATCAAAGGTATATATAAAAGGAGGATATGATCGTGGCAGATGTGAAAAAAAGTATTGTGGAATTGATCGGAAAAACACCGCTTCTGGAGATAGGCAATTATGAAAAAAAGCATAATCTGGAAGCACAGATTGTAGTAAAACTGGAGTATCTGAATCCGGCAGGTTCCGTGAAAGACCGTATTGCGCTTGCGATGGTAGAGGATGCAGAAAAAAAAGGCATCATCAAGCCGGGAGCGACACTGATCGAGCCGACAAGCGGAAATACAGGTATCGGCATTGCTGCGATTGCCGCGGCTAAGGGATATCAGGCAATCCTGGTCATGCCGGAAACCATGTCGGTTGAGAGGAGAAAATTCCTTCAGGCATACGGAGCCAGGCTGGTGCTGACAGAGGGAGCAAAGGGAATGAAAGGTGCTATCGCCAAAGCAGATGAGTTGAATAAGGAGATAGAGGGTTCCATTATCCTGAGTCAGTTCACAAACCCCGCCAACCCGGAAGTGCATCGACTCACCACCGGCCCGGAGGTTTATGAGGCGCTGGATGGAAAGGTGGATATTTTTGTCGCCGGAGTAGGTACTGGGGGAACGATCACAGGTGTGGGCGAGTATTTAAAGTCCCGTAACCCCAAAGTCAAAATAGTTGCGGTGGAGCCTGCTGATTCGCCCGTACTCTCAAAGGGAGTAGCAGGACCTCATAAGATTCAGGGAATTGGCGCAGGGTTTGTGCCGGATACATTGAATACCAAGGTATACGATGAAATCATCGCGGTGGAAAATGAAGATGCTTTTGCGGTAGGCAGGGAGATCGCGGTGACGGAAGGCATTCTGGTTGGTATTTCTTCCGGAGCGGCAATCTGGGCGGCGACGGAACTGGCGAAGCGTCCGGAAAATAGAGGAAAGACTATAGTGGCGCTTCTTCCGGATACAGGGGACAGATATCTGTCTACTGCGCTATTTGGCACAAACGTATAAAAGATCAGATAAAAGAGGTATATAAAATGGCTAAGGTTCATGACAGTGTGTTGGAGCTTGCAGGGGGCACGCCGCTCCTTCGATTGCATCACATTGAAAACAAGGCGGGAGTGAAAGCTGAAATTGTCGCTAAATTAGAGTTCGTCAATCCGTCCCGCAGCGTAAAAGACAGGATTGCCGGCGGGGTGATAGAAGAAGCGGAACAAAGCGGCAGCTTAAAGCCGGGAGCCGCTGTTATTGCTGCGGCTGACGGAAATACCGGCATCGCGCTTGCCCTTGCCGCCGCAGCTAAAGGACATCCGTTAACGCTTGTTATGCCGTCCTCGACGCGGATTGAGATCAGAAAACTGGCAGGCGGATATGGAGCCAAAACGGTAATCGTACCGGGAGGAGCAGAGGGGGCGCAGGCAAAAGCAAAAGCCCTTGCGAAGCAGAGTTCCGATGCTTTTTTGCTGGAACAGGTTGGCAGGCAGGCGGATTCTGAGACCGCCGGGATTGAGATATGGCGTGATACGGATGGTAGGGCAGATTTTCTGGTGGCAGATGAAAGCGCATGGGGAACTTTGGTCAATGCAGGCAGTTATCTGAAGGGGAAAAATCCGGAATTTAAAATCGTTGCCGCGGTTTCGGAAACATGCACGCAGGGACAGATCGACTCGATTGATGAGGCCTTCACTATAACGGAGGAAGAAGCCAGACGGACAACGGCTGTACTTGCAGGAAGCGAAGGAATTTTAACAGGAATTTCTTCCGGAGCGGCAGTTGCAGCGGCTCTGCACATTGCAGACCGGAAAGAAAATGCAGGGAAGCGCATTATTGTAATCTTAGCGGATACGGGAGAACGATACCTATCCACCGAGGTGTTCGGCGCAGTCTTAACTCCGCCGGATCCATTTTGAAGTGACAGGGCGAGTGAAGACAGGAGGACAAAGACATGGCATTTGAGATCAAAAGCAGTCTGTGCAGGGTGTGCGCAGGGGGATGTCCCATGAATGTATGGCTAAAGGATGACGAGCTGCTCAAAGTGGAGCCTCAGGCAGGCGGCAAACTGTGCGCCAGAGGATATGCATACAGAGATTACGTACTGCGTCCGGACAGAATACAGACTCCTTTAAAACGCGTAGGTAAGCGTGGCGGAGGAAAATGGAAAGAGATCACATGGGAAGAGGCATATAGCGAGATTGCCGGGAAATTAAACCAGTTGAAGAAAAAATACGGTGCGGAAAGCGTAGCGTTTTATACCGGATATTCCAAATGGTATCGCCCTGTGCTGCACCGCCTGGTACATTCCTTCGGCTCCCTGAATTATGGAACCGAATCCAGTACCTGCCATATGTCCATGCGCATGGCTTCGCTCCTGACATTCGGCACTTTGACGAGACCGGATATTATGAGGTCAGATTTGTTTATCGGGTGGGGATATAATCCGTTCTTTAGTCAGAATTTTGACGGGATGCAACTGGAAAATTATAAGGAGAAGGGCGGTAAAATCATTATCGTGGATCCGAAAGTGACGCCTGCAGCCAAATTTGCGGATGTGCTCCTGCGGGTGAACCCCGGTACAGACGGCGCGCTGGCCCTCTTTTTCGGAAATTATCTCATAGAAAAAGGAGCGATTGACGAGGCGTATATTGCCAAATATGTGCATGGATTTGCGGAATACAAAAAAGAGGCAAAAAAATATACGCTGGAGAAGACGGCATCCGTCACGGGAATCACAGAAGGGACACTGTTAAAGGCTGCAGATATTCTGGCAGAGTCGGCACGGATCTCCTGTACGGTATCCGGTGCGGCAATCCCGCATCATATAAACGGAATGCAGAATATCCGTGCAATCTATGCATTGATCGCAATCACAGGTAACTTTGACAGACAGGGCGGGATTTTACCCGTAGAGTATTCTAACGAAGATTTTAACATCAAGGTTTTGTGGGATGATTTTGTGGATGAATCAAGACCGCTTTCCGAAGACGGCAGCGGATATCAGAATTCCCCTGTATGGCACAGGGCAAATCCCCGGTTTGATCCGGCAGGACACAAGACGGTAAAGTCGAAGATCGGCTCGCAGAGATTTCCGCTGTGGAGTGTGATGATCGATGAATTTCAGAGTATGGATCTGACCAGACAGATTGAGACCGCAGAACCCTATCCGATCAAAGCAATCTTTGCGCTGGGAATGAACCACAAGATGTTTGTCAATAATGAAAAGCTGCTGGCGGCCATTGCAAAACTGGATTTCTTTGTGGATGTGGATCTTTTTTGGACAACGGCAGCCAGGCATGCGGATATCGTATTGCCTGCGTGCTCATCGCTGGAGCGCCAGGAATTGATCGCGCAGGGACCTACAGTAAGATTCACGGAACCGGCAATCAAGCCGCTGTATCAGTCTAAATCGGATGTTGACATTATCTGTGAACTGGCAAATTATCTGGATCTGGACTATGACGATAAAATCCTGCGGAGCGGATATGAAACTGTATGCAAATATGTTCTGCGGAGAGTAGGCGTTACGCTGGACGCGCTGAAAGCTTCCCCGACAGCGGTCAAAATCCCCGGCACACTGCCTTTCTTTGAGGGCAGGAATCTGGCGGACGGATTGCGCACGCCGACGGGAAAAATTGAACTGTATTCAGAGACGATAGCGCAGATTTCCAAATCCTACAATCTGGATCCGGTTCCGACTTATCGGGATTCATTGAATAAGGTGGGAAAGGCAAAATATCCGCTCATCCTGACTGCGGGAGGCAGAATTCCCGGAGAATTTCATTCCCGGCTGATGGGAGTGAAGACAACAAAGGTCTTCCGCCCGAATGC
>JAFUZJ010000044.1 GCA_017476665.1 Lachnospiraceae bacterium | reverse complement strand
TTCATTCAAAGTGAAAATTAGGCGAAACGCCAGATGTGCACTTGAATTAGTTGTAATGATATTTTAATATTGTTTTCAAATTTTGTCAACCGCTATTTTAATCACTGATATATCTATAGGCACATTACTTATGTGTCTCGAACCCTGCCCGCTCAGCTTTCAGCGCCTCGATTAGTTCAAACACGGTCCAATTGCTGTTGTGCAGCGTGGCCACTGCTTTCAGGGCCACCGGCTCTATCCCGGCCGCCTTATAAGCATCCAGAAACTGATCCAATCGTGCCTCCGGCATCCCAATGAACACCAAAAGCTCCGGCATCTGGTACAACGGCGGCAGCTTGATCTCCTTCGTGACTGCCTTGCCCGTATGCAGACTGAGCAAGGTACGGTTCAACTCCTTATATCCGATTGGCTTGACGGTCTCTCCGATCTGCCCCGCTACTCTGCACACAGCAGCGGCTTTGTTCCCCGAATCAATATGCATCAAAATCATTGTTCCCGCTCCTCTTATTCCAACCCATTCCTCAACAACTCATTATATTTGCTGTTATAATACTCCGCCTGTTTTTTCTGCACCCACCTGTCCCGGTCACTCATGATCGCCAACATCTCATCTGCGATCTCCTCCGCCGTCTTGGGACGCACACTGTAGAGATATCCGATCATCCGCATCAGCGCTTTCTCCGAGCCCAGCGCCTGCCCAATCTGCTCTCCGAAACTCTTCGGATATCCCATCTCCTCAATCTTCTCTACCAGTTCCGAATACAACCTGTCTCTGTAACCTGTATCCATGTTTCTCTCCCACCTACTCTACCCCAAAAACTCAATATCTGTTTGCAATCTCAGTTATCAGAAATATTAAATTTAAACTCCATTTGGTTAAATTGTTGGTTCTGGTTTGCGCCCACTCCGTATACTATTTCTAGAAAGTTATCAGGCGACTCAAGTGCCTTTGCACGCAAATTCTGTTTTGATAACCCCACAAAAATGGCCACTGCCTTTGCCTGACAATTTAATGACTTTTCCGGATTAAACTCAATGTCCGAAAAACTATCGTATTTCAAAACATCCTCAGTCAGTTCTTTATTCAGATTTAAGGCATTAATATATATCCAGTTATAAAAGAAATCTTTCGGTTCAAGTGGATATTGGATATCAAAATACTTAAATGCAATTAATTTGCCACTTTCACGTAAGCGCGGATCCTTCTTAGCTTCTCTTGAACTTTTATCCAATAAATCAGCATATGGTCCCCCCTTTTCAAAAACTTTACTCCCTTGAAACGCACATTCAACAGAAAAACTTCGTTTTGATGTTTTAATATTTAAATTAAATGCACTTAAAGACACGCCTAACGAAGATTGGCTTTTAGAGGATATTTCAAGAAGATTACTGTCTGGATATAGTTTACTATATTCTTCATGCAGACTTATAATGGATTTCTGCTTTTGTGATACAGAAAAACCTGGGTAAAATTGAAAATCAACATTCACTGTCTCATAAAAAGGTTTTTGCAAAACCGAGTGAAAAATTGGTCTTTGCGCCATCTCCTGCCTCCCCTCTTTTCATCACCAATACTTATAATCATGCCGCGCATAATAATATTCCTTGTCAACTTTAAAATCAATTCCTGTGTTTTGGAGCAATTGCATGTATTTATTCATCGCAAAACAATCCTTAAACATTGCACCAATAATTGCCGTAACCGGTATAGGATCAAACACCAGAATTTCTGCCTGTGGATCTGTTGGTTCATTTGCCGCCAATTCCATATCTCTCCGAGTATACCCCTCTTGTTTTTCCGCAAACATTGCTTCAAAAGCAGATAAACTCATTCTCTCCTCCAGCGGTAAAGAAGAAATAGCTGCATTGGCAGCATTAGTATAACAAAATGCACAATTCAATTTCAAGACCTTTTCTGCATCAAGTAATAATACTACCCATTCATTATTAGAATCATTGCAATGCAGTGGATAGAACATTTTATAGTTCGGAAAAGAAACTGATACTGATACTGCGTCCTCCAAACCATCCAAGCGAAAACTATCATTATAGCAATATTCAATCTCTCTGTTTTCCAAATCATCCTTAGAAAGAATACCATATTTTAAAATATTGGGAAGATTTTTTGCATTTGTAAAATGCACGCAATATTGCATACCCCTATTGCGTGCATCTTCAATAATTTGTCTTTTGTCTGTCACTCACATTCCTCCATTCTATGCTTTCAAATCATACTACATCCCATTCTTCGCCAGCGATTCATATTCCTCATTCGTCAACTCCGACCGCAAAAAATCATCATTCATTAACTTTAAAAAAATCTCTTTGGACTTCTTGGTATCTAATACAAATTTATCACCAGAAGATTTTAGCGGATTCTTCTTAAAGTATTTATGTTTTGTGGTAAAATCTATAATAGTTTTGTTTGGAATCTTTCCCAATATCTTAGAATCCTTATATACTCTGGTCAGCTTTCTTGCAAATGTAACATTTTCCAGTTCGTCTTCCAACACCTCAACATTTTCCAAAATACCAACACTGGCAATCATATCAATACTCTTCATAGCTTCTTTCACAATCAACGTGTGGAAGCCGCAAATTTTTTCCATCTTGTCCACATCAGAAACATAAAAACGACCGTTTAACAAACAAAACTGAAAATTAAAATCCACTCTCAAAATATCCTGATCTACCTTTTTCAGCCTGTCACTGTGCGGGACAGGAGTAAGCATATATTTATCACGTTTCAGCAAACTGATGGAATACTGTTGTTTATACAACACAAATCTATCTTCTGCATTCCCTATAACTGCAATAAAAGCAATAATTTCTGCAAAATTATCCTCCCGAAAATCAAATGTCTCAAATTCGGAATTCTTCTCTATAACCCGCTCCATCATCAGCATTTCTTCTGGCAATTCTTCTAAATCATAGTAATATAGCCCATTTTTGCGTTCATCTGCCGATGAAAGTTTCAATATCTCCGTATCGTCGTCATATGCATCAAATGTATTTTGAACCACCTTACAAAACCCTGCCAACATTTCATCTGATGTAGTATTCTTCTTTCCCACCTCGTCTGCTATATTGGCGATTTTAATAAACTTTCTATTTCCCTTTTTCAGTACAAAATATACTTCTATCCCATTCTTGTTCTGGAGAATAACATTAATGCTATCCTTCACTTCTTTTGTATACATAACCTACAACCTCCTTGCAAAATAAACATTATCGCTCAAACACATATACTTAATAGTATCTCTCACACCTAATTCTCCCCTAATAATTACAATTCCTTTATCGAATCCCCCACCGGCTTTGCAGTTAACAGAATACACATTAAACCCTATCAACACCAACGAAGGATTTGTATAATACAAATTTGTTTTCACAAAAATACAACCTACGATTATAATTACTGCAAACAGCACAAATTGCTGTCGTTCATTATCTAATGGAAAACATACTAACGGAATGATATATGTAGCCAAAAAAGATAAATTCTCATAATTTATACTTTCGCACTCCTCAATTTCTACCGGAAGTCTTTTAGTGTTATTAAGTCTGTCCTTAAAAAAAATATACCCAATGCCTCCCACAAGCATAATCAAGATGCAAATAATTGAAAATGTATTCTTCTGAGCCAAAACAAATAATGCATGCCTGCTTACACCAGCACTTAATGCTGTAGTATCTGCCTTCAAAACAATCAGCATAAACATAAGCAACCACAGCGATATACAATATAAACTCAATTTTAACAGTGTCTTATCATTCTCGTTGTATTCTTTTTGCATTAGTACTTCCTTTACCTAATTCTGTTTTGCTTGCTATTTCGACATCATTATACAATATAATTATATTTATTTCAATTATATATATGCTATGTTTTATTGTATTGAACATTTTGATTGATCGTGTTTGTAAAAAAAGCCGTCACTGAGTTTCATCATCTCAGCAACGGCTTTTCCTATTTATCTTTTACCCAATATTGATATACGGATTCCACTCCCTCTCATGTTCCAATGTGGTCTCATCCCTGTGCCCGGTCAATATCCTGTAATCTCCCGTAAATTCTTCTGCCAGTCTGTTGATCGAAGCAATCAGCTTGTTCTCGTCCCCGCCAGGAAGAGTTGTTTTACCGTGGTTCTCTTTCAGGAGTGTATCGCCTGTGAAAATAATTCGTCCCAGCACAATGGCCATAGAGCCATCCGTGTGTCCGGGCATACCATAAAAACGGAAATTCAACTCATCTACCGCAAGTGTATCACCATTTTTTATCAAGATATCCGGCTTTACCCCCCTGTACGGAGTCTTCACGTAAGAGCGCTCGTTGATCAGTTCCTCATCTTCAAGTCGCCAGGCATCAATTTGGGAAATGACCACCGGCGCATGAAAATATTCCTTCACAGCCTCTAACGCCAGAATATGATCCGTATGCCCGTGGGTGATAAAAATATATTTCACCGTCCAACCGTTCTGTTCCACCTCGTCTATGATCTTCTGCGCCTCATCAGCCGGATCTATGATAACGCAGTTTTTCCGCTCCGATCCCACGATATAACAATTCGTGATACAAGCACCCAGTACCAGCTTCTTGATTTCCATGCCATGCCCTCCGTACTGAAGTCAAAAATGTTTCTTCCTAATTGGGAATCTCACAAAAATCATACCATGGTTTACAGGATGTTGCAAATTTTGTGGATCTTTTAATATTGGAAAATGCTTATATATCAATGACTTCATCTAGTGATAGTCTTGACTCAAGTTCTTCTGTTGATGGCAATACAGATATTAAATCATCTGAAAGAAAGTTTGACAATTCATATGCTGAAATTGCAATTGGCTCATTTGAGCTATTTACTGCATATTTTGCCAAAATATTGTTCTTTTCCTTACATATAATCAGACCTATTGTCTTTCCATCTGCATCCATTTTAACAATATCATCTACAATATTAATATATGTTCCAATCTGCCCAATATCTCTTGATTTAAATTTTTTAACCTTTACTTCTACAACTACATAGCAGTGCAAAATTAAATGGTAAAATAGTAAATCAATATATTCTTCTGTTCCTTCTATTGGCAATGGATATTCTTTCCCCACAAAAGCAAACCCATTCCCCATTTCCAACAGAAGCTTTATTACTTTTTCAGTTAATACATCTTTTAGTTCTCTTTCACTATAATTTCGATTTACAGCTACAAAATCAAAATTATAAGGATCTTTTATTATTTCCTGTGCCAGGTCACCCGTATATTTAGGAAGTGTTTGTTCAAAATTGCTGATTGCTTTTCCTTGACGTTCATATAGATTTGTATCAAGAAAATTTATTAATACTGTTCTGGACCAATTGTTTTTTATCACTTCATCTACAAAAAACAGGGCTTTTTTCGGATTATCTTTGCATTTATCTACAATAACCTTTATATGTCCCCATGGTATTGTATATATTTCTGCCCCAACTTGGGGCAGATTTGAGTTGCTCGATAATTCTGCCTCATCTTGAGGCAGAATTTCTCCAAACATGTTATAATATCTTTTCATATACCTGAGGTTAGTAGTTGAAAATCCTTTTGTGCCGGGAAACATTTTTCTCAAATCCTCACTTAATGTTTCAAAAAATGCGGTTCCCCACTTGCTTTCAGCCTGCTTTTCAACAATATCTTTCCCCATTGACCAATAAAACCTAAGTAGTTCCTCATTTACTTTGATTGCCGCTTTGATTTGAGTGCTTTTAAAACGTTTTTTTATAATCTTCAACCACTCAATATACTCATTGTCCATTCTAATCATATCATTCATAACTTTTTCTCCTAGCATATTATCTATTTAGTTGATCGTTAAATATAAATTGTAATTTTATGTTGGATATTTCAGCGAAACGCCTTTGACCTCTATATTGAGTTAATTATCTAATTATGCACTTGTTTGATGTTGCTTTATATTACAACATTTGTCAAATCTTGTCAATTGATAATTGTCCATGCTGCTCCTACTATGGTATGATGTACGCAGACAAACTTTATTTTTACACAAATAACACCGTGGAGGTATCTATGAACCAGAAATCTTCTGCAACTACATCGAAATATCGCTTCGTGCTCGTCGGCTCCGGCTGGCGGGCGCAGTATTATATCCGGGTTGCCAAAGCGCTTCCCGATGTGTTCGAGTTGTGCGCCGTGTACTGCCGCACCGAGGAAAAGGCTGCGCAGGTTGCTGTGGAACACGGTATTCATACAACCATTTCCATCGAGGAATGCGTCTCTTACCGACCGGATTTTGTGGTGGTGGCAGTGACCAAAACATCTATCGCAGAGGTTAGTCTTGCTTGGCTGCAGCGGGGCTTTACCGTGCTGTGCGAGACGCCGGTTGCCGTGGATTTAGATACGCTAAAACGCATTCGTGCTTACACGGATAACAACCAAGCCGCTAAACTCGTAGTTGCGGAGCAATACCAATTTTATCCGGAATACATTGCCCTGCGCAGGCTGCTGGAAAAGGGGCTGATCGGCGCACCGGATTTTCTGACGCTCTCCGTTGCCCATGATTACCACGCCGCCAGCCTGATCCGCACATTTCTGGGTGTGTCCTCAGACACGGATTTTACGGTTACGGCAAAGACTTTTTCTTTCCCTACAACGGAGACGCTGACACGCTATGAACACCACACGGACGGGCGGATAACAGACAAAAAGCGCACCCTTGCTGTCTTTGCATTTGCAGACGGCAAGACTGCGCTCTATGATTTTGATTCCGAACAGTATCGTTCACCGATTCGCGGAAATTTTTTAAAAATACAAGGGTGCCGCGGCGAGATTATGAATCGACGCATCACTTATCTGGATCAGAATAATCAGCCAAAATCTTCCGAACTTGTAATAGAATCGAGACAGTTGGAAACCACAAATTCCAATCCGAATTTCCACACAGTGACGGAGATCACCCGGATCACCTTTGAAAATGAAATATTATACACGCCGGAATTCGGTCTCTGCGGTCTGTCCCAGGATGAGACGGCGATTGCCCATCTGATGAAACAAACCGCAGAATATGCACGGGGAACCGCAGGCTCTCTCTATACTCTGCGCGAGGCTATACAGGATGCCTATATGGGCATCCTGCTTCGCCAGGCAGACGAGGCAGGAGTCACAGTAGAAAGTTCACAGGTATTACTATGATTTTTTATATGTTTTTCACGAGATCCCATGGGCTGATTCCATGAGTTCCTTGATGTCCTCCCGCTCACATAGTTTTCCCAACACTTCGTCCTGCCTGATACTTTGCAGCATCATGTTGCGCACAAAACCATAACCGGAACCATTGGGGGCATTTTCCCCTGCCTGATTTATGGGATCTTTCCCTTGCGCCAATGCAGGGAACAAGATTGGGTTAGGCTGCAAATTCGAGGGATAGTGCTGCAGATATTGTTTCAAATAGTCAGCTGCCCTATCTTCCTGTCCCATTTTTCCATATGCCTCTGCAAACAATAAATTACTATGCCACGGCTGTACAAAAACCATCTGATCCAATTCCTCACAGATTTTGCACAGAGTCCGCAACTCTGATTCCGGCGGTGTCATTTGCTTTACCATGCGTTCCAATCGCATCACCATATAACTCCTTGCCTGACTAAGCGTCTGATAAAGGCGCTTCTGCAAGAGCTTCTCTGCCTCCTCTTTCTCCCCCTTCTGTTCGTATAAAAGCACCCAGAGTGATGTGGCATCCTCCGGCTGCTTCGGCAACTCGTTTAGCCATCGCTCTGCAGCATCAAAGTCTTCTTCTCCGAGTGCCATAGCGGCCAATGCCGCAACCGCAGACTGCAGATATGTCGGATCCTTGCTCCCATAAATCTCCCGGAGTAATTTCTCTTTCTGTGAATCATATTTGTGATTTACCCAGGACTTGTCTGTTTTATCCCTCTCTGTCTGCTCAGACTCTGCACGTTCCGATGATGACATATTTCCCTGCCCTTCGGGCATGCTCAAATAAGTGAACAGCCCCACAGCCTGAAACTTAAAACCGATGCTGTTCGGATAGCGATGCAGGATCTCCTGTAGTTTCTCTTCTGCAGCCGATACACCTTTTTGGGTTTTTAGCGAAATAATCTCCTGCGCAAAAGCATTCATTTGCTCCTGTGTCAGATCCTCCTCATAGGAAAGCAGTGTGTCCAGATTTGTTCCCAGCGCTCTCGCCAAAGGCGCCAATAGCGTGATGTCCGGATAGGAAGTATTCGTCTCCCACTTACTTACCGCCGGTGCCGATATTCCCAGCAGCTCCGCCAGCTGTTCCTGCGTCAATCCTTTTGCCTTGCGCAGCTGCATGATCTTATTTCCCATCTGAAATTCCATGTTTTCTTTCTCCCTTCGCTCGATGATTATCCGGCCGGTAAGTTTAGTATATCCCCACATACCAATCAACACAATGGATACAAAGTTAAACAAACGGCATGACAAGTTAACTGTTCGTTAATCTGTCATGCCGTTTCTTCTATACCTGCCCTTTTGCAAAGGCATATTTCAGAATCCCTTCCGTTTCTTTGCCACATCGATCAGTTCCTTTGCCTCATCCATAGCCGCTGCCAGATATGGGGTCTGCCACTCTTTTCCTACTTTCTCTTCCTTCTTGATGGCATCCCAGGACGCATGCCGCTCCTCATCGGAGGCAAAGACCACCCCCGAAAATACGTGCGGATGCCTCCGCACCATCTTATCCGATATGGTCTGCGCCACATCCTCAAAGGTAAAAAGACCTTCCTCCTCCGCCATCACCGCGTGAAACATCACCTGAAGGAGCAAATCTCCCAGCTCCTCTTTCAGATTGTCCGCATCCCCGGTCTGCTCCAAAATGTTGATGCCACACACTACTTCCGCAGCTTCCTCCACGCAGGCAGCCTTCAGACTACTGTGGGTCTGCGCCCGATCCCACGGGCATCCATCCTCCGCCCTCAGTTTTTCCACCACTTCTTTTAACCGATCGATCTGTGCCATAATAATATTCCTCTCTCTCGTGAATAAGCCTTTGCTTATGCGCTCTCGGCCTGCATCCCGGCGTCCTCCAACACCAGGATGTCGTCCACGGGCACGCCGAACACTGCCGACAACACCACCAGATTGTCGATGGTGGGCATCGCCGCGCCGTGCTGCCATTTGTAAATAGCCTGAGGCGTAGCAAAGCCGAAGATGTCCTGCAGATCACGCACCGTGAGCCCTGCGCTCTTGCGCAGGGCGATGATGTTCTGGCCCGTAGCGGCCAGATTGATGATAGGAATGTTGTGCATCATAATTCTCCTCCTGTTCCGGTCACCGACCTGCGCAGGAGGGTGTCCGTCGTCTCACAGTTGCGACAAACGGCACATATGCCTCCTCCGCGTTAATCGGATGCCTTAAAGTTGTAGACGGGTTTCATAATATCAATGACATCTACGGACTCTCGGATGACATCTATGATGTCCTCCAAAGATTTATATGCCATCGGTGCCTCGTCTAATGTGTTTTCGTTCACGGAAGTCGTGTAGACTCCCTTCATCGTTTCCTGATATTCCTCCAGGGTGAGCGTATTTTTCGCCTTGGTCCGGGACATCAGCCGGCCCGCGCCGTGCGGCGCGGAATAATTCCAGTCGGGATTGCCCTTGCCGACGGCAAGAACGCTTCCGTCCCGCATATTGATCGGGATCAGCACCTTCTCTCCCGCATGGGCGGCAATGGCGCCTTTGCGCAGGATCATCTCATCGGTATCGATGTAGTTGTGGATCGTGTGAAAAGCGTTACTTCCGCTCATCCCGGTGCGCTCCAAGAGCACTTCTGCCATTTTTTCCCTGTTTCTGCGGGCAAAGCGCTGGCAGATCACCACATCATGCAGATAATCCTCCAAATACTTTCCGCTCAGATAGCACAGATCCGCAGGAATATCCGGCTCCAGATTCCCCTTATCCCATTTCAGTTTCTGCAATGCCTCCTGGATCTCAGCTCTGCGTCCCTGCTCTTTGTAGGTACGGATGATCTCTTCCCTGGCCTTCAGATACTCGCCAATTCCCTTATGCAGATCAATAGCCAACTGTTGATACAACTCCGCCACCTGTTTCCCCAGGTTTCTGCTGCCGCTGTGGATGACCAGATATTTCGTGCCGTTTCCCGCCTCATCGATCTCAATAAAGTGGTTTCCGCCACCCAAGGTTCCG
The DNA here is from genome assembly GCA_017476665.1 of Lachnospiraceae bacterium. Lineage (GTDB taxonomy): Bacteria > Bacillota > Clostridia > Lachnospirales > Lachnospiraceae > Acetatifactor. Next base: position 21,901 of record JAFUZJ010000044.1, on the reverse strand, counting down.
AGGCTGCGCTCCAGCCACTTCGTATTCTTGAGGCTTCTATAGCAGCGCAACTCGGTCAGGTCAAACCGCTCCTGTCTGCCTTCCCAGATATGCATGCCAGAGGGCACATAATGTGCCGCCTCATCGAATTTTTCAAAATCAATCGCCCCCTTGCCAAGCTCCACCGTGTACATTCCGCATCCGATATCCACCCCTACGATATTGGGCACCGCCTTGTCAACCACCGTCATCGTGGTTCCGATGGTGCAGCCTTTTCCGGCGTGCACATCAGGCATGATACGGATCTTGGAGCCCGCCGTGAACTCATAGTCACACATACGGCGAATCTGCTCTATTGCCTCGTCCTCCACCACAGTGGCGTAGCAGAGGGCTGTATTTACTTTTCCATTTATCTCAAACATCTTTTTTCCACCTTTAAAACCCTCAAAAAGCTCAAAAAACCGCCCATCCTGTTTTCCTTTACAAGATAAGCGGTTCGTTTACTTTTGCGTAAAATCCTGTCCTTGAAGTCCGGTACCCCAATTTACCTTCAAAAAAGGAATGTTGCTCGACCTCTGCTCATCTGTAACGGGCACATAAAATCGGTATGCAGTTCACTATTCAAATATAAGCCGATTACAAATGATTTCATGGTTTTTCCTTTCCGGGCATTCCCCTGTTTCTTTTCTCTATTTCGTATCATACCACAAATAACTTTAGATTGCACTATACCTGTGGTATAAATTTGAAAATTTTTCTATCTCCTGCGCCTGTCGTTTTTCCCCTGATAAAAACGCTCCTTGTCCTTGTACATCTCCTCGTCCGCGCGTTTGAATACTTCCTTGTACTCCTTATCCTGTTCCGGCCGATAGGTGGCAACCCCCTTGGAAACCGCAAGCAAAAGCTTCACTGCCGCATCCTCCGCCACCAGCTTTTCTCCGTCAATCACTTCATTTTCTTTTGCAACAGCCTGGTCAAAATCCCGATAGCACTCCTCCAGATTCACATCTGCCGCATTTTCCAGCACCACGATAAACTCATCTCCGCCGATCCGATAGGTATGCTCTGCGCCAAATGATCTTTTTAATGCGTTGGCAGCACCCGTAATGATCCGGTCTCCGCACTCATGCCCCAGATTGTCATTGACAGTCTTCAATCCGTTCACATCAAAAACCACCACCGCAAATTCCGCCAATCCCTCTTTAATTTTGCGATCCAGCTGTTTCATCACGTCCATGTACGCGGTCTTGTTGCCCACTCCGGTCATACCGTCAATGTATGCCTGGGCATGAATATAGGCAATGTACTCCCTGATCTCCTTTGCCATGAGACGTACACTTCCCGCCAGCTCGCCGATCTCATCTCCCGACTTATAGCGGATCGGGACATTCATCTCGCCCTTTGCAATCCTGGTGGCTGCCTGCGTCAGTTCCCGGATCGGCTCCACGATCTTTAACATGACAATGCGGGTCACGATCAACACGGCTGTCACGACCAGCACAAGAACGCCGAACATGTTACGCCACATTTCTGTCCTAGGCTTCATGATCTCGGCTTCCGGCACAGAAATGGCAAATACCATATTGTTCTGCAGCCGTTTTGCGATCAGCCGGTGCTTTTCTTCTTTCCAAATATACCGGTAAACTTCCGTTCCGGCCGCTTTTTCCGGTGCAAAATACTGTGCCGCTTCCTTAAACTCCTCATCAAAAAGGGACGCTTTCAACCCTTTCGGATAATCTCTGTGGTACAGGAGGGTTCCGTCCTCCCCCAACAAAAACCCGAACCCTTTGGCATAGTTCACCGAATCTACTACCTTATAGATCGCGGACATATCAATGTCCATACCGACCACCCCGAACAGTTCGCCGCCCACATACACCGGCGCCACGTAAGAGATCATGTACACATCTATATTCTTGTTAGCGTAGGGCTGCATCCAGATTGCTTTTCCGCTGTCCACCGGCTCGTAATACCAACCCACATGCTCCCTGTCGGCAGGATCATATTTCAAAATATCCGTGGGATGTTCAGATACATACCCGCCTTCGCCGTTGTCCGTCTCAAAAACTCCTGTCGTACTGCCATACACCGCAGGATCAGGGCGGAAGTAATAGGTTGCCACATTTCCTGTGATCTTCGCTGCCTCTTCCCCATATTTTTCAATCTCTTTCAGGATCGTATTCCGATAGATCAGGTCATTCTTAAATTTCTCCGTATCCACATTCTGTTCTATATACTGTCCCAGAATCTCCACCGCCCGCTCAATTCGTCGGAAATGCGCATCCACCTCTCCCGATTTCTGGGCGGCAAGCATGGTCATGGTCTCGGTAAAGTCCTCCTCCGTGACCCGTTTCATATAATACGTCCCTACGCCGGCAAGCAGGAAAAATACCAACAGGACCGTAATACATATAATTGCAAATAATTTGGTCTTGATCGAACGCAAACCTTCGCCTCCTAATTTCGTTTCACACTGTTTCCGCCCATCTCTTTCACCAGGTAGCATCCCTGCGCGGCGCGGTAATAGTTCTTTTTAATGGTATCAGACAGCTTGATCTCCGTCACTCCCACCGATACCGTCACCCTGCCGTCCTTCTCCACTTCCCTGCAGAATTCCTTACACATTTCATAGGCAAACTCCATCGACCACTCCATGAGTACCATAAACTCATCTCCGCCCCAGCGAAAGATCTCTCCCTGTTCCCCGAAAGTTCTTTTAGCGCTGGCCGTCACCATACGGAGAATGTCGTCACCGTCCATGGTGTCATTCGCCTCTTTGAACGAGTCTATGTCATACACGGCAATGGTTTTATACCTCATTGTATTGAACATACTCTGCTCCCCGTAGGCGGCCTTGAAGTAATTCCGATTGGGCACACCTGTGAGGGCGTCTATGTCTGCTGCTTTTCTCTTTTTCTGATCGTCTCCGTTACCTGCCAGATGAATACCGGACCAGACCGTAATACCGAAAGCGATGCCACACCAAATGGAAAACGGGATCCCAAACTTCCCCTTCATCTCATACAGCATCATGCCATAAAACATCCCTGTCACCAACCAGAGTCCGGCGGCAACGATCAGAAACAGAACTTTTTTCTTATCTCTCATTTCTAAGCTCCTGTGTTTCTGTTTTCAATGATCTCCACCATCCACATGACCACATGCAGCGTCTTATCCTCATCCCATTCCACAGGAACAAACCGCGCCACACATCTGCAGTTATTCGTGTCTATATATTCCTTGGTGATCGTACTCTTGTCTTTCAACCGATCTCCCAGTGTCTCAAACCGGATAAACTCATACATGGATTTCTTAAACCGTACTTCTGTCATAATATCCATGGTTGCTCTGAGCTCAGTCTGCGCATGCCCCTGTTTATCACCTACCCGGACTTCCTCTTCCCCGCCATTTCTGGTGATAAAAATAAAGGTATCATTCGAAAGATCGATCAGGCGCACCGCAGCATAAATATTTGCCATTGCCCTGACCTGCCGGTTCAGATTTTCCGTATACAAATGCCTCTGCTGTATTTTCCAAAAAATAAATGCGATCGCTCCGAAGATCAGGATCAGCGTGAGGAAAAACACAATATAGATCGTCTGCAGCGAACCCAGGATCTTATTTTCATTCACCACCGCCAGTGCATACCATTCTTCACCAATCGGTGCCTTGAAAACAAGATAGGACTTCCCCTCATGCCGCACCTCATAATAATCTCCGTCCGCGGAATACAGATTCTGCGCGATCACATTCCCTAAGGTTCCCTGCTCGCTCAGGTACTCTTTTCCCAGCTCTCCCGGATCGGAATGAGCCACCACAAACCCGTCAGCGTCCAGGATCATCGCACACTTCCAGATATGATGAGCCGCGTTTTCTTCCGTCAGATTCTGAATCCCGTCCAGGCTGATGTCCAATGACACCGCGCTTTTCCCATCTGCCAACAATTCACTCACCGACATCATGACACTCCCTGTCTGGGAATCCAGATACGGAGTCACCAATGCGATCTCACCTTCTGCCTCCTTGGCGGCGATATACCAGGGGCGTTCCTCCGCCACATAACCGGGCTCCGGCACCCAGCCGATGCCGTCCAAATAGACTCCGTTGAACACCCCATAGAAACCGGTAAAATTCCAGTCAATCGACTTGGTATAGACATCCGACTCCTTGGTCAGATAAGCCAGAATTTCCTCTGAGGAAGCATTCTTTGCCTGCATACGGCTGATCGAGTACGCCGCCATCTTCACTGCGTCCACACTTTCTACCAGAAAATAATTTGCCTCCGCCGCAGCCTGCAGCACCTCATTCTCCCTGGATGCGATCATGTTTTCCCTTGCATTGTGATACAGCACATAAAAGTTCACAGCAATCAGACCGAAAATGACAAACAGCGACGTGATAAACATCGGAATATATTTTTTGGGGATCCATATTTTGGGCATATTTTTTCCCTCATAATCAAAATTGCCTGCCCAGACCAGAGTCTGCAGACAGGCAATCCACATCTGCCACATGGTTATACTATGTTATTTTACCATATCGTGGCACAATGCACTATATTATTTTTAAATTTCACAAAAAACTCTCTATTTTCCCAGCGCAGTCTTCTGCGGCACCTGCGTCGGCGTTTCATAGCAGGCAAAGATTGCGTCCATCTTCTTCTGATCCGGCTTGGGCGTACACAGACTCACAATGGGTACAATGACCAGCCCCGCCAGCATAGCAATCGCACCGCAGTTGATGGGAGAGCGCATGATCTGCGGAAGGATCGCAGGTTTCAGCATATCTACCACCATAATGCCTGCGCCAAAGAAGAAGGATACATAGCAGGCGGCCTTTGTGGTCTTCTTCCAGTACAGAGAATACAGGAAAGGTGCCAGGAACGCTCCTGCCATAGCACCCCAGGAAATACCCATGAGCTGCGCGATAAAAGTCACAGAACTCTTATATTGGATCAGCGCCATAATGGCCGAAATTGCAATAAACACCACGATCAGGAAACGGATCAGCAGAAGCTGTGTGCGCTCCTTCATATCCTTGACAAATGCGCCCTTGATAAAATCAATGGTCAGCGTAGAGCTTGAAGTAATGACCAAAGAAGACAGTGTGGACATGGAGGCCGACAACACCAAAATCACCACCAGTGCAATCAGACCCGGTCCCAGATTCTGCAGCATGGTAGGCACGATCGAATCATAACCGTTTGCCGCCACATCGATCTGGTCGGAGAACAGTCTGCCAAAGCCGCCCAGGAAGTAGCATCCGCCTGCCACTACCATAGCGAACAGCGTGGAAATGATGGTACCCTTTTTCACTGCCTCCTCATTTTTGATGGCATAGAACTTCTGCACCATCTGCGGCAGTCCCCAGGTACCCAGGGATGTCAGCAATACCACACACCTCAGGTTCAACGGATCCGGCCCCAGGAAGGACGCGAAGATACCGGGTGTGGTCGCCACTGTCTCATCCGTCACTCGTGCCAGACCGTCCAAAGCTGTCATCAGACCGCCCTTGCTGTTAATAACCGCCACGATCACCACCACGATTCCCACCAGCATGACCATGCCCTGGATAAAGTCATTGATCGCCGTCGCCATATAACCGCCCGCAATTACATAAATGGCGGTGAGCACTGCCATCAGAATGATACACACGGAATAATCGATATTGAAGGCCATTCCGAACAAACGGGACAAACCGTTGTAAAGGGATGCGGTATAGGGGATCAGGAATACAAAGATGATCACAGATGCGATGATCTTCAATGCGTTGCTGTCAAACCGCTCTCCGAAAAACTGCGGCATGGTTGCCGAGTTCAGATGCTGCGTCATGATGCGGGTACGTCTTCCTAGGATCACCCAGGCCATTAGGGAACCGATGATCGCATTTCCGATGCCCGCCCAGGTAGCTGCAATGCCGTATTTCCAACCAAACTGTCCGGCATATCCCACGAACACCACCGCCGAAAAATAAGAGGTACCATACGCAAACGCTGTGAGCCAGGGTCCCACGGAACGTCCCCCCAGCACGAAGCCGTTTACATCGGTGGCATTTTTACGGCAGTATAACCCGATACCGATCAACACCGCAAAATACAGGATTAAAATTGCAAGTTTCATGATGTCTCCTTCCCGCCGCAGCCTTCTTGTTTCATTGATACATGCAGCGTTTGTCTTTGTTTTTGTCACTTTAAACTTCTACACTTTTAAGTGTTAAACTATGGAAGCACAAAAATACTGTACGGCATTTTTTCAAAATTGTCAATGTGTTGTTTGAAAATTTCACAGGAAAAATAAAGAAGGATCTAATTTATATCGTCGCTTTGCTGCCAGCTGCTCTTATCAAATATGTCTGTACCGATGAACGTATACCATACTCCGTTCTCAGTATTAAACACCTTGCCGTCTATGCTCTCATCAAATCCGTCCGCTGTTGTGAGCATCAAATTGCCATCCGCCTTTGCTGCATTCGTAATGAGGTTTCCGGTAAAAGGATTTGTTGGCTCCTCCATAAGACCTTGTAGTGCCAAAGTCGGCACATCCGCATTCGTCATAAACTCATCCGATACCATTATTTTCCCGGACAACACACGATTATCCCCTTCTGCTTTTTCATCCGCAAAGTCTTTCACTAAAAAAATAGGATGATAGCCCTCCAGATCCAATCCATCCGAAACCTGCAAATCCTCGAACTGCCCCAATGGCCGCCCATGATCTGCAACAATAATAATCCTGGTATTATCATATACTCCATTTTGTTTTAGAAATTCCAACCAATTCCCAATCTGCAGATAAGTCGCCATACTGACATGGTAATGCTCCAATCCATAGGAATTTTCTACCTTCATTTGCCTTCCGTCCAACGTAAAACGACTGCTATCCTCATATCCGCCGTTATTAACATCGTCTGTAGGTTCATAATCCGGCAACTGTAAAAGTCTGGGATCATGCGGCGCTTCATTATTGATCATCACAAAGCCACCTCTACTGTTCTCGCTGATATCTGTTAATCCGTTCAGATTGACAAGCACCATATATGATTCCATAAATTGCGGATTCTGGGTATTATTCTTTAAAGACTCATAATAAACCCCGCCATCGTATAAATAAGGCTGCAGGAAAAACGGAGCAATCTTCATAAGGCTATAGCAGAAAAAATTCCTCTCCTGGCTGTCCTGGATCCGCTTTAAGAATTTTTGATCATCGCCCAGATATGCTCCTATTGTGATGTGCGTATCAATATCCGGGTACGCATCATAGATTGACAGATCCGGAATTTCCTTATAGCCTGCCAAAGGCGGATCACAAACGGTCACATCATACCCTAACTCATCAAAGAGAACCGGCATCACCTTCAAAGCTTCATTTTGCTTTTCCACCAATAGTTCATCACTTCTCGCATTTATCTCTGTGGGTAAATATTCATATCCCCCAAAAATTGCTGCAGACGCAAAGAGGGTACACTGTCCAAAAGATATCGTATTGGGATAATATACAAACCCCGCATATTGCTCCCCAAGCTCCGGTTTCTCAGCCACACAATACGGAAAATAATCACTGATCGCACGATCCAGCATAAAAACAATCACATTCTTTTCCGTTTTGCTCAAGGTCAAGATCGGAGACACCTGTTGTTTTGTACTTTCCTCAGCCAATGAACGCACATAATTCATATCTTTCAACTCATGTTCTGCCTTGATCACATTCCACATACCCATCCCGAAAAGACTGATCGTCAGCACGGTAAGTATTGTCCTCCATACCTTATGGAATCTCCAAGACACCAATATGATCACCGCTAATATAGCCACGATCAGCAGACTGATCAAACTCCTCTTTGCATCAACATCCAGTCCTTCCTGATAAGTCAGAATCGGCGAAACAATTCCTGTATGATTTCCAAAAAACATATAATCTGCAAGCCCGATCAAGCCAAGCATGCAGGCCAGTTTCTCCACAATAGGTTTTAAATTGTCCCCAGTCAGATAATAGAGAATCCCTCCCCATACCAAAAATACCCCCATTGCAACACAGAATGTCAACCACACAAACACCAATGGATTACGATATGCGTTTAGAGAAATAAACTCAGCCGGAGAGGCACCCACCACAGAAATAGGAATCACCAATCCAAGCAAAACTGTCAATAACACGGCGCTCCACCAAAAGATCCGGGGCATTGCTTTCGCACTTTGTCCGCTTTTCCACTGCAAATTCAACGGCCGTACTATCTTCATCACAATATTTTTCAAAAGAGAAAACAGATTATTCATGGTCCAGTACAATACAAGGCCCGAGGGGCTCTTATACAGGACCACCAAAAATAGAACTGCCAGCAAATACAGCTGCAACTTGTCCTTTAACGGAAATCCCTTCGTATAAATATATCCGGAAACCACATTGATCAACGTCATGACCACCGGCATAAGATTCAGTGTCAGTCCCCCAAACTGCAGCAAACGATCCGCTTCTCCCAGATTATTCAAAAACACAAAAGAAGCACCCTCAATATTCACATGTGTCAGATAATGATATGCCGCAATGAAAAAGGGAATCTGCAAAAGCAGGGACAAGGATCCCCTGATCGCATTCATCGGTTGATAATTCTGCTGCCTGTAGTATGTGGATAAAATCATAAACCGCTCATCTCCGCGAAATGTTTTACGGATATGTTTCACCCAGCGTTCCATTTCCTTCTGTTTCTTTCGCTCCTGCTCCTGCATGGCATCAGAGCGTTTATACAGCGGCAATATCAGCAGATTCACCACAACACTGACCATAATGATCGCAATTCCGTAATTTCCGAAGATTCTGGACATGAATGTAAAAATAAATTCAATAAGCAGAACCAACGGCTGTATAAAAATAAAAAAGAATGTCTTACTGATCATAATTTCATGCCCTCTCCGCCAACAGATCCTGACGTTTCTTTACCATATAATCCACGGTTCTCGCTGCGCTCTCGCCAATGTACTGCCAGCTCTCAGCCCGCACTCTGTCTATCGCATCTTTTTTCTGATTGCTCTTCAACAGCTTATCTATCAACCCTTTCATATTGGGAAAATCGTCCTCTGTAAGGAGTGTGCCAAATTCCTTCAACACCTCAAATCTCCATAACGGCTCCTCGATCCACGCCGCATCATAAGGCGCCGGATCAAAAGAGGTATCCGCATAAATGACCGGCTTTCCAAAGGCCAGTGCATAATCAAACACGACGCCGGAAAAATCACTGATCAATACATCCGCTTTCCGCAATACCTCAAAATTATTATTATCATAGTTCCAGGAAAGCTGCTCTGAATCCGGAAATTCTTTCTGCAAAGGCTCCAAAATCTCTTTCTCGGATGTGACCGACTGAGGATGAGGACGCACAATGATCTGATATCCCGTCTCTGTCAGTGCACGCAAAATTTTCTCACCATATCTGGCGAAAATACTGCTCTCGCCCCAGGAAGGTGCCAAAAGAACCGTCTTCGTCTTATCTTCCTTGTCCGTTTGTCCCTTGGCTTGTGCCTGTTCCAACTTCTCTTTGAGCTCGTCCATATAAGTAGACCCCACCACGGGAAGTTCCTTGTAAGGCAAGCCTCTCAACTGCTCCAGTTTTCTGATATATTTCTCCTGAAATGCCCCTGTCAGCAGGATCGCATCATAATAGTCCATTCCAAACATACGATAGACGCATGCCTCATCTATGGTATGAAAAATATGCACATACCACCCCACATTCTGTGAACGCTTCCACTGATACACATCCAACCCCGGTGTCGTAGACAGCAGCACATCCGCATTCAGCAGATTTAATCTGGCGTATGCCTTATTATTTTCTCCGATAAAACGACAATGTACATACTTAAAATCCTCCGAAAAAGCCGGATCATCCTCCGACTCCGTCAGATATTCCAAAGGGATCTCTCTCTTCTCAAACTCCCTGCAGACAGATCGAAACACATTCCAATACCTCTTATTTTCGCAAAAGATCACATAGGGATACCGTTCCTCTGTCGCCTCAGCACGTCCGCCATATAACATAAACTTTAGCTTTATGACCAGTTTTTTCCATAAGAACAACAAGCTTGTCACAATACCGATAAAGATGGTGAACAGCATACTTCCCGTTCCCGGATCGATATAATTAATAATGATCATCTTTTCACCTTTTTGCATTAGGAATGCCGAAAATCCGGCGAAGCAAATTTTCGGCATTCAATGAAATCATTCAAAATTGTCCTAACAAAAATTAAAGCAGCTCATGATATCCGGGCACATACAGATGACGAGGAATACCGTCCACCATGATGGGTGCCACATCACCCTGAATCAGAGGTCTTACATAGGTAATGAACTCATTGGTCACATAGGTGCCATCCTCGGTGATCCACTCTCTGGGAACCAGACGCTCGTCGTTCGCAATCTTGTGTACATCCTTCACCTCGGTACCGGCCTGATAAGGATCATCGGACAGACGCTGGATGACTACCATCTTACCGCTGTCGCCCTCGTCAGCAGCCTTCATGGCAGCACCGCCAACCTCATAAGCTTCCAGAATATCAATACGGGAAGCGCAGTGGCTTGCAGCTCTCTGCAGAGTGGAAAGCTCAATGGCACGGGTCTTGCAGCCGATTTCTTTGGATAGTACATCACACAAATATCTTGCAGTACCGGTCAACTGCTTGTGACCGAACGCATCCACATATTCCGTGGTATTACCCATCTCGCTGATATAGGTGCCGTCCGCCGTATGGATACCCTCGGAAACCGCAACCACAACGGATTTCTTCTTCTCCAACAGCTTCTTACACTTGTCCACAAATTTTTCAACATCAAAAGCCAGCTCCGGCAGATAAATCGCATCCGGTCCGTCACAGTCCTCACCCTTGGAAAGAACTGCGGAAGCGGTCAACCAGCCTGCGTTACGTCCCATGATCTCAACTACACAAACCTGTCCGGTTGGTGTCTCCAGACAAAAACCGTCGCGGATGATCTCCTTGATGGAGGTTCCGATATACTTTGCTGCGGAACCGTAGCCGGGTGTATGGTCGGTCAGTGCCAGATCGTTATCAATGGTCTTAGGGCATCCTACAAAACGGATGTCAGAACCAAACACAATCGCATAATCGGACAGCTTCTTGATGGTATCCATGGAATCGTTACCGCCGATATAGATGAAGCAGTCAATCTCCAGATCATTCAGGATCTGGAAAATCTTGTCATACAGCTCTTTATTATCGCTGATATCAGGCAGCTTATAACGGCAGGTTCCCAGATATGCAGAAGGTGTTCTCTTCAACAGCTCTGCATCCAAACCAGTGCGGATGTGCTCGGACAGATCGATATAGCGACCCTCCAACAGACCCTGAATACCGTGGATCATACCGTATACTTTCTTGTATCCTCTGTCCTTTGCGGTACGGAACACACCTGCCAGCGAAGAATTGATCGCTGCGGTAGGTCCTCCCGACTGACCTACGATAACATTACGTTTGCCCTTTTTTGTTTTGCTCATGATTACATTTTCCCCTTTCTCCGGATATTGCCTATCCGTTCTCTCTTTATCACTTTTGGTCAAACCCATTAACAAGAGTATATGACAAAGTGCGGATTTTGGCAATTAAAAGTTTCATGAAAGCGTTTACATTAAAATGTCATTTTTTTTCTGATTTTTTCAAGTTGATTTTGAACCCTTCTAACAATCTTTTCATTTTGAGCTTCCTTAGCATATTCTAAAACTTCCTGCCAATCTTCCAATTCGTCCAGGAGCATGCCTTTATACTGCTCGTTTGTCATACCTATCTCTTCCATTGCTTTTCTCCATAATCACACACAAATTCAAGAGATTATTATAGTAAGAAATAATCCCTGCGGTAAAATAAAATATATTCCACCACAAGGATACAATATCTTTTTCAAATTGTCATTTAACTCATAGTTGCAACATAGTTTTTATATGCTAACTACAAACCACAGCTCAGTGGCAGACTCCACCCACTGTTCCCAATCAACAAATAGTCTGTTATTAAAACTTCATCTTCTCATTAATTTTATCAATTTGCTTTTTGACTTTTTGAATAATTTTTTCATTGTGAGCTTCTTCAGCATATTCAAGAATTTCTTGCCAGTCTTCCAACTCATCCAGAAGAATTCCCTTATATTGCTCGTTTGTCATACCCATCTCGTCCACAACCTACTCCCCCTTCTAGGGATAGTATAGGCTTTTCTCCTTTCTCCTGTCAATTAGCTTCCTCTGTATACCTTTGGTATATATTATCATATACCAAAGGTATATGCAAGTAAAAATTAGATTTTGTGTTATTAAAAATATTTTCCAAAACTTTCTTATGTGGTATAATGTGAGACAAATTGAATCTTCTTTTCAAGAAAGGATACTGGACCAATGGATCTGGATGTAAAACGCTTAACCGAATGCAGAAAAAAAATGGGTATTTCCAAACAAGAAGCAGCCAAACGAATCGGCGTGTCACAGCCCGCTTATTTGCGCTATGAATCTGGTGAAAGGACCCCATCTATTCAAGTTATAAAAGAAATCGCAAAAGAGTTTCATACATCTGTAGATTATCTCGTTAATCTAAGCGACTCTCCTGAGCCGGATTGGATTCTGATTGAACGAAACAACGCTCCCGACTTATTTTCCATTGCAGAAAAATGTGCACAGATGGACCAAAGTCAATTAGACAGACTTCTGAAATATGTGAATATGATTTATGATATATCGGAAGCTCTCCCCCACACTTCTGAATAAAGCATGCTCAAATTCTTTTCATTTTTTTAAAATAAAAATCCTCCTGACAAGACGCCTCCTGTCAAGAGGATATTACTCTTTTTTACGGAACGGTACTCCAACAAGCCGGATCTTTGGGGTCGCCTTCCACAAAATAATTGCCAGCTGCATCATAGGACAATTTAACAGAGAATGTCTGTCCCTGATGCTTCTTTGAGAGGAAGTTAAAAGGAATGTCTATTGTGCTCTCCATCTCAGCCTCCAGGTGCGGATATTGGGTTGCGCAGGAAAACTCGCTCGCCCCATCTGTATAGGATACCGTGATGATATCTCCCGGCTGCATATCCAGCTCCTGGTTGATGATCTCGATCGTCCAGGCCATCTCGATCACTTTCTTGATCTGCTCCGCCTGGTATTCATCTTTTGAACATCTGGAACTCTCCACATATCTGAGGAACTGCGGCAGCAAGACCGCTGTCAATGCAGCCATGATCGCTATCACAATGATCAGCTCAACTAAGGAAAATCCCCTATTATCTCTCTTCATCCATCTACCACCTCATAAAACCGAAATGACGTCAATATAATTTTAGATATTATATCACAACAGATGAAAAATGCAATGCTGTGAACCAAATTTACTCAAACTCTATCGTTCCGGGTGGCTTACTTGTCAGGTCATAGAATACCCGGTTCACTCCGCGGACCTCATTGATAATCCGGCTCATCACGGTCTGCAGTACCGCAAATGGGATCTCCGCGGCCTCAGCGGTCATAAAGTCAATGGTGTTCACGGCTCTCAGCGCCACCGCGTAATCGTAGGTGCGCTCGTCACCCATAACGCCGACGGACTGCATGTTGGTCAGCGCCGCAAAATACTGGCCCACAGTCTTGTCCAGTCCGGCCTTGGCGATCTCCTCGCGGTAGATGGCATCGGCGTCCTGTACGATGCGGACTTTGTCGGCAGTCACTTCGCCGACGATGCGGATGCCCAGTCCGGGACCGGGGAAAGGCTGACGGAAGACAAGCTTCTCGGGGATGCCCAACTCCAGGCCCGCCTTGCGCACCTCGTCTTTGAACAGATCCCGCAGGGGCTCGATGATCTCCTTGAAATCCACGCAGTCAGGAAGTCCGCCCACGTTGTGATGGGATTTGATAACGGCGGATTCCCCGCCCAGTCCGCTCTCCACCACATCGGGATAGATGGTACCCTGTACCAGGTAGTCCACGGCGCCGATCTTCTTGGCTTCCTCCTCGAAGACGCGGATGAATTCCTCGCCGATGATCTTGCGCTTCTGCTCCGGCTCGGTCACGCCTGCCAGCTTGCTGTAGTATCTTTCCTGGGCATTCACGCGGATAAAATTCAGTTCATAAGATCCCTCGGGTCCGAATACGGCTTCCACTTCGTCGCCCTCGTCCTTGCGCAGCAGACCGTGATCCACGAAGACGCAGGTCAGCTGGCTGCCCACAGCCTTGGAGAGGAGGACCGCTGCCACGGAGGAGTCTACGCCGCCGGACAATGCGCAGAGCACCTTGCCGGTGCCAATCTTTTCACGCAGTGCCTGTATGGTATGCTCCACAAAAGAGTCCATCTTCCAGTCGCCCGCACAGCCGCAGATGCCGCGTACAAAGTTATGCAGCATGGTCTTTCCCTGAGCGGTATGTAATACTTCCGGATGGAACTGGATGGCGTAGAGGCCGGCTGCCTCATTCTGTGCCGCCGCAACAGGGCAGTTGTCCGTGTGGGCGATCGACCGGAACCCGTCCGCCAGTCTGGAAATATAGTCAAAATGGCTCATCCAGACGATGGTGCGGTCGCTTCCGCCCTCCGCCTCCGAAACGCCGTCAAACAAAGCCGCGGTCTTGTCAAAAATCACTTCCGTCTTGCCGTACTCGCGCATGGAAGCCCGCTCCACTTTGCCGCCCAGCACGTGCTGCATCAGCTGCGCGCCGTAGCAAAGTCCCAGTACGGGAATGCCCAGCTCAAAAAGCTCGCGTGTACAGGTGGGCGCCCCCTCCTCGTAGCAGCTGTTGGGTCCGCCGGTGAGGATGATGCCCTTGGGATTCATGGCCTTGATCTTGGCCAGATCCGTTTTATAAGAATAGATTTCACAATATACGTTGCACTCCCGGACGCGTCTGGCAATCAATTGGTTGTACTGTCCGCCGAAGTCGATCACAACTACCAGTTCTCTGTCCATAGTGATTTATCCTTTCTGTTGATTCCGAAAAACGCAAACACAGTATAGCATATCAAAACCGTTTGGGCAAGAAAATTGCATTGCAGTTTCCTGGGTTTAAGGGTATAATTTTTTCAGATGTGTCGGACAAACAAATTAGAATTCAAAAGGAGGGCATGGAAAATGGCAAATGACAGACGACCGGATGATATGGTCAGGATCACAACTCCGGAGCTTGCGGATGCGTTCATCGAGGAGCAGATCGCGGCGCTGAAGGAGCAGATTGGGGACAAAAAGGTGTTGTTGGCACTTTCGGGAGGCGTGGATTCCTCCGTTGTGGCTGCTATGCTGATCAAAGCAGTGGGACAGCAGCTGGTGTGCGTACATGTGAATCATGGTCTGCTGCGCAAGGGTGAGCCCGAGCAGGTGATCGAGGTGTTCCGGAATCAGATGAAAGCAAATCTGGTGTATGTGGATGCGACGGACCGTTTCCTGGACAAACTGGCAGGTGTGACGGATCCGGAGACCAAGAGAAAGATCATCGGCGGCGAGTTTATCGAGGTGTTCGCAGAGGAGGCGCGTAAGCTGGATGGCATCGAGTTCCTGGCGCAGGGCACCATCTGGCCGGATATCCTGGAGAGCGAGAAGGGTATCAAGGCGCATCACAATGCGGGTGGACTGCCGGAGGATATGAAGTTTGAGCTGGTGGAGCCAGTGAAGATTTTGTTCAAGGACGAGGTGCGTATTGTGGGTGAGCGTCTGGGACTGCCTGCAAACATGGTGTATCGTCAGCCGTTCCCCGGTCCCGGACTAGGCGTGCGCTGCCCGGGTGCGATCACAAGAGAGCGTCTGGAGGCGGTCCGCGAGGCGGATGCGATCCTGCGGGAGGAATTTGCCAAGAACGGTCTGGAGGGCAAGGTTTGGCAGTATTTTACCGTGGTACCTGATTTTAAGTCCACGGGCATCAAGGATGGCAAGCGTTCCTTTGAATGGCCGGTGATCATCCGTGCCGTGAATACCACGGACGCCATGACCGCAGAGGTGGAGGATATCCCGTTTGCGCTGATGCAGCATCTGGTGAAGCGCATTACCAGCGAAGTAAAGGGCGTGAATCGCGTCCTGTATGATTTCACACCGAAGCCCAGTGCGACGATAGAGTACGAATAAATCCTCTTTCTTGGAGGAAAGTTTTCTTGACTTTCCTCTTTATACTTGTTAAAATATAAATACAAAGAAAGTTTACCGCTGACCGATATGCGGTATATAAATGGTTGGGTTGTGAAGTGTAGTCCTTTGCCTTGTGGCGAAGGACTTTTTCTATGAAATGAGGACGAGCATATGAAAGAATGCCTATCCTGTCTGACCCACAGGATAGGCTATGTCATTTATGTAAACCTGCCCGCAAAAGCTTCATTCCTTCACCAGCTCATCCAGCGTCCCAAAGCTGTATCCCATCTTCTCCCACTTGGTGAGCAATTCATCCAAGATCTCCCCATTGGTCTTGGAGGTATTATGTAGCAGCACGATCGCGCCGGGATGCACGCGTCCTGTCAGCTTCTTGAAGGCCTCCTCATGGCTGGGCTGCTTGTCGACGTTCCAGTCCACGTAGGCCAGGCTCCAGAAAAAGGTGGAGTACCCCAGATCCTTGGCCATCTGCAGATTATCGATACTGTACTTTCCCTGGGGCGGACGATAATACATCGCCATCTCCGTCCCGGTGACTTCTTTGAAACGGGTGCGCACGTCGTCCATCTCTTTTTGGAACGACGCTTTGTCGGAAATCTTGGACATATCCGGGTGATGATAGGTGTGATTTCCTACGGTATGCCCCTCCGCCACCATGCGCTCCACCAATTCCGGCGCAGATTCCAGATAATGTCCGACCACAAAAAAAGTTGCCTTGGCGTTGTGCTTTTGCAGTGCATCCAGAATTGCCTCCGTGTTGCCGTTCTCATAGCCGCAGTCGAACGTCAGATAGAGCTTCTTTTGCGTGGTATCCCCCACGTAATACGCATTGTATTTTTTCAATTCCTGGGCGGAACTGTTGCCGGTAGGAGTCTTGCCCTCCTCACCGAACCCCAGCCCCCAGTTCTCGGTGTATAGGATCCCCCAGATCTGGGACTCCGCTATCCCTCTCGTCTGCGCGTCTGCATCCACATAACCCGACGCGCCGAACGGGATCACCTGGCCGGTGGAAGCTTCCCTTGCAGCCGCCTGCATCTTATTTTCATTCGCCGCTTCCGCTAACGCCCTGCCCAGCAGGAAAACCGCCAGCAGAAAACATAATGTAGGAATTCCTTTTTTTCGCATCCTGTTTTCTCACATATCATGTCTTAATTCAATATATGTGAAAACAGAACTTTTATGCCCCTGCTGCCTTCGTTCAAAGTATCAAAAATCTGTCAAACCTCTACACTATCCTGGTCAAAAGAACCGCCGTGTGATAGGCATCCGCAAGACCGTCATGGGCCTTTCCCCCAGATTCTATACCGGCTGCGGCGAGCGCCCCGGCAAGGGGACAAGGGTACTGACCGCCCATCTTTTGCACAAACATTTTCTGACCGTCTATCCAATGCAGGAACAGCCGGTCCATCACATTCATGCGAATTCCCTTTTCAGAGAGCTCTTTTTTGAGCTGTGCTTTGTCTGACATCCCCCAGGATACGGCAGTCACATTCCCCTCCGGCAGCCATTGAGAGAACGCATCCAGCGCGTCCGCCAGCAGCGGTGCATCCTCTACCGCGTCCTGACTAATGCCCGTCAATTCCTCAATAAAAGAATCTACCCGACCATATTCCGGCCGGACAAGACGGTTGAATTGCCGCGTCACTTTTTCACTCTCATCCACCAGCACTGCGCCGATCTGAATGATCTCCCGTGACATATGGAATTCTTTTCTCTGTTCCTTTTTGACCTTACACATTTCGAGGTCGATCACGACATATGCGCCCATCTGTGATTCCCCGTCTTTCGTCTGCCCGGTCCGCATGATCATTTAATATGCTAAATCAGATCTGTCTATCAGCTGCAATATGTTCTTCGGATTTAAATAATAATCTACATGCTCAACTTTGGTTATGCTTTCCTTTTCAAGCAGGCGGTGAATGAAATCTTTTGTTCTCATTTCATATTCCGATATCTGAGGTCCTTCGTATTCTGCGATTGGCACTCCAAGCTCTTTTGATAACGCTTCCATTATTTCCAGAAAAACGAATCCTGAAAGCATAATCCCAAACGATTCTTCTATCCAATACATCATACGCATTTCTCTAAATCTTCTACCTATGACCTTCACTGTCATGTATGTCTCAATATCCGTTACTCCGATCCATATGTCTGCAAAACAACAATCATATTCTCCGTCCGACAATTCTCTCAAGAAATCCATTGCATCCGCCTTCACAATTGTTACTTTACTCTTCTCCGAAAACTGTGGATGAATATATTCTTCAAATAAATCAATGACGCTTTGTTCTTTCTCAACAATCACAACACTTTCTACTTCTTCTTTCAGAGAAACCATATAAGCATAGTAGCCCATTCCGCATCCAAGTGTTAATACTTTTCCCTTTGCGCTATTTATCGCATTATTCATCGTAAATACTTCGTTGGGCGTTACCGACATCCATGTACTGTTAATGCTTTTTTGTGTTATTGAGGGACATGTAAATTTTTCTGAAAATGCACATATACAGGGGACCTCAATGTACATGTCATCATTTGACGCCGGAGTACTATAGATTGATAATTCCCAAGGTTCATATTCCTGATATTCCAGTTCAAAATCGCCGATTGTCCTCCTGTCAAATCTGATATTTTTCAAATAAGCATTTTCTGCAAAATCAGAGGATGTAAATACCCTGGAGTTATCTATCAGTGCCCGCCATACAAAACTTCCGAGTTCCAAGTCAAATGCTCCTGCGATCAAACTCTGCAACATCAGCGCAAGCATTGCTTCCTCTACTGAAAATTCCTTTCCATTCCCCTGCTTTACATTCTCCTTAAACCGAATGGCTTCCTTTCTCACACCCGATTCATCCGGCAGGAATGACATATTATTATTGATCCTATTTGTAGTATGCATGTTTAGGTTTGCACTGATTCTTCTTTGTTCACTTATATCCATGATCTTCTGAACTATTCTTTTGGTTATCTGGATTTTCACTCTTATGCTCTCCGTAATTTTATTCAATTGCTTTTGTTAGGTTTTCATACTATTGCTGAGCTCACTCTGCCATTTTTCTTTCAAAAACCTCTTTCGTCTTCTCCTGCACAATCGGCAACAGCTCTTTCATTTTACGAATAAGCTTATCTATCTCCACATTCCCCAGCAGTATTGCATCGACATCTCCCCGCACCTGCGTCCACGCTGCTGTAGTCGGTATTTTGTGTCCGTTCTTATCTACAGATGACCGATACTGGGCTTGCTTATACCCTTTATTTGCCAAATAATCCAAACCATGTTCATTCATATCCCGCAGATTTTTAATAGCTTCCAAAGACACCACTGCTTCCATATCGTCCAAAACACTTTGAAAAGTCATATCTCCTTCTCGCTGCATTTCAATATTCAATTTCTGCAAATACTCAATGGCGTGATGTACTGCCAATATAAAAAACATACGCTCTGCCACAAACATGCTGTTTGCATTCTCAACGGCGTCCCAGGGTGTCCCATCATGCTCTTCATTTAATACATCCAAAAACCTTTTCGCCTGTACGAATACAGCATTCCACCACTGGCAGGTTTGATATGCCAGCATATAACATTGGGTACTGTTTAATTCGGCATTCTCTACATTTTTGTGCATCTCACTTCGTATCCTTCCGCACTATGACGTTATACCCATTCCTCCACAATCGTGCATCCGTTCATGCGGTTCATGATTGCATCCGGAAATTATAATAATCTGCATTTCATTATAGCACAGAATCACCGCTTGTGGAATTTTTGTTTAAGGGGCTTCAGCCTTGTTCTAACCTGAACAAAGGCTGAAGACTACTACCCTCCAATCAGCGCGTCACCCCCCTCCAGATTCAGCCTGCCGTACCCCTTTTATGTCAAGTATTTGTTGGCAGTTTTTTGATGGTTTTTTTTACGGGTGATTTAGGGTGAGCCTTATGTTTCCGCGGGGGTGGTGGAGAATGATTGTCAGTTGCGGAGAAAATTGGTGGGAAGTTATTGCTACAACGTCGCAGAAAGCTCCCTTTTATAATCGAGTAGGAGGTAGGTGATTATTTCACCTACCGACCTCTCACACCACCGTACGTCAGACTGTCTAACGATTTCATTTCTACAATCTGATAGCATGGTGTTTTTCGGATTATCTTGTTAGTGTTTTATAATTCTACTGGTATATTTGAATGATACACTAGTTTTCTGGGTTATCTCATCCAAATTTCTTTACTAATTCTTGGGTTGAATACATACTTAATAATCGCTTAAAGTTATAAGCGATGAACATAGAAGAGGCTTCGGCATCAACATTGCACTTCTGGCGCCGCAAAAAGAAACTATATCCTAAGGATCGTTTCACCGTTCCAAATGGATGTTCTACAATGCATCTGCGCTGTTTGTATATATCATTATTATTCCAGGTATCCAGGCATACCGCTTCTAAAATATCTTCATGTTCCCAACGCTGGATAGTTCGACCACTTACAGATGAGGTACATGCTTTGTGGTATTTACATGAATTACAACTGGAGCATCTATACTTTCTATACTTCAACCCATTTTTAGAAGTGTTTTCAAAAAATGATAGTTCATTACCTGCGGGGCAGACATACACATCTTGTTTTTTATCGTATAAAAACTTCTCTTTTCGGAATTCATTATCTTTGGTGCTGTTGTTAGCCCTAGCTTTTTTGATATATACACTCATTCCATCATCAATGCAGTTTTTTATCTCGGTTGCATTGTAATATCCTGTATCAGCTACTACTGTGGGTGTCTCTACATCCAGTAGTTCTGTCGCGTCTTTTGCCATTACATAAAGTTGATTTTGATCGTTTATGTCATTGGTAGTTGAAATATCAATAACAAAGTGATTTTTAGAGTCAACAACGGACTGTACATTATAACAGATATCCAGCGAACCATTATTTTTCATTCGCCGGGAATCCGGATCGATGAGACTTTTTTGCTCTAAGCCTTCGTCTATCAATTCTTGTTTTTGCTTAAGGTATTGCTCTTTTAATTTCTGATACATCTGAAGCTTTTCACTAAATTCATCATTAGATGCATCATTTTTTTCCATTGCCATAAGATAAGCATTTATTTGAGTATCAGCGTATTCGATCTTTTTATCTAAGCCGCTTTGAGTAATGCAGTTATGCTTACTGTTTTGGGCTCTTATCTTGGTTCCATCTATGGCAAAAAGTTTTCCGTCGATTAATCCCCAGCCTTTAAGGACGAGTGTCAATTCTCTTAATGTTTTATGAAAGGCATCCTTATTTTTCTGAACAAAACCAGCAATAGTTCCGTGGTCTGGTGTAATTGAATTAATAAGCCACATAAGTTCCAGGTTACGCTTTGTTTCTGTCTCCAAAGCTCTGCTGGATCTGATTTTATTTAAATACCCATAGATATGAAGCTTCAATAGATCAGAACGCCGATAGGGAGACTGTCCTCTATTTGAACCGCTATATTCCAAAAATCCCAGTGCTTGTAAGTCTAATGAATTTACATATGCATCAATAGCACGAACTGGATTTTCCTTATCTATTAAATCATCTAAAGATGTAGTTATCATCTTTGTTTGATTTCTGTCTGTACCAATGATATATGCCATAATAGAAAACCTCCAATATCTATACATATCGTGCCTCTATTATAACATGTATCGGAATCGTTAGACAGTCTGACGTACCGTTCGGTATACGGCGGTTCAATCAACTTAACAAGTAACACACTTTGCAGTGTAGTAGTCTAACATGGAGATTTGTCCGAATTCGGCTAATCTCTTATTGTTTATGGCTTGATGAACATCCCAACTTCTTGCAGG
>JAFUZJ010000043.1 GCA_017476665.1 Lachnospiraceae bacterium | reverse complement strand
TGCAGTCGGATGATCTGCGGCGCATGGGTACGGCCTGTCTGGAGCTGGCCATGCTGGCGGCGGGCAGAGTGGAGCTTTATTTCGAGATGAGGCTGTTCCCCTGGGATGCGGCAGCAGCGTTTCCCATTATCAGGGAGGCAGGCGGCATTGCGGAGTGCCTGTATTATGAGGGATTTCCGGTGGACAGGCCTTTCCCTGTGATCGCTGCCAATTCAAGGGAAAATTTTGAGAAGTTAAAAGAAATTGTGTGTGAGGAAGTGCCGCAGGTGCCATATGAGGACGGAATTTAGAAATTTAAAATGATTATTTAAAATAATTTATAAAATTTTTCTTGTAATGAATTCCATTATGCTTTATGATAAAAGGGAAGTTTTTCTTGCTTCGTTTCGTCTTTTCTTTTGGTATTCCGAAAGCATATGCTTGAAATGTGCGTATCCCAATGTGGTAAATTGAATCGGCGGTTGATCAGGTGATAGAAGGAATGCAGAAAATAGAGAAGCGAATAAAAAAACAACAGCGGGGAGGAGAGACATGAAAAAGAGCGGAATCTATTATGGCGACTATGCGCAGCTTTGCAGGGAGGCGGATCAGATTGATCAGAGCCTGTTTGATCAATATGAAGTACAGCGAGGCCTGCGGGATAAAAACGGGAACGGCGTCCTGACAGGACTTACCAATATTTCACGGATAGAGTCTTTTAAAATGGTTGACGGTGTAAAGACGCCGTGCGATGGGAAATTATGGTATCGAGGGTATGACTGTATCGAACTGGTCAAAGGGTTTTCCCAGAAAAGATATGGCTTTGAAGAAGTGGCGTATCTTTTGCTGTTTGGAGAACTGCCCACAGAGGAAGAACTGAATACATTCCGGCATGTGTTGGCGGCAGAGAGGACATTGCCCACGAATTTTACAAGGGACGTGATTATGAAGGCGCCCACCAGCGATATCATGAATTCTATGACGCGGAGTGTGCTGACGCTGGCATCTTATGATAAAAATTGCAAGGACACCTCTGTGGAAAATGTGCTGCGGCAGTGTATGGGGCTGATCAGTCTGTTTCCCGTGTTGGCGGTGTATGGATATCATGCCTACAATCACTATGAGAATGATGAAAGTATGTATATTCATCGTCCCGGGAAAAAATTGTCTACAGCGGAGAATATTTTGATGATGCTGCGTCCGGATAAGAAATATACCGAGCTGGAGGCGAGGGTGCTGGATACGGCCCTGGTGCTGCATATGGAGCATGGCGGCGGCAATAATTCCACCTTTACGACCCGCGTGGTGACTTCCTCCGGGGCAGACACATATTCTGTGATCGCAGCGGCTTTGTCTTCTCTGAAAGGTCCCAAGCATGGCGGCGCAAATATCAAGGTTGTGGAGATGATGCATGATCTTGAGAAACATGTATCCGACTGGACCGATGAGGATGAGGTACGCGCTTATCTGCAGAAGATTTTGAATAAGGAGGCATTTGACCAGAAAGGGCTGATCTACGGTATGGGACATGCGGTGTATTCGCTGTCCGACCCGAGAGCGCAGGTATTCAAGAGCTTTGTGGAGAAGCTGGCCAAAGAGAAGGGTAGGGACAAAGACTTTGCGCTTTATTCCATGATCGAGCGGGTGGCGCCGGAACTGATAGGTAAAAAATCGCGTATTTACAAAGGAGTCAGTGCAAATGTGGACTTTTACAGCGGATTTGTATACAGTATGTTGGAGATTCCGCTGGAACTGTACACGCCGATCTTTGCAATTGCCCGTATTGTGGGTTGGAGTGCGCATCGGATCGAAGAACTTTTAAATATGGATAAGATCATCCGTCCGGCCTATAAGAGTGTGATGGAAGAACGGATCTATATCCCGATGGATGAGCGATAAAATAGATTACAAAATGAGAAAGAGGCTGTCATTTGGGCTGATTGCATTCAGCCGGATGACGGCCTCTTTTTGGCTTTCTGTAGTTATAGCTGCATATCATTCCGCTCAAAAGATATAATAATGGCAGAGTTTATATCGTTCATACTTGAAGTCTTGGAAGGATATGGTAAAATATGAAACTGTGGAGAAGTTTTTTCGGAAACAGGACAGATACGGTGGAAACCTATTTAAAAACCTACGGGAAAATGCCTTTTGGAGCCTATGCGTTTAATGATGTGGACAGCCTTTTGCTCTGTCAGCTGGCATATTTGAGGTTTGACGGCATGGTTCCCGGGCTGAAGGGAGATCATGCCTCTGTGACTTTAAAAAGTCTGAGACATCATCCGCACCGGGAAAGATTATTTCACAAGATCATTTTTGCAAGAGAGAATCGGACATTGTTCGCATGGATGTCCGAGAGCAGGAGATTTGCGAATCTAAGGTTAAACTGTTATGTGAATCTGGTGGAAAAGACACGGGAAGTGCAGTTCGCAGCGGTTACTTTTCTGTTGGAGGACGGGACGGTGTATGTAGCATTCAGAGGAACGGATGAAACCTTTGTGGGATGGAAGGAAGACTTCAACATGGCGTTTCTCTGTCCGGTTCCGGGACAGACAATGGCAGTCAGATATCTGAATACGGTGGCCAGGTGTTTTTCTGGTCCGTTTTATGTGGGAGGACATTCCAAAGGCGGAAATTTTGCCGTATATGGGGCGATGTATTGCGCATCTGAGGTGCGCAGCCGGATTTTGCGGATCTACAATATGGACGGACCGGGATTCCGACCGGAGATATTCCGCTCCATGCGCTATGCAGCGATCGCAGACAGGGTGGTGAAATATCTTCCGGCGTTTTCAATCGTTGGAATGCTGTTATCCGGGGATAACAGATACCGGGCAGTTGCGGCCAGAAGTTACGGACCGGTACAGCATGATCCGTTCCGGTGGAAGATCCGGAACGGGCGGTTTGTATTGCTGAAGGATATTTATCCGTCGGTACATCGCACGGATAACGCGCTCAACCAATGGATCTTTTCGATGAACGAGGAACAGCGAAAACTGATGGTGGATACAATGTATCAGATTGTGTCGGAAACCCAGACGGAGAGTGTGCTGGACTTTGCCGCTGACTGGAAAAGTAATGTGGGCAGACTTGTCCGGGCATTTCGGAAGGTGGATGGAAATACAATGGGAATCTTGCGCAGGAATGTGGATGCTTTTTGGGGGATCCTGCGGGCACAGGAGGAAACGAAACCCATCAATGCCCTGCCTGTGCCAGGAAGAAAGAGAGGATCGGTGCCCCCGACAGCGTAGTCTGCACAGGGTCGAGACGTTCGGGATGCCATTGGACGCCGAGAATGGGAAGCGCATTGTGAGCGATGGCTTCCGGACAATTGTCCAGAGTGCAGCGTTGTATGATCTGAAGATTTTTCCCAAGGCGATGCAGACACTGATGGTGGGCAGAGTTTACACTGGTGTGTGTAACACAGGGGCCATACAGTTTATGCAGAACGGAAGTTTGGTCGGTGCAGACCGGATGATACAGATCCTGTCCCGAATACAGATGCAGACTGCGGCAGGGCATATCCTGCAGAATGGTTCCGCCAAACGCCACGTTGATCAGCTGCATGCCTTTGCAGATACCGAGGACGGGTTTGTGCTGTCTGATGCAGAGCTCCAGCGCCTGAAGCTGGAGAATATCCAGTTCCGTGTCAATATGGTCTGAACCATTATTTTTTTCTCCGAAGAATCCGGGCGTGATATCTCCGCCGCCGGGCAGAAGGAGTCCGGCACAGCAGCAGACATCTTCGGGCGTCAGCGTGGTGACAAATGAAAAACCGTTGCACCGAAGAAAGTTTTCATAATTTTTTGTGTCTTTCCTGCGCCCCAGGATTGCAATGCAGGGACCGGGATGCGCAGGGTGTGAGGATGGTATTGGCGACATATGTGTGAGTCCTATCCGATCGATATAGAATAGTATATGCAGTGAGGTTGGTCATGGGTGACAGAAAGTCAGGATTAAAAAAAATGGGAATAGCGGCATTTTTTCTGCCGATATTTATCATGCTGGTCGTCTTTGCGGTAGACGGGATCTATCCGTTTGGAGACAGAAGTTTTTTGAGCACGGACATGTATCATCAGTATATGCCCTTTTTTTCGGAATTTATGCGTTCCGTGAAAAGCGGCAGGGGGACAGACTATACCTGGAATGTGGGGATTGGGTCAAATTTTCTGGCGCTGTATGTCTATTATCTGGCCAGTCCGTTTCATTGGCTGGGATTGTTGATCCCTGAGGCTCACTATATGGAGTTCCTGACTTACCTGGTGGTGGTCAAGATCGGGTTGTGCGGGTTGACTGCGTATGCGTATTTCTTCAGGAGAGGAGAGACAGGGCTCCCGGAGGTTGCGGAGAAGTCTGATATATGGCATGGCCGTACATACCGGCAGGGAATGGCGCTGTTTTTCTCACTGGGATATGCATTGTCCGGTTTTCTGGCGGCGTATAACTGGAACATTATGTGGCTGGACTGTGTGATCCTGCTGCCGCTGATCCTGATGGGACTGGAACGGCTGGTGTTTAAGCAGAAACCCTTCCTGTATTGTATTACACTGGCATTGTCCATTCTGACGAATTACTATATTTCCATCATGATCTGTATTTTTCTGGTGTTTTATTATATCTATTTAGTCTGCATGAAAAAGGGCTGGTGGGATAAATTTTATTCTCTCGGGGACTTTGTGGTTTTTTCGCTGCTTGCCGGCGGGATGGCGGCCATCTTGCTGA
Organism: Lachnospiraceae bacterium; assembly: GCA_017476665.1. Taxonomy (GTDB): domain Bacteria; phylum Bacillota; class Clostridia; order Lachnospirales; family Lachnospiraceae; genus Acetatifactor. Next base: position 57,586 of record JAFUZJ010000043.1, on the reverse strand, counting down.
TTCCCGAGGTCTGTGCGATCCTGACCACTGACTTCGGAGATATTTCTTTTCCGCAAAAAGTGGAGAGTTATTTTTCTGTGATGGAGATGCTGGCCAGACATTGTGTGGCCGTATCTGTGGAAAAAGGGTTGGATCATTGGCCCAATATTTATTGCGGCGTCAGTGCGTTTCTATGCGTGCCGCTTTATGTTTTGAATGAGAGGATACCGGCGCGCAGGCGCTTTGGCATGATGGCACTGGCGGGATTCATTTTACTGGGATTCAGCACAAATCTGCTGGATTTCATCTGGCATGGTCTGAATTATCCGGATTCTTTGCCGGGCAGACAATCATTTATTTATATTTTTTTGATTCTGGTGATGTGCTATGACGGGGTGGTTTCTTTGGACTTTGCCCGAAAGGAACAGAAGGAACGGGTGATACATGTCTATGTGGCGGTGGCAGTGATCATGGTGTTTGTGGAGCAGTTTGCGACCCATGAGGATATTCTGCCGGGGGTGGAGTGGCTGACCCTTTTGTTTGTGACGATTTATGCGGTGCTTCTGTATCTGGGATATCGGAATCAGAGCGGGAGTACGCGTAGGATCCTGGTCGGTCTTGCGGTGGCGGCAATGGTGTTGGAAACCTGTATCAACACCGGCGTGACCAGCGTGAGCAATGTGAGTCGGTCTGCTTATCTGGAGAATCTGGAGGATTATAAAGCGCTGTACGAACGCACGGCAGAGACAGAGAACAGTCTGTATCGAATCGAGAAATTTAAGCGGAAAACCAAAAATGACGGGACTCTGGTGGGGTATCCCACGGCGACGGTCTTTTCTTCCACCATGAACTCGGCGGTGATGGATCTCTACGAGAGGCTGGGGATGCGCTACAGCAAGGTTTTCTATGACTTTGACGGTGCAACAGCGTTCACATCGGCACTTTTAAACGTGAAATACATGTTCGGGGATTCCGGCGAATATGAGAATTCCCTTTATGTTCCGATGGAAGAAGAAAACGGAATCACACTTTATCAGATACAGGATACGCTGCCGTTCGGATATGTGGCGCCGACAGGATATGATCTTCCCGATGGCTACTCGGGCAGTGCGTTGAGGCTGCAGAATCAGATGGTGCATGACCTGGGAATAGATGAGAGGCTGTTTGAAATCTGCAGTAAGAAATCCAACGGCGACGATGTGGAATACAGGGCGGAGCAGGACGGGATCTATTACGGGATCATCACTGCGGCGGGTACACAGAAGGTCAAGACATACGGTACGACGCCGGATGGGATGGAATGGAACAACCTTAAGAAAGGGTCGATCCTGTATCTGGGATATTTGAAGGCGGGTGAATCCGTGCGCATCACCAATAACGATAAAGAGGATGATTCCCGAAAAATTTCCGCGGATATTTACCGCATGAACCGAAATGTGCTGATGAAGGTCATGGATTCTCTGGCGGAGGATCACCTGGAACAGGTGAGTTATGACAGTACCCATCTCCGGGGAAGCATAAAGCTGCAAAAGGAAGGCAGATTGATCCTGAGCGTTCCCTATGAGAGAGGCTGGGAGGTGAAGCTAAACGGAGAGGTGAAGGAGCCTAAGTTGTTCGGAGGGACATTGATGGCTTTTGATCTGCAGCAGGGAGACTATGTGCTGGAAATGGAGTATAAGCCTTTCGGAAAATGGCAGGGAGCAGTTGTTACACTGGTCAGTGGGATCGGGTTTTGTATCATCTGGTATGATTTCCAAAAGCGAAAAAAAAGACAAGGCATAGGAACTGTTCAAAAAAGGGAAAATATGGTAGAATAACATTCAAAAGAGAAGCATTGCTTCATAAGCGGGGGTGAAAACGATGAAGAACTCGAAGTTGTCGCAATTTTTTTACCTGGTTGTTATTATCGTATTGGGGGCCGTGTTGGTCATTTATCCGGGAGATACCCTGACGGTTGCTGTTAAGGTGCTGGGAGCCGGTCTGCTGATCAGTGCGATTGTCGCAATTGTATCGCTGCTGGTGCGCAAGGACAGTGTAGAGATGGCGGTATTTCCATGGGTGGGGGCAATTGTGACGGCAATTGCGGGATTGGTGATTCTGCTGAATCCGGAACTGATCATTTCGGTGTTTCCTATCATAGCCGGGTCCGGTATTATTTTGTACGGTGCCTTCGGGTTCATGCATGCAATCTCTTATAAAAAGAGCGGATTTACCGGTTGGCAGGTGTCGTTGGTATTCTCCCTGCTCACCGTCGGTTTCGGTATCCTGATTGTGGCGAACCCGTTTGGCACAGCGACGATCATTGTGCGGCTGATCGGGATCATACTTATCTACAACAGTGTCAGTGAGATATGGTTCCGTATTTTGAAAAAATAGCATGCAAACGGATCAAGGTACTTTTTATGGACTGAAAATATGATACCTTCTTATCAGAACGTCAGAGATCAATGACATCGGATGAGGAGGTATTTTATTATGAAAAATTATTTGTATGGGATCGCGGTGCTTGTCTTAGTGGGAATAATCGGGTTTTGTATAAAGGAGACGGTGCGCGGGCAGGAGCAGTTGGAATTGGCGGAGTAAGAGCAGTTTTACAGAGAGCAGGAAAAAGTGCTGTTAAGGGAAACCGAGGAGCAATTAACGCAGATGGGATATGCACATTGCGGAATTACACTAAACAGAGTGGTGGAGAAGAATACGGAGCGCACTTACACATTTACGATTCATCACAGAAAGATCGATCGATTGGATTCTGCGGAGCGGGAGGCGTTGATGCAGCGTCTGAAAGTGTTGGCGGAGAACTTCCCCTGCGCGTCCCCGGAGGACAGATGTGAATTTGAATACCAGTTTTTTACTTTATAAGAACAGAATTCCGGGAATGACAGATTTCGACAAAAGATTTGCATGACATTTGTATAAAATAGGGGTATACTCTTTATGAGTAAATCGTTATGGCTCGTTTGAGAGACGCTTGCCGAAAGGAGTTTTGCAAATGTCATTTATTCCCAGACCTCATGAAATCTATAAACACTTTAAAGGAAATCTATATCAGATCACGGCAATAGCACAGCATACGGAAACGGATGAGCAGCTGGTGGTATATCAGGCCCTGTATGGAGATTTTAAAACATATGCCAGACCTCTCGATATGTTCCTGAGTGAGGTGGACAGGCAGAAGTATCCTGACGCGGCACAGAAATATCGTTTTGAACTGCAGAGCGATAATGAAGAGCGCAAGGCAGAGCGAGAGCGGAAACATGCCGCGGGAACCACGCAGGAAACGGATGGGAAGATCCAGACGGAAAAGCCGCAAGGGGTTCCGGCAGAGGAGAATCATGCAGAGGAAAGCCTTCCGGAGGAAACAAGCGGTTTGGATCCGCAGCTCCTGGAGTTTCTGGATGCCACATCCTATGAGGACAGGCTGAATATTCTGGCCGGATTGCATCACCGCATTACGGACGATATGATCACAACCATGGCAGTCGCCTGTGACATAGAGGTGCCGGACGGAGAGACACAGGAGAGATATGCGTCGTTACGATCCTGCCTGCTGACATTGGAAAAGTATGAGTGCAATCGTTTGCGCTAATGTCCGGATGCCGCTCTGATGTGGATAGAGAAAGGAGCGGCGACATGGCAGACAAAATGGTGATCGGCATATCGGCCAGGGCATTGTTTGACCTGACAAAAGAACATGCCATTTATGAGACGCAGGGAGTTGCGGCTTATTGCAGTTATCAGATTGCCAATGAGCAGGTGCCGTTGAAACCGGGGCCGGGATTCGGATTGATCCGATCATTTCTGGCGTTGAATCAGGCGGGGGAGGATCCGCTGGTTGAGGTGATCATCATGTCCCACAACAGTCCGGATACTTCTCTGCGGGTATTTCATACGATACGGCATTATCATTTACCGATCACAAGGGCGGTGTTGGTGAGCGGAGCGTCTCTGGCGCCTTATCTGGAAGCATTTCACACAGACCTGTATCTTTCTGCATGTGAAGAGGATGTGCAGTGCGCGATCGACAGTGGAATTGCAGCAGGAATCATCTGTACCGAGCAGGGCGGAACATTTGCGTCCCATGCGGGATGGAACGGCAGGCCGGCACAGATCAGGATTGCCTTTGACGGGGATGCGGTCCTGTTTACGGATGAATCGGAGCGAATCTTTCAGACAAGGGGACTGCATGCTTTTGAGGAAAATGAGGAGCGCAATGCACGGACTCCGTTGGCAGAGGGACCGTTTGCACAGTTCCTGAAAAAATTGTCCGCATTGCAGGAAAGACTGACAGCGGAGACGGGAGAATGTCCCATCCGCACAGCACTGGTCACAGCCCGGAGTGCTCCTGCCCATGAGCGGGTGATACGGACTCTGCGGGCATGGCAGGTCAGGGTGGACGAGGCCTTTTTCCTGGGTGGTCTGGAGAAAAAAGCTGTTTTGGCGGCTTTCGGGGCACAGATTTTTTTTGATGATCAATCGGTGCACACGTTGAGTGCGGCAGAGGCAGTGCCGGCGGCGAGGGTGCCTTATCGGAAAAAGAAGGGAAGAGAGAGTTTGAGCGATGAAGTATCCATCCATCGCGCAGGCTGAATGGATTGAGAGGATCAATCGGTTTACAGCCTATGTGAAGTTAAATGATAAAATTGAAAAAATACATGTAAAGAACACCGGAAGATGCAGAGAACTGTTGGTGCCGGGAGCGCGGGTATGGCTGACGCACAGTGATAAAAAAGAGCGTGCCACCGCCTATGATCTTGTGACGGTGGAAAAGAACGGCAGACTGGTAAATGTGGATTCCCAGGCACCGAATCAGGTGGTAGGGGAATGGCTTCTCCAAAAGAAGCTGTTTCCGGATCTGGTATCGGTGCGGCCGGAGACCTGTTACGGAAACTCCAGGTTTGATTTTTATCTGGAGACGGAGGAACAAAAGATCTTTCTGGAGGTCAAGGGAGTCACCTCGGAAGAAAACGGTGTTGTGAGCTTTCCGGATGCGCCGTCCGAACGGGCTGTGAAACATATGCGGGAGCTGATACAGGCGAGAAGAGAGGGGTTCAGAGCCTGCGTGATCTTTGTGATCCAGATGAAAGGTGCGGCGTATTTTCGACCGGCCCGTGAAATTCAGCCCGCATTTGCAGAGGCGCTGACGGAGGCGGCGACAGCCGGCGTGGAAGTTTACGCATACGACTGTAATGTGGCAGAGGACAAAATAGAGATAGATGCCGAAGTGCCGGTCAGACTGGAAAACGGGGATCAGATTTTGACGGAGATATCTGCGCCGCTGCTTATGTGGTACGATGCAAATAAACGTATTTTGCCATGGCGGGACCAACCGGATGCCTATCGCATATGGGTTTCGGAAATCATGCTGCAGCAGACCCGGGTAGAGGCGGTAAAACCTTATTTTGAGCGGTTTATGAAGGCACTTCCCAATGTGGAAGTGCTGGCAGGTGCAGAGGAGGAGATGCTGTTAAAGCTCTGGGAAGGTCTGGGATATTATAATCGGGTGCGCAATCTGCAGAAAGCGGCAGTGCAGATTATGAGTCAATTTGACGGAAAGATACCTTCCAGCTATGCGGATCTGCTTACATTATGCGGAATCGGCAGTTATACAGCCGGTGCGATCGCATCCATCGGGTTTGGCGAGGCAGTGCCGGCCGTGGACGGTAATGTGATGCGGGTGGTGGCGAGATTGTGCAAGGATGAGCGTCTGATATCCGATGCCCAGGTGAAACGGCAGGTGGAACAGGAGGTCGGGCAGATCATTCCGGGGGACAGACCGGGAGATTTTAATCAGGCCATGATGGAATTGGGGGCCTGTGTCTGCATTCCCAATGGGGCACCTTTGTGTGATAAGTGTCCGTTGGCGGGGCTTTGCCTGGCACATGGCGACGGAACGGAACTTGATTATCCGCGAAAGGCTCATGCAAAGGGCAGAAAGATAGAGAAAAAGACCGTTTTGCTCATCAGAGACGCAGAGTATACGGTTATTCGAAAACGTCCTGAGAAGGGACTGCTGGCAGGAATGTATGAGTTCCCGTGGCTGGACGGATTCCGGACTGCGGAAGAAGTCATAGCTTATCTGGAGAGAAATGGTGTGAAAACGATCCGAATCGTACCGTTAGAGGATGTAAAACATATTTTTACGCATAAGGAATGGCATATGAAGGGATATGTGGTGCAGACGGATGAATTGGAACAACGGAATCCCGGAACAGAGATCAAGGACTGGATCTATATCAGGCCGGAGGAGACAAAGGATCAATATCCTATGCCCTCCGCTTTTGGCGCCTACATGAAAAGATTACAAATGAAGCTTGATAAACCAAAACATACATGATCGCGGCCATGCCAAAGGCTGTCAGTACATCAAACATGGAATGCTGTTTGATGAAAACGGTAGAGAGAATGATGGAACAGCATAAGATGAGCGATCCGCGGCGAACCCATTTTTTCTCTGTAAGCCGGCTGCTGTGAAGTACTGCAAAGTGTGCACCAAGCGAGTTATAAACATGTATGCTGGGCCAGAGATTGTTCGGCGTGTCGGTGTTCCACAGGGAAGTAACAATATGAGTAAAAACGTTATCCCGGGGCATTGCGGCGAGCCGCAGTTGGTGTCCGTTCGGCCACAGCGTGGAGATGATCAGGAAAATAGTCATTCCGGTGAACAGAAACAGGCAGGCGCGGTAGTATTCTTTTTTGTCGGTAAAGAGCAGATAGAGTATGACAGCGGTTATGTAACCGAACCACATACAATAGGGAATTACAAACAGTTCACAGAAGGGAATATAGTCGTCTATACGCATGTGAATGATATATTGCGGATCGGTCACCTTTGCCTCCAAATGCCAAAACCAGATCCAATAAATGATGATATACAGGATCAAAGGCAGGGCATGATGGTATTTATTCCAAAGTATTTTGTATTTTTTCATAATAGCTCCTTTGTACATGCGGGACACTGTAAATCATGTGAGACAATTACAGTATAGTGAAAAGCGGGAAAAATGCAATTGTTTTTTGCAAATCTGCCAAATAAATTAAGAATTTTAATAAATTAGGGCTTCCTATTTAGATAAAATTATATTATAATATATGCACGTTCTATATCTGTCTTGTGAAAACCCCCAATGAAACGTGTGCAATGTGTGGAACATATGCAGCATGGTAATGTGTTGTGTAATGTGTTGTGCGTGACATATAAGGAAAATGCAGAAGGAAAAGTGATATATATCAGACGATGTGATTTGAGTATGCTTTAGGAGGATGATATGAGAGAAAAATATGAATCATTGGCATTGCAACAATTAAAAGAGTTGGCAAAGGTGCGTGGATTGAAGGGAACTTCTACCATGAAGAAGTCAGAGCTTGTGGAAGCTATGTTGGCAGAGGATGAACGCCTGAAAAAGCTTGCCGAAGCGGAAGAAGCGTCGAAAAGCAGGGAGAGAGAGCCGGAAAAGACAGTGGAGCAGACGAGAAATCCCGAGAAGTCCAGGACTGTTATCGTCAGGAGTGCGCCGCGTCAGGCGGGAGCTGCGGCATCGGGACAGGCAGTGGTAGCACAACCTGTAAACGCGCAGGGAACATCGTCGGGACAAGCCGGAACACAGGCGGCAGATCAGATCCCGGGGGCACAGTCTCCTGAGGAGGAAGCACAGGCGCTGAAAGAGCTTGACAGCGGACAGGAGGCAAGCGGTATCCTGGAAGTTATGCCGGACGGCTATGGGTTCATTCGCTGCGAAAATTATCTGCCCGGAGAGAACGATGTCTATGTGGCGCCTAGTCAGATCCGCAGATTTATGCTGAAGACAGGAGATATCCTGTGCGGAAATAAAAGGGTCAAAACCCAGCAGGAGAAATTCAGCGCATTGCTTTTTGTGAAGTCAATCAATGGGTACACTCCGGAGGAATCTGCGAAGCGCAAGAATTTTGAGAATATGACGCCGATCTTCCCGGATGAGAGAATTAAGCTGGAGACGCCGGGATGCAACATTTCCATGCGTGTTATGGATCTGGTAAGTCCTGTGGGCAAGGGACAGCGCGGTATGATCGTGTCCCCGCCTAAAGCGGGTAAGACGACTTTGTTGAAAGAAGTTGCGAAGTCTATTCTTCGGTCAAATCCGCAGATGCATATGATCATTTTGCTGATCGATGAGCGTCCGGAGGAAGTAACGGATATAAAAGAGGCTATCGTGGGAGAAAATGTAGAAGTGATCTATTCTACCTTTGATGAGCTCCCGGAGCATCATAAAAGAGTTTCGGAGATGGTGATCGAGCGCGCAAAACGTCTGGTGGAGCACCAGAAAGATGTGGTAATCCTCCTGGACAGCATTACGCGATTGACCAGAGCCTATAATCAGGTTGTCCCGCCCAGCGGAAGAACGTTGTCCGGTGGTTTGGATCCGGCGGCATTACATATGCCGAAACGGTTCTTTGGCGCCGCGCGTAAAATGAGAGGCGGTGGAAGCCTTACCATTCTTGCCACGGCATTGGTTGATACCGGAAGCAAGATGGACGACGTGGTTTACGAGGAATTTAAGGGTACTGGTAACATGGAGATGGTGCTCGACAGAAAATTGTCCGAGAAGCGCATTTTCCCGGCTATTGATCTGGCCAAATCCAGCACCAGACGGGAGGATTTGCTGTTGGATCGGGATGAGCTGGAAGCGATCAATATTATGCGGAAGGCGTTAAACGGATTGAAACCGGATGAGGCCACGGATAAGATTTTGGACATGTTTGCCCGTACGCGGAACAATGTTGAATTTGTGAATTTGGTGAAGAAAAATAAATTCATTTAAATTTCTTTAAATTGGGTATTGCATCATGTCCCTCTCTGTGTTACAATAATACCGCTGTTTGTGGTTCTATAAGCAGTGCGGATGAGAACATAGAACTATTCTACAATTATTATAGAGAGGTGAAAAGCATGAAAGAAGGAATTCATCCTAAGTACTATCAAGCAACTGTTACCTGCAACTGCGGTAATACGTTTGTGACCGGTTCTACAAAGCCTGAGATCCACGTAGAGGTTTGCTCCAAGTGTCATTCATTCTACACAGGTCAGCAGAAAACTGCGAGAACTGATGGCCGTATTGATAAGTTCAACAGAAAATACGGTGTTCAATAGGAATGTATGCAAGGGGTTGAGGTATTTCTATCTCAACCCTTTTTGTGTTGGTGCGCCATATGGCGCATATTTTGTATTATGTGATCTGATGATCGTTTAGGATGAAAGGACTTGGTGAATGGTCCTGAGCGGTTATAATATGAGGTTAAGTATGGAAAAGAGCATATCCCAGGATAGTTCCAAAAAGAAGTGTAACAGATACTCCGGAATCGGCGGACAGGCCGTTCTGGAGGGAATCATGATGAAAAACAAAGAAAAATATGCGGTGGCGGTCAGAAAACCGGACGGCGGTATTGCTGTGGATGTGGAAACCTTTCAGGGAACACTTCATCGAAACAAGCTGAAGGAATTGCCGTTTATAAGAGGTGTATTTAATTTTGTGGATTCCATGATATTGGGAATCAAGGCACTCAACTATTCGGCGGCTTTTTATGATGAGGAGGAAAGCGGTGAGGTGAAAAAGGCCGACAGCGGCAGTGAACAGCTGATGAGCGTGTTAGTGACGGTCTTTTCTATTTGCCTGGCGGTGGGGATATTTATTGTATTGCCGTACTTTTTATCCTTGTTTTTTCAGAAATATATCAGGAATGATTCCCTGATTGCAATCATCGAAGGGGTGATCAGACTGGTGGTGTTCCTGCTCTATGTGTGGGGCATCAGCGCCATGAAAGACATCAAGAGGCTTTACCAGTATCACGGTGCAGAGCATAAATGCATCAACTGTGTGGAAAAGGGCAGGCCGTTGACGGTACATGATGTCATGCATAGCTCCAGACAGCATAAGCGATGTGGTACCAGTTTTATTTTCTTCGTGATGATCGTGAGTATTATCCTGTTTTTCTTCATCCGGGTTGACAATGTGGTGGAGAAAGTGGTGCTGAGAGTTTTACTGATGCCTGTGGTGGCAGGAATCTCCTATGAGATCATTCGCCTGGCAGGAAGAAGTGACAATCTGTTTGTGAATATCCTGTCTGCGCCGGGGATGCTGATCCAACGGCTGACTACGAGGGAGCCGGATGAGGATATGGTTGAAGTGGCGATCGCGGCTGTGGAAGCGGTGTTTGATTGGAAAGCCTATCTGAAGGACAATTTCGGGTATGAGGTGGACGACAGCTGGCTGAAGGATACACCGCAGGATGCTGAGGATGACGAGCGCATGGATGAAACGGTGCAAAAGGCATGAATTATCGCGAGTGTTATGAAAAAGGCAAAAATATGCTTTTGGAATCCGGCGTGCCGGAGCCGGAGCTGGATGCCCGGTTTTTGTTGGAATTTATCTGCAGGACAGACCGCAATACATTGCTCGTGCATGGAGACAGAGAAGTGACAGAGCCGGAACAGTCGGCCTATGAGGCATTGTTGGAGAAGCGCTGTGCGAGAATCCCGCTGCAGCACCTGACCGGAATGCAGAATTTTATGGGACTGGATTTCCTGGTGAATGAGCATGTGCTGATCCCCAGGCAGGATACAGAGATTCTGGTGGAGGAAGTATTGAAAAATCTGCACGACGGAATGCGGGTGCTGGATCTGTGTACGGGGAGCGGCTGTATTTTGATCAGCCTGTTGCATTATACCAACGGATGCAGCGGCGTGGGTGCGGATATTTCCGGGGAGGCACTGGCGGTTGCCGGGAAGAATGCGATGCGATTGCTGGGAGAGCAGCGGCTCAACTTCGTACAGGGAGATCTGTTTGAAAATATTTCGGGACAATTCGAGATCATTGTTTCCAATCCACCCTATATTGAGCGGCAGGTGATCCCGGAACTGATGCCGGAGGTGCGGGAGCATGAACCGCTTGCGGCGCTGGACGGCGGGGTAGACGGATTGGATTTTTACAGAAAGATTGTTGCAGAGAGTCCCAGGTACCTGTGCGGCGGCGGAATGCTTTTCTTTGAGATTGGATATAATCAGGGAGAAGCGGTGAAGCAGCTCATGATGCGGACGGGTTTTCATGAGGTCTGTGTCTTACAGGATTATGCAGGACTCGATCGGGTGGTTTACGGAACCTGGTTTTGAGAGATGACTGTAAATTTGAGAAGATAGTGAGGTTGGGAAATGTTTGATAAGTTAGAAGATTTATTGATCCGTTATGAGGAGATCATGGGAGAGCTGCATGAGCCTACGGTCACAAATAATCAGGAGCGTTTCCGCAAGCTGATGAAGGAGCAGAGTGATCTGACGCCCCTTGTGGAAGCTTATACGGAATACAAGAAATGCAAGCAGGACATCGAGGATTCTCTGGCAATGCTGGATGAGGAGAATGATGATGAAATGCGGGAGATGATCAAGGAAACGCTGAATGACAGTAAAAAGCGTGCGGAAGAACTTGAGCAGACACTGAAGATTTTGCTCCTGCCCAAAGATCCAAATGATGACAAGAACGTGATCGTAGAGATCCGTGCAGGTGCCGGCGGTGATGAGGCGGCGTTGTTTGCGGCGGAAATCTATCGTATGTATGTACATTATGCGGAGGGGCGCCACTGGAGAGTGGAGACCATGAATGTGGATGAGATCGGAATCGGCGGCATGAAGGAAGTACAGTTTACCATTACCGGGCAGGGTGCTTATTCCGTGATGAAATATGAGAGCGGTGTGCACCGCGTGCAGCGTGTGCCGGAGACGGAGAGCGGCGGGCGGATCCATACCTCTACCATCAGTGTGGCGGTCATGCCGGAGGTGGATGAGGATATCGACATCAAGATTGAAGACAAGGATATCCGAATCGATGTGATGCGCGCATCCGGAAACGGCGGGCAGTGTGTCAACACCACGGACTCGGCGGTGCGTCTGACTCATTATCCCACGGGGATCGTGATCTACAGTCAGACGGAGAAATCTCAGATCCAGAATAAGGAGAAGGCATTCAATCTGCTCCGGGCGAAGCTGTATGATCTGGAACAGCAGCAGAGACATGATGCGGAGGCGGAGCTGCGGCGCAGCCAGATCGGTACGGGCGATCGTTCAGAGAAGATCCGCACCTATAATTTCCCGCAGGGGCGTGTGACGGATCATCGCATCGGTCTGACAATCTATAAGCTGGATAAGGTCATGAACGGAGATATTCAGGAGATCCTGGACGCGTGTATTGCGGCGGATCAGGCGGCCAAACTGGTCAAGATGAACGAGAGTGCATAAGAAAGTTCTGACAATTTATAAATGCATAATATTTTGTTAATAAAATTTTATTAGCACTCACTATTGACGAGTGCTAATAAAAGTGCTATAACATAATTATCAGGAGGAAATAAAGGAATATTTCCTGAGAACAAAGCAAATAATTGATTCATATAAAAGGAGGTAGTTGTTATGTTATATGCACCGAGTATTTTCAGAGAGAATATGATGGACGATTGGTTTGATGGTTTTGACAGGCTCATGAGCCAGATGGACCGCGAGTGGAACCAGCCGGTTTATGGTAAGAAGAATCCTTTGTACGGGAAGAATGCTGACAGGCTGATGAAGACGGATGTCAGAGAACAGGACAACGGTTATGAAGTTGATATCGATCTGCCCGGGTTCAAGAAGGATGAACTGAACCTTCAGTTGGAGAACGGGTATCTGACCATTCAGGCGTCCAAAGGACTGGACAAGGAACAAAAGGATGAGCAGTCCGGTAAGATTATTCGTCAGGAGAGATATGCGGGAAGCATGTCCAGAACCTTCTATGTGGGCGATGAGATCACGGAGGAGGACATCAAAGCGAAATTTGAGGACGGTGTCTTGAGGCTGGAGATCCCCAAGAAAGATCCCAAGAAAGCAGTGGAGCAGAAAAAGACCATTGCGATTGAAGGGTAACATTCAAAAATAAAGTGATAGAGGAATAAATGAGAGAAGCGTGGGCAGTCGGAAGCGGCGGTTGCCTGCGCTTCTCTCGTTTATTCTGATATAATCTTTCGGAATATGTATTGCAGAAAATTTTTTAATATCGTGTACGATATTTTCCTCTCTGTTCGTGTTCTGTGTGAAAGGAGGTTTGGATACAGCAATGATACAGATGGATAATGAGCAGAGCTATATTTCAGTTGTGGAAGAATTCTCTAACCTTGTATACAGGATTGCTTACCAGAATCTGATGAATGTGGCTGACTCGGAAGACGTTGTGCAGGAGGTTTTTATCAAACTACTGCGGCATGGTGAGAGCTTTGTAGACAAGGAGCATTTAAAAGCGTGGCTGTTGCGGGTTACGATCAACCAATGCCGGGATTTCCGGAAAATGGCTTTTCGGAAAAAAGAAAGCTCTTATGAGTCGCTGGAGCAGTTTGATCAAAGTTCCCAGGAGGCGGAAGAAAACTTTGTGTTATCCGAGCTGCAAAAGCTTCCTGAAATTGACCGGAATATCGTGTATCTACACTACTATGAGGGATATTCCCTCTGTGAGATTGCAGGTGTGCTGGGTAAAAGTCCAAATGCTGTAAATGTGCGGCTTGTCAGGGCCAGGAAAAAATTAAAGACCATTTTGAGCGAGGAGGGATTGGAATGAGCAGGTATAAAAACACGATGGATCAGATCAGGTTGGATCAGAGCATGCAGGAAAAACTGAAAGGATTGTATCAGAACGAAGTGCAGGATGGAAATCTCAGAGCAGCGCAGAAAATCAGAAAGGGCCGTGCGGTTACATTCAGACGTCTTGCGGTTACGGCGGCATCAGTGGCGGCCTGTGCAGCAGTTGCAGTGGCTGTTTATGCACAAAGTGCGAACAGAAGGATGGAAGATGCGGATCTTATAATGGAGGAGTATTCCCATAGCTTTACGCTGAAAGCATTGGCGTCTGACCGGGATGCAACGGGCGGGGTGGTCATGGAAAAAGGTAAGCCCGTGATAACTACGGGAGTTGGCGGTGGAGGAAATGGGGGGCAGAAAAGTGCAGGTTCGGATGAGTATACCTACCGATCTGTTTTTTCCTTCCGGTGTGAGGGATCCCATATCGAAAAGATCACTTACAGTGTAAATAAAGGCTTTTTGCAGATCTGCGAGCCAAAGAACCAGGACAGTGTTGTGATCGAAGCGGAGGCGGCGCCCTATGAGGATTACGGAAAGAGCATCCATACAGATGACGAGAAACCACAATACTGGTGGGATGACCTGGATAATCAGATATATTATTCCTACACGGTAGCTTATGATAAGCAGACTGCTCCCTACACAGATTTCAGTGTATGCGGAGAAAAGAAGATGGAAGACTTAGATGTGGAAGGTTTACACAAAACGTATTTCCCGGATCTGACATGGGAGGAGTTTGGAATAAGTGACAGACATGTGGATGCCATGACACAATTGCTGGGGGATGTAGTCATTACCTGTACGGTGCATTTTGATGACGGGACGACTGAGAGCGCGGATATCAAGGTTGTGCCAAAGGTTATGACGTTGCGGGAGGCCGGTTTTGGAGAGAGATATCCGGACATGAACGAGAAAGAGTTGGAGACAAAGCAATTTTTCATTGCATATGAGCTGCAATAAATAATGCATGATCCGGAAAAGAAGATTGCTTGGACGAAGGGGCGTAAATTGGAGACAATTTGCGCTCCTTTTCTGAAATGTGAGACAGGATCAAGGTGACAAGTCCCCACTATTTATGGTATAATGAAAACAAAGTTTATAGGGAAGAAAGAAAAGCAACAGAGGAATCAATATGCAAAGTACGGATAAAAAGTCAAAGGGTCCGGTCATCTCCATACTTACGGCGATTGCTGCGGTTATTTTGGTCTTGGCAGGCAAAGAAATACCGGATTTCATACAGGAACAGCCAACCGAAACTGCACCGGCAGCAGTAACGCAGACACAGCAGCTGTCGGAACCGGAGACAATTGCAGAGCCTCAGCAGCTGTCGGAACCGGAGACAATCGCAGAGCCGCAACAGCTGTCGGAATCACAGCCGACGACAGAATCGCAGACATCAGAGACAGTCGAAACAACATACAAATTCCGCAGTAAAAAACTCCTGAATCAGCATTATGAAAAGCATGGTATCGAGATGGGATTTGCTTCGGCGGCGGACTATGAGACGGCGGCTTCTGCGGTCATCAATAATCCGGATGCGCTGTACAAGACCGAGAAAGAGGACGGGGACGGAGTTTATTATGTGGAGGCGACGAATGAATTCGTCATTCTCTCCACGGATGGTTATATCAGGACTTACTTCAATCCCAGCGGGGGAATCAGCTATTTCAACCGACAGTAAAATTGTTGCAAACCGAACAGGTATCGAGTAAGAAGGGCGTAAAGCAGGTCGCTGTCAGGCGGAAGGGAGCAGGCTTCTGGATGCTTGCAAATAAACAAATAATAACAAAACGCAAAAGAAAAGGAGATGCAACTATGGTACAGTATGAGTATTCTGCGCAGTATGCAAAAGAGAAACTGGTGGAAGGCAATAAGGCCTATGTGGCTTCCCGAAAAGCTTGCTGTGAGGCTTCCACAGAAACACTGCTCAGGTTGGTAAAGGAAGGGCAGCGCCCCTATGCGATTATTGTGGCCTGCTCCGATTCAAGAGTGATACCGGAGGTCATTTTCCAGGCTGGGCTGGGGGACCTTTTTGTGATCCGAGTGGCCGGCAATGTGATGGAGTCCCATCAGCTTGGCAGCATCGAGTATGCGGCGGAGCATCTGGGAACCGGTCTGATCGTAGTGCTGGGTCATGATCACTGTGGGGCTGTAGACGCAGCACTGAATCACCAGCCTGAAGGATATATCAAGTATATCACGGATGAAATTGTCAAGGCCATCGGAGACGAGAAAGATGAGGTTAAGGCATGTTGCCTGAATGTGAAGCACAGCTGCGAGATCATAGAGCACAGCCTTCAGATTCAGAAAGATGAGAAAGAGTATGGATTGCAGGTACTGGGTGCCATTTATCATCTGGAGGACGGTACAGTAGAGTTCCTGTAATGGCTTTGGCTTGTATCTTACAGAATTTATGATAAAATAGATATCAGGAGAGAAATGAAACGCAGGCGGCAGAGAAGATCGCCTTGATGATAAAACAAAAGCGAAACGGAGGAAGGACCATGAAACTGGCAGAAGCATTACAGGAGAGAGCGGATCTGAACAGAAACATTGAGCAGCTGAAAAGCCGTCTGAACAGCAATATGTTGGTGCAGGAAGGTGAGAAATCGGCGGAAAATCCGGAGAAACTGAAGAAAGAGCTGGATGTTGCAATCGCCAGATTGGCGGAATTGATCTCCAAGATCAATCTTACCAACTGTAGTACACTTGTGGACGGACAGACTATGACGGAATTGATCGCAAGAAAGGATGCGCTGACATTAAAAATTTCTATTTACAAGGAGCTGGTGCGTACGGCAAGCCAGACAGCATATCGCGCAAGAGGTTCAGAAATTAAGGTGAAGTCCACGATAGAAGTCACAAAGTGGCAGTCCCAGATTGATAGAATGGCGAAGGAACTCCGGAAGCTGGATAACAAGCTGCAGGAGACCAACTGGAATACCGAACTGGTTGAGCTTGAATAATAGAGAATTATAGTCGGTAGCGGCAGCGGGGTGAATGTCAACGCAGGCGACAGCGCAAGTCGTCCCTCATGGTGCGCCAAAGGGCAGGCGTAGGGGGTTCGAATCCCCTTAGAACTGTTATGCCCCAAAAGCGTATGATTGTATTGTGATCGTTATTTTTATTACCGGACATTAACTGCGGCTGCGAGGGTGGGAACGGGGATTTTGACGGAAATCTGGGAGGAGATTTATGTTTGGCTTACATTTGCCGGATATACGGAATGCCCATAAGAAAAATAAAGACCTGGAGGAACTTCTGGAAAAGGTTGCTTCCAATGTGGCAAATAATTATAAAGATGCTGCACAAAAAGGGTTTATTGCCTATCAGGCAAAACTTGCGGAACTGAAGGAACAGGGCGGTCTCAATGAAAAGCAGATTGCCTATTACACATCGTGTGAATCGGAATATAAAAAAAGATTACAGGGATTTACCCATAAGGATCAAAAGCCATATTGGCACTAGAAAACGCAGGAGTGTTATAGAAACAGAAAAGACAGCGGGGGAACAGACATGCGGATCAGAAAAGCGGGACATAACGACATGCAGGCAGTGAATAAACTGCTCGGTGAGGTGTTGGAAATTCATGCGGACATTCGTCCGGATATTTTCATTTCAGGGACAAAGAAATATACGGATGAAGAACTGGAAGCAATCTTTGTCAATCCGGATACGCCGGTATTCGTAGCGACGGATGAGAAGGATCAGGTGATGGGGTATTGTTTCTGTGAACTGCAGGAACGTAAGGGACTGAACAATATTCATGATATGAAGACGCTTTACATAGATGATCTCTGCGTGGACGAGAACGCCCGGGGAAAACATGTGGGCAGGGAATTGTATGAGTATGTGACCGAGTTTGCAAAGAAGCAGGGGTGTCATAATGTAACGCTACATGTCTGGGAGGGAAATGACAGTGCCAGAGCTTTTTATGACCATATGGGTTTTGGCGTTCAAAAGACTTTGATGGAAAAAATTCTATGACATTATCAGGAGGAGGGAACTGATCATGGCAGGTTTAGATAAGGCACCTGACGGGAGGTCCCGTTTGATCGTTACAGTTACCCTGAATCCTTCTTTGGATTATATTGTTTCTGTGGAGAATTTTCGATTGGGGATGACGAACCGGACTTCCGCAGAGCGAATTATGCCCGGCGGCAAGGGGATCAATGTATCCATGGTGCTTCGAAATCTGGGGATTCCCAGCACGGCGATTGGGTTTAAAGCAGGATTCACCGGTGATGAGATTGAGCGTCAGCTTGATACACTAGGGATCAAAACAGATCTGATCCCAGTGGAAAGCGGAATGAACCGTATTAATGTTAAGCTGACTTCCGTTGACGGAACGGAGATCAATGGAGCCGGTCCGATGATCCGGGCGGAACATATGGAAGTCCTGATGCGGAAACTGGGAGCGCTGCAGAGCGGAGATGTATTGTTTTTGTCGGGTAGTGTGCCCCCCTCTCTGAGTCCGGATGTCTACACGGATATTATGAGATATCTTGAAGGGAAAGGGGTTCTGATTGCGGTGGATGCCGCCAGGGATCTTTTGTTGCATGTATTGCCGCATCACCCGTTTCTGATCAAGCCCAATGGGCAGGAACTGAGTGAGATTTTCGGTGTGCAGCTTACGGGGCGGGAGACCGTACTCCCTTATGGCAGGAAACTGCAGGAGATGGGTGCGCGAAATGTGTTGATCTCTCTGGGCGCAGAGGGCGCAGTACTGCTTACGGAAGGCGGGCAGACATTGTCACAGTCTGCTCCTGCGGGGCGGGTTGCAAACAGTGTCGGAGCGGGAGATTCCATGTTGGCCGGTTTTATGGCCGGATGGCTGGAGTCACAGGACTATGCCCGTGCGTTTCGCAGGGGAATCGCAGCGGGGAGTGCCAGTGCGTTTTCGGAGGGCTTTTGTACGAGAGAAGCAGTGGAAATGCTGGAAAGGTGTTGAGAACAGATGAGATTTCTCAAAAAGCTTTTTTATGGAATCATTGTTTTCATTATGCTGGCGTGTGCCGGCATTTTAGTGCTGGCATTTTCTCCGGATATGACAAAGAGTCTGTCGGAAACGCTGTACGGAGAGCATGGGCTGCTTTCCGATCTGGGAAAGTCAAATGCGTCTGAAGAGGGAGGCGCAGGGGAAAGCACAGGACTTACAGGTGATGCCGAAGACAGCGCCTATCGGATTGCAGACGGAGTGCTGGCAGCAGATGAAATAGCCGGTTATGTGGCGCCGATCAGAGGTTCCCTGAATCTGCCGAGTCAGGTAAGCAGCAGAAACGGCTACCAGCCTGTGAACATGAGCGGAGAGGAGCTCGCGGAGGAACAGGCGGAGGAACTGGATGAACAGCTTGATACGGGGATCACCGGTGATGAGTACGTTTTTGACGCGGAATTTTATCCCTACTATCATATGCTGAATGCACAGATGCAGCATTTATACAGACAGATTTATGCCAATGCAGTGCAGCTGCAAGGCTCGTTTGCACCGGTGGAGCAGGTGAATACGGCACAGCTGAAAAATGTATTTGAGGCCGTGTACAATGATCACCCGGAACTTTTCTGGTTGGAGACCGGCTACAGTTGTAAGTATCGGTCCGGTGGAGAATGCGTAGAGATCACTTTGTCCTACAATCGCACCGCAAAGAAGCTGGATCAGGCAAAAAAAGAGTTTGAAGCTGCCGCACAGTCAATCGTAAGCGGAGCGTCCAACTATGGTACCGAAACGGCAAAAGAGATGTATGTTCACGACGAATTGATCAAGAAGGCGAGCTATTCGCTGTCTTCCGCAATGAATCAGAGTGCCTACAGCGCGCTGGTCAATGGGGATACCGTGTGCGCCGGCTATTCCAGAGCATTCCAATATATGATGCAGCAGTTGGGGATTCCCTGCTATTATTGCACGGGATATTCCGGAGAAGATCACGCATGGAATATTATCAGGATTGGGGATACCTATTACAATGTGGATGTGACATGGGATGATACGGATCCGTCCACCTATGACTATTTTAACAAGACGGATGCACAGTTTGTAGGCACACATGTGCGAACCGGGATGAGTGTCTATCTGCCGCCTTGCGGCAGCCTGGATGCGGAGACCGTGATCAGTGAGCCTGCGGGCGACAGCAATGTTGTGGCGGGGATTACGCTGAACCCGAACCCGCAGCAGCCGTTGACCTGGACGCCTAAAGAGCAGGAGAAAGAGAAAAACAGCGTAAGCTTTGTGTCCGGCGGTGATGTATACAGTCTGGAAAAGGCCGGGCTTTCGGAAGATGCGGTACAGACCACCCTGCAGGCGTACTATCAGAACTGCCTGAAGCAGATGACGGATCGGGGGGCCGGACAACAGTCTTTCAGTAATGTGGTACCCAAATATGTGCTGGCAGAGATTGAAAAAGCATATGGGACAGGGGATTATGAAGCCGGATACGTAAAGGAAGGGCTTCAGAAACTGGAGCGGGATCATTTTGCAATCCAGATCCAGGTGCAGGAGCTCGGAGGCAATTATTACAGACTTTACCACAATATTTATACCTGGTGATCTTAGCCATAGAATTGATATTTGATAGGAAAAAACGAGGCAATCAAGAAACCCCGATATGTTTCTTGATTGCCTCAAAACTTTCTTTACTGATCACATGTTCCATGCGGCAGGCATCCTCGGTGGCGATTGTCTCGTCTACCCCTAATCGGATCAGCCATTCGGAGATCAGCTGATGCCGCTCATAGATCATTTCTGCAATTTCCCGTCCTGACTCTGTCAGATAGATAAATCCCTCCCGGGTTACGGTAATATGACCGGCTTCGCGCAGATTCTTCATGGCAACACTGACACTGGATTTCTTAAATCCCAGTTCGGTGGCGATATCTACGGAGCGGACAACCGGATTTTTGTGACTCAAGATCAATATGGTCTCTAAATAATTTTCAGCAGATTCATTCGTTTTCATGTCTGACCTCCCGGCATCTTGCTGGCTATGATGAAGGTATTTCTACATATTGCAAGTATTATATCACATATTAATTTTTCAGGCAAATAAAATTGGTATAACTTTTCATTTCCCTCATATAAATGAAAAGAGGATGGGGGAGAGGGTATGCGGGAGAACAGTCTGCGAAGACTTTTTGGACAGGATGTGGCGGATTTTTGGAATACGGTCATTGCGGAAGCCGGACACATCAGAGAGATCCGGATGCGGATCGGTCAGCCGATTTTGATCCGGCGAACGGGGAATGATGTTTTTTTGGACGAGCAGGGCTTTTTTACGGATCTGGCGGAGCGGGCACATAAGGTCACACAACAGGAGCTGGATGATTTTATGATGCGTATCTGTCAGGGTTCCCCGTATGCGTTTGAAGATATGTTACGGCAGGGATTCCTTACGGTACCGGGAGGTCACCGGATCGGAATGGCCGGTCAGACGGTGTGCGAGGAAAGCGGAAGAATCCGCACAATGAAGCATTTGTATTATCTCAATATCAGGATCTCGCATCAGATATTCGGCGTGGCGGATCGGATCCTGCCTGATCTGTACGAGGAGGGGGAGGTGCGCAATACACTGATCATTTCGCCGCCGGGGGCGGGCAAGACCACACTGCTGCGTGAATTGATCCGTAAAGTGTCTGACGGAAATCCCTACGGCAGGGCGCGGAATGTGGGGGTGGTGGACGAGCGTTCAGAGTTGTCCGGCTCCTATCTGGGGTGTCCGCAAAATGACCTGGGCTGCCGGACGGATGTGTTGACGGCCTGTCCGAAAGTACAGGGAATGTTTCTGTTGCTGCGCTCTATGGCGCCTGAGGTGATGGCGGTGGACGAGTTGGGAGGCAGAGAGGATGTGGAGGCTTTGCGGACGGCGGCTGTGTGTGGGTGTAAGATCCTGGCCACGGTACACGGCAGGGATTCGGAGGATGCAAAGAAGCGTTTCCCGGAGTTGTTTGCGGACAATCTGTTTGAACGGTTTGTGATTCCGAAAGGAAGGGCGGAGGACAATGCGAATTTTTGGGGGATTTCTGATCCTGAGCGGCAGTTTGGGACTTGGATCGTGGTATCGGAGGAGATTTATCGGCAGAGTAAAGGCGCTGCGGACGTTGGTCAAAATATTGGAATTGTTTCGGGGGGAAATACGATACGGAAAAGCGGCTATGCCGGAATGCTGTAAGAACATGGCTATTCGTCTGGAGGAGCCCTATCGGGAAAGTCTGCAAAATGTGTACCGGATATATAGCGAGTATCAGGTCTATGGGGGAGCCTGTGGGGAACGGTTTACATTTCGGGATGTATTTTGTGCAGAAATGGAACAGTGTTTTGCAGATCTGCCCCTGAAGCCGGAGGATAAAACCGCTTTTTTGGAGCCGTTTCAAGGAAGAGGATTTCAGGATGGAGAAATGCAAATGAAATATCTGGAACAGGGAATCGAGCAGCTGCGGGATCTCATTGGAATTGCAGAGCGGGAGCTTCCGGGAAAATGCCGTCTTGCATTGAGCCTTGGCGGGATGTGCGGCTTGTTGATGGTAATTGTATTGCTTTGAGAAAAAAGACAGTATGGCGGATGGAGTGTGAGAAGATGGAAGTGGGTCTGATCTTTAAAATCGCTGCGGTGGGAATTTTGGTGACATTATTGGGGCAGGTGTTAAAGCACAGTGGCAGGGAGGAACATGCTTTTCTGATCAGTCTTGCAGGGCTGGTGCTTGTGCTGTCATGGATTGTACCGTATATATATGATCTGTTCCAGACAATTCAGGCGCTGTTTGTATTATAGGGCCATATTTGAAGGGAGGAACCGGGAATGACGACGGTGATCAAAATAGGAGTATTGGCTGTCCTGGGGGTGCTGCTTGCCCTGCAGTTCAAGGTACAGAAGCCGGAGTATGGGATCCTGATCGGTATGGGTATCTGCATTCTGATCTTCGGATTTGTACTGGGGCAACTGGAACTGGTCCTGGATAAATTTGAATTGCTGAAAAGATATCTGGACGGTTCGGGGGAATATCTGACGATTCTGTTCAAAGTCATCGGCATTGCCTATATCTGTGAATTCAGCGCCGGCCTCTGTAAAGATGCGGGATACGGAGCGGTATCGGAACAGATTGAAATATTGGGAAAGCTTTCTGTGATCTTTGCCGGATTGCCGATACTGTTTGCGGTGATCGAACAGATCCAGAGTCTGGCCTGAAAAAGTGACAGACGGGGGGAGTTACATACATGGATGTGGAAACGATTTGGGAGGAGTATGGGTTCGGACAGCTGCAGAATGAGATGGACAGGCTGTTTCCCACATATGATATCTCTTTTCCCGAGCTGATGCATCGGCTGCTCCAGGGGGATGTACTGGGCGTGTTATCGGACTATTTGCAGCTAGGGATTAAGGAGATGGCGGGGAGCACCGAAGGGATAAAAAATATTTTTGTGTGGCTGGTGGTGCTGGGGGTGATGTCAGCTCTGGTGGGACATTTTGTAGAAGTATTTGACAAGCATCAGGTGGCCGATCTGAGTTTTTATTTTATCTATCTTTTGATGAGTACCGTGCTGTTAAAATGTTTTTCGCAGACAATGGATCTGACTGTGCATGTCATGGAAAATATTGTTCTGTTCAGCAGGCTTTTAATACCGGCATATCTGATGGCGGTGGGGGTTGCCGCGGGGGCGATGACGGCGGGAACCTATTATCAGTTTATGCTGATTCTGCTCTGTATCGTGCAGGAGATCCTGAGCGGCGTGATACTTCCCCTGATATACAGCTATTGCCTGCTGGCTGTTGTTAACGGTATCTGGATCGAGGAGAAGCTGACATTGTTTATGGAATTTCTTGAGAAGATCATCGGAGGCGTGTTAAAGGCATCCGTCTGGATCGTGACAGGCCTTAGTGTTTTTCAGTCCGTGCTGACGCCGGTACTGGATTCCTTTCAAAATACGATTGTACAAAAGACCATGGGGGCGCTGCCCGGAGTCGGAGATGCCGCGGAAGGAGTGATGAAGCTTACGGTGGGATCGGCTGTTGTGATCAAAAACAGTATGGGGCTGGGGCTTTTGATCCTGCTGTGCCTTTTATGCCTAACACCGCTGTTGCGGATAGGTCTGACTGCATTTATGCTGAAGGCTGCCGCGGCGCTTATGGGAATTGTCAGCAACAAGCGGATCACAACCTGCGCAGATCAGGTGGGAAACGGTGCATTTTTTTTGTTCCGGCTTGCAGGGACGGCGATGTTATTGTTTCTGATCTCCATTGCGATCATTGCAATCGCCACAAATAAAGGTTTATGAAGGGGGCGTAGATGCTATGACAAACTGGATGACGGCAGTCTGCAGGATCGGTGTTTTTATGATCTGCGCGCAGACATTGATTCACTGCAGACCGAATGGCTCTTACGAGAAGTATCTGAAAATGCTGCTCAGCGCTATGATCCTGATCCAGCTTGTTTTGCCGATCAACCGCATTCTGACAGGAACGGGAGAGGAAAGCCTGGAGGAGCGGATGAAATGGTTTCAGGAGCAGCTGCAAGTGATTGAGACATCTGTGACAGAACAGGATGAGACAGTGCCTGAGGAAGCGGCGTCTGCTGGGACCGGGCAGGGAAATCAGAACATAGAGGAAGTGGACGTGGATAAGATTGATCGGGTTAAGATCAAGCCTGTCATGTTGGGGGAGGAAGAAGATGAAAAAGATTGATTGGCTGAGCTTATGGAAAAAGTGGTTTCAAAGAGAGAATCTGATCATTATGGTATTGGCCGGAATTTTATTGTTTGTGATAGCGCTCCCGATAAAAAAGGAGGAGGGTTCATCGGGAGAGGGCAGTTTGAAGGAAAGCATTTCAGAAAAACGGGTGCCACAGGAGGAGACTACGGAAAAGGACGGCAGTGGATCCATGGATTACGAGACCGTTCAGGAGGAGAAGTTAAAAAAATTATTGTCCGCTATGGAAAATGTAGGAGAGGTTGAGGTAATGCTCACGTTTGTGTCCTCTGAAGAGCAGGTGGTTGAGAAGGATGAGCCGATCTCTCGTTCCAGTACCGTAGAGCAGGACAGCGAAGGAGGAACGCGGTCTGTCACACAGTATGAAAAAGGGGACAGTACCGTGTACCAGAATAAAGAGGGAGAGCCGTTTGTGACGAAGGTTCTGTATCCCCGGGTGGAGGGCGTACTAGTGATCGCGGAAGGCGCGGGTGACGGAAAGGTGAACCGCAGTATCACGGAGGCAGCACAGGCGCTTTTCGGCGTGGAGGCGCACAGAGTGAAAGTACTTCCGATGGGAAACAAGCATATATTGCAGACAGGTCTCATACAATGAAACAAAAGAAAGCGATAGACTTTCTAAAAATGAAAGAATAAGAGGGAGATTGCTGTGAAAAATTTAGTGAAAAAGAACCAACTGATGATCACCGCGCTGGCAGTTATGATTGCCATTGCAGGATATCTGCAATTTGCGGGAACCAACCTGGAAGAGGAGTATTTGACGGTGGAGGACGGAGAATTGTATAGCGCGGCGAATTCTTCGGGCGTGATCACGGAAAACTACACCTCCGAGCAGCTGAGGGACAGTGCGGAACTGAACGGGCTGTTGGATCTGTCGGAAACCGATCTGCTCTCAGCAGGCCTGACGGAGATAGAGAGTCTGGATACGGATGCGGATGTGATCATGGACGATTATCTGGACAGTGACATGCAGATCGCGGAGGTGACGCCGGAGGCCGGTGAGATTCCCGGGGAAGCGGTCTTTACATCGTCGGATGGCGTGGCGGTGCTGTCGGATGCAAAGCTTTTGAAAGAACAGACCAGGGCAAAAAACAAAGAGACGCTGATGCAGATCATAGGCAGTGACGGTTTGAGCGACGAGCAGAAGCAGGATGCGGTGGACAGCATGGTGGAGATGACTGTGACGGCGGAGAAGGAATCGGCTGCGGAGATCCTGTTGGAAGCGAAAGGTTTCTCGGACGTGGTGGTGAGCATTGCGGATAATATGGTGGATGTGGTGGTGAATGCGACTTCTCTGAATGAGGTGCAGCGCGCCCAGATTGAGGATATTGTTAAGAGAAAAACGGGTATTCCCGCAGAAAATATTGTGATCAGTACTGTTGTGCAGTGAGATTTTGTGGTATGCTGAAATTACATAATGTCATGAGACTGACAGGAAGCAGAAATTTACGGGAAGGATAAACGGGGCAGACTATGAAGAGAGTGTTTTTGATCGTATTGGACAGTTTCGGTGTGGGACAGATGGAGGATGCAGGTGCTTACGGAGACTTCAACGTAAACACGATCGGGAGTGTTTCGAAAAGTCCGTATTTCGCACTGCCAAATCTACAGAAGATGGGGCTGTTTCAGATAGAGGGGGTACAGGTGGCAAAGAAGGCGGACGGCACGGAGTGGACGGCGAAAGAGCCTCACACTGCCGTTGTCGCCCGTATGCGGGAGGCCTCTAAGGGAAAGGATACCACCATCGGGCATTGGGAGATCGCGGGAGTCTATTCGGGGAAGCCGCTGCCCACTTATCCGGATGGGTTCCCGGAGGAAGTGCTGGCTCCGTTTCGAGAGCAGACCGGGAGAGGAATCCTTTGCAATCGACCGTATTCCGGAACTCAGGTGATCGCAGACTACGGTGAGGAGCATCTGGAGACAGGGAAGCTGATTGTATATACCTCAGCGGACAGCGTGTTTCAGATTGCTGCCCATGAGGAGCTTGTGCCGCCGGAGCAGCTGTATGAGTATTGCAGGATTGCCAGAAAGATACTGACCGGGGAGCATGGTGTAGGGCGGGTGATCGCCAGACCCTTTGTGGGGGAGCCGGGGAATTTTACCCGCACCATGCGCAGACATGATTTTTCGATGGAACCGCCTGCCGTGACGATGCTGGATCAGCTGAAGGCAGCCGGAAAAGATGTGATCGCTGTGGGCAAGATCAAGGACATTTTTGCCGGAAAGGGGATCACGGAAGCGGTGTATACTGCCGGAAATGCAGAGGGGATCGATCGCACACTGGAATATCTGGACAAAGAGTTTGAAGGGCTTTGTTTTGTGAATCTGGTGGATTATGATATGCTTTACGGACATCGCAGGGATGTGGACGGATACGCGAAGGCGCTGACTTATTTTGATGAAAAGCTGCCGGAGATTCTGAACCGGATGAAGCCGGAGGATGTATTGATGCTCACGGCGGATCATGGCTGTGATCCGGCTTATACAAAGACCACAGATCACACCAGAGAATACACTCCGTTTGTGATGTACGGGAGCCGGATTTCGCCCAGAAACCTGGGAACGAGAAAAACATTTGCCGATATAGGGGCAACTGTGTTACAATATTTTGGTATTGCGTCGGAATTTGCCGGCGACAGCATGCTGTGAGCATGTGAGGACAGGATCAGGAGGATATTGTTTTGGGTAACTATACAGAAGAAATCAATCGTCGTCGTACCTTTGCAATCATTTCCCACCCCGATGCGGGTAAGACCACGCTGACGGAGAAGTTTCTGCTCTACGGAGGAGCCATTAATCTGGCGGGAAGCGTAAAGGGAAAGGCGACAGCACGTCATGCAGTATCGGACTGGATGGAGATCGAGAAGGAGAGAGGTATCTCTGTGACCTCCTCCGTGCTGCAGTTTGAGTATGACGGATACTGTATCAACATTTTGGACACGCCGGGACATCAGGATTTCTCGGAGGATACGTACCGAACACTGATGGCGGCGGACTCTGCGGTCATGGTGATCGACGCATCGAAGGGTGTGGAGGCTCAGACCAGAAAATTATTCAAGGTCTGCGGTATGCGGGGAATCCCTATTTTTACGTTTATCAATAAGATGGACAGAGATGCCAGGGATACATTTGAACTGCTGGATGATATCGAGAAAGAACTCGGCATTGCCACCTGTCCCGTGAACTGGCCCATCGGTTCCGGTAAGGCGTTCCAGGGTGTTTATGACAGGGAGAAAAAGTGTGTCATTGCTTATTCCGACACGGAGAAGGGGACCAAAGAGGGCAAGGCCACGGAGGTTGCGGTGGAGGATGAGACACATTTGAGGGAACTGCTCGGCAATGAGGCGGCGGACAAGCTGTTAGGTGAGATTGAGCTCCTGGACGGCGCCAGCGCGGAATTTGATCTGGATGCGGTGCGTGCCGGAAAACTGACACCGGTCTGTTTCGGTTCGGCTCTCACCAACTTCGGCGTGGAGATCTTTTTGAAACATTTCCTGAATATGACCACAACCCCGCTTCCCAGAAAAGCGGATATCGGCATGATCGAGCCTGCGGAAAATGAATTTTCCGCCTTTGTATTCAAGATTCAGGCAAATATGAACAAGGCACACCGGGACAGAGTGGCGTTTATGCGTATCTGCTCCGGCCGTTTTGATGCCAATATGGAAGTGCGCCATGTGCAGGGAAATAAAGTGATGCGCCTGTCCCAGCCACAGCAGATCATGGCGGATGAACGCAAGATCCTGTCGGAGGCTTATGCGGGGGATATCATCGGCGTGTTTGATCCGGGCATTTTTTCCATCGGAGATACGATCTGTATGCCCAAGGACAAATTCCAGTACGAGGGGATCCCGACCTTTGCACCGGAGCATTTTGCCAGGGTGAGGCAGATGGACACCATGAAGCGGAAGCAGTTTGTGAAGGGAATCGAGCAGATTGCCCAGGAGGGTGCTATTCAGATATTCCAGGAGTACAACACAGGCATGGAGGAGATCATCGTCGGAGTGGTGGGTGTGCTACAGTTTGATGTATTGAAGTACAGACTGGAAAATGAGTATAATGTGGAGATCCGGCTGGAGAATCTGCCATACGAACACATTCGCTGGATTGAAAATAAAGAGGAGGTAGACCTGTCTAAACTGACCGGTACTTCTGATATGAAGAAGGTGAAGGATATGAAAGGAAATCCTTTGCTGCTCTTTGTGAATTCATGGAGTATCGGAATGACACTGGATCGCAACAAAGGGCTGGTGCTTACAGAGTTTAGCAGGAATTAAGGTTTATGAAAAAAATCCGGATCCCAATCGGAGGTCTGATCCTTGCAATGACGGTCTTTCTGTCAGCATGCGTGCCCCAGGGATATCAGGCATGGTCGGTGGAGCCATTGCCATCCAGAACGCAGGAATCTGACGAGATGACATTGGCGCTTAAGGATGTGGAACAACAGTCCAGAGAGAGCATTCTGCGGGATGATTGCTATACCTATGCTTTTGAGCGGTTATCGTCGGCTGAACAGATCTGGTATCAGGACATTGCGGCAATACTGGGCGTGATGGCGGAAAACGTAAAGCTTTCGGAGGAAGGTCTGATACAGGGGTTAAATGAGGAAGCAGTGGACAAAATCTTTCAGTCCGTGTTGATCGATCACCCGGAGCTGTTTTATGTGGAAGGCTACAGCTATACCAAATATACGGTGGGAGAGAAGCTGGTGGCCATCGAATTTACTGGAACTTACAGTATGCCATGGGAGTCGGCCTGTGAGAGAATGCAGGAGATTTCGGACAGAGCAGAAGAAATCCTTCAGGCTGCACCGGAGACGTCAGATGATTATTCCAAGGTCAAGTATGTCTATGATACGTTGATCCTGGAAACGGATTATGACCGAAGTGCACCGGATAACCAGAATATTTACTCCGTATTTGTGGGGCGTGCTTCCGTCTGTCAGGGATATGCAAAGGCGTTTCAGTACCTGCTGAATCGCATGAGTGTTGACTGTACGCTTGTGCAGGGAGAAGTGATCGAGACCGGAGAAGGTCACGCATGGAACCTCGTAAACGCGGACGGCGCATTCTACTATGTGGACGTCACGTGGGGAGACATTTCATACCGGAGTGCGGAAGATGCAGACGGGGAAAACGATGCGGGAGCGGTGAAGGCGCCGGATATCTCAGAGTGGATCAGTTATGATTACTTCTGCATTACGGAAGATCAGCTTTTGCGTACGCACCTGCCGGATGACACGCTGCAACTGCCGGAATGCAATGCCATGGCAGATAATTATTATGTGCGTGAAAATGCATTTTTCACCGGCTATGACAAAGAGCAGATCAAAGAACTGGTGGAGCGACGGGTGGCAGAAGGACAACAGTCGGAGACGGGGGATATTATTATTGCCCTGTGCTGTGCAGACGAGTCGTGCTTTCAGGAATTTTGCGGGAAACTGCTGGACACGCAGCAGCTGTTTCGATATTTGGAGGGAACAGGCATAGAAACATTCATTTATTCCTGTGATGACAAACAATATACCCTGACATTTTTTATGGTGACAACCGGACAATAAGTGTGGTATACTATAAAAAACTTCCGAGTTTTAAAGAATTGGAGGAATTGAAAATGGAAAATGCAGCGGAGCAGAGCACAGTTGTTCTGAAAGATGAGGAGAATGTGGGAGCGGTTCAGATCGCGGATGATGTGGTTGCGATGATCGCTTCTTTGGCAGCGACCGAGGTAAACGGTGTCAGTGCTATGGCGGGAAATATCAGTAATGAGCTGATGTCCAAGGTCGGCGTAAAAAAATTGACCAAAGGGGTTCGTGTGGCTGTTTCGGATGATATCGTAAATATCGATCTGGCAGTTACCATGGATTACGGTTATAATATTCCTGCAACCTGCCAGCAGGTACAGACCAAGGTCAAAAATGCCATTGAGAATATGACGGGACTTACCTGTGAAACGGTAAATATCCGGATTGCAGGCGTAAATATGAAGAAGGAAAACAAATGATATGATGAAACGACGCGAACTGCGGGAGCAGGTTTTTCGTCTTTTGTTTCGGGTTTCTTTTCATACCGAGGAGGATATGAAGGAGCAGATGTTGCTTTGGGCGGAGGATTTGCCGGCAGAAGATACCCAGGAGGCTTTCAAAGAGAAAGATATAGATTATATTACGACCAGATGCGGTAAAGTCCTGGAAAAGGTTGCTCAAATTGATCCGATCATCAATGAAAATACAGAGGGGTGGAACACGGAGCGCATGGGAAAGGTAGAGCTTTCCGTGCTGCGTCTTGCTGTCTATGAGATTCTGTTTGACGAAGATATTCCTGCTTCTGTTGCCATCAACGAAGCGGTAGAGATTGCAAAAAAGTATGGGCAGGAATCCTCAGGCGCATTTGTGAATGCAATTCTCGGCAAGGTTGCAAAGTCAGATGAGAGCAAATCGTAACATCTATACAGTAAAACAATTAAATACCTATGTAAAAAATATGTTCGCGCAGGATCATTTTTTGCAGTCTGTCTTTGTCAGAGGAGAGGTAAGTAACTGCAAATACAATCCAAGGGGGCATATTTATTTTACCTTAAAAGACATAGATTGTGAAATCTCCTGCGTTATGTTCAGATCATGGAGGGAGAGCGGGCTCGAATTTCAATTGCAGAATGGGCAGCAGATCGTTGTAGGCGGGTATGTGGCTCTGTATGAGGAAGGCGGGAAATACCAGCTCTATACCAGACAGATTGTGTTAGACGGCGTGGGACTGTTACATGAAAGGTATGAACAGCTGAAAGCGGAGTTGGAAGAATCGGGGATGTTCGCGGAACAATATAAGCAGCCTATCCCCAAATATATCAAAACCCTGGGAGTGGTGACTGCCAGCACCGGGGCGGCGATCCAGGACATCATACAGATTGCAGGCAGAAGGAATCCTTATGTTCAGATCATCCTCTATCCGGCAACCGTGCAGGGAGAGGCGGCAGCCCCCAGTATTATTGCAGGCATCCGCGCTCTGGAGAAACAGAAGGTCGATGTGATGATCGTGGGACGCGGGGGCGGCTCCATAGAAGACTTATGGGCATTTAATGAGCGGGAAGTGGCGCAGGCTGTCTTTGACTGTTCCGTTCCCATCATTTCGGCGGTTGGACATGAGACGGATACAACGATCATCGATTATGTATCCGACCTTCGTGCACCGACGCCTTCTGCTGCGGCAGAGCTTGCTGTAACGGATATCAGAGATATTTTTGAGACTTTTGACAGTTTTGAGATGCGCCTCAATCGTCCGATGCGCCAGCACATTGAAAAGCAGCGCAGGGAAACGGAGCGACTGGGCATGAAACTGAAGCTGTATCACCCGGTGACACGCATCCGGGAGCAGAGTCAAAAGAGTCTGCGTATGGAAGACCGGTTACAGGCATGCATGGATCGGATCCTGAAGCAGAAACGCCACCGGATGGATCTGTATATTGCCAGAATGAAGGGACTTTCGCCGTTGGAGAAACTTCAGAGCGGTTTTTCTTATATAGAAGACGAAACGGGGCATAATATTCATTCAATAGAGGATGTTACTGTGGGGCAGGATCTGGTGATCCGGGTGCAGGACGGAAATATCCGGGCACAAGTGAAAGAGATACAGGAGGAACGCAGATGACGGGAACGGAAGAAACGCTGGAAGAAAATTTTAAGCGGCTGGAAGAAACCATTGCACGCCTCGAAGAAGAGGATATTTCGCTGGAAGACGCTTTTAATGCATACAGTGAGGGTATGCAGCTTTTGAAGAAATGTAATGCACAGATCGATCGTGTAGAAAAGAAAGTCTTGAAGATTGCGGAAGACGGCGGACTGGAGGAACTGTGATACGATGATGCAGGAGGATGTTTTCCGACAGAACCTGAAATTGCGGACTGAGGAAGCAGAGAAGATTATAGCAGGATATTTGCCGGTTTCGGGGGAAGCGGATAAAAATACACCGCAGACAATTACAGATGCTATGCGGTACAGTGTTTTGGCCGGAGGAAAAAGACTGCGTCCGGTTTTGATGAAGGAAATGTATGATATGTTCGGCGGTAAGAGGGAGGGCATTGCATTTTTTATGGCTTCCATGGAGATGATCCATACCTACTCGCTGGTGCATGATGATCTGCCCGCCATGGATAATGATGAGTATCGCAGGGGAAAGAAGACGACCTGGGCGGTTTACGGGGACGCCATGGGGATACTGGCCGGAGATGCACTCTTGAATTACGCGTTTGAAACAGCGGCGGAGGCTTTCCGTGTATGTACGGAAAAAGAAGACTATCTGGCGGTCAGCCGGGCAATGCAGATTCTTGCGGAAAATGCAGGTATCAGAGGAATGATCGGCGGACAGGTGGCTGATATAGAGGCGGAAGATCGGGCGGATGAATTGACGGAACAGCAGATCCTGTATATCCATACGCATAAGACAGGAGCGTTGATCAAGGCAGCTATGCAGATCGGAGCCGTTTTGGGCGGCGATGCGGATGAGACAATACTGCAGCAGATCGGGCAGTGTGCCATGAATATCGGTGTGGCATTTCAGATTCAGGATGACATCCTGGATGTGACGGGCGACAGTGCTGAGTTGGGGAAACCGATCGGAAGTGATGCGGCAAACGGAAAACAGACTTATGTGACGTTAAAAGGTTTGGAGGCGGCACAGAAGGAAGTGGAACGGCTTTCGGAGGAAGCGATTCAGATTTTAAGGGAATTTCCGGGAGATCATGAATTTATGGAGGCGTTGATCCGTCATCTGATCAACAGGCGGAGTTGAACTCAGTGGACAGGAGCAGATCATGTTGCTTGAAAAGATAGAGAATCCTAATGATATCAAAAAGATAAATAAAAAAGATTACCCTGCATTGGCAGAGGAGATCAGACAATTTCTGATCGAGAAGATCAGTGTCACGGGCGGACATCTGGGGTCCAACCTGGGGGCGGTGGAGTTGACCATGGCGCTGCATCTCTCTCTGGATCTTCCGGATGACAAGATTATTTGGGATGTGGGGCATCAGTCTTATACACACAAGATCCTGACCGGCCGGAAAGAAGGCTTTGATGTGCTTCGGCAGTTTCATGGCATGAGCGGGTTCCCAAAGCGGAAAGAGAGCGATTACGATGCGTTTGATACCGGACACAGTTCCACTTCCATCTCTGCAGGAATGGGATTGGTAAAGGCTCGGGATATCAAGGGGGAAAAGCGGACAATCGTATCAGTGATCGGAGACGGCTCGCTGACCGGTGGTATGGCATATGAGGCATTGAATAATGCGGCAAAGCTGGAAACCAATTTCATTGTGGTATTGAATGACAACAATATGTCTATTTCGGAGAATGTGGGAGGTATGTCCAAGTATCTGAACAATATCCGGACCGCATCCGGTTATCTGGATCTGAAAGAAGGCATTTATAACGCCCTCAGCGGGACAAAAGGCGGAGACAGCATGGTGAAGACCATCCGCCGCGCAAAGTCCAGCTTTAAGCAGCTGGTGATCCCGGGAATGTTTTTTGAGGATATGGGGATCACTTACCTGGGACCGGTAGACGGTCATGACATTAATGCGATGACCAAAGTGCTGGGGGAAGCAAAGCGTGTGAAAGGCTGTGTTATGGTACATGTGATGACACAGAAGGGAAAGGGATACGGTCCTGCGGAAAGACATCCCGCCAGATTCCACGGTGCGGAGCCATTTGATATTGAGACGGGCATTCCGTCCCATCCCAGAACGACGGCAAATTATACCGATATTTTCTCGACGGTCATGTGTAAGCTGGGACAGCGGGATGAGAAGATTGTGGCGATTACGGCGGCAATGCCGGATGGCACCGGCTTGAAACGTTTTCATAATATGTACCCGGAGCGGTTCTTTGATGTGGGGATCGCGGAGGAGCATGCAGTGACTTTTGCGGCCGGATTGGCTGCGGGAGGATTAAAACCCATTGTAGCGGTGTATTCTTCTTTCTTGCAGAGAGCTTACGACCAGATTCTTCATGATGTGTGTATCCAGAACCTTCCGGTGGTTTTTGCGATCGACAGAGCAGGACTGGTGGGAAGTGATGGGGAGACACACCAGGGAATCTTTGATTTTACATATCTGTCCGGAATTCCCAACATGCATGTGATGGCACCCAAAAATAAGTGGGAGCTCTCCGATATGCTGAAATTTGCGGTGAATTTCGGAGCACCGATCGCACTGCGCTATCCCAGGGGAAATGCATATGACGGACTGAAGGAGTTTCGGGCGCCTATTGAACTGGGCAGGGCGGAATGGATCTATCGGGAATCGGAGATTGCATTATTTGCGGTGGGCAGTATGGTGAAAACGGCGGAGACCGTCAGAAATACCCTGAAGGAACAGGGATATGCGGTGAGCCTGGTGAATGCCCGTTTTGTCAAGCCGATTGATGAGGAGGCGGTTCTGGAGGCTGCCGCAGGACATCGCCTGATCGTCACCATGGAAGAGAATGTGGCGAGCGGCGGTTATGGGGAGAGGGTATTGGATTGCCTTGCGGATCATGGTATTGTCTGTGAGCGCTGCAAGTGTATCCGGGTGACTTTGCCGGACGCTTATATAGAGCATGGAAACACAGAACTCCTGAAGAAAGAGATCGGTGTGGATGCGGAGAGTATTGTGGAAAGAATCAGGACAGAGATTTCATGAAGGAACGTTTGGATGTTATTTTGGTAGAGCAGGGATATGCGCCATCCAGAGAGAAGGCAAAGGCTATCCTGATGTCCGGAATCGTATATGTGAACGGGCAGAAGGAGGATAAGGCGGGCACCTTTTTTGATACAGAGAAAATCTCGGTGGAGGTGCGGGGGAGTCAGCCGAAGTATGTCAGCCGCGGAGGGCTTAAGCTGGAGAAAGCGATGGAGCAGTGGCACTTTTCCCTGGAAGGTATGGTCTGCATGGATATCGGTGCGTCTACGGGAGGGTTCACGGACTGCATGCTGCAAAACGGAGCCGAAAAGGTGTATTCTGTAGATGTGGGAACCGGACAATTGGCATGGAAACTGCGGAATGATCCCAGGGTAGTGTGTATGGAGCAGATGAATTTCCGCTATATGACGGCAGCGGATATTCAGGAGGCTTTGGATTTTGCCAGTGTGGATGTATCCTTTATATCGCTTACGAAAATTTTGATCCCGGCCAGAAATCTGTTGAAGTCTGGCGGTGAGATGGTCTGTCTGATCAAACCGCAATTTGAAGCGGGGAAGGACAAGGTGGGCAAGAAAGGCGTTGTCCGGGAACCGGAAACACATGCGGAGGTCATCCATAAGATCATTGATTATGCAGACAGTATCGGGTTTGAAGTATTGCATCTGGAGCATTCCCCCATCAAGGGGCCGGAAGGAAATATTGAATATTTGCTGCATATCCGTAAGGCGGAGGAGATTTCTAAAGAAGCTGCAGAACGCACAGAGCGGGAGGCAGAAGAATTGCTGGGACAGATCATTTCGGAACGGAAGGGGATTTCTCATAGCGAACTATGGGAAAATAAGATAGCGGAAATAGTGGAACAATCCCACAAAATGTAAGGAGGTATCGGGTATGAATCATTTTCTGATCTACACAAACAAGCATAAGGATAAGGATTTGATCTCTACTTACCGGATCAAAAGTTATTTGGAGTGTAAGGGGCAGAAGGTTACGTTGATGATCAAGGAGGCAGACTGGACGGCGGATACCACCGAGATGTCTGAGGAGGCAAAGAACATCCCGAAGGATGTGGATTGCATGATCGTGCTGGGAGGAGATGGAACCGTGCTCCAGGCCGCCAGAGAGACGAAGAAGTTATTCATTCCCATTATCGGTGTAAATCTGGGAACGCTCGGTTATATGACGGAGATTGAGACATCCAATCTGGAAGATTCTCTGCAGAAGCTGATCGATGGGCAGTTTACCAAGGAATCCCGTATGATGTTAAACGGAAAGGTAAATTTCCACTGCGGCAAACCGTTTGAGGAGGGATGGGCGCTGAATGATGTGGTGATCTCCAGACGCGGTTCCATGCAGATGCTTTGGATGGATATTTATGTAAACGGACAGTTTCTGCACCGTTATAAGGCGGACGGTATGATCGTTGCCACACCTACAGGGGCGTCCAGTTACAGCCTGTCTGCGGGCGGCCCGCTGGTAGAGCCCAGTGCAAAACTGATCATGCTTACCCCAATCTGTCCCCATTCGCTGAATCACAGGAGCATTGTTTTTGATCCTGCGGATGTGATCGAAATTGAGATCCCCACAGGCAGAGAAGGGCAGAAACAGACCGTGGAGGCGGTTTTTGACGGAAGTCATAAGATCTCTATGTGCTCCGGTGATCGGATCCGGATTGTGCAGTCAGAGAAAATAACCGAATTTTTAAAGTTGAATCAAATGAGTTTTATGGAATTACTGCATAAGAAATTCAGTGATTGATGGAGATACCGATGAAAAAGGGAAGACAGGAAAAAATTCTTGAGATTATAGAGAAGCAGGATGTGGAAACTCAGGAGGAACTGGCCCGGTGTCTCAGAGAGGCGGGATTTCAAGTGACGCAGGCAACCGTATCACGGGACATCCGTGACATGAAGCTGTCTAAGGTGACTGCTGAAAAAGGCAGGCAGAAATATGCAGCCATGGGGTATGCGGAGAAGAATCTGGTAGAGATGCAGGCGGGGGAGAAATATGTCCGCGTGCTGCGGGAAGGGTTTGCCTCCATGGATATCGCACAAAATCTTGTGGTGATCCGGACGGTTTCGGGCATGGCCATGGCTGTGGCGGCAGCTCTGGACGCCATGAAGTTTCCGGAGGTATTGGGCTGCATTGCAGGAGATGACACGATCATGGTAGCATCCCGCTCCGTGGAGGAAGCAGAATCCTTGATCCATAAAATAAAAGGAAAATTAGATAATTAAATCCAGATGTGCTTTGGAGAAGGTGCAGAAGGAGAGTGACTTATATGTTACAAAGTTTACATGTGAAAAATCTGGCTCTCATGGAAGAGACAGAAGTGGAATTTGTCCCGGGGCTGAACATTCTCACGGGAGAGACCGGAGCAGGAAAGTCCATGCTCATCGGTTCCGTGAATCTGGCTTTGGGAGCAAAATTTGAGAAAGACCTGCTGCGTCAGGGAGCGGAGAGCGCCTTGGTGGAGCTTGTTTTTTCTTGTGGCACAGATGAGGGAGCGGCGATCAAAGCAAAACTTGCCGAGATGGATCTGGAGCATGAGGATGACAGTGTCATCATCAGCAGAAAGCTGCAGCAGGGAAAAAGCGTCTGTAAGATCAACGGAGAAACCGTGACCGCAAAACAGGTGAAAGAACTGGCGGAACTTTTGCTGGATATTCACGGGCAGCATGAGCATCAATCCCTGCTTCACAAAAAAAAGCATATGGAAATCCTGGATGCATACTGCGGGGAGAGTTATGCCGCGCCCGCCCAGGCAGTGGCGGATTTCTATGACGAAGTAAAAGAATTGAAGAGAAAGCTGGAGAAAGAAGTAATGGATGAGAACGCTAAGGCGAGAGAGCAGGCTTTGGCGGAATTCGAGTTACAGGAGATTGAGGGCGCCCGTCTGATCGAGGGAGAAGATGAGGAATTGGAGCAGACCTACAGACGGATGAGCAACAGCCGTAAAATTACCGAGAATCTGGCGGAGAGTTATCATTATTCCGGGACAGAGGAGGAAGGCGGTGCAGGGAATGCATTGAGCAGGGCATTGCGCGCGCTGCGGACGGTCACCGCATATGATCCCCGTTTGGAGGAGCTGGAAGAACAGCTGACGGAAGTGGACAATCTGCTTGCAGATTATAACCGTGATATGGCGGAATATATGAGTGACAGCGAGTTTGACGAGGAGGAGTTCGTCAGAGTGGAGGAACGGCTGAATACGATCAACCGTCTGAAAGGGAAATACGGCAATACGATTCCGGAGATTCTGACATATGCCGCCTCCAGACAGGAAACTTTAAATATGCTTTCCGATTATGAGGCTTATATCAATGGCTTGCAGATGCAGCTGGAAAAGGCGGAAAAGAAGCTTTCGGAAGCCTGTGCCGTATTGTCCAAGATCAGGCAGAAAAATGCGGTGCAGCTGACGGAGAAGCTGACGGATGCCCTGGTGCAGCTGAATTTCCTGACGGTACAGTTTGAAGTTGCAGTGCGTCCGAACGGAACGATCACCGAGAAAGGGTACGATGATGTGGAGTTCATGATCTCCACGAATCCGGGAGAGCCGATCAAGCCGCTGGGACAGGTAGCCAGCGGAGGAGAACTGTCCCGAGTGATGCTGGCGATCAAGACGGTGTTGGCGGAGCGCGACGAGATCGATACGCTTATTTTTGATGAGATTGATGCGGGAATCAGCGGAAAGACGGCCTGGAAGGTGGCGGAGCAGTTGAGCCAGGTCGGTCGGGCGCATCAGGTGATCTGCATTACACATCTGCCGCAGATCGCAGCAATGGCGGATGCACATTTTGTGATCGAGAAAAGCAGTACGGACGACAGTACCATTACAGATATCAGGCGATTAGATGAGACTGGGGAGTTAGCGGAGTTGGCCAGATTACTGGGGAGTGATACGCTGACGGAGGCGGCATTATCTAATGCAAATGAACTCCGTGTACAGGCACTGGAAGTAAAAAATAAATAGGTATAATTTTTCTGTAAATCCCGCATACTATAAAGATCAATCTCTTATAAAAATGGTAGGAAAGCGAGAATGCAGATATGAGAATGCGGGTTTACAGAGCGGGTTTAGGGATAGCGTTGATTTTGAGCTGCGCTGCATTGGCAGGTGTCGGATATTATCAGGTGGACAGCAGAATTCCGTCTGTGATCCGGCTTCGGGCGGATGCAGAGCAGTCTTTTTCTTTTGGAGTACCTGCAACGGCGGAATTGATCAGCGTAGATGCGCAGAACCAGAGCAATATTCCGGCAGGGGCAGTCACCATAGATTTGCGGGAGCCGCTTACGTTCAAACATGCTACGGGCAATGAATACTCGCTGGATGTAAAATTATTTGGTGTTCTCCCTATGAAGCAGGTGGGGATTCAGGTAATCGATGATACGGAATTGATACCGGTGGGGGTGCCCATCGGTATCTATATGGAGTCCAGAGGGATTCTCGTTGTCGGTACAGGTGAATTTCAAGACAAGGAGGGGCATTTCCTTTCACCTGCACAATCCATATTACAATCTGGAGATTATATCTGTAAACTGAACGGTGTGGAGGTAAGTCAAAAAGAAGATTTTATCCGCAGGATAGAGGAGAGCGGAGGTGAGCCGCAGATTCTCACAATTGAACGCAAGGGTGAATTGCTTGATCTGGAAATTACGCCCAGGCAGAATGCAAACGGAGCTTATAAGATCGGAATCTGGGTCAGGGACAGCGCACAAGGTGTCGGAACAATGACTTATATTGACAGTAAAGGTAACTTTGGGGCGCTGGGACACGGCATCAATGATGTGGATACCGGAAGACTCATGGAAATCTATGACGGTACCATCTATAAGACGCAGATTATTTCTATTCACAAGGGAAAAATCGGAGATCCCGGGGAAATGACGGGAATGATCGTGTATTCCGATGAAAATATTCTGGGGGATATTACTTATAACGGTCAGGAAGGTGTCTTCGGAAGCTGTAATGAGGAGGGAATGGCATTATCAGAGAACGAGCCGTTACCCATAGGGCTGAAGCAGGAGATTCAAAAGGGAGATGCACAGATCCTGTGTACAGTGGACGGAGAGCCAAGGTATTATGATATCCGCATCACAGCTCTGCATTTGGATCATGATAATGTGAACCGGGGAATTGAACTTTCCATTACGGATCCTGAGCTATTGCGTATGACGGGAGGAATCGTTCAGGGAATGAGCGGAGCCCCCATTATACAAAACGGAAAGATTATTGGAGCGGTCACGCATGTACTGGTCAATGATCCGGCAAAAGGTTATGGGATCTTTATTGAGACCATGTTAAAAGAACAGGGACAGATATAGCTTTCCTTTTTGAGGAGAATAGTATAAAATAAAGGAAGAGCCTACAAAAGAGGAGAGAAAATATGTATTTTTGGATTCGTGAGACCCTGGCGGAATGTACGGCGGAGGAGATCAAAAAGAAGACGGAGCAGTATGTGGCGGTACTGACCGGCGCGGAATGGCAGGACCAAAAAGAGAGCTTTGATATGGGAATGGATCTGGAGCCGGATGCGGCCGCTGTCCATAACACCAAGGCGGAGGTCAATTTCGATTCTCTGACGGGAACCTTTTTTATCCCAAACCGGAAAGATATTCCCGGGGAGGAATATAAATTTGCCTTTGCACTGGATGAGAAGGGCATTGTTTTCATAGATGAAGACGGGTATGTCCTGCGGCAGATCGAGGATATCCGCAGATATAAGAAATGGCGGATACCCAGCCTGGAGCGTTTCCTGTATGATTTTCTGGAGCAGATCATACACCCGGATCTGGCGCTTTTGGAACGTTATGAAAAAGAGTTGGACAGGATAGAGGATGATATCCTGGACGGAGAGGAACTGACGGATGTGAAGCGGGTCTATGAGATCCGGAATGATATGCGGGATCTGAAGATCCATTATGAGCAGCTGATCGATCTGGGGCAGGAGTTGGAGGAAAATGAAAATCATTTCTTTAAAGAGGAAAATGTGCGCTATTTCAGGCTTTTTTCAGACCGGGTATCCCGACTCGCCGATACGGTGACAGCGCTCCGGGATCACGCCATGCAGATCCGGGATCTCTATCAGGCACAGCTGGATGTGAAACAGAACCGTATCATGACGCTTTTGACGGTGGTCACGACCATCTTTATGCCGTTGACACTGATCGTTGGCTGGTACGGCATGAACTTCCGGTATATGCCGGAGTTAGAATGGCGCTATGCGTATCCGACGGTGGCCGGTGTCAGTGTACTGATCGTGGTAGGGAGTCTGATCTTTTTCAAGGCAAAGAAATGGTTGTAAAAATTGACCTGTCGAAAAAAACGTGATATAATAATATGTCAAAAAATTAACACGCAGAGATTGTTGAAAAAGACGAAGAAATCAGGGAGAACATATGTTGAATCAATTTTCACGTACGGAGTTGCTTTTCGGCAAGGAGGCAATGGAAAAACTGAGCAGATCCCGGGTTGCGGTGTTCGGGATAGGCGGTGTGGGCGGATATGTGTGTGAGGCACTGGTCAGGAGCGGCGTCGGCGCATTTGATCTGATTGATGACGATAAAGTGTGTCTGACAAATTTGAACCGCCAGATCATTGCCACAAGAAAGACCATTGGAAAATACAAGGTTGATGTCATGAAAGAGCGCATTACAGACATCAATCCTGAGGCGGATGTGCGCGTACATAAGTGTTTTTTCCTGCCGGAGAATGCTTCGGATTTTCCTTTTGACGAATATGATTATGTGGTGGATGCCGTGGATACCGTGACGGCCAAGATTGCATTGGTCCTAAAAGCGCAGGAGGCGAACGTGCCTATCATCAGCAGTATGGGTGCCGGAAATAAGCTGGACGGCAGTCAGTTCCGGGTTGCGGATATCTACAAGACGAAGGTCTGCCCTCTCGCAAAGGTGATGCGGCGGGAACTGAAGAAACGCGGCGTTAAGAAATTAAAGGTGGTCTATTCGGAGGAGCAGCCAACGCGTCCGATTGAGGACATGGCGATCAGTTGCAGAGAGCATTGCATCTGCCCGCCCGGTGCACAGCATAAATGTACAGAGAGACGGGATATTCCGGGAAGCACTGCGTTTGTGCCTTCGGTGGCGGGTCTGATCATTGCAGGAGAAGTGGTAAAGGATTTGGTGACAATAGATGGAACAAGCAGATGAAAGATACAGAAGTAAGAGGATCGTAAGGGGCATTGTCCTTATCGTGATTGTGTTTGTCCTATTTTCCGGACATGTACAGGCGACGCAGCTTGCTATACCGGACGGTACTTATGAGATTGCGGTCACCATGTCCGGCGGCAGCGGTAAGGCTACCATCGCATCTCCGGCTGTCATGACGGTACAGGACGGACAGGCCACTGCAAGGATTGTTTTCAGCAGTCCCAATTACGATTATATGAAGGTGGGAGAGCAGACATATTACCCGGTGAACACGGAGGGAAATTCTGCGTTTGAAATTCCCGTAACAGTTTTCGACGGAGACATGCAGGTGATCGCAGATACCACAGCGATGAGTACGCCCCATGAAATTACGTATAGGTTGTATTTTGACAGCAGTTCCCTGCCATCGCAAACGAATGCCGGGGATCCGTTTGCGATGGCAGGATACGTGGTTGGTGCAGTGGTAGGACTGGTTGCGGTGGTCGGCGGAATTCTTTATGTTATGAATGGGAAGGGACGCAGGAAAGATGCATAGAATGCAGTTCGGAATACAGAAGCGGTGTTTGGCGTTGGTGCTGGCGGCTGTGCTGGCGTTTGCAGCCTGCGGAAAGGCGCAGGAGGAGAACGGGGCAGGAAGCGGGCAGGAGGTCAGTGCGTCGGAAATCAGTTCACAGTTAACCTTTACGCACAGCATGCAGACGGATTATGCAAAAGAATTTTCAGTGGATTATTATGAGGGCGGATATGCTTTGATCACGCTGTCGGACGGAAGCCGGTTCTTCAGCGTGCCGGAGAGTGCGAACGGACAGCAGACCGGCGTGCCGACGGATATTCCCGTTGACATCGTGGTGCTGCAGCAGCCGGTGGGCAACATCTATCTGGCCGCATCGGCGACAATGGATATGTTCTGTGCCATGGATGCTTTGGATTGTATCACACTTTCCGGGATTGAACAGAATTCCTGGCATATCGAGGAAGCCCGTCAGGCTATGGAGCAGGGAAAAATCGTTTATGCGGGCAAGTACAGCGCGCCGGATTATGAACGGATCAAGGCTTCCGGATGCACCTTGTCCGTGCAGTCCACCATGCTGGAGCATGTGCCGGAAGTGAAGGAACAGCTGGAACTTTTGGGCATTCATGTGTTTGAAGACCATTCCAGCTATGAGGAGAGTCCCCTGGGGCGCATGGAATGGATAAAGGTCTACGGGGTACTCACCGGTCATGAGAGTCAGGCGGAGGCAGCTTATGCGGCGCAGAAAGCGGCTTTTGAAAAGGGAACTGCGGCCGAGTCACTGAATCGGAAAGTGGCATTTTTTAATGTGACTTCCACCGGGGCAATCAATATCCGCAAGCCTGAGGATTACATTGCCAAGATGATCCGCATGGCAGGAGGAACCTATGCGCTCGACGGTATCGAGGTGCCGGAAGGCGCTACGGGAACCATGAATATTCAGATGGAGCAGTTCTACGCCGGGGCGCAGGATGCGGATGTGCTGATCTACAACAGTACCATTGCGGGCGAGATCCACTCGGTGCAGGAATTGCTGGATAAGAGTCCTTTGTTTGCGGATTTCAAGGCGGTCAAAGAGGGCGAAGTCTGGTGCATGTCAGCGGATTTTTTTCAGAATTCCATGGAACTGGGGACGGCGCTTCAGGAGATTCACGAGATGCTTTTGCTGACCGGAGAAGAAAATATTGATAAAAGTAGGGAAGGGGAGTTTACTTTCCTATACAGGTTGGAGTAAAATAGTACAGAAAAGCAGACATAAGACTTATGTGATACGGAGGCTGAAATGGCGGAAAAGCGTAAGACGATACATATGAAACAGGATCGGTTTGTCCGCAAGTCGCTGTTTTCGGAGAAAACGATCATGGCGGAGCAGCTGGCAAGCATTTATATAGATTGCGGAGACGGGATGACTTCGGAGGAAACGTATGATTTTCATATGAAGACGGGAGAGAAAATTCATTTTACCCGCGGGGATATGACGGAGGATTCCGTACCGGTGATCAAGTTTGCCTATCGGAGCAATGTGTCATATCAATATTCAAAATTGGGCTCTTTGACCTATACCAATTCTTTTGAGGCGGTAAAAGAGAGGATTGATCTGGTGATGGCTCAATATATGGAATATGGGCAGACGTTAGTACAGAGTAAGTTCGGAGCGGATTGCCGTTTTGTGATCGAACCGAAATTCAAGGACTATTTCTGGCAGATCAGCTATTATCTGGAGAAAAACGGGCAGAAGGCGGGA
Source organism: Lachnospiraceae bacterium (assembly GCA_017476665.1). Lineage (GTDB taxonomy): Bacteria > Bacillota > Clostridia > Lachnospirales > Lachnospiraceae > Acetatifactor. The sequence goes on along the minus strand of JAFUZJ010000043.1, from coordinate 13,190 downwards.
GAACTGGGAACCATGAGCTTATGTTACCTCTCTAAATTTGACCCGGATTCCGGTGAGCACGAATATGCAATGACAGCAGAACTTTCAGACGAGGAAGAGGGAAAAGAAATCATTAAAGACGACATAGATGATTTTGCGTGACCTCGTCTTCAGACGGAAGGATAATGAAAATGGAAAGACATACAGAAAAAAAAGGCAGCTGCAGAGTGCTGGGATTTATGGGATTGCTTGTGGCGGTGGTCGTGCTGTTTGCGGCAAATCTCTGCATGGGAAGTGTGGAGATCCCGGTAAAACAGGTGTGGCAGATCTTGAGAGGTGTGGGAGGAAACGGATCGTTGCCGGAAGGCGGCATCGCGATTTCGGAGGCTTCTTACGCGATCATCTGGCAGATCAGACTGCCCCGGACGATCGCGGCGGCGCTGTTGGGTGGAGCACTGGCGCTTTCCGGGTATCTTTTGCAGACCTTTTTCCAGAATCCCATTGCGGGACCTTTTGTGCTGGGCATTTCGTCGGGCGCAAAACTGGCGGTGGCATTGACTTTGGTGGGAATATTACAGATGGGACTGAGGAGCAGTTCCTTTTTATTGATCGCGGCGGCATTTGTCGGCGCGTTATTTTCTATGGGCTTTGTGCTGCTTTTTGCGAGAAAGGTGTACCAATCCGCCATGCTGATCGTCAGCGGCGTGATGATCGGGTATATCTGTTCGGCGGTCACGGATTTTGTGGTGACGTTTGCGGATGATTCCAATATTGTGAACCTGCACAATTGGTCATTGGGGAGTTTCTCCGGGATTACCTGGGACAATGTAAAGGTGATTGCGGTGTTGGTGCTCATAACTTTTATCTGTATTATTTTTTTGTCAAAGCCGATCGCAGCATGTCAGTTGGGAGAGGCGTATGCAGCGAGTATCGGGGTGAACCTGCGGCTGTTTCGGACCGCGTTGGTGTTTTTGGCAAGCCTGCTGGCAGCAGCGGTCACGGCATTTGCGGGACCTATCTCTTTTGTAGGAATTGCGGTGCCACAGCTGATCCGAAGCATGTTCCGGACGACAAAACCGCTTATCATGATACCGGCCTGCTTTCTGGGCGGAGCGGTATTTTGTCTGTTCAGTGATTTGATCGCACGGACTGTGTTTGCGCCGGTGGAGCTTTCTATCAGCAGTGTGACGGCATTATTCGGTGCGCCGGTGGTGATCTGGGTGATGATGCACAGAAGGAAGACTGGATAGAATTGTAGCAACGAGGGCGCATGGTCAGGAGAACATAGTTCTCTCTGGCACTCGTTACAGATTCCAATTTTTCTAAGCTGCCGGATATGGATTATGCTAAAGTTACGGGTCGGCACTAACGGGCATCCTTGCCCGATAGTGCCTAAAACACGCATCCTTGCGTGTTTTACCCTAGGGTACTGAACCGGCATCTAAGAAAAATCAGAATCCTCCACTGACGTGCCAGAGAGAACTATGCTTCTGCCTATGCTGGTGGTGTACAATATGTATAACGCGATACCGTTAAAAATGAGTTTTGCAATTACTTGAACGGGGATATAGGATGAAGCGTAAAAAAAACGATTTGAAATCAAGACGGGCTAAATTGATATGGAGCCGGATTGGAATGTTTTCAGACACCCCATGTTCCAAATGCGGTAAGATGGAGCGTATATTGATTGACAGATATGATGCATGGGCATGTATCTACTGTAATGAGTGGGAAGAGCCGGTTTGCGGAGATGCAAAATGTCCTTTTTGCAAAAACAGGCCGGATACGCCGTATGAGGTTTATTGGTTCAAGAGAGAATCACCGGACGATGCACTTATGAGGAAAGATTGGAGAAGGCACAACTATCAGCATAAGAAATCCGGAAGAATTAGGCATGAGAAAAGTGGATGTGACGAGACAGGGACAATTTTGCGGAAGGATAAGTGAGGATTAGCCAAAACATGCAGCAAGAGGAAACCTATTTTTTCAGAATAAAACAATTGACTGTAGGCTACCAAAATGTACCGGTGGTACAGGATGTCGATGTGTCGCTGGCGCAGGGGGAGATTATGACGTTGATCGGCGGAAACGGCGCAGGAAAATCCACGATCCTGAAGAGTATCATGGGGCAGCTTAAGCCCCTCTCCGGCGTGGTGTGTCTGGAGGAAAACAGCATCCATGAGATGGCAGCGGCGAAACGTGCGCAGGATATGGCGGTGGTGCTGACGGACCGGGTAAAGGGGGACTATATGACCTGCGAGGAGGTAGTTTCCATGGGGCGGTATCCGTACACCGGGACGCTGGGGATTTTAAGTTCTGCGGACAAGGAGAAGGTGCGGCAGACCATGGAACTGGTGGGAATTGCAGGGTTAGCAGATCAGGAGTTCACAACCCTCAGCGACGGGCAGAAGCAGCTGACCATGCTGGCCAGAGCGCTTTGTCAGGAGCCAAAGCTGATGATCCTGGACGAGCCAACCTCCTATTTGGATATGCGGTATAAGCTGGAATTATTGACTATTTTACAACGCATGGCCAGAGAAGAAAAGCTGACGGTGATTATGTCCCTGCATGAGCTGGAGCTGGCGCAGCGTGTATCTGACAAAATCATGTGCATTAAGGGCGGAAAAGTAGAGCGATTGGGCACGGTGGAGGAGGTCTTTCAGGGAAATTATATTGCAGAGCTGTATGATCTGCGAACCGGTTCTTATGACGGAGCGGAATGCAGACCGGAACTGCCGCGAATAGAAGGGGAACCGGAAGTTTTTGTGATCGCCGGGGGCGGCAGCGGCGCACCTGTTTACCGTAGATTGCAGAGACAGGGGATTCCGTTTGCCACGGGAATTTTGCAGAAGAATGATATGGATTATCCTGTGGCCGAGAAACTGGCGGCGCGGGTGGTCTGTGTGGAGGCGTTTGCCGAGATAGATGAGGTTACGGTACAGGAGGCTCTTGCGGTGATGAACAGCTGTGAGCGGGTGATCTGTGCGGTGGATCGGTTTGGGACGCAGAATCAGGCAAACCGGAAATTGTTGGAATATGCAAGAGGTAACCATAATATGGTGCTTCAATCATAATGGTGGATTTCATAATTGTCTATTTATAGGGATTGACGAAAAGTAGTTTCGCGATTTTTATTCCCACGAGCAATGAGCCAAGGTGGCATGCTTGCATGTCAATTTGGATGCTGATTTGGACATATGCCGCGAGTATCTTTGATAGGGAAAGAGGATGAAAATTATGGGCAGAAGGGTACAGGAATTTGATACAGGAAAACACATGCTGTATCCGGAAGAGTATAAGAAAGCAATCGTAAAGTGGCTGATTGACCGCTACGGCAGGGATGACGCAAAGAAAATCTGGCGAAAGATCCATAAAAATTACATAGAATTTTTACAGGACTGCCCGGATTATGGCGGCGCGAAAAACGGACACGCGAATGCTATTTACGGCGGATTGCTGATCTTCGCGCTATATCCGGCACTCCCGGACCAGCCCCCCATAGAGGAACTGCAGGATTTTATGAACAGCCTGTTTATGGGTTCCTTTACCAAGCTGGGGAAGGTGTTTAACCTGAACAGAAGGTTTGACATGTTCCTGATTGATAAGGTATTCAAAAAGGTGGGAGATAAAGACCGCAGGCAATATAAGACATGGCCGGCCGGTTTCTGTAATGTGGCGGAACCTTTTGACAAGGAGCATCAGGCTGCGCGGTATCATTTTACGAAATGTCCCAATGCAGAGTTTGCAAAAGCACACGATTTACTACATGTCCTGCCGCTTTTGTGTAATTGTGATTTCTTTGGCATTGCGGAGATTCATGGAAAGCTGATCAGATGTGGCACCTGCGGAAACAGTGATATCTGTGATTACTGTGTGGTGGGCAGTGAGAATCCTTTGTCGAACGAATACGAAGTGGTACGGGATGAGAAGGGATTTCTGGTGAGCCGGAAAAAGATAGAGGATAATGCATGAAGCTGTTATTTTTATGCAGTCAAAACAAAAGACGGAGTTTAACCGCGGAGAAGATATTCAACGGGTATAAAGGCTGTGAGGCACGGTCTGCCGGAACGGAATCCAATTCCAGGGTGAAGGTCACTGCGGGACTGATTGGCTGGGCGGATATTATCTTTTGCATGGAGAAAAAACATGTGCGCCGGATAAGAGAAAAGTATGCGGAAGAAATCAACAACAAACAGATTTTATGCCTGAACATACCGGATGAATATGAATACATGGATGAGGAATTGCAGGAGTTGCTTGTAAGCTGTGTGGAGGAATATGTGTAGAGAAGAGATTACGTAAGCGGGAAAGGGTATGAATGCAAATGAAATTGCTCAGGAAAACAGGAAGATGGATCGGCAGGATTTTGTCTGGAATCATTGTTCTCGCTATCTGTTTGGTGGGGATAGTGCGTTTGGGCAATTATCTCACCTATCATATCTCCACGGCCGGCGGTGTGGATGAGGGCATCTATGTAGAGTTGAACGGACAGCAACAATTTATTCGTGTGAGGGGAGAAAATGTCAATAATCCGGTCATTATCTGGCTGCACGGCGGTCCTGCCAGTCCGGACGGATTCGTGGATTATGTCTGGGAAAAGGATCTGGTCGATCAATATACGATTATCACATGGGACCAGAGAGGGTGTGGCAGGACGTATTTCCGAAATCAGGCAAATGATCCGGACAATGAGACCGCTACATTTGAACAGGCAGTTCAGGACGTGGATGCGCTGGTTGATTATGTGGAGAGGCGTTTCGCACCGAAGGATATTGTGATCGTCGGACACTCCTACGGAACTATGGTGGGGAGTAAATACGCCTTGGAGCACCCGGATAGGATCAGGGCTTATATTGGTGTCGGGCAGGTTGTTACGATGGAGAGCGAACTATACAGCTACGAAGATGCGCTTCAAAAAGCAAAGGCGCAGGGGGATGATACTGCGGCAATGGAGGAGGCCTTTCGGAACTATGCTGAGGACACGAACCTAATCAATATGCAGACCGCAAGGCAACTGGCGGCACCATATCACAAGGCGGAGCGGGAAAAGAATACCATATGGCAAGGAGTGAAATCTTCTTTTATGGGGATAGATGACCTTAGGTGGTTTTTGAAGCAGATGGGAGATATTGGGACATATTTTGCTCTGAACGGGCAGTTGTTTGATTATATTCTTACGGCGGATGTCAGGGAGTATGGTATGACTTATGAGCTTCCTGTTGGGTTTATCACAGGAGAAAGCGACTGGACAACACCGGCGGCGTACTCTGAAGATTATTGCGAGCAGATTACAGCGCCGGACAAGCGGTATGAGCTCATAAGCGGATGTGGGCATTCGCCGCAGTTTGACGCGCCGGAGGAGTTCGCGGAGACGCTGGGAGAAATGTTACAAGCATATTTACAGAAATGAGGAATCAAGTAAAATATTTGTTTTGTGAATGATTCTGAATAGTTACAAAAAATGGAATGTAGTAGTGAAAACCGGAAGGGTGCAAAATAAAGATGGAAAAGAAGATTGAGAAAAGTATATTTTTGATAATTGCATTATTCTTCTTTGCGGGAAGCAAATTATTGGCGCAGGCGGACGGAGATATTGAGATCTCTACGCCGGAGGGCTTGCGGAAAATGGCAGACAATCCCTCCGGCAGCTATATCTTGGTGGATGACATTGACATGACCGGGGAGGAATGGATACCATTTTCTTTTCAGGGAACGCTTGACGGCGACGGACATGCAATTTTAAATTTTTTGGTGAAGGAGACAGGAGAAGCAACCAGAGACACCTATGACGGTAACATGAAGGTGTATGATACTTCTTTTGCCGCGATGTTTGATGTTCTGGAAGAGGGGACTGTGAAGAACCTGACGATTCTGAACATGCAGGTGAATACGGAAACAGATTCGCCGTGTTTCGTTGGAAGTATTGCGGGGTATATGGAAAATGCCAAGATCATCAACTGCACCATAAAGGGTACGCTCACGCTGCGCGCCCATGAGAAAATGTTCGGGGTAGGCGGTATTGCAGGATATGGCTATGGACAGATCACAGAATGTAATACGGATGTGACATTGATATGCATTGATAGGGACAAAGCCACCAGAGATGAGCAGTTTATGGGCGGTGTGTGCGGCGCGGGATACCCGGATATCACGGATTGTACCATTAAGCTTGACGGATATGATTCCGAGCATGGATACGCGCACAACGGCGGACTGGTGGGCATGTATATCCTGTATCCTAGAGGAACCGTTTATGCGGGGGCGGTTACCGGAAATCAGGTGGAGGGTAAGATCACGTTTTATGAAGACAACACCAACCGCAGGGCTTATTGTGCTCCCTATATCGGAGAAATCATGAACTGGACCTTTGCGTATGGCAAAAATAAGGAGTCTTTCCTGCGGGATGAGGTATATGCCTATGATGTGGATTTGTTGCCGCGGGGAATTCAGTATCCAAGAGAAAATTTTCCGGAGCAATATGTCTGTGCGCATATGGACGCGAAACAGGAGGTCATGGAGGCAGTCTGTGATGCGTTTGGGTATACCTTTCATACCTGCCCGGAATGCGGTTATTCCTGGAAGGATGCTTATACGCTGAAGCAGCATGATTATAAATGGACTGTAGTAAAAGAGCCGCTTTTGGGGGAAGAAGGATTGCAGAAAGGCGTGTGCGGCAGATGCGGTGAAACTCAGGAAGAACCGATTGAGGAACTGAAAGTGGAGCAAATGGAGGAAGTCGTTCGAAAAGCAATTGATTTATTTGAACAGATGTCGGCTCAGTATGCAGGAAAAGGAGCTAACTAACAGCAATTGCCTATAATAGCAATAACAGAAGGGTGAGGCGGGATATGAGGGCAAGAATTTATAATAGGTTAAGCAAGCAATATTACATATCCGAGGTGTATGCGGTGATCAACAGGGCAGGCGACTGGTACGTGGTAGATGCCCCGGATGATCCGGGCAAGTTGTGTCTGGTAGAATATCTTGATTTTTCCACACAACCGCCATATGAAGTGAATGTTGAAATCATTGACACAAATCCGGTGAATGGTAAATGGGTATATAGAGATGGATCAGAGGTCGAAAGTCTGAATGAAAATCTGCAACATAGTAAAAAGGTGCATTACTATGGGGGAGAGTTGTGTCTGTGGGACAATGTCCGTGCGTTGACAGAGCTTTTGGAAACGGGATTGCTGGAAAAGGCGCAGGTTGGACTTGCAACGGTATCGACAAAACTTGCAGGGTGGAATTATATTGAATCCAAACAGGACATTGACAGGCTGATGCAGGAATATAGTGGTTTTCATGATGCGGTGTTGAAAGAGTTGTCATATGTATCGGGAGATTATTTTGATGTGGATGGCATGATTTTAAGTCTTGCCGGTTCCAAACAAGTAAGAGTGGTGTTCAACAGCGACTGGGCGAAAGAGATTGAGATCATGCTGCTTGCTCCGAGAGTCGTGCATTTGGTTCCGGCTGCGGAAAACTATACATCAGAGTTATTTGAGGCATCTGTGTTGCTCAAGGATCATATGGTTTACTTTTATGATTCGGATGTGGAGGAAATCATGGATGAATATGACGGAACCTATTTTGTTTCTATGGGGATGATGTGGAGGTATACGGCGTAGCAAGGCGTATGGGCTGACATCCCCAGTAGTTAAAAACTTATGAAGGCGAGAAATAGTATATGGATTATGAATTGTCAATCATTGTACCGAAAGACGAACTGGAACAGACTGGACTGAGCGTAATCGTCCATGAATGGGGTGGCAGTTCGTTTTCATGTGATCCGCCGCAGTATATGACCAAAGGCGGTATGATTTTTGAGCAGGAGGATATAGGACACTATGTGAGGTCTGAGAATATAGTAGCAGACCACAATTTTGTTGCATTGTATCTCAAGAATGGTGCAGATATGCTTCATCAGTTGGAATGGAGTATTAATCATCAAAGAACAGAGCCGGACAGGAATCATTTGCTTGATTTTTTAACCGGACTGCTGGAATTAAGTCAATTTTATATTTATTTAGTCCGAGAAGATGAAACAGTGAAAAGGAAGTATAAAGTGTCAGATTGGGACGAAATGACACATATCATTTCTGTGTGCCTGAATTGGGATGCGCCGAAGGATGTATTGATATATAAGGTTTGAGCGGTACATAAACATGCGCATAATCAATTGAGCGTCAAGTGCGCGGAGAAAGGTTCGCAGTTTATTATTGTGACTCACTCGCCCATTCTGTGGGGCATACCGGATGCGGAGATTTTGAGCTTTGATGAGGGGAGTGTGCATACCTGTGCTTACGAGGAAACGGACAGCTATCAGGTGACGAAGATGTTTCTGGATCACAGGGAGCAGATTTTGAAGAGAGTGTTGAGGGAAGGAGTACAGGAAATGTCCAAAGTGATCATGATACAGGGCACCATGTCCGGTGCCGGAAAGAGTATGCTTGTGGCGGGCTTGTGCCGGATTTTCAAACAGGACGGTTACAGGGTGGCTCCTTTTAAGTCTCAGAACATGGCGCTGAATTCGTATATTACAAGTGAAGGATTAGAGATGGGACGGGCGCAGGTCATGCAGGCGGAGGCTGCGGGAATCGCCCCCAGTGTACATATGAATCCGATTCTCTTAAAGCCCACAAATGATGTGGGATCGCAGGTGATTGTAAACGGGGAAGTCATCGGAAATATGTCCGCGAGAGAGTATTTTGCGTATAAAAAGCAGTTGATTCCGGAGATCAGAAGGGCTTTTGCGGAGCTGGAAAAGCAGACGGATATCATTGTGATTGAGGGGGCGGGGAGCCCGGCGGAGATCAATCTGAAGGAAAATGATATTGTCAATATGGGTATGGCGGAACTGGTGGACGCGCCGGTGCTGTTGGTGGGAGATATCGACAGGGGCGGTGTGTTTGCACAGCTTTTGGGGACTGTGATGCTGCTTACGGAAAATGAGCGGGCGAGAGTGAAAGGGTTGGTCATCAATAAGTTCCGCGGGGATGAGACTTTGCTGGAGCCTGGGATTACCATGTTGGAGAAGAAGATAAAGCATGCTTTGGAAGGTAAGGATACCGCGGCACAGATGCCTGTCCTTGGTGTCGTTCCGTACATGTCCGTGCGGCTGGAGGATGAGGACAGTCTGACGGAGCGGTTTGACAGGCGGCGTGTGGAAGCGGTGGATCTGGCGGTGATCCGGTATCCGAGGATTTCGAATTTTACGGACTTTGATGTATTTGAGCAGGCGGCAGACGGGGTATCGCTGCGGTATGTGCAGAATGTGGCGGAGCTGGGCGAGCCGGATATGATCTTTTTGCCGGGCAGTAAGAACACCGTTGGGGATCTGAAGTGGATGCGGGAGAACGGACTGGAGGCTGCGGTGAAGAAGCTGTCGCAGCGAGTGCCGGTGTTCGGAATCTGCGGCGGATTTCAGATGTTGGGAGAATGGATCAGTGACCCCGGCGGTGTGGAAGGACAGGCAGGTATCCGGGGAATGGAACTTTTGTCAGTGACAACCGTGATGCGGGAGAAAAAGACCAGGCAGGTGGTACATGCGGCATTTTCAGAGTTGGATGGGGAGTTGGCTTGTCTGAACGGATTGCCGATCGAGGGCTATGAGATCCATATGGGAGAAACACGAAATTCTGCCGGAGAGAGGATACAAAAAAATATGGTTCAAAGCGGCAACATCTGCGGAACCTATATCCACGGTGTTTTTGACGGAGAGGGAGTTGCACCGGCAATCCTGAATGGTTTGGCGGCAAAGAAGGGTGTGGCGGTCGGAACCATTGGAACCGGACAGATGTTGGATTATCGGACTTACAAAGAGACGCAGTATGATTTGTTGGCGGAGACTTTGCGGGAGCATCTGGATATGGAAGCGGTTTACGGAATGCTTCGGGAAGCAAAAATTGAGAAAGATGTATGAAGGTTGCAGGGATGGCAGCAGAAGAGAGAGAATTATTGGAAATACAGATAGACGCGCCGGATGAGACAATCCGGGAGCAGGTGCAGACACGGATCGATCAGATCGCGAAGCCTTTGGACAGCTTGGGAAAATTTGAAACGTATCTGGCCCAGATCGGCGCGATTACGGGAACCGCAGATATCGATATCCGGAAAAAAGCGGTTCTGGTCATGTGCGCGGACAATGGGATCGTGGAGGAAAGCGTCAGCCAGTGCGGGCAGGAGGTGACCAGGCAGGTGGCGGAGTCCATGGGCAGAGGCACTTCCAATGTCTGTAAAATGGCAAAGGTGGTCGGTGCGGATGTGATCCCGGTGGATGTGGGGATTGCAGATACAGAGACGATTGCCGGGGTTGTGAACCGAAAAGTGATGCCCGGCACCAGAAATTTCCGAAAAGAGCCGGCTATGTCTAAGGAGCAGGTGCTTGCGGCAATCCGCGTGGGGATTCATCTGGCGGCAGAGTGTAAGGAAAAGGGTTATCAGATCCTGGCTACCGGGGAAATGGGAATCGGCAATACCACCACGGCTGCGGCGGTGACGGCAGCGCTGGCGGGTGCTTCGGCAGGCGAAATCGTAGGGCGGGGAGCCGGGCTTTCGGATGCAGGACTTGTGCGCAAGCGGACTGTAGTGCAAGAGGCGCTGGAGAAGTATGGGCTTGTATCATCTGCACAAAGGGAAGATCATAAAGGCAGTGCGGAACATAGGGCATTGTATATCTTGTCTTGTGTGGGCGGTCTGGACATTGCAGCGATGGTGGGAGTATTCATTGGGGGCGCACTGGTGCATCTGCCGGTGGTGATCGACGGCGTGATCTCAGCAGTGGCAGCGCTCGCCGCAAAGGCCTTGGTGCCCGGCGTGAAGGCCTACATGATCCCCTCGCATAAGAGTAAGGAACCTGCGGCGGATGTGGTGTTTCAGGCACTTGGTATGGAGCCTGTGATCCAGGGAAATCTGGCATTGGGGGAAGGCACGGGAGCCGTGATGCTTTTCGGACTCCTGGATCTGGCGATGGCGCTTTATGAGAAGCCGACTACCTTTGAAGATATTGCGGTGGAACAATATACAAGATTTTAGAAGTTGGCAAATTTGACAATAATAGAGATAGATTTGTGAGTGGAAAGGAAATAAAATTTCATGAGTATTTCATACAGTGTAATTTTTGATATGGACGGCGTGATCTTTGATTCCGAGAAAGCATGTCTTATTTGCTGGAGTGAGGTGGCGGCAAATTACGGGATACGGGAGATCGATGAAGTGTTTACCCGGTGCATCGGAACGAATAAAAATCAGACCAGGGAGATTGTGGAAGCCGCGTATGCAAAGGAGTTTGGAAGCGGTATTGCGGACAGACTGCTGGCAGACAGCTCGACACTTTTTCATCAAAAATATGATGATGGGCGTCTGCCGGTGAAGCCCGGTGTGCAGGAGATTTTGTCATATCTGAAGGAAAATGGAATTCGGACGGCGGTGGCGTCCTCCACCCGCAAAGCGACGGTGGAAAGGGAACTGGAGGAGGCAGGATTTTTGTCGTATTTTGATAAGATCATCGGTGGAGATGCAGTGAAGATCAGCAAACCCAATCCGGAGATTTATCTGTTGGCCTGTCAGGAACTTTCGGTGAGGCCGGCGGAGACTTTTGCCATTGAGGATTCCTACAACGGGATCCGGGCAGCGCACGGAGCGGGGATGCGCCCTATCATGGTGCCGGATATGATCCCGGCGGACGAGGAGATGCGCGGACTTTCCGAGGTGGTGTGCGGGGATCTGTTTGCGGCGCGGGAGTATCTGGCGAAATTATGATGTAAGACGAGAGAGAAGTGGATGAAAAAAAGAATGCAGATATGTCATATCGCAGTTATGCTTTTGTTGGCGTTTTTGCTTCCGGGATGCGGCGGGAAGATACGAGAGCAGGATGCGATGCAAATGACAGATGTCAATACGGACTATGCCGTGACTGCTAACTGGGCGTATTATGGGATCGGGGAGGATAAGGAGGCCGACCTGTTCTTGATCTGCCCCACGGTTGATGGGAAAGCGGAAAACAATATGTCTCTGAATGATGAGAAGACTAAGGGAAGCTTTATGGGGGCGCTGAACATGGAGCGCGGAATTTATGAAGAAAGCGCCAGAATGTATGCGCCATATTACAGGCAGGCGGCCATGCAGGTCTATGGTCTGGAGCCGGAGGCGAGAGAGCCTTATCTGGAGCTTGCGTATGAGGATGTGTCGGCGGCTTTTTCCTATTACCTGGAGCATGAGAATCACGGCAGGCCGATTCTGTTGGCCGGGTTTTCCCAGGGAGCGGATATGTGTTACAGGCTGTTGGAGGAATATTTTGAAGACGAGGCGCTGTATGGGCAGCTTGTGGCGGTGTATGCGATAGGCTGGCCGGTAACGGAGGATATGGTGGAGCAGTATCCGCAGATCAGACCGGCGCAGTCTGCGGAGGACATTGGCGTGGTGATCAGCTTTGACTGTGAGGCACCGGAGGTGGAGGAGACCTTTATCAATCCGGCGGGACAGAAGGCGCTGTCAATCAATCCGCTGAACTGGAAGACAGACGGGACGGCTGCAGACCGAAGCGAAAATTTGGGTGCCTGCTTTACGGATTACAGTGGCAGGATCACCCGTGAGGAAACGGGACTGTGCGGAGGGTATCTGGATGTTTCACGCGGCGTGCTGAAGGTGACGGATATTCAGGCGGCGGATTATCCGGCTGTGGTGCCGGGGCTTCCCGAGGGCGGGTATCATATTTATGATTACCAGTTCTTTTACCGGAACCTGCAGGAGAATGTGAGGAAACGCGTGGAGCGCTTTATGGAGGAGGCTGCGGAAAATTCGGCGGCGTGAGACAGATTATGTTGATTTTGGTGACAGGCGGCAGCTGCAGCGGAAAGTCCGGGTTTGCGGAGAAACTTTTGGCGGAAACTGGTGCAGATACAAAGAAATATTATATTGCAACCATGGATGCGGCGGATGAGGAAAGCAAGGCGCGGGTGCAGAGGCATCGGACGCAGAGAGCCGGAAAAGGCTTTGTGACGATCGAACAGGCGCGGGATGTGCATTTGGCTGCGGGGGAGATACAGGCGAAGAGGAAGATTTCGGAACGAACGGCTGCACTCTTAGAATGTATGTCGAACTTGACAGCGAATGAAATGTTCGGTGCGGACAAAGTACAGTCAGAGCAGGTTGTGATAGAAAAAGTCTGCCGTGATATTGCACAGTTGGAAAAGGCTCTTGATCTGTTG
>JAFUZJ010000042.1 GCA_017476665.1 Lachnospiraceae bacterium | reverse complement strand
CAGAGGCAGCTCACTCTCCTCCAAAGGCACATAGCCGCAGTGATCACACTGGATGATGGGAATGGGCTCGCCCCAGTAGCGCTGTCTGGAGAATACCCAGTCACGCAGCTTGAAATTGGTCTTGCTGGTGCCGATGCCCTTCTCCTCCAGATATGCAATAATCTTCTTCTTGGCATCCGCAACAGATAATCCGTTCAAAAACTCGGAATTCACCAACGTACCGGTAGCCACATCGGTGTATACCTGCTCCTGCACACTGACAGGACTGCCTGCCACAACTTCAATGATCGGCAGATTAAATTTCTTTGCAAAATCCCAGTCTCTCTCATCATGCGCCGGCACAGCCATGATGGCACCGGTACCGTATGTCATCAGTACATAATCGGAAATCCAGATGGGAATCTCCTTTCCGTTGACCGGATTGGTCGCAGTTAATCCATCAATCTGCACGCCGGTCTTATCCTTTGCAAGCTCCGTGCGTTCAAAATCTGACTTCTTCGCCGCCTGCTCCCTGTACGACATCAGCTCGTCATAATTCCTGATCTCATCTTTATATTTCTCCAAAAGCGGATGTTCCGGCGAGATTACCATATAGGTTGCACCGAACAACGTATCCGGTCTGGTGGTATAGACACGCAGCTTATCCGCTTTGCCGGTAAGCACAAAATCAACCTCCGCACCCTGGGATTTTCCAATCCAGTTCTTCTGGGAAACCTTGACACGCTCAATGTAATCAACCGTGTCCAACCCCTGCAGCAGCTTATCCGCATACTCTGTGATCTTTAACATCCACTGGCTCTTTACCTTGCGGACCACCTCGGAACCGCAGCGCTCGCAGACACCGTTCACCACTTCCTCATTGGCAAGCCCAACCTTACAGGAGGTACACCAGTTGATGGGCATCTCTGTCTTGTAGGCCAGACCATCTTTAAACAGTTTTAAAAAGATCCACTGGGTCCATTTATAGTAATCTGGATCTGTGGTATTGATCTCTCTGTCCCAGTCAAAGGAATAGCCCAAAGCATGCAGCTGACTCTTGAAACGCTGCACATTATTCTTGGTCACGATCTTCGGATGAATATGATTCTTGATCGCATAATTCTCCGTAGGAAGACCGAACGCATCCCATCCCATGGGATACAGTACATTATATCCCTGCATTCTGCGTTTTCTGGCTACAATATCCAATGCCGTATAAGGACGGGGATGTCCTACATGAAGCCCCTGTCCCGAAGGATAAGGGAATTCTACCAAAGCATAATATTTGGGCTTGGAATAATCGTTGGAAGTTTTAAACGCCTTCTCGTCATCCCAGACTTTCTGCCATTTCTGTTCTACTTCGTGGTGATTATAAGGTACTGCCATTCTTCGCATCCTCTTTTCTTAGATAATTGATACCAAACGTATTTTTCATTTTAGACATTTTTACAAATATTGTCAAGTATGCAGAAAGAATCCCTGACATATATACCATGCCAGGGATTTACTCCTTTATTGTATCCGTCTGTCGATATTTCGGGCGTTTTATTCGCGGTTCAGACTGTGGATTGTCTTGGCCACCTTCTCCAGTGAAGTCACAATCTCCGTGCTCGCCACATCCATGCCCTTTGCCAGATTCTGCACCTCATTTGCCACAACAGCAAAGCCTCTTCCCGCATCGCCCGCTCTGGCAGCCTCAATGGATGCATTGAGCGCAAGGATTCGCTGTCTGCTGCTGTAACCGGAAATCTTTTTAGTGTTCTCATTTGCAACGTCAATCTCAGCCGTAGCTTCCGCGATTCCCGCTTTCAGCTCCTGCAGCAGAACGCTGTTCACATTAGAGAAATAGCTGGTGCGTACAAACAGATTGATCACATCCCCCAGCAAATTGGCGGGTGCATCCATCTGTGTCCCTCTGCCAAACCGGGGTTTCGCATCATCCGAATCATCCGCCCCCATGATTCCTCCTTTTACAGCGCCAAGTTCAGTACCGTCTTCCAGCGTGATCGGTATCTCGAAAAGATTCTGGAGACCGCTTACCGAAATACCCTTCGCAGGCTTACTGCCGCTGCAGCATTCGCAGAACTGTCTTCCCTCCGCATCCACGGCAACAGCAGCCAACCCGGTACTCTTCGCCCAGTTACCCATAATCTCCTCAAATTTCTTCATATCGCAAAAATCCTGAATTTTTAATACACCTGCCATTTTTCCGCCTCACTTACATCTTTTTTATTCATATTTCAAAATCCGAATTCCCTGTTACTCGTCCAGATTGTTCTCGGCAACCTTTGCCGCTCTCGCGGCCACTTCCTTCTCCTGTACATCCGAAGGTGCCTGCTCATATCTTGCAAACTCATATGCATATTCGCCGCGTCCGCCGGTCATGGACCGAAGATCCGTACAATACCCGAACAGACCGCTCATCGGAATATCCGCCTCAATGATCTGCAAGCCGCCGGCTGCCGGATTCATGCCAAGCACTCTGCCGCGGCGCTTATTCAGATCGCTCATGATATCTCCGGTGTATGCGTCAGGAACCGTAACCTTCAGGGAAGCAATGGGCTCCAGGAGCACCGGATGCGCCTCCATGAATCCTTTCTTAAACGCCTGAATGGTAGCCATTTTGAACGCAAGCTCGGAGGAGTCCACCGGATGGTAAGATCCATCGTAGAGTACCGCCTTCACGCCGACAACCGGATAAGCAGCCATAGGTCCCTTCTGTACGGAATCCTGCAGGCCCTTCTCCACTGCCGGGAAGAAGTTTTTCGGCACCGCACCGCCTACCACTTCCTGTTCGAACACATAAGGGGTCTCAAGGTCGTCCGAAGGGGAGAAACGCATCTTGACATGACCGTACTGTCCGTGTCCGCCGGACTGCTTCTTGTACTTGTACTCCACATCGGAAGTCTTCTTGATGGTCTCCTTGTACGCGATCTTCGGTGTAGTCAGTTCCACTTCCACCTTATATTCATTCAACAGTTTGCTGACAATGATATCCAGATGCTGATCACCCATACCATAGAGAAGCATCTGGCGATTCTCCGCATCATTGACCACCTTCATGGTCTGATCCTCGTGCCCGATCTTCTGGAGAGCCTGTGCGATCTTATCCACATCCGCCTTATTCTTCGGTTTGTAACGCATATAGGTATACGGCGTGGAAATCTCCGCCTTGCCGTACTTAATGGTCAGATTCTTGGTAGACAGGCTGTTGCCGGTTCGGGCGCCGGTCAACTTCGCCAATGCGCCGATATCACCTGCATGCAACTCGGGTACCTCGATAGGTTTATTGCCCTGAAGCACATAGAGCTTACCGATCTTCTCCTCGATATCCTTATCCACATTGTAGATCAGATCATCGGTCTTCAGCACGCCGGAATTCACCTTGATCAAGGAATACTTGCCGATAAACGGATCCACGATGGTCTTCCAGATATAGGCGGATTTCGCCTTGGAGAAATCATAGTCCGCATGATAGATCTAATTGGTCTTCATGTTAATACCGGCCACTTCTCTGTTCTCCGGACTCGGCATATACTTAATAATATCATCCAACAGGGTATAAACGCCCTGACAGAGCACATTAGATCCCATCGTCATAGGTACGATACTGCAGTCGCACACATCGGTACGCAGCGCGGCACGGATCTCAGCCTCCGAAAACGTCTCTCCCCCGAAGTATCGCTCCATCATTTCCTCACTGGTCTCAGCAACCGCCTCCATCAGTGTATCCCTACAGATCTGCAGGTTCGGCTTATTATAATCAGGCACTTCACAGGGCACCACTTCCTTGCCCTGCCATCTGTTACCGGTCTCGGTAATGACATTTATGTATCCCACGAACTTCTCGTCCTCACGGATCGGCAGATGGAACGGAGCCATCTTTTTGCCGTAAAGGTTCGTCATATCCTCCACAACCTGACGGAACGAGGCATTGTCCACATCCATGTTGGAAACATAGATAAAACGGGGAATCTTATACTTTTCACACAACTCCCACGCCTTCTGCGTGCCCACTTCGATACCGGACTTGCCGTTCACCACGATGATCGCCGCCCCCCCTGCGCTCATGGCTTCCTCTACCTCGCCCACGAAATCAAAGTAACCGGGTGTATCGATAATGTTGATCTTGTACCCTTCCCATTCGATCGGAATCACGGATGTGCTGATGGAAAACTGGCGCTTCTGCTCCTCTTTTCCGTAATCGCTGACAGTATTCCCGTCAGTCACCTTCCCCATGCGGGAGGTGATGCCGGACAGATAAGCCATTGCCTCCGCAAGACTTGTCTTACCGCTGCCGCCGTGTCCCAGCAAGACCACATTTCGGATTTTTTCAGTTGTGTAAACCTTCATACGTCACCCTCCATTATTTGCCCATTTTTTATTCTTTGACCTATAACCCAAATACAATTTGAAACCTCATTGTTTATTTTACTAAATTTTTAAACAAAATACAAGTAATTGTTGGTATTTTTGCATGATTCGACAAAAAAATTTATAGAAATGTCAGTTGCCTGCATGATTTTAACGTGTTATAGTGTTTAATATCAGGCCATACCAAGAAAAAGAGGAAACACAGGTACAAATATGAATGCAGCAAACAGTGCAAAAACATATGGTTTTATCGGACTCGGACTGATCGGCGGATCGATTGCCCGGGCCATTCGCGAAAAGCAGCCGGACGCCCGGCTCATCGCCTATGACATCAATCCGGCTTCTCTGGCCCTTGCCCTGGAGGACGGCGTGATCAATGAGGCGGCAGACGCCATTGACAGCCGCTTTACCCCCTGCGATTATCTGTTTTTATGCGCTCCTGTCCAAAAAAACGACGAAAATTTGAGTGCGGTGAAGAAAATTCTTTCCGACGACTGCCTGCTTACCGATGTGGGCAGCGTGAAGTCGGATATTCATAATACCATCCGGGAAGCCGGACTGGCGGACCATTTTATCGGCGGTCATCCCATGGCGGGAAGCGAGCGCGTAGGTTATGTCAATTCCAAAGCGCGTCTGCTGGAAAACGCCTACTATATCCTCTCTCCCACCGACACAATTCCGGCGGAAAAAGTCGATGCATATCGCGAGCTGGTGGCATCTCTGGGTGCGATCCCTCTGGTGCTGGATTGTGCCCGTCACGATTATGCTACGGCCGCCATCAGTCATCTGCCCCACGTGATTGCCGCAGCCTTGGTGAATCTGGTCCGGGATAATGATAACGAGGACGGCATCTTAAAGATGATCGCAGCCGGCGGGTTCAAGGATATCACCCGCATTGCCTCCTCCTCTGCGCAGATGTGGCAGCAGATCTGCCTGACCAACACGGACAATATCATCGATCTGTTGGACAAATATATCACTTCTCTGGACGAGGTCAAAAAAGAACTGACTTCCCGCGATGCGGCCGCCCTATATGATCTGTTTGACAGCGCGCGTATTTACAGGGACAGTTTTATCAATACCCCCAGCGGCCCGATCAAGGCAGTTTATACCATTACGATCGATATTGCCGATGAACCCGGCGCTCTGGCTGCCATCGCAACCATTCTTGCGCTGCACCAGATCAGCATTAAAAACATTGGAATCGTACACAACCGTGAGACGGAAAACGGTGTGCTCAGAATTGAATTTTATGAGGAAGCCTCCATTCAGAAGGCCTCAGATATTCTTACGGCGAAGGGATATACGGTTTATCTGAAAAAATAGACGACACCCCAATGCTACCAGGCAGACGCCGAAGGCTCCGCCTGCCGTATCCAGGAGCACGTCCCAGACCGATGCATATCTGCCCGGTACAAAATACTGATGACATTCATCAAAAGCCGCCGAGACGAACACCCAGCCGATGTTGAGCCCGAATCTCGCACGGCTTTTTTCATACCACTGCGCCAGCAAAATGCACACCAGCCCCCCCATCGCCGTGTATTCGGTGAAATGTGCCATTTTACGCACCGGTTTCTCAAACCGGTCAACCAGTCTGTCCTTTTCGGATGCGCTGACTTTTTTGCCGGAAAGTTCCGTCACAGTCTCCACACATTTTTCCGTCACTTCCCTGCTTAAGCCTCCGGATTCGTCCGCATCCTGGGCAGAAAATCCAAAAATTGCCACATAAAGAAGAGAAAGAAGGATTCCTGTCACAAAGGTGATCAACCTCTTCTTTCTCTTTTCGTGTTCGTTTGCTATGAATTTCGGCTTCAGCTTACTTTCCCTCTTCATTGACCGTCTGATAAACCTCAATTCTTGACGCATCCATCTCCGGCATACCGATAAACACCGCACCGTAGGAATATTCTGCACCCTTCAGTTCGATCCGGACGATCTGCAAAAATGCGTGAAGCACTTCCTTGGTCCAGATGGTCAGATAAGCCTCATACACTTCTCCGATCTGCAGCGGCTGATCCGCAATAAATCCTACACCGGTCTTGGACACATCAGTCACTTCAATGTCAATCTCCGTATGACTGTCCCCGTCCAGGCGCTTGATCATCAGCTTGGAATCCATGGATGTACGTTTGCTTTTTCTTCTCTCTTCCATAAGTGTAACCCTCCATATGTGATTACAGTATACCATCCCGTTTCCATTTTCGCAAGAACTTACTGAATAAACATCGCATCCCCGAAACTGAAAAAGCGGTAGCGCTCTTTGATCGCTTCCCCATACGCTGCGAGCACATGCTCCCTGCCCGCCAGTGCCGAAACCAGCATCACCAATGTGGACTCCGGCAGATGGAAATTCGTGATCAGCGCATCCAGCACTTTAAACTGATAACCGGGATAGATAAAAATCTCCGTGTTGTCACACTTTGCCTGCACCTTCCCGCTCTCATCCGCAGCGCTCTCTATGGTACGGCAGCTTGTGGTCCCCACACAGATCACTCTGCCGCCGGCTTCTTTTGTGCCGTTGATGCGTTCCGCCGCTTCCTTCGTGACCTCATAATATTCCGAGTGCATGTGATGATCCAGCACATTCTCCTCTTTCACCGGGCGGAAAGTCCCCAAGCCCACATGCAAAGTCACATAGGCAATTTTTACGCCCTTTGCCTCGATCTGCGCCAGCAGTTCTTTCGTAAAATGCAGCCCCGCCGTGGGTGCCGCCGCCGAACCTTCGTATTTTGCATAGACCGTCTGATAGCGGTTTTTATCCTGCAGTTTGTGGGTGATATAAGGCGGCAGGGGCATCTCTCCCAGCTTGTCCAATACTTCCTCGAAGATTCCCTCGTACGCGAACCGGATCAGACGGTTGCCTTCCTCCACCGTCTCCAGCACTTCCGCATGCAGCAGACCGCCACCAAACACCAGGCGCGTACCGGGCTTACATTTCTTGCCCGGTTTCACCAGAGTCTCCCAGACATCCGCCTCCCTGCGTTTTAACAGAAGCACCTCCACATGGGCGCCGGTGCCTTCCCTCTCGCCAAGGAGCCTTGCCGGGATCACCTTTGTATTGTTTAACACCAGACAGTCCCCGGGATTCAGGTAATCGATCACCTCTTTGAAAATATGGTGCGATACCGCTCCCGTCTCCTTATCCAACAGCAACAGCCTGGATGCAGAACGATCCTCCAGAGGATCCTGCGCAATCAGCTCCGGAGGAAGTTCAAAATAAAAATCTGATTTCTTTAGTTCCATAATATACAGCTACCTCAATTCAGAATTAAATCTTTGCATCATCCGCCTGTTTTGCAAACGCAATATACCCTCTGTAGGTCTCATAGATATCCGCCTTGCTGGTGGCCTCCCATGGTGCATGCATATTCAGCACTGCCACGCCGCTGTCGATCACGTTCATACCGTAAAGGGCCAGGATATAGGCGATGGTTCCGCCGCCGCCCAGATCCACCTTGCCCAGCTCCGCCGTCTGGAAATTGATCTTCTCCTCCGCAAAAATATTGCGGATATGGGCGATATACTCCGCATTGGCGTCATTGGAGCCAGACTTGCCTCTGGCGCCTGTGAACTTATTGAACACCATACCGCCGCCCAGATAAGCCACATTCTTCTTATCAAAACTGGAAGCGTAGCTGGGATCATAAGCGCTGCTCACATCGGAAGACAGCATGCAGCTGTGTGCAAGACATCTGCGCAGTGCCAGCTCGCTGTACTCCCCGCACAGGTTCATGACCTCCGCCACCGCATTCTCAAAGAACCGGGATTGCATGCCCGTAGCGCCCACGGAGCCGATCTCCTCCTTGTCTACCAAAATGCAGCAAACCGTGCGATCCGTTTTTTTCAGGTCGAGCATGGCCTGCAGCGAAGTGTAAGCACAGACTCTGTCGTCCTGTCCGTAAGCAAGGATCATGCTGCGGTCAAAACCGGCCTCCCGTGCCTTTCCGGCGGGCACTACCTCCAGTTCCGCGGAGATAAAGTCCTCTTCCTCCATATCGTAATTGTCCTTCAGAATCTGCAGAATGCCGGCTTTCACCGCATCCTTTGCCGCTTCCTTCTTATCTTTTTTGCCTTTTTTCTTTTCGTTTTTCCCATCCTCAGCGTCCTTGCCGATCAAAAGCGGTTTATTGCCCACGATGATATCCAGCGCCTCGCCCTCGATCACCTTGGCAGCCTTCTTCTCCAGCTGCTCCGCTGCCAGATGGATCAGCAGATCGGACACAAAAAATACCGGATCATCCTCGTTCTCGCCCACATTTAACTCAATGGTCGTACCGTCCTTTTTCACCACCACGCCATGGATTGCCAGCGGGATCGTCACCCACTGATACTTCTTTACGCCGCCGTAGTAATGGGTATCCAGATAAGCAAAGCCGCCATCCTCGTACAGAGGATTCTGCTTGATATCCATTCTGGGACTGTCAATGTGCGCGCCAAGAATATTCATGCCCGCCTCCATCGGCTTCTCGCCGATCTGGAACAACGCCACAGACTTGTTCATCCACACACTGTAAACCTTGTCCCCGGGCTTCAACGCTGCATTCTCCTTTAACAGCACATTCAGCTCTCTGTATCCTGCAGCCTCCACCGTATTCACGATGGTGTCCACGCACTCCCGCTCCGTCTTGCCGTTGTCCAAAAACTCCCGGTAGCCTTCACAGAGCTTCTCCAATGCCTTGAGCTGCTTCACGTCATATGTCTCCCAGGTATTCTTTTTCTCCATTTTGACCTTCCACCTTTCTGTTTTTATTTTTCACAATTTTCTCACCGGTATCCCGGCAAACTTCTTACAAAAATTTTCTCTCTGTATCTCGTTTGGAAAAAACTCCCGCAGTTTCTTTTCGTTATCTTCACCCATGCCCACGTATTGCTGCAAAAAAAGCTTCGTGATATACAGACCGTTTCCCTGAATCAGCTGATAATAGCCGCTTTCAGAAAGCATATCGATCATCTTAATGGTTTGCTCATAAGTTGCCGTCTCTTCATAAAAAATTTGGATCAGCGGAAGGGTTTGATAAAACGCGTTTGTATGTTCTTCGACTTTCTCTTTCATAGAATTCTCATAATCCGCAATATCAATCCTGCACCGGTCAAAAAACATATCCGTTTTTTTACCGGAGTTCTTCGTCTGATCATGATTGGCATAAATGTTTTCAAAAAAGTGGGGAAAGATTGTTTTGTCTGTCCGCGCATAGACGGCATTCTTGCCTGACATTTTGGGCACAAAGTCAAAATTCCACCCCCATTTAAAGGTTCCGCCCAAATCCGTCTGCTGAAACAAACTCAAGACCCTGCGTCTGTGTTCGCTGTAATCGTCCGCCCAAATGCGATTGCCAAGATAACGCAGCCCGAGTTCCTTTTCGACCAAAGGGGAAACCACCTCATCCAAAAGCATGTTCCATCCTGCTACATTAAGCTCCCGTGTCGAGTGCTCCGCTTCATACTTCGGTAACCATGTACTGACTAAATATTCCCTATACTTTTCAACTTCCATCGAACTCCTCATCCATTTGAAAGGTAACCTGATCTCTGTCATCATATATCACATGGATTTCGCCATCAAGATCAAGCTCACAGCCATGATCCACCGAAAAGACTGTGGAACCGTCTCTGTAAAGGCTGATAAATGTAACTTCTAACTGCTCGACAAACTCTTCCTTGGAAATATCCATCCCATCACAGTCTTTGATCATTCCATTCTCTCCGGCAAAATGGTCGGCTGCCGCCTGTTTCACCCGTCTGTCTGTCCATACCCTGTCCTCAAACAATCTGATGAGCCTGTCAAGGCATATTCCTGCTTCCATCGTATCCGTCGTATTGCAGTCGATATAACAGCCAACCGAAAAATATTTTAAACGCTCTCCCGCATCTTCCGGCATATCATACCATTGCAGCTCCGATTCATACCCAATTTCGGGCGGATTGCTATTCGGTGCATATACATAGGTAAATTTGCCCAGGGACGTCTCAAAGCTTTTGCCATCCTGCGCCTGCACATTCTGCTCTGTATGCTTTTCCCGTTCAGCCAGATCGTTCTGTTCCTTGTGAAATAACTTACCAAATAAAGACATAATGGAAATCCTTTCTGTAATCAAATTAACCAAATCATATTCGGAATACAGTTATCTGTCCTGACTTTCATAATATTGCCCCATTCCAAAACAAAACAATATAAGCGCAACCAATGCAAAGGGTGATGACCACATGCTCGCATAACTTTCCACAACACTATGTAATGCCAAAGCCTTTGCACTATTCCTTGCCACCACCACCATATTTACCACAGTGCCAACATAACTGCAAAGAATTTTCAACACTGCAAGGCAAATCAACGAGATCACTGCCTTTACCCTGCTGCTTTCCTCCCCTGCCGTCACAACAATGCAAAATACTATAACATACATCAACAAACTAAGTCCTGCAGTGATTAGGGATGCATACGGAACCACAAAGGAATCCTTATGTACGCTGTACATCATCTGCCTCTTCAGCAAAGCTTTCTGCATAAACATCACACCAAGTACTGCACACAGACTTGCAAACTGTACGATAGCAGCAACACTCAGAACAATTTTCACATTTCTCATTTTAGTATTCCTTTTCTATGCTTTCCAATTGGCAAATAGGTATGCCCCATACATTTCTTTATATTTTAACAAAAATGCATGCTCTAATTTCCTGCAATCTTCTCCAACTTGGGCATTACTACAAAATATACCCCACTTGAAGAAGGTATCTTGTCAAGCGCTCCATTATGTAATTCCTCAAACGTAAACATTATCTCTCCAGGATACATTATTACAAAATATTATCAGTTGCAATCAAATTGTGCGCCCTTTATATTCTATAAAAAGGCACCTGAAAAGCGTTGGTACTTAGGCGGCGTACTCTGCCGCCTTAGTACCACTACGCTTTTCACGTAGCGAAAGCGTGCCGCTTATAGAATATAATGGGCACACAATGCCAATATTCAATGTAATATATTTTGCAAGATTACTGCCTCAGCTCAATCCCCAACTGCTCCAATCCATTCAGAATCTTCTTCATAGCCCCTGACACATCCGCCTCCTCTAACGTCTTATCCTTCGCGCGGAACGTGATGGAATAAGCCACAGACTTATACCCTTCCTTGATCTGGCTGCCCTCGTAGATATCAAACAGCGCATAATCCTCCAGAATCTTGCCGCCGCGCTGCACGATGATCTGTTCGATTTCGCCTGCAAGCACTTCCTTTGGCACCACCATACTGATGTCGCGGCTCACCGCAGGGAACTTCGCGATACCTTCATACTTTCTGTCAAAGGTAGCCATGGGCACGATCTTCGGCATATCCAGAACTGCCACATATACCTTGGTACCGATGTCATAATTGTCGCAGACCAAAGGATGCACCTCACCCAAGAATCCTAACACTTCGCCCTTATAGCCAATCAGCGCCTGCCGTCCGGGATGCAGGAACGGCTTGCCCGCCTTGGGGTCATAGTCCTTCTTGTCCCGCAGACCGATGCTCTCCAGGAATTCCTCCACAACGCCCTTCATAGTATAGAAATCCCCGTCACCATAGAAGCCCAGCGTAAACTGCATACGTTCCTCCGGCAGCTCCGTCACCGGCAGGTTCTTCGGCAGATAGATATTGCCCAGCTCATATAATTTCACATTCTTGTTTCTTCTGTTATAATTTGTCGCAAGGCTGGTGAGCATACCGTTCAGGGAAATGGTTCTCATAATCGAGAAATCCTCACCCAACGGGTTGGAGATTGTCACCGTCTCGCGCAGCTTGTCATCCGCAGGGATGAGCAGCTTGTCAAACACCTTCGGACTCTCAAAGGAGTAAGTCATGCCCTGGGAAAAGCCACAATACTCCGCAATATCCCTTGCCTTCTGCTCAATGCGCAGCTTATAGGAGAGCTTTCCTGTGGTGGAACCGCCGCCCGGCAGTGTGGTCGGGATCTTATCATAGCCGTAGAATCTCGCCACTTCCTCCGCAATGTCAGCCATACCCACCAGATCCTGACGGAACGCAGGGATCACCAAAGTCTTTTTGCCGTTTTCTTCCTCCACTTGGATATCCAGACGCCTGAAAATCTCAAACATCTGCTCCTCGCTCACATCCGTACCCAACAGCTTGTTATAACGCTCCGGCTCAAACGGTAGCCTGCGGAGTTCGGCAATCGGCTCCTTCACATCTACCACACCGCCTACGATCTCTCCGCAGCCTAGTTCCTCGATCAGCTGGCAGGCGCGGTTGATGGCCTCCTCTGCGTTG
>JAFUZJ010000041.1 GCA_017476665.1 Lachnospiraceae bacterium | reverse complement strand
TATTTTGCAGGATGCGTAGGGGCCACTGTGCTGGAATATGTCACCGGAGTGGTCATGGAGGCATTGTTTAAGGTCAGGTACTGGGATTATTCCAACAAACCCTTCAATTTCCAGGGACATATCTGTCTGAGTTCCACGTTAGCCTGGGGCGCATTGACTGTGATCGTGACGGAGTATCTGCATAAGCCCTTTGAGCGGTTTGTGCTGGCGATACCGGACACGGTACTGTCTGTCAGTACCGTGGCGCTGACCGCTGCGATCAGTGCGGATTTTGTGTTGTCCTTCAAGGCCGCTATGGATCTGCGGGATGTGCTGGTGCGGATGGAGAAAGTCCGGGAGGAGATGGCGCATATGCAGAAGCGGCTTGATGTATTGATCGCACTGACCGGCGAGGAACTGGAGAAATATCGTGAGGAAGTTGGGGAATTGCGAGACAAGTATAAGCTGCATATGGCAGACAAAGCGCGTCTGACGGAGATGCGGGATGCGGTACAGCGGCGTCTGATCCGGTCCAACCCGTCCATGATGTCAGTGCATTTCGGTGAGGCTCTGCGGGAGCTGCAGGCGAAGCTGGAGCAGGAGGTGCAGGAAAAAAGGGAGTTGCTGAAGAAGAAGTAATGATTTTGAGGTTTCTTTTTTGGTTAAGATATGGTAAGATATGAGGGAAAAAGAAAATTCGTGACAGGAGTTTGTCTTTATGGCAGCTTTTTTGGTATTATCCTGTTTGACGGCGGCTGTGCTGGCTGGGGGGATACTGTGGGTAAATAAACAGAAAAGTCCGAAACGTCGTCCGATATCTTTGTTGTTTGCAGCAGCGTTTGTTACGGTAGTCTGTAATGCGTTGGCGGTAAATGTGCATACCGAGTGGGCGGCGTCTTTTTTCTATGTGCTTTATTATATTGCAGGTGATTGGATCTTGGTGCTGATCCTGTTTCTGACAGGGGTTTCTTTGAAGAAGAACAGGAGCCGCACTACATTTCTTTGGTGTTCGTTTCTGTGTTTGATCGATACAGTTTTTCTGCTTTCAAATCTGAAATTCCATCAAGTATTTCATTGTGTGGAGTCTGTGCTTCCCAATGGGCGGGTGCGTTATGGCGTTCAGTTTGAAATCACGCACTATGCGTTTGTACTGCATATATTATTGCGGTGTGTGCTGTTGTTTATTATTCTTCTCACATATATCAGACAGATGTTTGCGACGATTGCGTTGTATCGCGGCAGATATTTGAGAATTGTCTGGAGCGTTCTGGCGATCATCGTGATCAGTTCTCTGGGGAGAATATTTGCATTGCCGATGGATATTACGTCCATTCTATATGCGGTCCTTGCTATTCTTTGCGTCTATTTTTCCTATTTTTATATATCCAGAGGCATTGTGGCGAAAGTTCTGTCATTGCTGATCGAAGATACCCAGCAGGGAATCGTGTGCTTTGATAAGGACGGCAGATGTATTCAGTTGAATAGTGCCTATGCCAGCTTGTTCGGAGAACGGGGGACGAAGGAATATTTTGAGCAATATTTTGAAGAATGGCGGAGACAGCGCGGTGAGCTTCGGGAGGAATTCTGGAGAGAGGCACACGAAGTAGACGGAGAAATGCACTATTATGATGTACACTTCAATATTCTACAGGATGACAAGGGAAGCTTTGTGGGAAGTTTCTTCTCCTTTACGGACCGCACAGAGAGTGTGATGGAATATGAGCAGAAGCGTTACGAGGCGAGTCACGATGAGCTGACGGATATTTATAACAGGAAGCGGTTCTTTCAGGAAGTGGAGGTCAAACTGAAGGAAGAACCGGAGGTACAGCGCGTTATGGTCTGCATTGACGTAAAGGATTTCAGCGTTGTGAACAGCCTGTTCGGCGAGAAGACCGGAAATCAGATCCTGCAGCGGATCGCAGGACTGATGCGCAGAGATGCCAGTGAAAATACAATTTACGGTCGTCTGGAATCGGATCATTTTGCCATGTGTATGCGGGAGGAGGATTTTGTTGAGGCGGACTATGCGGAATATCTGGAAGATCTGAAGCGAATCGTACACAGCAGTGTGTATCGGATGCATGCGCATGTGGGCGTGTATCGGATCATTGATTCCAGCATCAATATTTCCGTCATGTGCGACAGGGCGTTCGCCGCCATTGAATCCATCAAGGACAGCTATCAGCACATTGTGGCATATTATACGGAGGATATGGGAAAAACCGAGCAGCGGGAAAAAGTGATGATCGGTGAGTTTGACCGGGCGTTGGCGGCAGGGGAATTCCAGATGTTTTTACAGCCCCAGATCTCTGTGGGGGATTATCGGGTGCTGGGAGCTGAAGCTTTGGTCAGATGGGAACATCCGGTGCGCGGCATGATTTCTCCCGGAAGCTTTATACCGGTATTTGAACGAAGCGGGCAGATTACCAGACTGGACAATTTTATGTGGGAAATGGCCTGTAAACAACTGCGGGTCTGGAAAGATCAGGGCATTGAAGACCTGCACATTTCCGTCAATATTTCTCCCAGGGATTTTTATCTGGTGGATATCTATAATACGTTCACCTCTTTGGTGGAACTATATGGCATTGATCCTGGGAATCTGAAGCTGGAGATCACGGAGACTGCGCTGATGGAGGAGATTTCCAAGCAGTTTTCGCTGTTGGAAAAATTGCGGAAATACGGTTTTCAGGTGGAAATCGATGATTTCGGCAGCGGTTATTCTTCCTTGAATACCCTGCAGGATATCGAGGTGGATGTTTTGAAACTGGATATGGGCTTCCTGCGAAAGACAACCCATGGAAAGCGCAGTAAGACCATCATGAATGCGGTCATCGAGATGTCCAAGAATCTGGGACTCACTGTGGTTACGGAGGGCGTGGAGACACAGGAACAGGTAGATTATCTGACCTGGGCAGGGTGTGATATCTTCCAGGGGTATTATTTCTCAAAGCCCATACCGGTGAAGCAGTTTGAAGCAAAATATCTGACAAACAGATATGCGGGAAGTGTGTGAAAATGCAGATGTATGAAGTGACGGTCCTCGAAGAGGACATGCAGACTGAACTGCAGAAAAAGTTGTTTTTTGCCGAAAATGAAGAAGATGCCTTGGACCAAATGCAGGAAATCCTGCAAGAGCAGAATATTTCCTATGGCATTTGTCAGGCATCTGAAATGTAAGAAATATAAGAGAAACGAGGGCTATTTTGCACGGCGGTTTCTGCGTTCCGCATATTTCTCTTCACAATATTTGCAGCGATAGATTTCTTTTTGCTCGTCAGCCAGGAAGAAGATCTGGGGCAGTCCCTGCTCGATCGAAGTGATGCAGCGGGGATTGTGGCAGTGGATGACATTGCGGATCTCTTTCGGCAGCACCAATTCTTTTTTTTCGACGATTTCCCCGTTTTTAATGACGTTCACCGTGATATTATGATCCAGAAAACCCAGAATATCCAGGTCCAGCATGTCGATGTCACATTCCACTTTCAGAATGTCTTTTTTGCCCATTTTGTCACTGCGGGCATTTTTGATGATAGCCACCGTACAATCCAGCTTGTCCAGATGCAGATGATCGTATAATTCCAGGCTTTTTCCGGCTTTGATGTGATCCAGTACGAAGCCTTCTTCTATTTTTCCAACGTTTAACATACGAAACTCCTTTCGATAACAGGTGTTATGATTTGATCCGGTTTGTTTGCTGATACCATTATGTCAGTTTGCAAGATTCAGCAATGTCATAATCAAAGCCATGCGGACATATACGCCGTATTGTGCCTGCTTGAAATAGGCGGCTCTGGGGTCTTCATCCACAGCCACATCAATTTCATTGACGCGGGGCAGGGGATGGAGCACCAGCATATCGTCGCCGGCCAGTTCCATCTTTTCGGGTGTCAGAATGTAAAAATCTTTCAAACGCACATAGTCTTCCTCGTTGAAGAAGCGCTCTTTCTGCACGCGGGTCATATATAACAGGTCAAGTTCCGGCAGTACATCCTCCAGACGGATCACTTCCTGATAGGAGATTCCCTTTTCTTTCAGCATATCCGTAATATAGTCAGGAATTCGCAGTTCCTCAGGAGAGATGAAGATAAAGTTCACATTCTCATAGCGCACCAGCGCATGGATCAGGGAATGTACCGTGCGCCCGAATTTCAGATCGCCGCACAATCCAATCGTAAAGTTCCCCAATCTGCCTTTCAGACTGCGGATGGTCAGCAGGTCGGTCAGCGTCTGGGTGGGATGCTGATGACCGCCGTCGCCGGCATTCACAACGGGAATCAGAGCCTTGCTGCTGGCCACGGTGGCAGCGCCCTCCTTGGGATGGCGGATGGCACAGATATCCGCATAGCAGGAGATGACCCGTATGGTATCGGAAACGCTTTCTCCTTTCGCCGCGGAAGAGGAGTTGGCATCGGAGAAACCGATCACCTTTCCTCCCAACCGTGTCATGGCGGACTCAAAACTGAGTCTTGTTCGGGTGCTGGGTTCATAGAAACAGGTAGCCAGGATCTTGCCCTCACACACGTGAGCATATTTTTGGGGATCCCGCTCAATGTCGGCAGCCAGATCAAACAGTTGATCCAGTTCCTCAGTGGTAAAGTCCAAGGGACTAATCAAATGACGCATGATTTTTCCTCCGTTCTCATAAAAAGCCGAAGGGAAAAGATTTCCCTTCGACCTCATTGTCTACATTTTATAAGTTAATAAATCTGTCACAGCTTTGCGCTTGGGTGCTTCCGGTGACTGATCGGGATAACCGATGGCAATCAGTGCGACTAACTCCTGATTCTCGGGAATCTCCAACAGTGCTGCAATATCCGCCTCATCGTAAAGACCCATGATCACGGTTCCGAGCCCCTGCTCATAAGCGGCAAGACAAAATGCTTCGCTGGCCACGCCGGCATCAAACATCTGCCAGCCGGTGCCCTTGCCGGTGGAGAAAGAACCGTCCCTCTCAAAGCCGCTGCGGCCTTTTACAACGGTCAATGCAACCACCATGGGTGCATTTTTCATGATAGCGCCGTTGCCGGCCCAAATTTTGGTACAATCAGCTACCTTATCCTTCATCTCGCCCTCTACAGCAATATAACGGGCAATCTGGGTGTTTTTCCAACTGGGAGCGTAGGAAGCGGTCTCCACGATCTGCTCTAACAACTCATGAGAAACGGGCTGATCGGTAAACTTTCGAATGCTTCTTCGTCCAACAATACATTCTTTTGCGGTCATGCTGTTCTCCCTTCCGAAAGCTGAAAAGCTTTCCTGCATATTCTTGTACTATGATAGCATTTTCGGGATACAATTTCAATGAAAATTTACCGACACAGAAAAAGATTTGCATATTCTAAGAATATAAACTATAATAGGGGAAGAAAGCGAGGGATCTGCCATGGTTGAATTCAATGAGAGAAAACGTTGGGTGTTTTTTGGATTGCCTTTTACATTCACCAAATATTCTATCCGGGAGGATATGATCACGATAACCAGCGGTCTGTTTACCTCTGTAGAGAATGACTGCTATATGTATAAGGTGCAGGATGTGGAGCGCACGGCAACTCTGGGAGAGAGGATCTTCGGATTGGGAACGATTATCTGTTTCACCGGTGATACCACGCATCCCAAACTGATCTTGCATCATATCAAGAATTCCAAGGCGATCAAAGAGTTTATTTTAAAAGAATCTGAGGAAGCCAGATTGAAGAGACGTACCGTGAATATGCTGGATATCGGTTCCGGAGATATTGATGATGTGGATTTTGATAACTAGCAGATGAATGATACCGGCAGGAAAACAGATGAGCGGACGCAGAGTTTTGCATGGAGCAGGGCGAAATCGGCAGGTTTCGTCCTGTAACTGTTCCTGCACTCATGTGTAGCGGGAGGCGTGACCGATGACCTATAGAGAGGCAATGGAATATATAGAGAGTCTGCAGTTCTGCGGGATCGTGCCGGGGCTGGACAGCATAAGGGAGCTTTGCAGACGACTGGGGAATCCGCAGGACACCCTGAAGTTCGTCCATATCGCGGGAACCAACGGGAAAGGTTCGGTGCTTGCTTATATCTCAACTGTTCTGAAAGTGGCGGGTTATCGTGTGGGACGTTATATTTCGCCCACGATTTTTGAATACAGAGAGCGCATTCAGGTGAATGAGAGGAAAATCTCCCAGAAGGATCTTTGTACGGGAATGGAGCTGGTGCGGCAGGCCTGTCTGGAGATGACAGCCGAGGGGCTGCCGCAGCCGACGCCTTTCGAGGTGGAGACAGCGTTGGCGTTTTGGTATTTTAGCCTCAAAAACTGCGATATCGTAGTTCTTGAAACTGGGATGGGCGGACTGATGGACGCCACAAACCTGATCACAACGACGCAGGTGGCGGTACTGGCATCCATCAGTATGGATCATATGAAGTTTTTGGGCAATACGCTGGATCGGATCGCCGAACAGAAGGCCGGCATTATGAAGGAAGGGTGTCTCGCGGTGACTGCGAAACAGAAGCCGGAAGCCATGGAAGCGATCCGGCGGATGGCGGCACAAAAGCATTGTGAGCTGTATGTGGCGGACCGGACATCTATTTCAAACATCAGGCGCGGCAGCGGAAAATATCTGGAGCGCCAGCGGTTTGATTATAAAAATTCAAATGGATCGACCTGCAAAGATCTGGAGATTCATCTGGCCGGATCGGTGCAGCCGGAGAATGCCCTGCTGGCCATAGAGGCGATCCATGCTTTGCAGAAAAAGGGCTTTTCTGTTTCAGAGCAAGCCTTGCGGCAGGGACTGGCGCAGACTGTGTGGAAGGGACGGTTTTCCGTGATTGCCAGAAAGCCGCTTTTTGTGGTGGATGGCGCTCACAATGAAGATGCGGCAAGGAAACTTGCCGAGTCTATAGAATTTTATTTTACAAATAAGAGAATTATCTATATAATGGGAGTGTTGAGGGACAAAGAATATGAGAAGGTGATCGCCTGGACGCAGAAGTATGCGGATCAGATTATCACGATCACTCCGCCGGAGAATCCCAGAGCATTGTCTGCTTATGAACTGGCGCAGGAAGCGGCGAAAGTTCATCCGGCAGTGACGGCGGTCGACAGTCTGGAGGAAGCGGTGGAGATGGCGAGGCTTTTGGCAGCGCCGGATGACGTAATCCTTGCGTTCGGATCTTTGTCCTATCTGGGGAGGCTAATGAAAATCGTGGAAAGGCAGAAGTCATGGTAGATCAGAATAAGATAAAAGAGGCGGTAAAGCTTTTGCTGCAGGGCATCGGCGAGAATGTGAACAGGGAAGGACTGGTGGACACGCCGGAGCGCATCGCGCGGATGTATGCCGAGATTTTCGGTGGAATGGATCAGGACGCATCGGAGCATCTTGGCCGCGTGTTTACCGTGGAAAACAATGAGATGGTGCTGGAAAAGGATATCGTGTTTTATTCCATGTGCGAGCACCACATGCTTCCTTTTTTCGGCAAGGCCCATATCGCGTATATCCCCAACGGCAAGGTGGTAGGGCTGAGCAAGCTGGCGCGGACGGTGGAAGTGTATGCCAGAAGACTGCAGATTCAGGAGAAGATGACAGGGCAGATTGCAGATGCGATTATGAAATATCTGGAGCCCCAGGGCGTTATGGTGATGGTTGAGGCAGAGCATATGTGCATGACCATGCGGGGGGTAAAGAAACCCGGCAGCCAGACGGTGAGCATTGCCACAAGGGGTGTCTTCCGGGACAACAGCAGACTGCAGGAACAGTTCTTTGGAATGCTGGGCAGGAGATAAAAATGAAAGAACGTCAGGAAAGCCGCATTGACCGGATTCTGCAGCATGAGCTGTTCCGGTATCATTTAGAGGAAAACCGGAAAGCAGAAGCGGAGCGAGTTTTTTGTCATCATGACATGAACCATTTTCTGGATGTGGCAAGGATTGGAACAATCCTTGATCTGGAACAGGAGCTGGGGCTGAACCGGGAATGGATCTATGCCGCGGCGCTTTTACATGATCTGGGAAAACATATTCAATATGAGAGCGGGCAACCTCACGAACTGGCAAGCGCGGAGATTGCGCCAAAGATCCTGGCGGATTGCGGTTTTGGGGCTGAGGAAGCGGATCTGATCGTAGATGCCATCTGCAATCACCGCAATGCAGCAATCGCGGAGAGTCCCGATCTGCGAGGCGTTCTGTATCGGGCGGACAAAGCCAGCAGAGCCTGTTTTGCCTGTGCGGCGGAGCAGGATTGTAACTGGAAAGGTGAAAAGAAAAATCTGACGATAAAATATTGAGGGATGAACATGGATGGGGTGACGATTGGCCGACATACCTTTCAACGGCAGAATAAGACGTATGTGATGGGAATTCTGAATCTGACGCCGGATTCTTTTTCGGACGGCGGCAGATGGAATGATCCGGAGCGGGCGCTGAGGCGGGTGGAAACCATGCTGGCGGAAGGCATGGATCTTCTGGATGTGGGCGGGGAGTCGACCAGACCTGGGTTTACGCCGGTTTCTGAGCAGGAGGAGATCGAGCGGACGGCACCGGTGATCGAGAAGATAAAAGCGAATTTTGATGTGCCGGTTTCGCTGGATACTTATAAAAGCAAGGTGGCGCAGGCCGGTATTGCGGCAGGCGCAGATCTGATCAATGATATCTGGGGCCTGAAGGCCGATCCCGACATGGCGGCGGTTATTGCAAAGGCAGGGGTTCCCTGTTGTCTGATGCATAACCGGAAAGAACCGGTGTATCAGGATCTGTACCGTGATGTCATAGAGGATCTGGAAGCGTGTCTGTCGCTTGCCCGGGAAGCGGAAATTGACAGGAATAAGATTCTGTTGGATCCCGGAATCGGATTCGGAAAAACTTATGAGCAGAATCTGTTTCTGCTGAATGGAATGGATCGGATCAGACAGGATCTTGATTATCCGTTGCTGTTGGGCTGCAGCCGCAAGTCTGTGATCGGACTGACATTGGATCTGCCGGTGTCGGAACGGCTTCCGGGCACGTTGGCGACCACTGTCCTGGCAGTGATGAAGGGGTGTAGCTTTGTAAGAGTTCATGATATCAAGGAAAATGTGCAGGCGATCCGTATGACGGAAGCAATCATGGAAGCACGATGAGGAATAGAGCGATTGAAACGGAGGAAGGAAAGATGAAAGCAGATGAGATCAGGATTGATAATCTGGAGGTCTTCGCCTATCACGGTGTAAGACGGGATGAGAAAGAAAACGGGCAGACATTTTACGTGAATGCAGTGCTATACACAGATATCCGTCCGGCCGGAAGAGAGGACGATGTGAGCCTTTCTACCAACTACAGCGAGATCTGCCATTTTATCACCAACTGGATGCAGGAGACCTTATATGATCTGATCGAAACCGTGGCGGAGACATTGGCGGAGCAGATCCTGCTGAATTTCGGTGCCATTCAGGGGATCGTGCTGGAGATCAGAAAGCCTCATGCACCGGTGGGATTGCCCTTTGAATCTGTTTCTGTGCGTATTGAGCGGAGCTGGCATCAGGTTTATCTTTCGGTGGGGTCCAATCTGGGAGACAGAGCGGCTTTTATCAAGCAGGGCATTGACCAGTTGGAGGAGCATTTGCTGATCCAGGTACAGAAGGTTGCAGATACTGTGGAGACGGAGGGATATGGATTTACAGATCAGCCCAAATTCCTGAACACCGCAGTCAAGGCACGCACATTGCTGACACCCAGGGAGCTTTTGGATCAACTGAAGCTGATCGAGGATTCGGCAGGGCGGACCAGAGAGGTTCGCTGGGGACCCAGAACGCTTGACCTGGACATTGTATTTTATGACAAACTGATCTACGAGGATGATCGATTGATCCTGCCTCATGTGGATATGGAAAACCGTTACTTTGTGTTAAAGCCGTTGAGTCAGCTGGCGCCGAATTTCCGGCATCCGATTCTGGGGAAGACGGTGATGCAGATGCTGGAGGCATTGGATACGGATAAGGATTGAGTTATGACCGAGGAAAACAATTATCTTCATTTGAATCAGGAAATGATCCGGAAAGTGGATGAACAGATGCCTCCGATGGAGGAACTGGAAGATCTGGAGGAATTTTTCAAGGTGTTTGGCGATGTGACACGCCTGAAGATTCTGATCGCACTGCGCTGCTCGGAGATGTGCGTGTATGATATTTCCGCGCTGTTAAATATGTCCCAGTCTGCAATCTCCCACCAGCTGCGCGTGCTGAAACAGTTGGATCTGGTGAAAAACCGCAGAGAGGGCAAGACGATTTTTTATTCCCTGGCAGATGATCATATCATGACCATACTGAGCCAGGGACTGGATCATATAGAGGAGTGATCCGGTCTTGATGGCATCTACTCTCCGAAGATCCGATAGCTATCGCTGCCGAGTCTTGCGTGATACAGGGAACCGTCCACGCCGAACTGCTGAAAATACACATATTGGGAAGTCATATTGATATTGGTAAAAACGCCGTCCGCCAACACGAAAGAGTTGCTGCCGTCTGTATGCATGCACTTGAGCTGTGGTGAGACGGCGGCATTTGTCTGGTAGTAAATAAAGCCGTTTCCGACATTGAAACAATCTACATGGTCATTTGTGAGGATCTCAATTTCCTGCGAAGACAGGGAAAATCTGCATAGCCTGTACTTGGCTGAAACATCCATATAATAAATATAATTCCCATCCAAAACCGGATACCAGAGATTGCCGTTCCAGATCAAGGAAGTGGAATCATTGGCAGTGTTCCACTGATACAACGCATGATCGTTCCGGGTGCCGTTATAATAGAATATGCCGTCTTCGGCACAGGCCGGATTGACGGTGTAATCGGCAAGCTTGACCTGTTCAGACTTGTCAATTTTCAGTTTGTAGAAGGATGGCTGTCCGCTTCCTGCCGTCTGGAGATAGAGATAGTTATCGATGAGCTGGCCGTTGGTTACCACGTCCTTGGTCAGCGCCACGGATTGACTGCCGTCCAGATGACTGCGGTTGAAGGAGTGGTTGCCGACCACGCTGGCAAAACCGCTGACATCCGAGGAATTCATCTGGAAATAGTACAGGTAATCGCCGCCTGCCAAAATGTTGCGCACAGACATGGCGTAGAGTTTTCTGATGTTGCTCTCATCTGCGTTCATGGCGTAGAGTGCGCCGCCGTCTCTGGGATTGGAAAAATATACGGTGCCGTTGTGTTCGCAGAACAGACCTGCGTTGTTCAGATTTCCTGCAGTGTTCCCCACAGTCCCGGCAGGATTCATCTCCATTTTTGAGGCGAAGAAAACATAGTAGATCACTGCCGCAAAGAGCAGGAGCAGAACGATGCCGGATACGATATAAAATGCGGGACTGAGCCCGTTTTTCTTTTTTGCCATAAATTCACCCCACGGAAGATCATTTTGGAATCAGATCCTGACTTTAGTATACACTTGTTTTTGCTTGCTATCAAGCGGGTTTTGGTATAAGATAATGGTGGAATAGTATGAAAATTTGTAATGCAGGAGACAACAGAGATGGACTTAGGAGAATTGAGACAGGGATTGGATGAGATTGATGCGCAGATCGTGGAGCTGTATGAGAAGCGGATGGACATCTGCGCGCAGGTGGCAGAGTATAAGATTGAGAACGGTAAGAAAGTGTTTGACAGAGTGCGGGAGCAGGAGAAACTTGCGAAGGTGCGCTCACTGACACACAATGAATTTAACGGTCTCGGAGTGCAGGAGCTCTTTGAGCAGATTATGTCCATGAGCAGAAAGCTGCAGTACCGGTTGATTTCAGAAAAAGGAGGGCAGGGCAAGCTGCCCTTTATTGGCGTGGACGACCTGGATACGAAGAAGGCGAGAGTTGTATTTCAGGGAGCGGAGGGCGCTTATTCCCAGATGGCCATGATGCAGTATTTCGGGAAGAGCATTCAGAACTTTCATGTGGATACCTTCCGGGATGCCATGAGCGCCATAGATGAGGGGAGCGCGGACTTTGCGGTGCTGCCCATCGAGAACTCCACCGCAGGTATCGTCAATGAGATTTACGACCTTTTGGTGGAATTTGAGAACTATATCGTAGGGGAGCAGATCATACGAATCGAGCATTGTTTGCTAGGGGTGCCGGGGGCGCAGATCTCCGACATCAAGACCGTGTATTCTCACCCACAGTCCCTGATGCAGAGCGCCAAATTCCTGGCAGATCACCCCTGGCAGCAGATCAGCATGCAGAACAATGCCTTTGCGGCCAGAAAGGTGGCGAATGAGCAGGACAAGTCCCAGGTGGCCATTGCCAGCGCTTTGGCGGGGCAGATCTATGGGCTGGAGGTCTTGAAGCAGGGCGTGAACCAGTCCGGGACCAATTCCACCCGGTTTATCATCGTGACCAATCAGAAAATCTTCCGGAAGGACGCGTCCAAGGTGAGCATCTGTTTTGAGGTGCCCCACGAGAGCGGGTCTTTGTACCACATGTTGTCCCATTTTATTTATAATAACCTGAACATGACCAAGATCGAGAGTCGTCCGATTGAAGACCGCAACTGGGAGTATCGCTTCTTTGTGGATTTCGAGGGGAATCTGGCGGACAGTGCCGTAAAGAATGCGCTGAGAGGACTGCGGGACGAAGCGCGGAATATGAAGATTCTGGGGAATTATTAGGGAGAAGGATACAACAAAAGGAGACCACACATGCGCGAACAGGAGCTTTTATTATACAGAGATTTTGAAGATGACCAGCTGCTTTACGACATGGCATTTTTGATGACGAACTACGAGGACGAGTATTATAATGCGGAGGATTTGCGGGCGCTATTTTATCAGTGTATGCATCAGCTGTTGGAGCTGGCGGGAAATTTCGGTTTCCACGGCAATCTGTGGCACTGTTATCTCGCCAATATTCTGGTCAACTGTGAGAACAGCTACAGCAAGGGCTGCGAGATCCGGGGCGCCATTCAGGGCAGCATCAATGACGCGGCGCTGCACGACATTGTGATCTTCAAAGAATTTTATGATTATGATTTAAAGCCCATCATGGATACCCTTAAGGTGCCGGAGTTTGCGCTGATCCAAAACTATGAGTCCAGTACCCAGGAGAGCAAGGTTTACAACCGCAGGATCTGTGCGCGGATCTGCGAGCTGGCGGAGCATTTTTGCGAGAACCGCACGCCCCGGGAGATGAAGGATACCTTGACGGAATTTTACAAAGAGTACGGCGTGGGAAAATTCGGTTTACATAAATCCTTCCGCGTTGCCCACGAAGAGAGCGGGGAGGGCAGCAGGGTGCAGGTGAATCCCATCCTGAATATCGCCCATGTAAAGCTGGACGATCTGGTCGGATATGAGATCCCCAAGCAGAAGCTGATCGACAATACGGAGGCTTTTGTGAGCGGGCGGAAGGCGAATAACTGCCTGCTGTTCGGCGACGCGGGAACGGGCAAATCCTCCTGTATCAAGGCCATTGCCAATGCGTATTACGACAGAGGCCTGCGGGTCATCGAGATTTACAAGCATCAGTTCCAGGATCTGAATGATGTGATCGCCCAAATCAAGAACCGCAATTACAAGTTTATTATTTACATGGACGATCTGAGCTTTGAAGACTTTGAAATCGAGTATAAATACTTAAAGGCTGTGATCGAAGGCGGCCTGGAGAAAAAGCCGGAGAATGTGCTGATCTACGCTACCTCGAACCGTCGTCATCTGATCCGGGAGAATTACAATGACAGGGAGGAAATCCGGGAGGACATGCACACCGGCGACACGGTGCAGGAGAAGCTTTCTCTGGTGAGCCGTTTTGGTGTGACCATTTATTTCGGCGCGCCCACAAAAAAGGAGTTCCAGCAGATCGTGCGGGAACTGGCCAAGCGGGAAGGGATTACCATGCCCGAGGAGGAACTGCTCTTGGAGGCAAACAAATGGGAGCTTGCCCACGGCGGACTTTCCGGCAGGACGGCGCAGCAGTTTATCGATTACTTATTGGGGAGGAACAAAATACGATGAAGACATTTGCGGCAATTGATGTGGGCAGCTATGAGCTGTCAATGAAGATATTTGAACTGTCAGGCAAGAATAAGTTAAGGGAGATTGATTCCGTGAGCCAGAGGCTGGATCTGGGCACGGGTACTTATGCCACGGGCAAGATCAGCGCGGACAAGATGGACGAGCTCTGTCGTACCTTGAAGGAATTCACGAAGATCATGGATTCTTACAAGGTGGACGCCTACAAGGCATACGGCACCAGTGCTATCCGGGAGACTAACAATACCGTTGTGGTGCTGGATCAGATCAAGCAGCGAACCGGGCTTACCATTGAGGTGCTGAGCAATTCGGAGCAGCGCTTTTTGGATTACAAATCCATTGCATCCAAGGGGGAGAGTTTCCGCCGTGTCATAGAGGAGAAAACGGCAATCGTGGATATCGGGGGAGGAAGTATCCAGTTGTCTCTGTTTGACAATGATACATTGGTGTCCACACAGAATCTGCGGCTGGGTGTGTTGCGGATTTTGGAGGTCATGAAACATATCAATGCACCGGCGTCTCATTTTGAGCATTTAGTGGATGAGATGGTCATGGCGCAGATGTCTTCTTACAAAAAGCTGTATCTGAAGGACAGAGAGATCCAGCGGATTATTCTGATCGACGATTATGTGTCCCCATGGGCAGTGAAGCAGGTGGGACACAGGAAAGAGGAGGCGGCGATCACCTTTGAGGATTTTGATACGCTGGTTTTCTACTGGAACCGAAATGAAATATCTCAGCTTGCCAAGAAGCTGGACACGGTGGAGGAGAAAGTGCCCCTTGTGTTTATCAGCTCGATCATTGCCAAGCATGTAGCGAAACTGATGGGGGCGGAGAAGGTCTGGACGCCGGGGGTGACGCTCTGCGACGGAATTGCCTATGAGTACGGTGAGAGCATCGGTATGTTCAAGGCGGAACATAACTTTGAAGAGGATATTGTGGCCTGTGCCATGAACATCAGCAAACGCTATCAGGGCAGCCAGAAACGGGCGGAGACATTGGAGACTATCACGGCAACCATTTTTGACAGCATGAAAAAGGTACACGGTCTGGGCAGAAGGGAAAGGCTGTATCTGCGCCTTGCAGCCATTCTGCATGACTGTGGGAAATATATCAGCATGGTGGATATCGGAGAATCTTCCTACAATATCGTCATGGCGACAGAGATCATCGGACTTTCCCACAAGGAGCGGGAGCTGGTGGCAAACATTGTGCGCTTCAACCACAGCCCTTTTGGTTACTATGAGCAGGTGATGAAGCAGGAGAACATGGATCGTCAGACCTATCTGACCGTGGCGAAGCTGACTGCCATTTTGCGGCTGGCTGCCAGCATGGATCGCAGCCATAAGCAGAAACTGAAGCGCATCAAGGCTCTGCTGCAGGACAATGAGCTGGTCATCAGCGCGGATACTATGGAGGATCTGATGTTAGAGAAGGGATATTTTGATTCCCGTGCGCGTTTCTTTCAAGAAGTGTTCAGCGTGACACCAGTGTTGAAGCAGAGGAAGAAATTGTAGGGAAATCTAACAGATCTGATTATAGAGGGAAATCTGAATGGAAACAATATGGACAAAAATGTATGAGGCTGCCAAAGCAGTTCTGAATGAACGTAGAATTTCAGAATATATTACCTGCGGGGAAGTGTCGGTGGCCATTCTTTCAAAGTCAGGAAAGATATATACAGGGGGATGTATCGATACCTGTTCGACACTTGGGATCTGCGCGGAGAGGAACGCGATTTTCAATATGATCACCAATGGGGAGCAGGAGATCGATAAGGTAGGTATTGGCAATCCTGCCGGACGGTTCCAACGGAGCGCCCTGTGGCGCCTGCCGTGAACTTATGGTGCAGCTCATGCCAAGTGCCTATAAGGATATTGAGATCATGCTGGACTATGCAGCCGGGCGCACGGTCAAGCTCGGGGAGATCACGCCGGAATGGTGGATCTAAGCGCAAGACAGAGCGTAAAATCAGGATAGATAGAATGGAACAAGTGATGATAATGTATGTAGCAAAGAATGAGGGAAACAAAGAAAACAAATAGCAACGGTGATTTTGGGGAAATAAATTCATAGCTAGCTATCCGGTGTAATAGATAGCAGGGAGAGAAAATATCATGCATTTTACATTTTGCCCACATTGTGGAACAAAACTCATCAGTAAAGAAATCGGAGACGAGGGAAAAATTCCGTATTGTGAGAAGTGTAGCACTCCTTTATGGGATATGTTCACAACGAGTATAATTGCAGCAGTTGTCAACCAGTCCGAAGAGGTCGCATTGCTGCGCCAGAATTATGTTTCCACAACGAATCATGTTTGCGTAGCAGGAGTCATGAAACTAGGAGAATCGGCGGAGGAAACCGTGATCCGAGAGGTAAAAGAAGAGATCGGTCAGGAGGTTAAATCAGTGGAGTATATCAGCAGCTATCCGTATGATAAGAAAGAAATGCTGATGCTGGGATACAAAGCGACTGTAAAGAAGCAGGATTTTAAGTTATCGGGGGAAGTTGATTCCGTGGAATGGGTAAAGTATGAGAATGCTTTGTCGTTGCTGCGGGAGGGAAGTATTGCATGGCAGCTTGTTAAAACAGTGATAGGGCAATAAATCGGGATTCTGGTTGGAAGAAAAGAGGAAATGAGCTTAGGGACTTGAAAAGAAATGCAGATAAGGGAAATTACAGAAAATAAAAAGCAATACCTTTCCCTGCTCCTGTTAGCAGACGAACAGGAGGACATGATAGACCGCTATCTTGAGAGAGGTATCATGTTTGTTTTGGATGATGGCGGCGTGAAAGGCGAGTATGTTGCAGACAGATATAAAGGACAGTTTTCGTTTCTGCAGGTTGGAACAGGAGATAGTCCGCTTACGATACCGTTTTATGTAAAATGCGGTTTTGTGCTACACCATAGGATCAAAAATTTTTTTGTTGAGAACTACGATCATCCGATCGTGGAGTGTGGCGTGCAGCTTGTGGATATGATCTATTTGAGGAGAGGGCTGGATGCATGAGCAGATTGACTGAAATTTTAGAAGAATATAAAGGACTGGGTATACCCGATCAGATAGATTACGATAAGCTCTACCTGTATTCTATTATTACCCATTCTACTGCTGTGGAGGGGTCAACGGTCACAGAAATTGAAAACCGATTATTGTTTGATGAAGGGATAAGTCCGGGAAAGTCTCTTACAGAACAGTTTATGAATTTGGATCTGAAGCGCGCATACGAAGAAGCATTTATATGGGCAGAGCAGCATCGGGATTACAGTGTGGAACTCTTGTGCCGTTTGTCTGGGATGGTTATGAAGAACACAGGATCGGAATATAAGACGATGGTGGGAAATTTCAGCAGTGCAAATGGGGATTTAAGGCTTTTGAATGTAACTGCAGGGCGCGGTGGAAAAAGCTATATGTCTTATCAGAAAGTGCCACAGCGACTTGAGGATTTCTGCAGTTGGCTTAATACGCAAAGGAAAAGTATTGCTTCGAGGGATACAGACAGGGTTTATGAGTTGAGTTTTATGGCGCATTACAATCTGGTTTATATACATCCCTGGGCTGACGGAAACGGAAGGATGTCCAGATTGGTGATGAATATGATTCAGATGGAATTTGGCGTTGTTCCATCCATAGTGAAAAAAGAAAGCAGAGAAGAATATATTAAAAGTCTTGCGGAGTCTCAGGACAAGGGAGAGGCGGCTTTTTTTCTGGAGTTTATGCTGCGTCATCATGTACAGAATCTCGAAGAGGCGGTATCTGAATACAAAAAATCTATTGATGATGATACTTTAAATCTTAAAAATGATACTTTAAATGATACTAAAAATGATACTTTAAATTTGTCAGCGAAGGAAACTGTAGTATATGATGTCATAAAGGAAGATAATTATATTTCCATAGAGATGATAATGGCTAAAACCGGTTTCAGCAGACCTACAGTTACAAGAGCCATCAGTACACTAAAGAAAAAGCAAGTTTTGGACAGAATTGGTTCAAAGAAGAATGGACATTGGATAGTTAAAGGAGATTACCATGTTAGGACTGATCGTAGCGCGTTCAAAAAATAATGTGATAGGGAAAAACGGGAGTATACCCTGGAAGATCAAAGGGGAGCAGAAGCAGTTCAGAGAACTTACAACGGGGAATATCGTGGTGATGGGAAGAAAATCCTACGAGGAGATCGGACACCCGCTGCCCAATCGGCAAAATATAATTGTTTCCACAACGATGCAGTATACCGGCGATAATCTTGTGACCGTAGGTTCCCTGCAGGAGGCGATTGCAATCGCAGGTGACCGGGATATTTATGTGGCCGGCGGATACGATATTCGGTTTACAAGGGCTACCTACACGAGAAAGGAAAAGACGAAAAAATAGGGGGAAGAACATGATGGCAGGCACAAAAAAAACAAGTGACGCTAAGACAGGCACAAAAAAAGTAAGCGACAATAAAGCAAGCGAAAATAAAGCCAATACGAGTAAAACAAAAGTGGGCAATAACAAAGGCAAAGCTGTAAAGGCAGGTGTAGGCAAAGGGGAAAATGGCAAGGCGGATTTTGACTTTACTGCGCCGGAGTACTATACCAATCGGGAACTCAGCTGGATCCTGTTCGACCACAGGGTGCTGAACGAGGCACGCGACAAGAGCAATCCGTTGTTCGAGCGCTTGAAATTTTTGAGCATCACCGCGTCCAATCTGGATGAGTTTTTTATGATCCGGGTGGCGTCGTTGAAGGATATGGTGAATGCGGGATATGAGAAGACGGATATCTCCGGCATGACGCCGAAGCAGCAGCTGGCGGCTTTGGATACGGCAATCCATGAGCTGGTGAATCTGCAATATTCTACATACAATCGTTCCCTGTTTCCGGCCTTGGTGCAGAATGGTCTGACCATCGTGAAGAGCCATGAGCAGTTGACGAAAGAGGAAGGGAAGTTTATCGATCAGTATTTTGAGGAGAATGTATATCCTGTGTTGACTCCTATGGCGGTGGATTCCTCCAGGCCGTTCCCGCTGATCCGTAACAAGACCTTGAACATCGGTGCTATGGTGCGGGGCAAGGATTCGGATGACGAGCTGGAGTTTGCCACAGTGCAGGTGCCTGGCGTGCTCAGCCGTGTGGTGGAGCTGCCGGAGCGGGACGGCATGCGCCGAGTGATCTTTTTAGAGGAGATCATTGAGCGGAACATCAACAAATTATTCCTGAATTATGACATTATCTGCGCCCATCC
The DNA here is from genome assembly GCA_017476665.1 of Lachnospiraceae bacterium. Lineage (GTDB taxonomy): Bacteria > Bacillota > Clostridia > Lachnospirales > Lachnospiraceae > Acetatifactor. The sequence continues at coordinate 87,721 of JAFUZJ010000041.1, read as the reverse complement.
CTTCCGCATCATGCGGAATGCGGATCTGACCATCGAGGAGGATGAGGCGGAGGATCTGTTGAAAGAAATTGAGAAACAGATCAAGATGCGGCAGTGGGGCGAGGCTATCCGTCTGGAGGTGGAGGCAGGCACTGACAAACGGCTGCTGCAGTTCCTGGAGAAGGAGCTTTCGCTGGAAGACGAGAATATTTATTCCATTGATGGTCCCCTGGATCTGACAGTGCTGATGAAACTGTACGGGCTGGAAGGTTTTGAACACCTGAAGGATCCCAAGTATGTGCCGCAGGCAGTGCCACAGCTTCCGACCGGATGCAATATTCTGGAGGAGATCCGCAAGGGTGATATCCTTTTACATCATCCGTACCAGACCTTTACGCCGGTGGTGGAATTTATCCGTCAGGCGGCGGTGGATCCGAACGTGCTGGCGATCAAACAGACGCTGTACCGCGTCAGCGGTAATTCGCCTATCATTGCGGCGTTGGCGCAGGCGGCGGAGAATGGCAAGCAGGTCAGCGTGCTGGTGGAGTTGAAGGCCAGATTTGATGAGGAGAATAATATTGTCTGGGCGAGAAAACTCGAGAAAGCAGGCTGCCATGTGATCTATGGCCTGGTTGGGTTGAAGACCCACTCCAAGATCACGCTGGTGGTGCGCAGGGAGGAGGACGGCATCCGCCGCTATGTCCATCTGGGCACCGGCAATTACAATGACGCCACGGCAAAACTCTATACCGATATGGGACTGCTCACCTGTTCCGAGCCCATCGGTGAGGACGCGACCGCTGTGTTTAATATGCTTTCCGGTTATTCCGAGCCGCTATTCTGGAACAAGCTTTCTTTAGCGCCGCTATGGTTGAAGGAGAAGTTTTTGTACTTGATCGAACGGGAGAAAAAGTATGCCAAAGAAGGATGCCCGGCGCGGATCATCGCCAAGATGAATTCGCTCTGTGACAGAGATGTGATGGCGGCGCTTTATGAGGCGGCGGCAGCAGGGGTGAAAATCGACCTGATCGTCAGAGGTATCTGTTGTCTGAAGGTCGGAATTCCCGGTGTCAGCGAGAATATTACGGTGCGTTCCATTGTGGGAACATTCTTGGAGCACGCCCGCATTTTCTATTTTGAAAACAATGAACATCCGGAATTCTATTGCGGCAGTGCGGACTGGATGCCCAGAAATCTGGATCGGCGCGTGGAGATTCTGTTCCCTGTGGAGGAGCCTGCTCTGCGGGAGGAGCTTTGGCATGTGCTCACCGTGCAGCTGGCGGATACCCTGAAGGCGGCTGTGCTGCAGCCGGACGGCAGCTATGAGAAGGTGGACGGCAGAGGCAGGAAGGCAATCTGCGCTCAGACGCAGTTCGCGGCGGAAGCTGTGGCCAAGGCGAAAGAGGCGGCGAAGCTCACGGCAGCTCAGGATGTGAAGCACAAGCGGACATTCACGCCGGCAGAGAGACGGGAGGATTGAAAGAAATGGTTTTTTTTGACAAAATGACAGGTCCGGTTTTTATGAAAGAGGACAGCGAGGCAGAAAAGCAGTTAGAGGCACTGAAAGAGATTCAAAGCCAGCTTTCAGAAGAAAATGAAATGCTTGAACGGGAAATAAAGCTGGTTGAAGCAGGAATCTACGGCGAAAAGCAGATTAAATTTGAATTAGAGAATAGCCATATTCCTATGTATATTTTACATGACTTATATTTGGTACATAATGGTTTATCCGCGCAGATAGATTATCTTGTAATTACCAAAAAACATATATATGTTATGGAGTGTAAAAATCTATATGGCAATATAGAGATTGATAATAAAGGCAATTTTATCAGAAGTTTTTCTTATGGGAAAAAGATAGTCAAAGAGGGTATATATTCGCCTATTACGCAAAACAACAGACATCTTGAGCTGATAAAGGCAATTCGGATGGAAGAAAAGACAAATATACTTACCAGAACTTTATTTGAAAAAGGATTTGATAAAAATTATCGGTCCATTGTTGTGCTTGCAAATCCCAAAACGGTTCTAAACGATAAGTTTGCCAAGAAAGAGATTAAAAGTTTGGTAATCCGCGCAGATCAGTTGGTAGAGTATATAAAATCAACGGATCGAGATGATGATGCAGAAACCATGTCAGAGAAACAAATGGAGGTATTGGCAAGTTTTTTTGCAGAAAAAACTCAGAATAATCCTGTGGATTATACATTAAAATATCGGGAGATGCTAAGCATATCTGGAATAAGTACAGATAACACAGTGGATGTTAATGTAGATGAAATGGGAGAAAATGCACCTAATTGTCCTAAGTGTGGGGCTAAAATGGTTATGCGGACTGCCAAAAGAGGAGAGAATTCAGGAAGAAACTTTTATGGTTGTTCCATGTTTCCTAAATGTAAGGGAGTTATTAATATATAGTTTTTCAAGGATAAAATTAAAGGAGTAACTTTAATAGAGGAGGAAAGAGATGATGAACTATATAGATTTTTTTTCCGAGGATTTAATTAATGGAATACTTGATGCTTTAAGCGGACAAGTGGTAAGTATTATTGTATATGGATCTGTAGCGCGAGGCACGCATACGGAGGAATCAGACGTGGATGTGGCGATTATATTGAAGTCACCATTAGATGCTAAAGGTGAAGATAAGCTTTCAGATTTTGTCGTTGATTTAAATTTGAAGTACGACAAGGTTTTTTCGGTTATTGATATAGAAGAAGATACCTTTGAAAAGTGGGGCACTGTCTCACCGTTTTATCGAAATGTGAAGAAGGAGGGAATTGTACTGTGGAAAGCAGCCTGACTGAATTATCAAAATATTGATTACAGACAGCAATTGAGGATTTGGATAGTGCGATTGCTCTTAAGGAGATTGGACAATACAAATCGTCTATCAATAGATCGTATTATGCCATTTTTCATGCTTTGAGAGCGGTTACTGCTATGGATGGGTTTGACTCAAGTAAACATTCAGGGGTAATTGCCTATTTCAATAAGAATTATGTCAAAGAGGGAATATTTGATAAAGATATTCATCGACGTAATAAAACATTATCTCGAAAAAAGGTGTAACAATGAATAACATACATATCATTCTTGCGTCTGCATCTCCCAGAAGGCGGGAGCTGATGCAGCAGATCGGTTTAGATTTTGAGGTGAAAGTGAGCGAGGTGGAGGAGAGAGTGACCTCCACCGTGCCGGAAGAAGTGGTGCAGGAGCTTTCCAGACAAAAGGCGGAGGCTGTGGCTCGATTGTTCTTGGGCAGAGAGGAAAGCAAAGATAACAGACTTGTGCTCGGCGCAGACACCATCGTGGCCTGTGACGGCAGGATACTCGGGAAACCCCGGGATGCGGCGGATGCGGTGCGTATGCTCACCATGCTTTCCGGCAGGGCGCATGAGGTATATACGGGAGTGACGTTTGCCTATCAAGACCCTGTGGGTGACGCTATCGAGACACATACTTTTTATGAGTGTACGAAAGTGCATTTTGCTTCCATGACTGCGGAAGAGATCGCCGAATACGTGGCTACCGGCGATCCGTTGGACAAGGCGGGGGCTTATGGTATCCAGGGATTTTGTGCCCGTTATATCACCGGAATCGAGGGGGACTACAACAATGTGGTGGGATTGCCTGTGGGGAGAGTATATCAGGAATTGAAAAAGATGCGTCTGGAGTAGATAACAGGAGGAGAAGGAAAATGTTGTTTGGAAAAAACAAAAAGGCGAAGCCGCAGGAAGAGCAATCCGGTGCGGATGCGATCATTCGTCCCGGTGCGCCCTTTGTCATGCAGTTTTTGATGCGGGAGAAATGTGATCAGCCTGATGAGAGGAAAATGCAGGAAGTCCTGACAAAGCATCTTGGGGAAGTGGAGCAGATTGGGGACAGGACAACGATTGTTAGTTTTGCTGCGAAGGAGTATCTGGGTGAATTTGCGGATGCGAAAAAAGTGCCTGTTATGATCTCTATCACAGAATGCGATGAGTTGGAGTCTGCGAAATTTGATGAGTTTGAAAAGCAGCAGTGGTGGGACTACGAGGATAAGGGGGAGCACACTCTGGAGGAATGCAAATACAAGGTGATGGCCATGGATATGATGGGAGGCGCACTGCCGCCCCAGGTGAGGGCAAATATGCTGATGAACTATCTGGAGGCGCTATTAGAGCTTTATCCCCAATGTGAAGCGGTACACTTTATGAGTTCGAAGAAGCTGGTGCCTGCGGATATGATCCGAAACAGTGAGGTAGAGGGGCTGGATCGCTATATCAAATTCGCGGTGAATGCACGGCTTTTCAATATAAACGGCACCAATGACCATGTGGTGGACACGCTGGGGCTGAGCGTGCTGTATCTGGAGGATCAGCAGTATCATTTTCATGATATGGATCCGAACTGGGTGGTCACTCATGCCTTAAATATGGCTTCCTACCGCCTGGGAAGCGATGACGAGTTCAAGGATGGCGATACCATTGACGGCATTGTGGACGGAAGGATCGTACAGAATGTGCAGTGGCAGTGCCATTATGAAGAGTCGCTGATCGCCCCGCACCGCAATGTGATTGATGTATGCATGAATGAATATGCGGCAGGAAACCGGGATTACAGGTGACGGGATTGAGGAATGCTTTTCAGTGATTCCACTCATATTCTGAACTAAGCCCATCCGGGATGTTGACGGTGTTGATCTCGCGCATGATCATCCCCTCATTACAGTTATTGAGACCAATGGTGTTAATGATCCATTCATCGGGAGAATATCCTTTGAAAGTAAACACATAATTTCTCGTGGCATCTGTGTATTCGTCGGCAGGTGTATCGTAGTAACCGATGCAGTCACCGAGATATTGGGTTTCAAGTGGGCAGTAGGGAACATAAATTTTGTCAGCGGTCATTAAACAAACATAGCCGTTAGGGTTCTCAATTTGTTCAAAGATTGTAGGATTGTCGGGAAGTTTGTTTTTCGTACCGCAACCACATAGAACCAGTACCAACATCAGTTGAATCAAAAAGAATACTCTGCGCATAGAAAATCCTCCTTTATGAAAGTTTGTCATTTAAAAGCTCGCTGTTGAGAAGCTCATTGTTTACCATTTGGCGTTTTTTCTTCAGAATTTGCGCCTGCCCAATAGCAAGTGCCGCTGTAAGCATGTTGCATATGTATCCGAGGATGATTTGAAATATCTCTATCTCTCCGAGAATACGGAATGTGGCAAGCACAATGAGAAAACTTGCAATATTGATTAGGATAAAGATTATATAAACCGTGATTGCAGGTGCCGGGTTCAGGCATTTCCGGTCAAAAAAGTATTGGGCTGAAACGCCGCATCCAATCAACAGAATCACACAAAAAATAAGTGTGGCGAAGTCCCATGAGGAGATCATTAATGCAATCCCGAATCGTTTGACTATTTCTACCCCAAAAAATAAAATCATCATCCAACCTGCCAGTCGGGGGGTCAATTTTCCCTTGATTGCAAGTGCGGTGCCAAGCACAGAAAATCCGGTCATAACTAAGAAAAAGATCATCTGTACTGCTGAAATGACCATAGCCGTCCGGGGAATGGCGGTCGCATTTGTCGCATATATTGCAAAGGCGCTTTGAATCAAATAGAGCACAGACAGGACAGTATATAGAGAGGTCTGTATACCGGTCATGTGCGCGGTCTCTATAATAGGCGAGCACTCCGGATATTCTTCAAGCTGCTCCGCTGATAAAAGATGATCCAGGGGTACATCCAAATATTCGGATAGTTTTTTTGCTGTCAATAAGTCCGGGTATCGGGCTCCCGATTCCCACTGCGAAACAGCCTGTCTCGAAACAAATATCTGGTCTGCTACTGTTTGTTGGGTTATTCCTTTCCTCTGCCTTGCTTCACGCAGGTTCTCTCCAAACTCTGCCATAGACAATTCCTCCTGACAATATTGATTTTCCTCTCGGTATGGATTATGTTATCAAAGATTTCAACTGATGAAAAGAAAAATGGATAGTTTGCCTGTTAACAAAATGTGACGTCCCGAAAATACGGCTTTTTCGGGCAAAATGTCTTGGGTCGCAACAGAGGGGTGTCTCTTGTAACGATGGAAAATATCTGTTAAAATGGGGATATCATGATAGAAGGAGAGCAGAAATATGTTTCGAGCAGTGATTTTTGATCTTGACGGCACGTTATCCGATTCCATTCACAGTATCAAATATTGTGCAGACCGAGCCCTTGCACCGGAGGGGTTCGGTCCTTTTGCGGAGGATGATTATAAGTATTTTGTGGGCGACGGAGCTGCTAATCTGATCAGGCGGGCGTTGGCAGCAGGCGGTGACAAGGAAGGCCTTCATTTTGACAGCTGTTTTGCCCGGTATAAAGAGATTTTTGCCAAGGACTGTATGTATCAGGTGACGCCCTACGAGGGGATTCCCGAACTGATCCGTGAATTGAAGCAGAGGAATCTGAAGATTTCGGTGCTTTCCAATAAGCCCCATGCGGAGACCATACGCGTGATCGAAACTCTTTTTGGCAAGGGCTGTTTTGATGTGCTTCAGGGACAGGTGGACGGTGTACCCATCAAGCCGGACCCGGCAGGGGCAATCCGCATTATGGAGACTCTGCAGGTGAAGCCCAAGGAGGTGCTGTATTTGGGGGATACTGCCACGGATATGAAGACCGGAAAAGGGGCAGGCGCGTTCACTGTAGGAGTGCTTTGGGGCTTCCGCACAAGGGAAGAGTTGGAGGGTGCCCATGCGGATGCGATCATTTCCCATCCGTCAGAGGTGTTGGCATTTGTGGATGGGACTGCCGGGTGAGATGCGAGGGAAGGCAGCAGACATGGAAAAGATGATGCGGGTATCTTTTGTCAAAGGATAAATATTGGATAGCGGAATATGAGCAGGGGAAGAAGTGAGGTGGACACTAACATGGAAACAAAGATGGGAATTAAATCAGAAATCAAAACCAGACGTTTGATGATCCAGCCTTTGCAAATGGAACATGCCAAATCCCTCCATGCCTACATATCGGACGGGGAAAATGCTAAAATGATGTTATTTCTGCCCCACGATTCCTGGGAAGAGACGGTAGAATTTGTGCGGAAGGCGGAGCTTGAATGGAGAAAGCCGCGTCCGGAATATTATGAATTTATCGTGTTATTTGAGGGGCAGAATGTGGGTTCTGTCAGCGTTTACATGGAGGACGATTTTCAGACGGGGGAGCTTGGCTGGATCATCGACAAGCGGTACTGGCATCAGGGGATTGCGACGGAAGCCGCAAAGGCGCTGGTAGATTTCTCGGTAGAGCAGTTAGGACTCAGGCACTTTACGGCACACTGTGATGCGGAGAATCTCGGCTCCCGCCATGTTATGGAGAAGCTGGGAATGAAGCTGACTGACGCAGACAGGGTGCGCAAGAACAGAGCTTCCAATGAGGAGAAAACAGAATATCAATATGATTTGTGGCTGTAGGAGCTATTATCCTAAGATTATCCGGCGTTTCGCCAAAATTTTCAATTTTTTTCAAAAAGCAAGAAACTTTTGGACGGTCTTGAACGTCTAATGTATATAAGGAATAAAAAGAAAGCTTAAGTAAGGGTAAAAAAGGGAGGATTGCGGAACAAATATCCCAGACAGGGCGAAGGATAAGCCGCTATATCTTAACAGGCGCTTAATGTGCCTCCGGCATGTTATGCTTCATAACGAGCTTCATGAACAGTGGCATAAAGATAAAAATGAGTACATATCCCACCGCCATGCTGATAAGTATACCTTTTAACAGCATAGGAACATAGGGAATTCGTGCTCCGTGGGAGGTGGCGTTACGGTGTGCCAGTGTGATCATGACCAGTGTGATGATGGGTGTATAGATCAGGTCGGAGATCAGAGATTCAAACAGTCGGGTCTTTAAGGTGTGTTGCTTGAGACCGAGTTTTGCGCCAAGACTGTCATTCACCTTTTTCATGGGTACCAGAAAACCGATGATCAGACTGATGACAGAGCTGATGAGGAAATTGATCAAAAATCCGGGAAAAGTAAACTGACCGGAGCTTAATATACCTGTGAGCGATAAAAAGAAACTCAGGGTTACGCCCATCAACAGGCTCATTTGCCTTCCGATTTTTTTCATTTGATTCGTTTGGTTTATTTGTTCCATGATTATGTATCCCCCAAATTGTTTCATCAGGTGTGAGAGACTTTCTGTCTGTGAGACTGGCTCCGAAAATGTTTCATATTTTTTTATATTTTAACAGAGATAGCATAGAAAGTCTATGGTTGAATGTGAAAAATTTCACATCAAGCGATTGGGACTAAATGATTTGTCATGAAACATTTATGGGGAGTGCTTCACGGCGAACAGTGCGCTTAGTCAGGACAATATTTAGTAGAGATTGTATTAGAGCATGTTATAACATAAGAAGAGGAAAAAGCATTTATGGAAATACAGCAAACAAAAGAAAATCAAGGTGGAAATCGCGTAAAAAGCAGATCAAAGCAGCAGACAGGAAAACATACAATAAGAAAACAGACTATGAGAAATCAAATAATCGCTCAAACGGGTACTCAGACAGGCGCTCAAATAAGAAATCAAATGGAAAAGACAAAAAGCATTAAAAGAAGATATCAGAGAAAAATAATTCTGCTCCGGATAGAGCAGTTGATCCTGCTTGCAGTGATTGTCCTTTTGTTGTGTGGAAGTGGGAATGCTTCTGCCTTGGCGGAGGGGGCGGAACAAGTGTCGGGAAAAGCTGAAAGACTGGTTTCGTCTGAAATCGCAGTAAGAGACGGGGATGGTCAGAGGACTAAGAATGGGTTTGGGTACGACAGTAGTACAAGCAGATGGCTTGGAGAGATCGCTTTACAGGGCAAAAATCTTGATATACAATCAGAATATAAGTGGCTGCAGAAGCACAAAGCATTGTTTCCGAAGAATAAGGTGGAGGGCGCGGAGGGAAATGCAGGTTTGATTCATTTCTTGTATACCTATGGGACAGGCACTTACACCGTGCCGGAACAAAAAGCGCTTAAGAAAGAAGAACTGGAACAGGATATTCCGCTACTGATGCAATGGGATGTCAGATGGGGGTATGAAACTTACGGAGACAGTAATATCGGGATCTGTGGCTGTGCGCCGACCTGTCTGGCAATGGTGGCAGTGGGATTGACGCAGGACGAGCGCTTTACTCCGGCTATGGTTGCGGCTTATGCGATGAAGAGCGATTATTATCTGGCGGGCACGGGGACGAAGTGGGCGCTTTTCGCCGGTTTTGCCGGAGATTATGGGTTGATCTGCCGCACTGTAGGGACGGACAGATCGGCAATTCTCGCTGAGTTGAAGAAGGGCAATCCGGTGATTTGCAGCATGTCCGCCGGAACCTTTACCCTGGGCGGGCATTTCATTGTGCTATGCGGTGGGGAGAATGGTAAGATTCGGATCAATGATCCCAACAATATAGAGTTCAGTAACAGAGAGTGGAGTATGGAGGAATTTGCGGATGAAATCAAGAATGCATGGGTGTTTGAAAAGGGCTGAGCTTGTGCGGCATAGTGCCCGGTTTTTCCGAAAGTTTTTTATTTGGCTGATACTGTTTGGGATAGCTGGAAACTGAGAGAGAGGGAGGATGGTATAAGATTGTGGGGAAAACGGTTTCCATTACCATGGAGGCAAGAATCTATGAACCGAGAGAGCTGCATAAGGTGGGAGATGTATCTTGGGAGGATCGATACGGCACATTGCCTCCCGGACATTACCGACTGGTAAAAAGCTTTTGACCGGACATCGAGGGTGGAAAGATTTTTTTGCTCTCGGGGGAATTTGAGATTGAGTGATAGGGCAAATAATAAAAGCGCCTTCGGTTTTAAGTATCCGAAGGCGCTATGTATTCTGGATATCCTGTCACATATAATGCGTGTGCTGACTTGAGCAGATGGGTTTGGTTTTAGATCCTGAATTTCTCCACATCTCCCAGCAGTTCCTTGGAAAGTCTGTCCAGTTCATAAGTATCGTTCTTGCAATTTTCCACAACCTGCGTCAACAGCTGCATGCTTGCGCTTGTCTGCTGTGTGCTGGAGGCATTTTCCTCTGAGATGGAGGCAAACTGCTCGATCACGTTGGCAATGACATCTTTCTGCGTTTCCAGGCGTTTGGTCTGTGAAAGAATTTCAGCTGACACATCGGCAACCTCACCCACACCGGCTCTCAATGCGGTAAAGCTTTCCATTGTATGCTGCAGCTGCTCGCGCTGCTCGGCTGCACCGCTTGTAACCTGCGCCATTTTTTCCACGCTCTCATTGGAGTTATCAATGAGCTCCCGCACGATTCCGTTGATACTCTCGGCGCTGTTGGCGGAGTCATCTGCAAGCTTGCGGATCTCTTCAGCCACCACAGCAAACCCTCTTCCGGCTTCCCCGGCTCGTGCTGCCTCGATGGAAGCATTCAGGGAGAGCAGATTCGTCTGTTCCGCAATATCCTGGATCAGCACAACGGCCTCCTGGATTTTTGAGGCGGAGTCATGGGTCAGGTTCGTCCGTTCAGAAACGGTATCAATATTTTGGGTGCTGACCTTGTTGCTTTGCAGCAATGCGGTCAGGACATTGCTGGAATCCTCGACCAGTTTGTTCATGCGGGTGATGGTATCCTCAAGCTTGTCGATACTCTGTGCGTTTTCTTCAATGACCAGGGCAATATCAGCGGCCTGTGTGCCTGCGTTTGCGGCTTCATCAGCCAGAGAGGAGCTGCCTTGTGCGATGTCTTCTATGGCGTTGTTGGAGCTCTCTACATTGCTTGTGATCTCAGAGAAACGCTGTATGAAGTTCTGGTTGGTGTCCGAGATCTGTTTACTCTGATTATTGATGTCATACATGGTCTTTTTCAGCCCTTCGATCAGCTGTTTCACAGAGCGCGCGATCATGCCTACCTCGTCGCCCCTGTTCTCCAGACTTTTATCAATCTGGAAGGAGAGATCGCCCTTGGCAACCAATACCAGTTCGTCCTTTACCCGGATGATACCGTCGGCAATCCTTCTGCCGAAGACAAGTGCGATCACGCCTGCGGCAACGAGGAGGACAATGGCGCTGAGGATAAAGGAGATCAGCATGGTGCGGAATCGACCGTTGATCTGCGCTTCCTGGACTTCCATTTCCGCAGTCATGTCATCTGTGTAGTTTCCGGTGGTGATCACCCAGTTCCAGGGGGCAAACAATTCGGAATATGCTAACTTGGGCGCGACGGTAACGCCGTCTGCCTTAGTAAAGTAAAATTCATTGTATCCGCCGCCTGACTGTGCCGCTTTCATGATAACCTGAATGATCTTTACGCCGTTCTGGTCGGTCAGATCGTAACGGTTATTTCCTTCCTGATCGGGGAGGATTGGGTGCATTACCAGGGTATAGTCTGTTCCATCGATCCACATGTAACCCGAGGCGTCATCGCGATAACGCATAGCCCTGATCGTATCGCGGGCTAACTGCTTAGCCTCGTCCTCGGTAAGCTCGCCATTTTGATACTTATCATAATATCCCTGAACGATGGCGATGGATGCCTGTACCTGAGATTTGATCTCAGTCTTGTAGCCGTCCAGCATGGCGTTTTCATAGGTCTCAATACTGTTTTTCATGTTGCTTCGCAGGTAATAGATGGATATCACCCCGAGAATGACAGATGCCGCAAGCACCAGACCGAACATCGCAAACACCATTTTGGTGGCGATGCTACCGGATGTCCTGCCAGTATCTGTTGAGTCATAATTATTCATTGCATTTCCCTCCATGTATAGTTTTTGGGTTGTTCCCACTTAAATTCATTATACACCATTAGGGACGTGTTTTGAAGAAGTATAACTGAGAAATATGTGCAAAAAAATATGCAATAGCATTTATTGCGAAAAAATCATAACAGGGATGAAATTGTTGAAACAACCAAAAAGAAACAATAAAAATGGATGTAAAAATGGAGTGAAATCATATTGACATAAAGGTCTATATGTGATAGACTAAAGCATGAGGACTATAGTGAATAGACCAATTGGAGGAAATATAGACCGTAAGTATGACCGGGAACTGTAAATGAAAACCGATGATAGAAGAGGAGCATTTGTTATGGAAGAATGGAAGCTGGGGGCAGTAGAAAGCCGATTTGCGGATCTGATCTGGGACAAGGAACCGCTTACGTCGGGGGAGCTGGTGAAGTTGTGCGGGGCGGAGCTGGATTGGAAGAAATCCACTACATACACTGTTTTGAAAAAACTGTGTGAGAGAGGCATTTTTCAAAATGACGGCGGGACAGTGACATCGGTGATCTCCAGAGAGGAGTTTTATGCCAGACAGAGCGAGCAGTTTGTGGAGGATACCTTTGCGGGTTCTCTGCCTGCCTTTATTGCAGCGTTCACATCGCGGAAGAGTTTGAGCATAGAGGATTTGAAGGAGATACGCAATATGATTGATCATTATGGGGGGTAAGAGATCACTGCGGCAGCCGTGAAGGTATAGTGCAGTAAGAAAAGCTATCGTCTGCGGGATTGATGGAAAGTGCTGTTTGGGCTGTGGCATACGACGGATAAATAGAGACATGTATTAGTGACAAATGTGTGGAGGGGAGTCAGATGGAACGTATGATGTTACTGATTTTGAATATGGGGATGATGGCAGGCTGGATGGTGCTTGTAGTGATCATTCTTCGATTGGTTTTTGGAAAAATGAGAGTACCCGGGGCAATACGGCTGATCCTGTGGGGATTGGTGGCGGTGCGGCTGATCCTGCCCTTTTCTATTGAAAGCAGATACAGTCTGATGCCTGGCGTGTCACTCATTCCCGAGGGGCTGATCCACATGCAGGATCGTCGGCAGGTGCAAGAGGAAGAACGATTATCTGCAAACGAGGATGCACCGGCACGGCAGCGGGAGACACAGGTGCAATTGCAGGAGACGCAGACGCAATTGCAGGAACAACCATCATGGGAACAGGCGGAGAATCTTTCAAAGGAACAGGATCCGCAAACGCTGGATTTGCAGACGGAGCAGGATTTACAGGCGCAGAACACGCAGGCTGCCGTGAACACTTCCCTGTCGGTTGGGCAAATTGCAACTAGATTCAGTTATGTGTGGGCCGCAGGTGTTGTGGGAATGCTTCTGTATGCCTTATTCAGCGTTCTTTCTTTGCATAAGAAAGTATCTGTGCGCATGCCATATATGTCATATAGAGGGAGCGACGAGGGCAAAAACAGAGCCGGCATAGATGGTCACGCTGATATCGGACAGCGTGGAGCGGATGTCTATCTGACGGATGGCATAGACACGCCGTTTATTTTGGGAATCCTGCGGCCCGTCATCTATCTGCCGTCCTCGGGAAAAGGAAAACATGTCTTGACGGAGCGGGAATATGAGCTGATCCTGGCGCATGAGCAGTCGCATATCAGGAATTTGGATCACCTTTGGAAACCGCTGGGGTTTCTGTTGTTGTCGATTTATTGGTTTCAACCCCTTCTGTGGGTGGCATACATTCTGTTCAGCCGGGATATCGAGTTTGCCTGTGATGAGCGGGTGATCCGCAGGCTGGCTACAAACAAAGTGAAAGACTACATGGAGACACTCTTAAAGTGCAGCAACAGAGGCGCAGGGTTTTCAGCCTGTCCGCTGGCGTTCGGAGAGGTGGGAGTAAAACAGCGCATTAAAGCGGTATGGGATTATAAAAAACCCGCGTTTTGGATCGTGTCAGTCGGTATCATAGCCTGTATCGCCGTGGCGGTTACAATGCTGACCACCCAAAAGCAGGATAAGGGATTGGATGAGATAGATTTTACTGCGGAGGCATCCGTATGGGCGGAAGCGGTAATACAGCGGGATTGGGATACCATATCCATGCATTGTACGGAGGAAGTCCTGGCGCAGATGAAAGGTACGCTGTCTGACAACCCATGGCCTATGCCGGAGCAGGATGCGGGTTTTGTGCCTTATCAGATCGCGGTCATGGGCGACGGACATGGGATCATCAACTATTATGCTTACGATACGGCTCCGGTCATTTGTGTCCGCACCGAGAGGATTCGCCTGGGGATGAGCGGCGAGGACGCGGTCGTGGTGGAGGAAGGAATGATCCGGCAGGATAGGATCGCGGATGGCAGCGATTATGGGGAGGCATATCTGTTCGGCATCAACAACACAGCTTTGAATTATATCCAAAACGGACAGGGAGACGCCCTGTTAGCGCGCTACAGAGCGCATGACAGCGCTTACTTTGAGACATTAGGGAATCCCAGATCGGCGGCATATACCCTGCTGCACCTTGATCCCAACGAGGCGCAGGTTGACGCAGCGGTAAGCGGGGATGTGGCGGCATGCAGTATTTTGCTGCCGGCGCATACAACAGACGGAGCAAGAAACGGAGACCTGAAATGGGATATTCAGATGGTACGATACGGCGGGGAGGATGGTATCTGGATTCCCCAGGATGCGGGGACAAAGGCAATTGAGGCGGCAGAGCTGTCTGAGGTGATACGGAATATTTCCGTTGATCTGACGGGGGATGGAGTGGAAGATCAGCTGGTGCTGTATTATGACGACAGCTATGAGGCGGAGGGCGGTTCCATAAAGACAAGTTATGAGGAGCGTGTTGCCGACTATATCGGAGTGGTGGTCGCGAGAGTGACGGACGGTGCTACGGGGAAGATGCTTTTTGAACAATCCTATGCCGCATCCCACAGCGCGAACGGGATCTTAGCTCTGGTAAAAGAGGACGGACAGGAATTTCTGCTTGCCGGAAATTGTTATGAAATATCCGGCGAAGCGGCTTATGAAGTGAAGATTTTGCGTTGGGAGGGAGATATGCCTGTTATCAGGGAGCAGTATGAGGGAGCATTCCCGTATGCCGCAGAGTCTGTTGTGAGAGGAATTTTACGGGAGCAGGAACAGGGAGAGGCGTATACATTTCAGAACAGCACAGAAGTTATCCCTGCTTTGCAAAAAGTCATTTCTCATTATGAGGAGGGCTCGGAGCTGTTTATCGCCTGCGATGCAGTATTGGATAGTTATGTGAAGACCAAAACCGGAAATGTGTTTTTGGGAGAACGGGAGGGCGCTTATACACTGGAGGACTATTACCAATACATTTGGAAACGGCATACCTGTGAATACACGGTGGAATATCCGACGGAAAATCTGTACGGGCGGAGCATATTCTGTGTGAAGGAAAGCAATGGTCTTCTTGGGCAGCGCATTTATTTTTATGATGCCCGGACCGGTGAAAAGCTGGCGGAATCCTGGGGCGGCAACATCGGTGGTAGTGTCTGGTTCGTAGATCTGGACAGAGATGGCAAAAATGAAATGGTTGCGGATACTGTAGCTTCCGGAGACGGCGGACGTGATCTGCTCATCTATCGGGAAAAGGACGGTAAAGTGATGACGGGCTCCGGGTGTGATCTCCTGGAGGATGAGATCAAAGCCGCATATGAGGCACCCGGAGAAGCAAACATAGGAATATGGATCGTGTATGGGGAGTATCTGCCGGAAACCAATCAGATCAAAGTGTATTACTGGAATCCGGATCAGGCAAGACATGACAGCAGGATTTATGACATTGATCTGGACAGAATAACATTTTATGAGTTTATACCATTGCCTGAGTAAATATTTCCAAAAACCTTGAATATCCTGTTGACAGCAGGCATACGGATTGATAGATTATAGGTAAGAGAAGTGTATAAAGGAGGGTTGCCTATGCGTGAATTCGATGATGCTGTACTGGAGTGTTTTCTGGAGAACCAGGAGCAGCTTTTCCCGGAGCCTGTGGCGGAGACCTTGGATGAGGCGGACGAGTTTTTGCAGGATTGCATGGCAGTGGTTGTAGATTCCGTGTCTGAGATCATGGAATACTTTGATGAGGAAGGTATTGATATGGAGGGAGCCACTGACGATGAAATCCTGGACGCCGACGAGGTGTTCGATGTGGGAGACGGAAGATACCTGATCGTGGAGGGCTGACATTTTAATCTATTGAAAATATCGATCCAGAATTTCTATGAGGCCGTTTTCATCATTACTCTTTTGGGTGATGATGTCAGCGGCTTTTTTTACTGCTTCCTGGGCGTTTGCCATGGCAATCCCGGTGCCTGCAGCCTGCAGCATGGAGATGTCATTTTCTGCGTCTCCGGCCGCAAAGGTGTGGGAGAGAGGGGCATGGAGAAAATCTGCGATAAAGCGCAGGGCATTTCCCTTGCCGGCGTCTGCGGGCAGGATTTCCAGGTATTGTTCGTTGGAAAAGATCATCTGGATGCGGTCTCCGCAGTAGTCCAGAAGGCTTTCTCTGAAAGCTTCCAACACGGATCTGTCGGTCAGATGAATGCATTGCAGTTTAAAACTACCCTGAGGCAGTGCCGCGGCAATATCCTCCACACATTTTAAGGGCATGTGGATCCGGCTGGTGTAGAAAGCCAACTCCGCATTCATGCCATGGCAGACGATCTCCTTGGCGGTGTAGCCATGAATATGGAGCCCCCGTGATTCGGCCTGTGCAATGATATATGCGATGTCCGATTGGGCAATCCGGTTTTCATAAATGGCTTCGTCACGGTCACAGTCGTAGACCAGTGCGCCGTTGTTGGACAGGATGAGCATATTCGGATAGGCAATATGTTCCTTTTCCCTGACTTCCAGAATGCTGGGCAGAGGTCTGCCGGAAGACAGGATCAGATGATGCCCTGCGGCAGTCATCCGGTTCAGGGTTTCCCGCATGGTGTCACTGACGGTGCTGTTGTTTAATAAAAGCGTTCCGTCCATATCCGTGAACAGGAGATTTTTCCGCGTAGCGCGGAGGTCTTCCAAAACGGAATCCGGTATATAGAGTTTTCCGCGGCCTGTGCCCAGATCGATGTCCGGCTTGTTGGC
Source organism: Lachnospiraceae bacterium (assembly GCA_017476665.1). GTDB lineage: Bacteria > Bacillota > Clostridia > Lachnospirales > Lachnospiraceae > Acetatifactor. The sequence continues at coordinate 70,888 of JAFUZJ010000041.1, read as the reverse complement.
GCCGTGGAAATCGGAGCCGCCGCTGAGCAGCAGATTGTATTGGGCTGCCAGTCTGCGGATCTGTCTTTCGTCGGCAGCGGTGTAAGTGCTGTAGATTGCCTCAATGCCCATCAGGCCGATTGCTTTTATTTCCTGTACCAGTTGCTCCAGCTTATCTTGGCTCATGCCGTAAAGGATCGGATGAGCCAGTACAGGGATGCCATCTGCTTTTAAGATCAGCTCCACCGCCTGGGCAGGAGTCACTTTCTCCCGGGGCACAAAGCAGGGGGCGTGATCGCCCAGATAACGGTCGAAGGCTTCTGCACGGCTTTTGACAAGTCCGTGCTCCACCATGAATCTGGCGAAATGGGCACGGGTGATCACGGAATCCGGATATTCCGCCAACAATTCCTCATAGCGGACAGGGATACCGGCAGCGGAGAGCAGTTCGCACATCTTTCGGTTGCGCTCCTCTCTGGATTCCACAAAATGCCTCAGGTAGTCTGAAAATTCCCGATTTTTATAATTGATAAAAAGTCCTACGATATGGATGTCTCTGCCGTGATATTCTGTGGAGAGTTCAATGCCGGGGATGATCTCCGGAATCGGTTTTTCTCCTTTTTCCTGTAGTGCCGCGGCATAGGAAAAAGCCTCCGCGAGGCCGTCCACGGTGTCGTGGTCGGTCAGCGCAAAGGCTGTCAGATTTTTTTCGATTGCATAATCTATCAGCTCGGTGGGAGTGTAGGTCCCGTCAGAGCAGGTGGAGTGTACATGCAGGTCAATCATGGTCAATCCTCATCATCTTCCTTATTGGCGGTAAACACAGTGCGCTTTCTCGCCATCTCATCGCTTTCCAGATACTCGTCATAGGTGGTGATCTTGTCGATGATGGAGCCGTTCGGCAGGATCTCAATGATGCGGTTAGCCGTGGTCTGCACAAACTGGTGGTCATGGCAGGAGAACAGTGCCACGCCGGGGAACTTGATCAGTCCGTTGTTCAGGGCGGTGATGGACTCCATGTCCAGATGGTTGGTGGGCTCGTCCAGGATCAGGCAGTTGGCGCCGCTGATCATCATCTTGGAGAGCAGGCAGCGTACCTTCTCACCACCGGACAATACCTTCACTTTCTTCACGCCGTCCTCGCCGGCAAAGAGCATGCGTCCCAGGAAACCGCGCACATAGGTTACATCTTTGACGGGAGAGTAGCCGGTAAGCCAGTCCACGATGGTCAGGTCATTGTTGAATTCCGCCGTGCTGTCCTTGGGGAAATAAGCCTGAGATGTGGTTACACCCCATTTATAGCTGCCCTCGTCGGGTTCCAGTTCGCCCATCAGGATCTGGAACAGGGTGGTCTTTGCAATCTCATTGCTGCCCACGAAGGCGATCTTGTCATCATGTCCCATGACAAAAGAAATGTCGTCCAGCACCTTTTCCCCGTTGATGGTCTTACTGAGATGCTCCACTGTGAGCACTTCGTTGCCGATCTCGCGGTCCGGTCTGAAATCAATATAGGGATATTTTCTGGAGGAGGGCTTGATTTCGTCCAGTTCGATCTTTTCCAGTGCACGCTTTCTGGAAGTAGCCTGCTTGGACTTGGAAGCGTTGGCGGAGAAGCGGGAGATGAATTCCTGTAGCTCTTTGATCTTTTCCTCCTTCTTTTTGTTGGCTTCCTTCATCTGCTTGATCAGCAGCTGGCTGGACTCGTACCAGAAGTCGTAGTTTCCGGCGTAGAGCTGGATCTTGCCGTAGTCAATGTCCGCGGTATAGGTGCAGACTTTATTCAGGAAATAACGGTCGTGGCTGACCACGATGACGGTATTTTCAAAGTTGATCAAAAATTCTTCCAGCCATGCGATGGCGTCCAGATCCAGATGGTTAGTGGGCTCGTCTAAAAGCAGGATATCGGGGTTCCCGAAAAGCGCCTTGGCAAGCAGCACCTTGACCTTGATCGGGCTCTCCAGATCCTTCATCACAGCATAGTGATATTCGGTGTCGATGCCCAGACCGTTCAACAGCATTGCGGCGTTGGATTCCGCCTCCCAGCCGTCCATCTCTGCGAATTCTGCCTCCAGTTCGCTGGCGCGGATGCCGTCCTCATCGGAGAAATCTTCTTTTGCATAGATGGCGTCCTTTTCCTTCATAATCTGATAGAGGCGCTCGTTGCCCATGATGACAGTGTCCATAACCACACAGTCGTCATATTTGAAGTGATCCTGTTCCAGTACGGAGAGACGCTGGCCGGGCGTGATGGTCACATCGCCCTTGGTGGTCTCCAGCTTGCCGGAGAGAATCTTTAAAAAAGTGGACTTTCCGGCGCCGTTGGCACCGATCAGACCGTAGCAGTTGCCTTCCGTAAATTTAATGTTTACATCTTCGAAGAGGGCCTTTTTGCCGATCCGAAGGGTTACGTTATTTGCACTGATCATGTGAAACTCCTTTCCGTTGAAAAACACACGCATAAAATTATACCATAAAGCAGGACTTTTTCAAGGTGAAAATGAGATAAGAGAAAAAATAGAACTTGACCGCTTTGGTATTTCTTGTATAATTGAAACAGAAAGGGGATATGCCATATGCAGATCAAACCGAATCGTTTGGACAGAGGTTTTTTGCAGTATCAGGATGAATTTGAACAGAAGGCATTGGAAGTCCTGCGTTCGGGATGGTATGTGCTGGGGAAGGAAGTAGAGGCGTTCGAGCAGGAGTTTGCAGCCTATACCGGCGCTAGGTATTGCGTGGGGCTGGCGAGCGGTCTGGATGCACTTTGGCTTGCATTCCGTATTCTTGGGATCGGCGCGGGCGATGAGGTGATCGTGCAGGCGAATACGTATATCGCCAGTGTTATGGGCATCACGATCAATGGTGCGACCCCGGTATTTGTGGAACCGGACGCTTTTTATAATCTGGATGCGGATCGGATTGAGGAGAAGATCACAGACAGGACAAAGGCGATCTTGGTAGTGCACTTGTACGGGCAGGCTTCCAATATGCAGAAGATCACGGAGCTTTGTAAAAAGTATGATCTTAGGCTGGTGGAGGATTGCGCACAGTCCCATGGAGCCTGTTTTGATGGAAAAATGACGGGAACATTCGGAGAGATCGGATGCTTTTCCTTTTACCCGTCCAAGAATCTGGGAGGATTCGGAGATGGCGGCGCCATTGTGACGGATGATCCTAAGATTGCGGCAGATATGAAGATGTACCGTAATTACGGAAGCGAGAAGCGATATTATAATAAAGTGGTTGGGGCAAATTCCCGGTTGGATGAGCTCCAGGCGGGACTTTTGCGGGTGCGGCTCTCCCATATGGAGGAGTTGACGGCAGAGCGGAGAAAGCTTGCGGAGCGCTATTCAAAACAAATCCGCAATGGCAGTCTGATCCTGCCGACGGTGAGAGAGCGGGCTGACAGTGTGTGGCATCAGTATGTGATCCGCTGTGAGGAGAGACAGCGACTGATAGAGTATCTGAATGGGAGAGAGATTGGAACGATCATACATTATCCGATTCCGCCCCATCTGTCGGAGGCCTATCGCTATCTGGGACATAAGCCGGGGAGTTATCCGGTCACGGAGCATTATGCGGATACGGTGCTGTCTATTCCGATGTATAACGGCATGACGGACGAGGAGCAGGGTATCGTGATCGAGGCATTAAACCGGTTTGCGTGAGGGTGAATATGAGATTAGAGGAACAGTATAGATTGATCTATTTTAAGGATCTGGGCGATGAAAGGGGAAACCTTGTGGTGATCGAAGGAGAGGGCATGGATATTCCTTTCGACATCAAGAGGGTATTCTACATCTACGGCTCGGACGATACCGTGGTGCGGGGCCAGCATGCAAACAGAGAAACGGAGTTTTTGCTGGTGAATGTAGGCGGCAGCAGTAAGGTGAAGGTGGATAACGGCACAGAGACCGCGGTGATCGAGTTGAATAAGCCGGGGATGGGGCTGTATCTGTCACCTATGGTTTGGAAAGATATGTATGATTTTTCTGCGGACTCTATTCTGCTGGTACTCTGCAGCCGTCACTACGACGGGACGGAGTATATCAGGGATTATGAAGAATATTTGCGGGAAATCAAAGGAGAGGCTTGATCCATGAGTAAAATATCTATCGTGATCCCGGTGTATTACAATGAAGATACGCTGATGGATCTGTATCAGGACATGAAAGAAAAAATTCTGGGTCAGATCGGGCCATACGAATTAGTGTTTGTGGATGATGGTTCGGGAGATGATTCCTGGAAGATCATGAATGAGATCAAGGCTCTGGATGAGAATGTGCGGCTGGTGAAGCTGTCCCGCAATTTCGGGGAGCATGCAGCGCTTCTGGCGGGACTCAGTGTCTGCACGGGGGACTGTGCGGTGACCAAGCAGGCAGATCTGCAGGAGGATTCCACACTGATCCTGGAAATGTATGAGAGTTGGAAAAAGGGCAATAAAGTGGTGCTGGCAGTCAGACGCTCCCGGGACGAGAACGCGGTCAAGGTTTTTTTTGCCAACATGTACTATGCCATGGTTCGGAAGTTTGTGAATAAGAATATGCCGGTGGGCGGATGTGACTGTTATCTGGTGGACAGACAGGTGATTGAAGTATTGGAGCGCCTGGACGAGAAAAATTCCAGTTTGACATTGCAGGTTTTGTGGGTTGGATTCAAGACGGATATGGTCTACTTTGACAGGAAGGACAGGGAGAAGGGAAAATCCCGCTGGACATTTGCCAAGAAGTTTAAACTGGTGATGGACTCCATGATGAGTTTCTCTTATGTGCCGATCCGTTTTATGACCTATATCGGCGTGGTGTTCGACCTGTTTGCGTTGGTTCTGATGATCAGCGTTCTGGTGGAATATTTTACCAAAGGTGTGCCGATCCTGGGATGGGCTTCGCTCATGTGCGTGATCCTGCTTTCTGCGGGTTTAATCCTGTCTATGCTGGGAATCCTGGGAGAATATGTGTGGCGGACCTTAGATGCGTCCAGGACAAGACCACCGTTTATCATTGATGAGGAGAGAACTCCGGGACATGGAAGTGCAGCAGACAACGAGGACATTTAAAATCATAAAGACGCTCTTGATCATGGCAAGCATTCTGGCCACGGTCAAGATGATTTTTGCGGATTATACGCTTGACGAGGAATATCAGATTGTCATGGCATATCGCAATCTGTCGGGAGATATGTTGTTTGGCACAATGTGGGAGCCGCATCAGACTTCCGCGTTTGTGTGCGTATGGCTCATGCGATTATTTCAAATGGTTACGGGAGGCACCACGGGTGTGGTGCTCTTTTTGCGTTTTGTTACGACCGGAATCCAGCTTGCCCTGGCCTGTTGGGTGACGGGAGCATTGCGAAAGATCATCGGCAAAGAGTATGCGTTTTTATTGGGGTGTTGTTATTTTAATATGGTTCCAAAAGCGATTCAGATTCCGGAGTTTTCCAATCTGCAGCTTTGGTTTTTGACGGTGACGGTTCTTGCGTTGATGCATGCGTTTAACATGGCAGAAACGGAACAGATCGGCCGTCACAGAAGCGGGTGGATCATTCTCGCGGGGATTGGAATGGCAGGGGAAGCGCTGGCCTATCCGGCATGCCTCATCTTATTTTTCTTTTTCCTTTTTGTGATCTTCAGGCATTCCGGCTGGCGGGAAAGTGCTCTTTTTGCCTGCACCTGCGTGGGGTGCGCCGCTGTATGGCTGGCTGCGGTATTGTCCAAGGTGCCGCTGTCTGAATTTTTGCGGAACGTGTCATATGTATTGAACTTTGATCTGACGCATGATGTATCCCTTGCGGCCGATTATCGGACGGATGCGCTTAGGCTGGGAGCAGCGACCAGTGTATTTCCGATCCTTGCGACCGGTCTGCTGGGGGTGGGAATGTGGTTTGGGTATCGCCTGATGCGAAAAGCGGATGTGGATAAAACAATCCCTGTGTTTGCTGTATTTCTGGTCTTGGCAGCAGAGCTGGTCCAGCTGTTTTATTGGATTGTTCTACGGAAGGGATATGAGGAACCTTTGCTTTATCTTGCCGTACTTTTTCTTGCGGCGGCTCTGGTGTGGCGGCAGGCAGATTCCCGCAAGACCGGTTTGGCACCCGGAATCTGGGCGGGCTTTCTGGCACTCGCTGCCGGAATTTACATGAGCGATCTGGTCGCGTGGTATGCCATCCCGCATGGTCTGCTGGGCGCTCTGTTTGCGGCAGCGGTTCTGGTCATCGCATTGGAGAAGCAGGGGAGAGAAAAAAGCAGAAAATGGATCCTGCTCCTTCTGGTCTCTCTGTCCTTTTGTATTGTATTCGGGAAAGGGTTTACCCTGCGGGCCGGAAATACGGACACGAACACCGTATTGGGAATCCGCGGCGTGATACGAAAAGGTCCTGCGGCAGGCATATTTACGAATTATATGCAGGCGTATATCACAAATTGTACGTATGATGATTTTGCGGATTGTGTAGAACCCGGTGAGAATTGCCTGATCGTTACCAATATGGTGGGAACGGCGGGTACTTCGCCGTATCTGTTTCAAAACAATAAGGTGAGTCATTTTTCCATTGTGGATCCCACAAGCTATGACGAAAGACTGTTGACCTATTGGGCGTTATATCCGGAGAAATATCCGGAAGTGATCATTGTGGATTGCTGGTACGGACAGCTGATGGAGCGTGAGGACAGTTGGATCATGCAGTATATCGAAAATGAATTTGGATATACTCAGGTGGAAGACGGAAGATATGTGCGATTTTATCGCAGAAAAGAAAGGGGCACAGAAGAATGAAAAACCAGGAGGGCGGAATCTGGCAGATCATAAAATTTCTCCTGGTGGGTGTTTCCAATACCGTTGTCAGTGAAGGAATTTATGCTGTTTTGGTGTATTTCAGGATGCATTATCTCCCTGCGAACTTTATCGGATTTTCCATCAGTGTGCTGAATGCCTATTACTGGAGCAACCGGTATGTGTTCAAGGAGCAGGAGGGGGCCGAGAAAAGAGTTTGGTGGAAGGTGCTGGGAAAGACGTATGTGGCTTATCTGGGGGGATATGTTGTCAGCGCCTTATTGCTCATATTCTGGATCGATATCCTGCGGATCAGCCGTTGGATGGGAGTCCCGGCCGAATGGTTTGCTGCAAAAGGTATGAATGGATTTGATGAGAAATTTCTGGGAAATGTGCTGGCGGCAGGGCTGAATCTGTTGATCACAGTGCCTTTAAACTTTGTGACGAACAAGTATTGGGCATATCGGCAAAAAAAGATGGAATAGATGTTGATATTTTTTTCACATACTGGTATAATCTGCATAATAGATAATTTAACAGGTGCTGAATGATTCTTATGTTACGAAAACCAATGTGAGAAGAGGGAGAAGAAGAATGAGTAAAAAATGGGTGTATTTATTTACCGAAGGGAATGCAGGCATGAGAGAACTCCTTGGCGGCAAGGGCGCGAACCTCTCCGAGATGACCAATATCGGTCTTCCGGTTCCGCAGGGATTCACCATTACCACAGAGGCATGTACTCAGTACTATGAGGACGGACGGCAGATCAATGACGAGATCATGGGACAGATCATGGAATATGTGGGTAAAATGGAGGAGATCAACGGTAAGAAATTTGGTGATCTGAAAAATCCTTTGCTTGTTTCCGTGCGTTCCGGCGCGAGAGCTTCCATGCCCGGTATGATGGATACGATCCTGAATCTCGGACTGAATGACGATGTGGTTGCAGCGATGATCGCAGGCAATCCTGACCCGAAGTTTGAGCGTTTTGTATATGATTCCTACAGACGTTTCATCCAGATGTTCTCGGATGTGGTCATGGAAGTGGGAAAGAAGTATTTTGAGCAGCTCATCGATGAGATGAAGACGAAGAAGGGTGTTGTTTATGACGTGGATCTGACTGCAGCCGATCTGAAAGAGCTGGCAGAGCAGTTTAAGGCGGAATATAAGAAGCAGCTGGGAGAGGATTTTCCGACGGATCCCGTGGTTCAGCTGAAGGAAGCGGTGCGTGCGGTGTTCCGTTCCTGGGACAACCCCCGCGCGAATGTATATCGCCGCGACAATGACATCCCGTATTCCTGGGGAACTGCTGTGAATGTGATGCCTATGGTATTCGGTAACCTGAATGAGAATTCCGGTACCGGTGTGGCGTTTACCCGTGATCCGGCCACCGGTGAGAAAAAGCTGATGGGTGAGTTCCTGACCAACGCCCAGGGCGAGGATGTGGTAGCGGGCGTGCGTACACCGATGCCCATTTCTCAGATGGAGGAGAAGTTCCCGCAGGCATATAAGCAGTTTGTAGATGTGTGTGGACTTTTGGAGAATCATTATCATGATATGCAGGATATGGAGTTCACCGTGGAGAACGGAAAACTGTATATGCTGCAGTGCCGCAACGGTAAGAGAACCGCACAGGCGGCATTGAAGATTGCATGTGACCTGGTGGATGAGGGCATGAAGACGGAAGCTGAGGCGGTTGCCATGATCGATCCCAGAAATCTGGATACGCTGCTGCATCCGCAGTTTGACGCCGCTGCCCTGAAAGCGGCTACGCCGATCGGCAAGGGCCTGGGTGCATCTCCCGGGGCGGCATGCGGTAAGATTGTATTTTCCGCGGAGGATGCGGAAATCTGGGCAGGCAGAGGCGAGAGAGTCGTTCTGGTCTGTCTGGAGACTTCTCCCGAGGATATCACCGGCATGAAGGTGTCTCAGGGCATCCTGACGGTGCGCGGCGGTATGACATCCCATGCGGCTGTGGTTGCCCGTGGTATGGGTACCTGCTGTGTGTCCGGCTGTGGTGAGATCGCCATGGACGAAGAAAACAAGAGATTTACACTGGCGGGTAAAGAGTTCCATGAGGGCGACTGGCTTTCCATTGACGGCACCACCGGTAATATTTATGACGGCGAGATTAAGACCGTGGACGCTACCATCGCAGGTGAGTTTGGACGTGTCATGGATTGGGCGGACAAGTTCCGCAGACTGAAGGTGCGTACCAATGCGGATACGCCTGCAGATGCAAAGAAAGCAAGAGAGCTGGGAGCGGAGGGGATTGGCCTCTGCCGTACCGAGCACATGTTCTTTGAGGAGGATCGTATCGCGGCATTCCGTGAGATGATCTGTTCCGATACCGTGGAGGAGAGAGAGGCAGCATTGGAGAAGATACTGCCTTACCAGCAGGGTGATTTCAAGGCACTCTATGAGGCGTTGGAGGGATATCCCGTGACAATCCGTTTCCTGGATCCGCCTCTTCATGAGTTCGTGCCTACCGAGGACGCTGATATTGAAAAGCTGGCCAAAACACAGGGCAAGCCGGTGGAAACCATCAAGAATATCATTTCCGGATTGCATGAGTTCAACCCGATGATGGGGCACAGGGGCTGCCGTTTGTCGGTTACTTATCCCGAAATCGCAAAGATGCAGACCAAGGCTGTGATCCGTGCGGCAATCGAGGTGCAGAAAGCGCATACTGACTGGAAGGTGAAGCCTGAGATCATGATCCCGCTCATCTGTGAAGTGAAAGAGCTGCAGTACGTGAAGAAGATCGTAGTGGAAACCGCCGATGCAGAGATTGCAGCATCCGGTGTCAATCTGGAATATGAAGTGGGTACGATGATCGAGATTCCCCGTGCAGCGCTTACGGCGGATGAGATCGCGAAGGAGGCGGATTTCTTCTGCTTCGGTACCAATGATCTGACCCAGATGACCTTCGGCTTCTCCCGTGACGATGCAGGTAAGTTTCTGAATGCTTACTATGAGGCGAAGATTTTTGAGAACGATCCGTTTGCAAAGCTGGATCAGAACGGTGTAGGCAAGTTGATGGATATGACCATCAAGTTGGGAAGACCGGTCAATCCGAAGCTTCACATCGGTATCTGCGGAGAGCACGGTGGAGATCCTGCTTCCGTAGAGTTCTGTCATAAGATTGGATTGGATTACGTGTCCTGTTCACCGTTCCGTGTGCCCATCGCCAGGTTGGCAGCTGCGCAGGCCGCTATCGCAGAGAATAAATAAGATTGATTTTCCGAGGCAGAGGTTGGCTTTGCGCCAGCCTCTGTTTTGTAATATGTTCGCCAAGGCGCGAAAGGATATGACAGCACATGATGGAAAGACTGATCACAAACATTAGAAAAGTATATTTTCACAAAATCTATATGATCCTGTTGACTTTAACGGCAATTTGCAGTTATGGCTTCAAAATCATACATCCTGCCATGGGAATTGACGATACACCATATGCCTATTATTTTGAAGAAGGACTGGCGGCGGTAGTGGGACGCTGGGTTTTGTTTGTATTGAATAAGTTTCTTTCCTTATCGGAATTTGCACCGTTTCTTACCGACTTTGCCGCGGTAGTGCTTTTGATGATCGCGGTAACCGTCTGGGGCGGCGTGTTCGTGTCTGTGCTGGGCGATAAAGTGCCGCGATATGGCTATTGGTTCTTTTCCTGCATCTTCTTATCCTGCCCTTTGATCGCAGAGGTGTTCACGTATTTTCTTCACAACGGGATTGCGCTGGGATATCTGGCAGTGGGATTCAGTTTATATGGATTTAGGGAATTTTTGATCGTATATCAGGAAGGAATGTGGAAAAAGAATCTGAGGAAAGCGATTTTTTCTGTTCTGCTGTTAACCTTTGCATTGGGATGCTATGAATCTTTTATGATCGTATGGCTGACTGGGGTATTGATGATACTTTGGGCAGAGTGTGTCATGGGCAATCGAAAGGTTCTGGGAAAACTGTGCATGGCAGCTATTACTGCAGGGTGCGGTGTTGTATTGCGGGCAGTCATCATTAAGAGCGTGATCGTAATCTGGGGACTTTCCAATTTGCAGGACGAAGCTGTACAGCGTTCGATGGGAGAATTGCTGGGATGGATCCTGGAACCGGGAGCCTGGGCGGAATTTGCGATGATCCTCAAGCGGCTTTTTGTTATGTATGGTGTATTTGGTTATGTCTATTACCTAATCCGGATCTTTGTGTATGCGGTTATTCTCCTTTTCGTATATAGCATTTGGAAGAGCATCAGCCAAAAAAACGGAAGAATATTGGCGGTGCTGATCATGTGTTTTATGGCTGCATTTCTACTTGCAGTTGTAGAAGGGAAAGCCACTTTGTATCGTTCTGCTCAGTTTTTGCCGCTGTTTTGTGGCTTTGGGTTTTTAGTGGCATCCTGTGCTGTATCAGAACTGACCGGTAAACTTGACCGTAAGCCCCGGCTGGCGGGGGGATTGCAAGGAATCTTCGTTATAGTGGCAATTGTATTTTTATGGAATCAATGTGCAGATCTGAATCACTGGTTTTATGTTGACTATATGAAGTACGAATGTGCAAAGGAGTATCTGCTTAGGGTGGCTTATGAACTTGAGGCTGACTATGACATTTCAAAGCCCATTTCTTTCACAGGAGAATGGGAGAATCCGAGAGGAATCGTGGAATCCGCTTATGTGGCATACAATTCCGAGACATTCTATCGGATGAAGCGGATTACGGATCCAATCGATGAGCATTTGCTGGAAAAGTTTTATCGGGGGTATGGAGTATGGGTGGCGCAGACACCTTCCCTTTCTGTAATCAGTTGGGGGAAGAATGCTTTTGGAAGTGATGAACAGATCATTGCTTTTTTGAGATTTCACGGACATGATTTTTTACCCCTGATAAATCAAACTTTATATCAGGAGGCAGAGAACTATGCGGTAGACCTGCCTTGTTTTCCTCAGGAGGGATCTATTGTGGACAGAGGGGATTATATTCTAGTACATTTTTGACAGGCAACGGAAAGAACCAAAAGGCGCCTCTTAGCGGGGGCGCCTTTTGGATGTTTTGTTTCGGTTCGTATGGAATCGTTGCAGTAGAAAATAAGTGAGAAGGATCAGCAGAATGACACAGCTGCCGAGAAGCAGATGTTGCAAACGCTTTTGATCTGCCTGTTTTTTCTGCGCTTCCCATGCCAGTTGTTCCTGGGCCAGTCTTTCTGCTTCCAGCCTTTCCCGTTCTGCCTGTTCCTGGGCCAGTCTTTCCTGTTCGGCTTTTTCTTTTTCCAGTCTTTCCTGTTCCAGTCTTTCCTGTTCCAGCCGTTCCTGTTCCAATCGTTCCTGCTCCTCATACAATACGATATTGTCGAGCATACTGCCGGTTGTATCGCTCCCTACGGTAGTCTGATAGAGTCCGAAATCGGCGCAGCTGTACTGGTAGCTGTCGGAGACATAGAACCAGCACCATTGTTGGGATACATGTTTCAGGTAAGCCTCTTTGGCAATTTCCAGGGCCGTTTTACCGCCCATGGAATCTAAAGGTACATTCAGGTCCATGCGGATCTTGTTTTCCGGATAGAGATGGAAATATGCTTTGGAGACTTCGCAGTTGGAGCGCTCCAACGCCTGGGCAACAGCCTTTGCGGTAAGCTGGTGAAAACCGTGTCCGTATTCGCCGTTGAAATCATGGGTGACCGTGATCTGCGGTTTAAATTCGTCGATCAGGCCGGTGACATATTCCGTCATGGCTTCCAGATCATATATCTTTTCGGCGGCTTCCAGATCTGCCGCGTACATATCCTTAAAATTACCGCAGACGGGATAGTTGCGCAGTCCGTCCGTCCAGAGTCCGTCCAGTTTTTCGTGTTCTCTAATGGGAGCGGTGGACCAGAACTCTGTCATATAAGCAACCTGTACCTTGGCGCCTTGCTCGGCCCCGTAAGTGGGAATGATCCCTCCCATAAACAGGATCTCATCGTCGGAGTGAGCAGAAACCAACAGAATATCCGCCCGGTCACAGGGCGGCTGCCAGATCTGTACGTCCTCGGGCACATCTGCGTCTGAGAAGATCCGAATTTCATAAATTCCCATCGGATTTTCAGCAGGCAGAGAAAAAGTCAAAGTGCTGCTGGGCGTATCCAGAGGGATGAATTCATGCAGGAAGCCGTTCTCTCCGCAGGATAATGTCTGGGTATCTGTAGTCAGTTCATAAGGCTGTACCGCCTTGTTCCATTTGATGTAGACGGCGCCGATCGGCGTGCTGTCCTTGGCGGTGACAGAGATGGCATTACCGCTTTTTTGTGTCTGCGGAGTCAGTTCCTGCGCTTTGCAGGGGATGCGAAACAGGCACAGGAGAAACAACAGGGTCAGAGCGGAAAAAGCAGCCCGGATCCTCGTCAGGACATTAAAATATTTCATGGGAAAACCTCTCTTTATTTGTTTGTTTATCCGGTCGTATAGGGAAAATACGAATCCAGTATAGCACGGAAAATAAATATAGAAAAGAGGATTTAGAGGTTGTTTTTTTCTAAAATAATGATAAGATGGAAAAAGATATGTTAATATGGCGAAAGTCATGGAACGGAGAGAGCAATGAAGGGAATTACGGTCGTCCTGCCGTCCCTGGATCCGGATGAAAAGCTGAATTTGGTGGTAAACGGATTGCTGGCGGAGGGATTTGACGATATTGTGATCGTAAATGACGGAAGTGATGCGGCGCATATGGCACCTTTTGAGGAGGCAAAGAAGCACCCTGAGGTGACGGTGCTCGTGCACGAAGTCAATAAAGGAAAGGGCAGAGCGTTGAAAACAGCGTTTGCCTATATTCGGGAACACAGACCTGACGGGCGCGGCGTGGTGACGGTGGACGGTGACAACCAGCATCTGCCCAAAGATATCAGGGTCTGCGCGGAGAAGATGACTGAGACGGGGGAAGTGATCTTTGGATGCAGGGATTTCGGGCTGCCGAATGTGCCGTGGAAGAGCCGGTTTGGAAACCGGTGTACCAGTATGGTGCTTCGGCTGTTTTGCGGTATCCGGCTCTCGGATACGCAGACCGGATTGCGGGCGATACCTGCGGAATATCTTGCAATGATGTGTGAGGTGCGGGGAGAACGTTTTGAGTATGAAACGGAGATGATCCTGGCGCTGAAGCAGGCGAAGATTCCTTTTCGTGAGGTCGTGATCGAAACGGTGTACATAGAGGAGAATAAATCCACACATTTTCATCCGATCAGGGATTCTTTTAAAATTTATCGCATTATCCTGGCATTTGTATTTAGTTCGGCGGCGTCCTGTCTGATTGATTATGTAATTTTTACGGTGCTTGTCTTTTGGCTGGAGCCGGTTCTGACCAGATGGCTGAAGCTTCTGGCGGCGTTTCTTCCTGCCAGGGTGGTATCGTCACTGTTTAATTATACCATGAACCGGAAAAAGGTATTTCATTCGGAAGCGCCGATGCGGCAGACGATTGTGCGCTATTATATGCTCTGTGTCGTGCAGGCGGCGTGTTCCTACGGGCTGATCTGGCTGTTGAGCGAGCTGTTTGATGCGGGCTCTGTGCTGGAAGTGATCTTTAAGGTGATCGTGGATACCACTTTGTTCCTGATCAGTTTCCGAATCCAGCAGACCTGGGTGTTTGCAAATGCGATAAAGGAGAAAGGACGGAAATGAAGATAAAGAGATTTATCCTGCGTTTTTTGCTGGTGTTTACAACATTTTTGCTGGTTACCTTCGGCGGGTTATATTATACGCTATATTGTATCTGCAAAGGACCTTCCCGGACGGCCAGCGAACTCTTCGTCACGACGATCCTGGAGACGGGAATGCTGCAGTTCCTGGCGTCCTGGTATTATACGGATGAAGAGATCATGGAGATCACGAATCGGAATGCCCTGGAGCAGACGGTGGAAGAAGTTGATAAGGATCTGATCGTGATCGGCCAGAATACGGTATCCGGCGACGGAACGGAGAATGACGCAGAATTTGATTTTGATGAAAACGGCATTGCACTGATCGAACTGACGGGACGAGGATATCTGGCAAAACTGATGGTGGTAAAGGATCCGTCGCAGGTGAGACTTGCGACGATTTATCCCTGGTCCGACATGAACCACAACAAAAACGGAGTGACATTGGAGAATCTGGTCAAGGATGCGGGCGCGGTTGCCGGCGTCAACGGCGGAGAATACTTTTCCGAGGGAAACTGGGGCGGCAGACCGAAGGGAATTGTGGTCTGTGAGGGAGAACTCCAGTACAACGAGCCCAAAGACGGAGATGTCCTGGTGGGATTCAATGAGGATGATATCCTGGTGGTAAAGGATGTCAGCGGCATGGGGAAAAAAGATACGGAACAGCTGGTAAAGGATGAGAAGATCCGGGATGCGGTGACTTTTCGGGACGAAGTGGATCGTGACAGCAATCACTTTACGACGCTGATCATCAACGGTAACCCCAGACAGATCAACGGAAACGGCAGCGGGGCGAATCCCCGGACGGCAATCGGCCAGAGGGCCGACGGAATGGTACTGTTGCTTGTCACGGACGGCAGAGGCGCTTCCGGGCATTTGGGTGCAACTGCTGCGGATCTTTTGAGCATCATGCAGCAGTATGGCGCGGTGAATGCGGCAAATCTGGACGGAGGCAGCTCCTCCGCAATGTATTATAACGAGCGGTATGAGATGACCAGTGTGACTTTATATTATTCGACCTCCTCATGGAAACTTCCTACGGGATTTGTGGTGGACGGAAAGGAGGGACAATAATGGCAAAGAGAAAAAAGCGTTCTGCGTCAGGCTTCTGGATCTTCTATGCATGCTTTGTGGCGGGAATGGTGATCTTCTGGCTGTGTGCGGCAGGGTATGTGAAAAAAGGTCTGGTAAAGTATGAGGAGAATCAGCCGGAACGGACCATGGACGGGCTTTTGACAAAATTGTCGGAAGAGGAACTGGGAGCGTATCTCAATGCGGAGATCTCCGTGTCACGGTTTGAAACACAGGAGGATCATGCGGAAGCGTTGCGGCAGAAGATTGCAGGGAAAGAGCTTTCCTATCGCGTGGTCAGAGGATATCAGAATCCTTCCGCACCGGAATATGAGCTGCTTGCGGACGAGGAACCGTTTGGCCATGTGACATTGAAAGAAATTTCTGCCCAGCCGTTCTTAAAACTGCTGACAATCAGCCAATGGGCGGTAGACCGGGTGGAGATAGACCCGCCCAAAGCGGATCTGGCGGTGGAGGTCAGTGTGCCGGATACGTTTCTGGTATATTTTAACGGAATCCCGGCAGATGACAGAGAGCTTGTGAGAGGGGAGGAAGCAGTGCCGCAGGAATTCACCTATGCGGCAGAATATGTGAAGGTTCCCCAATTTCTGACTTATCACGTGGAAGGACTTGTAAAGAGACCGGTGATCGAGATCCGTGACCGGAATGGGGCAAGTGCGGCAATAGAGGAGACGGAGCAGGATGGCGTGATCTACGCAGAGGTAGCAGGATTTGCGGAGAGCTCCATGCCGGAGGAACTCTCCAAGATGGCGCTGCAGCATATTGAGCAGTATACCGACTTCTTCTCGGGGGATCTGCCGGGCTCGCATGCCAGCGTGAAACCGCTGCAGACAATGTTCCCGGAGGATTCCTATTATCTGGAGATGGCGGAAACCTATCGAAAAGAGGATATGTGGATGTACAGTTCCCATGATTCAACGTCTTTCCAGGATGAGGTGGTGGATCATTATATCCGCTACAATGACGAGCTGTTCTCCTGCGAGGTTTCTTTCACGAAGAAAATGCGTTTGACGAAGTGGGACAGCATGCGGGAGGATAAGGTACACTTTAAGGTATATTACGGAATGGTAAAAGGGGAATGGAAGATCCTGGATCTGCAGACCCTGGTACAGGATAATTGAAAAAGAGGAAAGAACGAACAGCGAGGGGCTGACTATGTGGAATAAAATAAAAAATTATGCATTATACGGAGATACAGACAGGGAAAGCTTTCACTGCATAAAGGAAAAGATAGAGACGCATAACCGCAGCATTGCGGCTGTATTTGCATCGGTTGCATCGGTACTGATCGGTATTATGCTTCTGCTTTCCTTTGTGGAGGAGGGATTTGCCAGTTCGAGGCCGGTGTACATATTCGGACTGCTCTTTTCACTGATACAGGTCGCGGTGTCGGTGGCTTCGCGGAAGGTACCTCCGCTTACCTATGTTTCCGTCTATATGGCGGTAGCGGTGTTCCTGCTCTACGGAACAGCCATAGCAACTCTCACCAGACCGGAGGAGCAGACGGTGACGTTTATGGTACTGCTGATCTTTGTACCGCTGATTTTTGTGGACAGACCGATCAGGATGGCAGGGAGTCTTATCCTGCATATTGCAATTTTTATTGTTATGGCATTTCGGACAAAAAGCGGTTCGGTTCTTTCGGTGGATGTGACGGATGCTATCATTTTCGGCGTGCTTGCCATTATTTCCGAGACCATTGTGTACAGGGCGAAGATCCATGGGTATGTGCTGGAGCACGAGCTGCATATCATGAGTGAGACGGATCAGCTCACCGGGCTCAATAACCGCAACTGTTACGAGTGGTGCCTGGCGGCGTATCCTTATCTGTACAAACAGTCCATCTGCTGTATTTATGTGGATGTAAACGGTCTTCATGAGTTGAACAATACAAAGGGGCACAAGGCAGGTGATGAGATGCTCTGTTATATTGCGGATGTGGTGCAGAAGCAGTTTGGCAAAAAGGATACTTACCGCGTGGGTGGAGACGAGTATGTGGCGTTTGCATTGGATTGCCCGGTCGATGTGGTGGAGAGTAAGATTGAGGAAATGAAGGCACAGATTGCGGAAGCAGGGTATCACGCGGCCATTGGCTATGCACATCAGGATGCCCGGGATGAGGACATCAATAAGCTGATTGTAGCGGCGGAATCAAAGATGTATCAGGACAAGTCTGATTTTTATAAAGCTCATGACAGAAGGGCGAGATAAAGGGAAAATAGACAGAAAAACAAACGAAAAAGAGGCACAGCTTCAAGAAAAACGGGGCTGTGTTTTTTATTATAAATTTTAGTTATAAAATTTTAAAAAAGACCATTGACATAAGCTGTATATTAGTGTATATATAACATATAAACAGTTAAGTGCTTGAATGAAAAGGAAGTGTTGCGATGAAACTTTTACAAAATTCCGGAATTCCGATCTATAAGCAGATTGCGGAGCAGTTGAAAAGTGATATCCTGTCAGGAAAGATGAAAGAGGGAGAATATCTGCCGTCTATCAGAGGGCTGGCCCAGGAGCTTCGGATCAGCGTGATCACCACCATGAAGGCCTATGAGGAGCTGCAGGCGGAGGGGTTAGTCACAGCGGTACAGGGCAAGGGATTTTATGTCAATGCACAGGATACGGAGCTGCGCAGGGAGCAGCACATGCGGAAGGTGGAAGAAGCACTGGGTGAGGCAATCAAAGCCGCTGAGGTCGCCGGATTGTCTGATCAGGAACTGGTGGAGACACTGCAGACATTGATCGAATTTTCAAGGAGTTAGAGACAGTGAAAGGATGAGGGCAAAAATGATGAGAAATGAAATAGCGGATGCGCTTACAGGAAGAAATATTGCAAAGAGCTTTGGAAAATTCAGGCTGGATATTCCGGAACTTCACATCCCGGAGGGATTCGCCACAGCGCTGATCGGTGAGAACGGCGCGGGCAAGACGACCCTGATCAATATTCTGGCGGGGATAAGGAATGACTATAAGGGTGAGGTTACTTACTTCGGGGAAAAGGCGCATGTGAACGATGCCGGGATCAAGGAACGGATCGGTTACACCGGCTCAAAGAATTATTTCCTGTCCTATTGGACGGGAGATCAGGTGAAAGAGCTGGCGGGGTTGTTGTTTGACAGCTTTGATCCGGTGCGCTTTGATGGTATATGCAAGTCTCTTGCGATAGACAATTCTATCTTTGGAAAGACAGGGAAGGCGGTATCCAAGCTTTCCGACGGAAATCTGATGAAGCTGATTCTGGCCACTGTGTTTGCCAGAAACACGGACATTCTGCTTCTGGATGAGCCGGCATCACCATTGGATCCGCTGATGCGGGATATGCTGAGCGATATGATTCGCAGTTATCTGGCGGAGGGAAACGGGAAGCGGAGTGTGTTCTTCTCTACGCATAACATTTCCGACATGGAAAGTGTGACAGACTACTGTATTCTGATGGAGCAGGGACGAATTGTGGAGCAGGGGTTTGTGACGGAGCTGAAAGAGAAATATATTGTGGTCAAGGGGGACAAAGAGAATACCGAGGCGGCGCGAAAGCTACTTTTGACCTGCCAGGCAAACAGTTTCGGATTTGAAGGAATTGCGCTTTCGAAGGATATGAACCGGTTTGCCGGGATGCAGGTGGAGTTTGAGACACCCAGCCTGTTCCAGATCAGTGTGGCGATCATGCGGCAGAATACAGCGTTGACCATGCCGGAGATCGCGTAGCTTGGTAGAGAAGGGGAAAAGATGATGACAAAAATAAGGCATTACAATGCATATATTTCCTGGCTGTACCGGATGATCGTGCTGGCGGTGATCCCGGTGACTACGGTTTTACTCTTTTTCCTGCTTGCGGGGAGAGGCGGAGAGGTTATGGTAATGGTCTATTTATTGATGCTTCCGGTGGCGTTTCTGTTTTTGTTCCTGTACGCGGATCGGCTGATCATCGGTCCCGTTTACGGAAAAGGGCAAATGGAGGAGAATTTTTTGAAAACCTCCGACAGGGGAAAGCAGATATTTATTGACAGCATGGAAATGGATATGCTTTTGCGGCTGGTGATCTACGGTGCAGTATTTCTGATCGGCGCTGTCAGCCTGTGGCTGTCGGGTGTGCACGGTCCGTATATGAGAAAGATCTGGATTGCAGCAACGGTGGATATTGTGGCGCTGCACGCTGTGACAGAGACGGGAATCCTGATCGGCAGGCGGATACAAAATATGAATTGGTATGTGCTCCTGTTGTACGGTATGATACTTTTGCTGACACCGGGCTTTGCGGCGGTTCTTGAGAGTAATTGGACATTGGCGTTGGTGATCGGAGGAGCATATCTGGCAGCGGATGCAGCAATGATATGGTTGAATGCAAAGACGGTGAAGAAACTGACAGAACAGAACTGGTACAGTGATATACAGGACGAGAGGAGTGTGGTAGAATGAAGTTCGGAGATACTTTGAAACTTTATCGATTTATGCCGTCGACTAAAAAACCGATGTATGTAGCACTGATTCTTCTGTGCGGTGCATTTACTGTGGGTACCAATATCCCTTTGAATTATAATATGGCGGTGGGCGCGTTTTGGGCGCTTTATCCGATTGTTTTCTTCCTGCTGCAGATCCACACTGTGCTGATATCCGGCGTTGTGCAGTCCTCTGGGCCATCGTACAGGGCGATCACAAAGAATCTCGCGATCCTGATAGGTATTTATAATGTGGCGGCCTTTGTGATCTTTGGCGTGCTGCGGACGCTGCTGGCATACGAAATGGATACAGAGGCGGGAGTGCCTGCTTATCTGGCGGCATATTGCCTTTTTCAGCTGTTTTTGGTTGTCTATCTGCCCTTTTTCTATAAGAAGCCGGTGGTCGGTTACGGACTTCTCCTGGTCATGATGTTCTTTATGATGATGAGCAATCAGGGGGAGTTATTGTACATGCTGGGAATCACAGGCGGATTGTCCGTGGGGAAGATGTTGGGTATCATGGCTGTAGTCAGCGCGGTTTCCCCCTTTTTGTACTATGGGCTGTCAGTGTTGTTGTACAGATGGCCTTACAGTGATTATATTGTGAAGCGGCTCATGCGGGAGAAAAGCGCTTGAATCTGTCGACAGACACTTCGACAGGGAAAGGAACATTATGGTACAGAAGATTATAAGAGACACCTTGTTTTTGTCACAGCGGTCAGAAGATGCAACGGAAGCTGACAGGCCGCTGATAAGTGACCTGAAGGACACCCTGCAGGCAAACAGCAAGACCTGTGTGGGAATGGCGGCGAACATGATTGGGTTAAAAAAGCGCATGATCGTGGTTGACCTGGGTATCATGCCCATGATCCTGATCAATCCTAAGATTATACAGAAAAGCGGAAGCTATGAGGCCGAGGAGGGGTGCCTATCCCTTGTGGGGGTGCGGAAGACGACCCGGTATCGGGAGATCACGGTGGAGTATCTGGATGAGCATTTTCAGAGACAGAGGCAGAAGTTCAGCGGTTTTATCGCGCAGAATATTCAGCACCAGTGTGATCATCTGGAGGGAAAGATTATTTGATTGGAAGGAGAAATAGTACGATGATCAACCGGGACGATATGCTGGAGCTCACCCGCAGAATGACGCCATCCAGGAACTGCTTCGCGCGCATCGCAGGAGCTTATATGGATGCAGACGGCTTTGAGGACGGTTCCTTTAACATTCATTTTGGAAAACTATCCGGCGTTGAGACAAAGCGGAATCTGGAGCTGGCGAAGGCAGTCCCTTTTTCCAGGACAAATGAGCAGTTGAAGGAGTATTGTTTCCCGGCGGGCGCGGAGCGGCAGAAGGGTATGTGGACATTGCTTTCCGCCCTGCGGGAGCAGAGACTGAAGGACGATGGACTGCTCAGTGTGTTTTATGAGATCGTGGGAGAAAATTACAGGACGGATACGGATTATGCCGTCTATGTGTTCTTTGGGTCGTATGATATTCCGGTGAAAGGCGCGGATAAGGAATGGCTGGAGGGTTCGGAGGAAGTGTATGATTTCCTGATCTGCACAATCTCCCCTTTGACCGGGGATTATGAGCCGGGAAAGCCGGAGTTTGGTTTTTTGTATCCCGCGTTTTCCGACAGAAGCGGAGACCGGGATCGGATCGATATCTTTCATGAAGACCCGGACAGACCGCAGATAAATCTGATAGAAAAGATATTGGGAAAGAAACCTGTCTGACATTTTAAAAACAGTTTTTTTGTCTGAAAAGGTTCCTGTTGGTCACGGCGATCCTGGTGATCACAAATCGGAATACCCTGGTGGGGGATGCACAGGAAACCTTGAAGATTGAGGCTTCGGATAATGCGCAGGTGATTGATGACTGGCTGGGGAAGCAGGCTGCTGTGGTACATACGATCGTCAACCATGTGTCAAAGATGGAGTATAAGGATACAGATGCGATCATGGACATGCTGGCGATGGATCTGGCCTCCAATGAAGATGCGCTGATGTATTATTGTTGTTATGATTATGATGGAGCGGTATTCCCGGCGGATCACTCTGTATTGGATCTGGATCCCACGACGAGAGGATGGTGGATCGATTCCGTGAGTTCGGGCAGTCTGATCTACACGGCGCCCTACATGGATTTTGCCACAGGCCAGATGATTGTGACAATCGCAGAACCCTTTTAGATCGAGGGGCATCAGGCGGTGATCCTGGCAGATGTGACGATTGATAAGCTCTTGGAGATCGTCAACGGCATCGGAGCGGACAACAACATAGAATCGTTCCTCTTGACGAAAGACGGGGCGGTGATCGTACATCCGAACTCCGCATATCTCCCGGCAGAGTCCGGCGATACCATCCTGACTGAGAGAGTATCGTTGAATCTGAAGGACAGAAAAGTCCAGAAGATAACGGACTATGATAAAGTGAAAAAATATCTTGCCATCGCAGAGGTTTCGGCCTCCGGCTGGCTGCTCGGTGTGGAGCAGGATGTCAATGTGGTATCCGCTCAGCTCACAAAGATGGTTGGCGCCGGGGTTGTAGTGGGGCTGGTTGCGGTGGTTCTTTGTGCATTGTATGTCAGTCTGGTGCTGCGGAAGCAGTTGGAGCCGATGAACAAGATGAAAGGCTTTATCCGGGATCTGGGTACTGCTGCGGATCAGGCGTTTGACGATGAAGTGCAGGAGATCACTTATCTGATCGATGAGTTGGAGACCAGCTTTATCGGCACGATTCAGGAAACGCAGAAGAGTTCTGTGAAGATCGTGGCTGAGATGTCTGATGCAAACAGACAGATTCAGGAGATGAGCGGCAATATTTCTCAGATCAGTTCCATTGTGGAAGATACCACGAAGAATGTGGACCGCCAGACAGGAAGTATTGAAAATATGTCCAGCACCTGTGAGAATCTGGTGGATGCGGTGGAGAAATTATCCGGTCAGGCTCAGGATATGGCACAGAAAGCGGATGTCATTGTGGAGCGGATTGATAAGGCAATTCCGGAACTTTTGCAGAATAAGAAGCGGGCAGTGGGCACCATTGATGCCAACAAGGAAGATCTGGCGAAGGCCATTGAGCAGGTGAAAGTGATCGAGCAGATCACGGATGTGGCCAATACCATCCGGGATATTGCGGATCAGACCAATCTGTTGGCACTGAATGCCTCCATTGAGGCGGCAAGAGCGGGCGAGGCCGGAAGAGGCTTTGCGGTGGTGGCCGGTGAGATCAATTCCCTGAGCGCCGATACCGGAAAACAGATTGATAAGGTACAGGAGCTGACCGATCAGGTGTTGGCGAGTGTAAAGGTTCTGGCAGACAACAGCAATAAGATCCTGGTGTTCCTGGATCAGGTGATCATCAAAGATTATGATCTGTTCGAGAATCTGGCGGTGAACTACAAGGAGGATGCAGGTTATTATGCAGACCGGAGCGCAGATCTGGGGTCCAGTACCGTAGAGCTGGCTGCCTCCATTGAGGAGATCAACAATAACCTCGACTTTATCGTGAAGTCCCAGGCAGAGCTGGATTCCGCAATGCAGACGGCCGCATCCAATCTGCAGTCGCTGCGCGTTTCCGGAGAGGAGATCAGTAACCGTACCACATATGTGACAGGAAATGTTCAGGGATTAAAGCATGTTGTGGATAAATTCCATGTATGACGAAAAAAGGGCTAAGAAAAGCGCTGTGCGGCAATAGGCACAGCGCTTTTATCGTTATGATAATCAATCCTGCGGTTTGAGGAAAACGGGTTAGATGAACTCCGATGCCAGGCGGTATGTACCGTCCTGGAGCTTGGCGTAGATTTCCTCGTAGGTCATGGGCTTGCCGTAGAAGTATCCCTGCAGTCTGCCGCAGCCTGCGCCCTGCAGGAAATCCACAGCTTCCTGGGTTTCCACCCCTTCTGTCAATGTCATCATACCCAGTTCTTTTGCCAGATCCAGAATGCTCTTGATGATCTTGTGCGCATTGTCGTTTCCAGTGAAATTCTTTAAAAATACCATATCGATCTTGAGCAGATCAAATTTATAATCCTTCAGCACATTCATGGAAGAGTAGCCCGAGCCGAAATCATCCAGCCAGATGGAGTATCCCCTTTCCCGCAGAATGCGCATGGATTTCTGCAGACCTTCGATATCATTGGAGAGAGCGCTTTCTGTAATCTCCACATGCAGATATTTCCGGGGAATCTGATATTTTTCCACCAGTTTCTCTAATTCGCCCACGGCATCCATCAACTCGAAATCCAGTCGGGAGAAGTTCAGCGAGGTCGGGAAGATCGGCAAATTGTTATCCAGGCAGTCCCGCATCTTTTTACATACCGTTTCGTAGACGCAGCGATCCAGTTTATGGATCTGGCGGCATTCCTCCAGCACGGGGATGAATTTCCCGGGGGACAGGAAGCCCACGTCCGGATCGTCCCATCTGGCCAGAGCCTCGCAGCCGCAGAGTTCTCCGTCATTGGACCACACCACCGGCTGATAATATACCTTGATGTATCCCTCTTTGATTGCTTTGTCAATGTTGTTGAGGACATACTGGCGCAGGCGGTAGTCTTTATCCATCTGGTCATCATATTCTCTGATATATTCTTCTTCCCGGTTTTTCAGCAGATTGGCGGCGTATCTGGCGTGATCTACCTCCAGACGGGGATCCGCATCGGGATCCTTGACGCGGTAAGCGCCCACCTTGATATCCAGATATACCTCCTCTTTATTCTGATATTTGATGGAATTGCGGACTGCACCGACCTTCAGGTCATATCCCTCAAATTTGGTCAGAACAACGAAGTGGTCATCGGACTGTCTGGCATATGGTTCGCCGGGAAAATTCTCCCGGATGATCTGACCCATGGAGCGGAGCAATTTGTTTCCACCGTTATATCCGAACCTGTCGTTAAAGGTCTGGAAATTCTCTATATTGAAAAAGAGATAGATCAGTTCCGTATTCGTGTATTTGCTCTCTTCCAGATAGTCTGTCGCCAGTTGGCTGAAACGCGACATGTTCGGCAACCCTGTCAATTCGTCCGTGATGGCGGCAATCTCAAGACTTTCCGCCTTGAGCGCCTCCCTGTGCCGCTGGTGGCAGATGCTGATGGCCACCATGATCAGGGAGATGAAGAAAGTGATATAGTTGATCTGGTCACCGGCACTCACATGTACCGGATTTCCCTGTTTGTCAACGGCAAAATGGTCGATCCACTGGTAAAAGCCGTAAGCAATGGCGGTCAGCATAAAAATGGATATATAGGGACGCCAGATGAGCAGGCACGCCACATAAAGGATCATGGTCAGAAAGCAGATGATCATCCGGCCGCGTGAAAAATCACTGAAGGATGTCTGCATGCCAAAATACAGACAGATGCCGGCAAACAGGGTGATCCAGATGTCGCTGATCTTGCGGAGTCCCTTGCGTCTGCTTTTCAAAAATATCAGACCGTAGATCAGAGTCGCCAGTCCGACGAACAGCAGAATCCAGTAATTTTTCGTGTACTGCAGGAACATGCCGAACGAGGTACATTTGCCTGTCAGCACGTTCAATTTCACATTGCGTATCAGCATCCAGATTTCCAGAACGATGATGACCACAGACATATAGATCGTACTGCGCACATTTGCTTCCCGCTGATAATCGGATACATAAGGCGTGTCATGATAAAATCCCAGGCCGTGCATAAGGCTTTCTATGATCCCGTGGTGTTTCTTCCCATTCTCCATATTGAACCCCCATCTTTTTCTATTACAAGGTATCGTATATACAACACATTATACCATATTTTAGGAAGTGGTTCAATAGGAGCGGTCAGTCATCTGGAGGGTTCCGCGATTCGGCTGACTCCCACATAAATATCCGAAATCTCATACCAGGTAGGATAGTCGGTCACTCCGGTGGCAGGCAGTCCGAAGATTGTCTGGAAAATGCGTACGCTGTTTGCGGTAAGGGGGCCGTAGATGCCGTCTGTTACGAGAATGGGAAT
Source organism: Lachnospiraceae bacterium (assembly GCA_017476665.1). Lineage (GTDB taxonomy): Bacteria > Bacillota > Clostridia > Lachnospirales > Lachnospiraceae > Acetatifactor. Next base: position 44,968 of record JAFUZJ010000041.1, on the reverse strand, counting down.
TGCCGGGAAATTACGTGCAATCCGGTTTAACTGTGTCTGTAGCTGACGGACTTTGTCGCCGGAGGAACCGATACCCAAAGCATATCCCGGATAGGAGGAAGGCACCCCCGAAATCTGGTCCGCGGTGGCAATATACATGTCATTGCCGAAATAATATCGCAGGATCTCAATGGCGGAGTAACCTTCTTCCGCCAGATATTTGGAGCCCCATTGACTTAATCCTCTGCAGGTGGTACGAACCCCGTCGCAGTAAGCGGTAAAGATCGGCTGCCGAACACCGGGACGTGCAAGATAGTTGGCAAAAACGGTGTCCACCAGATAATCAATATTTTCATAGATATTGTGTCCGTAAGACCATTTCTGGTCGTAGGCTGTGGAAGAAGTGATGGTAAAAGGGTATCCCTTATTGCGATACCATTCGGTGAACACGCGATTGAGGGTAAAGGACATGATCGCCAGAATGTTCGCATAGATGGCTGCTTCCGGCCAGGTCGAGTAGATTTCGCAGGAAGCTACGGTTTTGATATAGTCCTTATAGCGCACCCAATAATTGATCGCGGTGTTGTCGTCGGGGTCTCCGTCATGTACAATGATGTATTCCGGGATCACAACGCGGCTCAAAACGATCTCTCCGCTTTCGTCTATGGGCTTGATCTCGTCCTCCGGAATCTTGGGAGGATAATCACCGAACAGTGTGTGGACGGGGATCACCACAAATTTTTCTTCCTCTGAAGGAGCTTCTGCAGGGTTCATGACAACCGGCTGCAGGGACAGTTCACCGGAAAACAGTTGGGAACCGGATATGGATACCGGTTCATATCCCTCCGCAGTAATGATAATATTGTATTCGGCGTAAGGCTGGATTTCCGACTCCGGGTCCAGGGAGAGCGCAAGGGGAGGAGCGGGAAGGGGGATCGTTTCTGTCTGACCGGAATTGTTGGTGGTCAGGGTACGTATGACGGAATCGGGATCTCCCGTGTAGGAGATGACGACGGAGGCATTTTCCACAGGGATCAGGCCCAGCGAGGATACGACGTTTACCTGCAGAGTGCCTGCGTTATCCGTACCTGTTCCGGCAGCGGTACCGGTTGAGGGATCTGTAGTATTGATGATATCGTTTACTTCGATTTCAGACATGGAAGCACCTTGTTGAATTCTGTTGACTTATCATATGCAATGCGGGTAAAATAGGTACCATAGAATAGGAATATTAATCCATAGGAATTTCATTCCATAGGAAATTTATGTGAGGTGACAAAGGATGAATAATCTCATAGAGTTGAATGCTGTGACAAAGTCCTACGATGGCAAGACAGCAGCTGTGGATCATGTGACATTGTCCCTGCCGAGAGGCCGGATCATAGGTCTGTTGGGCCCAAACGGAAGCGGTAAGACTACGCTGATCAAGATGCTGAATGGTCTGCTGCTGCCGACATCAGGAGAGATCCGGGTCTGCGGTATGCCAATCGGACCGGAGACAAAGGCCAAAGTGGCTTATCTGCCGGATCGCACTTATCTGGCAGGCAATCAGACGATAACGCAGATCCTGGATTTTTTTGCGGATTTTTATGCGGATTTTTCCAGAGAGCGCGCCGAGCAGATGCTTGACAGCCTGCGGATCGATCCCAAGGCGCATATGAACAGTCTCTCCAAGGGAACCAAGGAGAAGGTGCAGTTGATCCTGGTGATGAGCCGGAATGCGGAGCTTTATATTCTGGATGAGCCCATTGCGGGGGTGGATCCGGCGGCCCGGGATTATATCCTGCACACGATTTTAAGCAATTATAACCCGCAGTCCACGGTGCTGATCTCCACGCATCTGATCAGTGACATTGAGCAGGTGTTGGATGAAGTGATCTTCATGCGGTACGGCAGATTGGTGCTTTATACTTCGGTGGAGAATATCCGCAGGGAGAAGGGGAAATCCGTGGATGCCTATTTCAGGGAGGTGTTTGCATGTTAGGAAAACTGATGAAGTATGAGTGGAAAAGCACTGTAAAGATCGTGTCTATTATACTGCTTGTGGTGGCGGGGGCCACTCTGATCGGGATTGTAGGCATGGTTTTTCCCATGCGCTATATCATGACGTGGGAGAAGGCTACGTCTGTGGATGATGTGGGCACAAATATCAGGATTGTTTTGATGACGATGACAGTGGCGGTGGCCTTTTTTATCTGCGTTTTCTCCATGGTGGGGGTCAATTATGCGCTGTATGGCTATTTGAGTGTAAGATTCTATAAGACCATGTATACGGATGAAGGGTATCTTACCCACACACTGCCGATTCGGACGGGAGAGATTCTGCGAGGCAAAACCATCGTAGCGGTTGCATGGGCAGTTATTTTAAACCTGTGTGTGGCGTTGGCGACGGGTGTTCTGATCGGTATGGCAGCCATGACGTTCAATGATGTGCTTGCTTCCGTCGGTTTGACGAATCTGTCCGAATTGGCGAGAGCCTGGACGAAACTGAAAGAGGATCTGGTCAGCCAGGGGCTTGTGGCACATGCGGTGCATTTCTTCCTGGCAGCAGTCATCACCGTGCTTGTCACTCCGTTTGGCACGCTGCTTACGATATTCGGAGGTCTCAGTATCGGTCAGCTTTCAAGGAAACATAAGCTGTTGCTGGGAATTTTGACAACGGTGGGACTCTTTTTTCTCCATTCAGTGCTGTCACAGATTTTGCGTGTTATGTTTACCTTTACTGCGATGATGGCGCGGAAACCGACGGATGCAGCTGCGCTGACCTACATCGGTACGCTGGATGCAGGCATATTGACTTCTCTGATCATGGGCGGTCTGATGTATTTTGTGACGTATCAGATCTTATCGAAAAAATTAAATCTCGAATAGAAAATCATTTGCCCTCTGTCACTATTTTTGGTATACTGAACAGTAGTGTGACATATGAGGCAGGTGAATGGAAATGCGGGAATGCGTAGAGCAGATTTTAGAGGGAAAATATGATTATGAGACAAGCTCTCTGGATTTTTCATGTGCCAAGGTCGAACTGACTTTGCAGAGTGGGGATATCTATGAGGGCTCTTTTCATATCTATTCTTCGGCGGCGGGCTTGGTCAGAGGCTATGTCAGCTCTACGGATATGCGCATGGAGTGTCTGACGACGGAGTTCACCGGAGACGGAGAGGAGATTCTGTACCGGTTTCACGGAGAGCATATGCAGGAGGGCGAGGTTGCAAGGGGCAACTTCTGCATCATCAGCAACCAGGGAGAGTACTATCTTCCGTTTGTGGTTTCGGTCGCGTATGAAGTTTTTGCTTCTTCCGTGGGGGATGTGAAGAATCTGTTCCATTTCGCGAATCTTGCCAAGAGCAATTGGAAGGAGGCAGTGAATTTGTTTTATTCGCCGCAGTTCTTCAAGATTTTTGAGCGCACGGACGAGCAGTATGCCGAATGTTACAGAGGGCTGAGTGCCAGACCCGGAAATGAACAGAATGTGGAGGAATTTCTTATCCGCATCAACAAAAAGCAAAAGGTTGATTTCCTGATCCGGGAAAAAGAATTGAACAGGATGTTTGACAGTTCTGTTTTTGATGTGGTGGAATGTGACCTGGATATCACGCGGAACGGCTGGGGGTATACCATGCTGCAGGTGGCGTGTGAAGGCGATTTTTGTTTTACGGAGAAGGAGATCCTGCGGGACGATGACTTCCTTGGAAACCGCTGTACGCTTCCGGTATTTATTGATACAAAGCGCTGCAGGGAGGGGAAGAATTTCGGCAGAATCCGTCTGAGCAATTCCTATGTGGATATTACGATCCCTGTGACGGTGCAGATGGGGGAAGAAGCCATCGGCAGGTCGGTCAGACTGCAGAAGAAGCGCGAGATCGTGCAGATGATGGCATATTATCAGGAATTCCGGATGAAGCGCATCAATTCGGAGACCTGGATGCGTAAAACCGATGAGCTGGTGGAGCAGATGCTTTCACGGGATGATGAGGATGTTGCGGCGAGATTATACAAGGCGCAGCTCCTGATCTCGGAGGAGCGATACAATGAGGCGGAGTGGTCCCTGGATCACGCAATCGATCTGATGGAGGAGAAGGGGGACGAGGATGATGTGTTGTATGCATATTATCTGTACCTGACCACTCTGATCGAACGCCGGGAGGAGTTTGTCAGTGAGATGACGCAGAGAGTGGAGAGACTCTATGCGAAACACAGGAATGACTGGCGGCTGGCATGGCTGTTGCTGTACCTTTCGGAGGAATACAATAAGTCCGTTGCGACAAAGTGGGAGTTCCTGGAGAGGCAGTTCAAAGCCGGTTGTTACAGTCCGGTCTTTTATATTGAGGGGCTGCATCTCCTGAATACGAACCCCACATTATTACGCAAGCTGGATGAGTATACGATACAGATTTTGTACTACGGTGCCAGAAAAGATGCACTGCGCCCGGAGGTTGTGGAGCAGATCCTTTATCTGGCGGGCAGAGGCAAGGAATATTCCGGGCTTTTGCTGAAGGTTTTACAGAAATTATATGAGAAAAGACAGGACGAGCGTATTCTGGAGGAGATCTGCAGGCTTCTGGTGAGAGGAAACCATGTGGGATATAAGTATTTTTCCTGGTATGACGCGGGCGTGAAGGCACAGCTTAGGATCACAAACCTTTATGAATACTATATGATGTCCATCGATCTGGATGAGACACAGAAGCTCCCGAAGATCGTCCTGATGTATTTCTCTTATCAGAATAACCTGGATCTGCAGCATACCGCATTCCTGTATTGGTATGTGGAGCAGCATAAGCTGGAGCTAGGGGAGCTGTATGACAGTTACAGACCGCGCATGGAGCATTTTATTGTAGACCAGATCCAGAAGGAGCGGATCAACAAATATCTCGCGTATCTGTATCAGAGGCTTTTGACGCCGGCCATGATCGATCAGCAGACAGCCAAAGCGCTGGCAAAGCTTTTGTTTGCCCATCGCATTGCCGTATCGGATTCCCGATTGACGAGAGTCATCGTGTATCAGAAGGGCATGCGGAACGGAGAAGCTTTTCCGTTGCAGAACGGCGGAAACTGGGTGCCCGTCTACGGAGGGGATTCCACGATCCTGTTTGAGGATGCATATGGAAACCGGTTTGCAAAATCGGTGGATTATACACTGGAAAAACTGATGATACCGGGAAAATTCCAGAAACTGATCGCTACATTGGTTCAGGACAATCTGAATCTGGATCTTTATCTGATGGAGCAGGAGAGGGACAGAGAAGCAGTCACCGCGGAGACGGCGGACCGGATGCTGCGTCTGGCTTCCAGCCCGCAGGTGGAAACAGGCGTGCGCAGGGCATTGTATCTCAAGCTGCTCAGACATTATTATGACGCGGATAATATGAAAGCCCTGGATGATGCATTGGAGACTTTCCCGATGGAGATGTTCTCGCTGCACGAAAGAGCGGAGATCGTACGTTATATGGTCCTTCGGGATAAGTGGGATGAGGCTTGGAACTGGGTGAAGGAGTACGGACCGTATTTTCTGGAGGCAAAGTCATTGGTCGGCCTGCTGGATCATCAGATCGAGAGCAGCGACGGAGAGCAGGAGAAGCTGACGGAAGCTGCACTCTATACGTTTCAGAACGGGAAATACAACAGCCGGATAGCGCAGTATCTGGAACGGTATGCCAGCTGTCCCACCAGGGAACTGAGGGATATCTGGAAGGCAGTGCGGTCTTACGAATTGGATGCATACAGAGTCAGTGAGCGGCTGATCCTGCAGATGTTGTTTACCGGTGCGTTTGTCGGGGAGCGGACAGAGATTTTTTCCTATTATGTGTCCGAGGGACCGGATGAGCGGCTGGAAGAAGCATTTTTGACAAGATGTGCCTATGACTATTTTGTCAAGGAACGTCTGACGGATGAACGGATTTTTCGTGACATCAGCAAGCTCGCTTTGAACCGGGAGATTGCCCGGGTTTGTAAGCTGGCGCTGTTAAAGTTTTATGCGGAAAACGGAGAAGAACTGATCACGGAGACAGAAGAACTGATAGAAGATCTGCTCCATGAGATGCTCTCGGAGAAGATCCATCTGAATTTCTTCCGGAATTATCTGGGGCGGGGCATGATCCGGGAACCGCTGCTCATGGAGATGATGGATAAGACCATTGTGGAATACCATGGACATCCGGACGCCAAGGTGATGATCCATTACATTATCCTGCAGGAGGGCTGCGAAGATTCTGAATACAGAACGGAGCCCATGCGGGAGGTATACGGCGGAGTCTGCTTTAAAGAGTTTATTTTGTTTTTCGGGGAGAGTCTGCAGTATTATATTACCGAGGAGCAGAACGGGGAAGAACAGCTGACGGAGAGCGGAGACCTGCAGAAAAGTGATATTTACGGAAAAAATTCGGATTGGCGATATGAGATGATCAATGATATCCTGATCAGCTCTGTCCTGGAGGATTATGATACGCTGGACGGGATGCTGGATCAGTATTATCGCAGAGAGTACCTGGGAGAAAATCTTTTTGCGCTGCAGTGAGACAGGTGCGATTGCCGGAAAATGACTGGAAATGAGGTGAGATCGTGGGACTTTTGCATCATGGAAAATTGATGGTGGGATTTGATCTGGGGGAGGAATATTCCCAGATCAGTTATACTGTGGGTGAGGATGTGGAAACGCTGTCCACAGTGGCCGGAGAAGGCCGGTATAATATTCCCACGGTGCTCTGCAAACGGATAGGGGCAAACCAGTGGTCCTACGGGAAAGAAGCATTGCTTGCGGCACAGGATGATGACAGGATCTTAGTCGAAGATATTTTACAACTTGCAGTGAACGGAGAACCGGTTCAGATCGACGGCAATGCGTTTGATCCGGTTTCGCTGCTGGCATTGTACGTGAAAAGAAGTCTGGGCTTGCTTTCGCAGGTGGCGTCCCCCGACAAGATTTATGCCATGACCATCACCTGTGAGAGATTGGACAGCCGTATGGTGGCGGTGCTGGATCAGGTGGTGGAGAGCCTGCAGTTTCGCACGGATAAGATTTTTTATCAGAGTCATGCGGAAAGTTTTTACCACTACATGATCAAACAGCCGGAAGAACTCTGGAAGGCGCAGGTGCTGTTGTTGGAGTATCGCGGGACCAAGGTGCACACCTACTGCATGGGGCTGAACAGACACACCACTCCTGTGGTGGCCTATGTGGAAAACTGGGAATACAATATGCCGCCGTATGAGCCGATGCCGGAGGAGGAAGAACTGCGCCGGGAGAAGATGGAGCGTCTGGATCAGGAATTCACGGATATTGCGACCCAGGTGTGCAAGCGGACGCCGGTCACTTCGGTTTATCTGATCGGAGAACATTACTCGAATGAGTGGATGAAGGAATCTCTGAAAAATCTGTGTATGGGCAGGCGCGTTTTTCAGGGAAACAATCTGTACAGTAAGGGCGCCTGCTATGCCGTGACGGAGAGATTTCAGCCCAGCGAGATCGGAAAAGCCCATGTTTTTCTAGGAGAGGAAAAGCTGAAATCCAATATCGGGATGCATGTATTGCAGCAGGGACAGGAAACATATTATGCGCTTCTGGACGCCGGAGTCAACTGGTATGAAGCAGAGCATACGGTGGAATTTTACATGCGAGGTGGGAATGAGTTGGAGCTGGAGATCATTTCTCTGACGGGAAAAGAAAATACAAAGGTTCCCATCACGTTGGAAGATATGCTGCCGGGCATGAGCAGAATGCGGGCGCATCTGTTTCTGACGGGAGAAAAGAATCTTGTGGTGGAGATCGAAGATCTTGGATTCGGCAGTTTCCGTGCCGCCACAGGACAGATCTGGCATAAGGAGATCGCGCTGTAGGGCGGGAGAAGATAGGAATAACCTTATCGGTTTTGGGGAGAATGGAAATGCGTGTCAGTTTGTGCGTGGGAAATTATTCGACAACTCCATATTATATTGCGGGGCTGGATATCCCGGTGTATTCCATCGAAGAATTATGTTTTTGCATGAAAGAGAATGCCTTTTTGCTGGATATGTCCATCATGCGGGATGAACTGGTGGAATGGATCGGAAAGGAGTGCGGTCTGAAGGGATTGGCGGGGGAATTGAACCGGCTGGTCCATAAGCAGGGGGCACTCAGTACTTTTGTGACCATGATCCAGGAATATACGGGTTTCTACACCACAGAAGAGATCGCGGAAGTAGAGAAGATCCTCCGTCAGGGCGCCGGGCTGACCAACATTGAGCGCAGAAAAGGCCAGATCGATTATCTGGTGCGTCAGAAAAAATATGAGGCAGCGGTGCGCGGATATGATGGATTGCTGGCTGTGTGGAAAGAGGACGAACTTGCAGGCGGGGAGCTTCCGGCAGCGAAGGTAAAAGGGGCGATCCTTCACAACAAGGGGGTCGCACAGGTAGGGATGATGCTCTACGACGCCGCGGCACAGAATTTTAAGGCGGCTTATGAGGCGGACGGCGACATTTCCCATCACAAGGCGTTTCTGGCGGCAAAACGACTGGAACTGGATGAGAATGCTTATATCTCGTTTGCTGCGGAGCATGCTATCGGATATGAGTACACTCTGGAGCTGGAGCGAAAGATGGACAGACTCCTGGAGGATTGGAAGCTGCAGCCGGAATTTCAGGAGCTTCTTGCGGTCAGAGAGCATCGCAGAAACGGAGAGCGGCAGCAGTATCTTGAGAAAAATGCAGAATTGATCCAAACTCTCAAGAAACGATATCGCACCAGCGTGGGAGAATAGAGGAGTAGCCAATGGGTTTTTGGAACAGATTTTTCAGATTTAGACGAAAAAAATCCGTCGCTGCAGAGGAGGCAGAATGGGAAGAGATCGTTTTAGACCATAACGGGGTCGACTTCCATGATGAGGAACAGCGCAGCAGATATATTACAAACTGTATGGAACAGATTGCGGAAGCGTCCAGAGAGGTTAACCAGTTAAACAGTGAATATGCGCTGGTGACGGCCTATCTGAGCGATATGGAGGAAATAGAAGCCCTTCCGCAGCCCAGGAAACAGGAATTGGACAAAGTTGCGCGAGCGCTTGATGAGCTGGAGCGGGAGAAGCGCAAGTATCTGGATAAATCGGACCGCATGAAAGACAGCGATTATTATCGCATGCGGAAGCAGGAAAATGAAGTGCAGGAAGGAATTGCGAAGCTGAAAGAGGCGGAGCATTATCATAAATTAGTGAAAGCGGATCTGAAGCGCCTGGACAGAGAGCGGAATGCTTATACGTATCGCAAAAAAGTATTGGTGACGATGCAGACGAATCTGCGGGGAATGGCGGTTATCTTTGTGGCGGCACTGGCAGCCTGCCTGCTTATGCTGGCAGTCCTGCAGTTCGGATTCGGCATGAAGACGTATGTGGGGTACTTTATCACAGTGCTCACAGGGGCGATTGCCATCACGGTGGTGTGTGTAAAGTATATTGATGCGGATCATGAGTTTCTGTCTCTGCAAAAGACTATCGGGAAATTGATCCAGCTGCAGAATAAAGTAAAGATACGGTATGTGAACAATACGAATCTGCTGGAGTATCTCCGCATCAAGTATGGGACGAAAGACGCAGAGGAACTGGAAAAACGCTGGGCCGATTATCAGAACGAAAAGGAACAGCGCAAGGAATATGCGGAGGCCGAGGCAAAGACGGATTTTTACCAGAATGAATTGATCAGACAGCTGTCCAGATATCGGGTCAGTGATCCGGGGCGGTGGGTGAATCAGGTTCAGGCCATTCTGGACCCCAGAGAGATGGTGGAGATCCGCCATGAACTGATCCTGCGCAGACAGGCGCTCAGGCAGCAGCTGGATTACAATCATAAGCTGGCGCAGAATGCCAGGGAGGAGGTCGTGCGGGTGGCCCAGGAGTACCCGCAGTACCGGTCTGAGATCATGGAGATGGCGGACCGATATGACCAAGGCACTCCATAGATATTTGTATGAGAATTTCATGTAAATCTCATGCAAATATCAGAATTGGGTATTGAGTTTTGAGCGGAAATGTGGTTATCTATTAGTTAGAGTCAACAGACAGATCCGGAAAAAAATCTGAATCAATAACGAGAGGTACAAGAATGAGCACACAGGAATTGAAACCCATCAAAGAGGGAAAAGTACGGGAGATCTATGATAACGGTGACAGCCTGATCATGGTCGCGACAGACCGCATCAGCTGTTTTGATGTGATCCTGCATAATACCGTGACAAAGAAGGGGACTGTATTGACCCAGATTTCCAAGTTCTGGTTTGATATGACCAAGGATATCCTTCCCAATCATATGATCTCCGTGGATGTAAACGATATGCCGGAATATTTCAGACAGCCGAAGTTTGACGGAAACAGCATGATGTGCCGTAAACTGAACATGCTGCCCATCGAGTGCATCGTGCGGGGATATATCACCGGAAGCGGCTGGGCGAGTTATCAGAAGGACGGCACCGTGTGTGGGATCAAGCTGCCTGAGGGATTGAAGGAGTCCGATAAGCTTCCTGAGCCGATCTATACGCCTTCTACCAAGGCCGAGATCGGAGATCATGATGAGAATATTTCCTATGAGCAGAGCATTGCCCATCTGGAGAAATATTTCCCCGGAAAAGGCGAGGAATATGCGGCGAAGCTGCGTGATTACACCATTGCGCTTTACAAGAAGTGTGCGGATTACGCGCTGACCAAGGGAATTATCATTGCGGATACCAAGTTTGAGTTTGGTCTGGATGAGGATGGCAATATGGTGCTCGGTGATGAGATGCTGACACCGGACAGCTCCCGTTTCTGGCCTGCTGACGGGTATGAGCCGGGACACGGACAGCCTTCCTTTGACAAGCAGTTTGCAAGAGACTGGCTGAAGGCGAATGAGGGACACAACTGGACATTGCCGCAGGAGATCGTGGACAAGACCATTGATAAGTATCTGCAGGCATATGAATTGCTGACAGGGAAGAAGCTGGAAGCATAAGCAGATCTGAAAATATAGAGCGGGAACAAGGCAAAGGGGCCGACTGTGAGAGCAGTCTGCCCTTTTTTTGCAAGTGTCGCCCGGCACATTGTATACTTTAACGCAGGGACGCTTACGCTCGATTTCGGACGTAGTGGTACTAAGATGCGAAAGTACCGCATCTAAGTACCAACGTCCTCAAACGCCCTGCTTATGAAGTATACAATGTGCTGGACTCGAAACTGGCAAAAACGGGCTCGCAATTGCCTACTAAAAAGAATGTGAGGAGAAAGAATGATGGCGGGTGAGATCATGGATTATACGGAGGATAAGCCGGGGGAGGAGTGCGGTGTCTTCGGAGCGTATGACTTTGACGGCAGAGATGTTTCCCATACGATCTATTATGGGCTGCTGGCACTGCAGCACAGGGGGCAGGAGAGCTGCGGAATCGCAGTGAGCGACACACGGGGACCCAAGGGAAAAGTGCTTTCTTCCAAGGATATGGGACTGGTGAATGAGGCATTTACGCTGGAACATCTGGAGAAGCTGAAAGGCGATATCGGCGTAGGGCATGTGCGGTATTCAACTGCGGGGAGCTCCACCAGGGAAAACGCCCAGCCGCTGGTGCTCAATTATGTGAAAGGCACATTGGGACTGGCGCACAACGGGAATCTGATCAATGCGCCCGAACTGCGGGAGGAACTGGCCTATACCGGTGCGATTTTCCAGACCACCATTGACTCTGAGCTGATCGCGTATTTTATTGCCAGAGAGCGGTTGAATTCCAAGTCGGTGGAGGAGGCTGTGGGACGTGCCATGGGAAAGATCAAGGGGGCATACTCACTGGTCATCATGTCCCCGAGAAAGCTGATCGGGGCGAGAGATCCCTACGGCTTCAGACCACTGTGCATCGGAAAGCGGGACAACACCTATCTGTTGGCCAGCGAGAGCTGTGCGCTGGATACGGTGGGGGCGGAATTTATCCGGGATGTGCTGCCGGGGGAGATCGTGACGATCTCGCCGGAAAAAGGGATTGAATCTGACCTGAGTCATGCCCTGCCGAAAGAGAAGCATGCCAGATGCGTGTTTGAATATATCTATTTTGCCAGACCGGACAGCATTTTGGAGGGGACCAGCGTCTATCACTCGCGCATCATGGCGGGAAAGTATCTGGCGATGGATTCACCGGTGGAGGCGGATATCGTGGTGGGGGTACCGGAGTCGGGCAACTGTGCTGCCATGGGATATTCCATGCAGTCCGGGATTCCCTATGGGATCGCTTTTATGAAAAATGCGTATGTGGGGCGCACCTTTATCAAGCCGAAGCAGAAAAACAGAGAGAGCAGCGTGCAGGTGAAGCTGAATCCGATTAGAGAGGCGGTGGCGGGGAAACGGGTCATCATGATCGATGACAGTATTGTGCGCGGAACCACTTCGGACAGGATCGTGCATCTGCTCCGGGAGGCCGGTGCGAAGGAAGTGCATATGCGTGTGAGTTCTCCGCCGTTCTTATGGCCCTGCTATTTTGGGACCGATGTGCCGGCGAGAGACCAATTGATCGCCTGCAATCGCAGCGTGGAGGAGATCCGGCAGGTCATCGGTGCGGACAGCCTGGGATACCTGCGCATTGAGCGGTTGGAGGAGATTGTGAACGGGCTGGGAATCTGCAAGGGGTGCTTCACCGGACAGTATCCGCTGGAGCCGCCCGGAGAGGACATCAGAGGAGAGTTTGAGCTGTAAAATGGAGCAATGTAAAATGGAGCAATAAGATTCCCGGTGGCGCGATCTGCAAAAAAATGCTATAATCCTTTCAGCACTATGTTGCGGGAACGGGATCCGAATCATTTTTGAGGAGCGTAGAAAGCGAATGCAGATCAAAATATGCGGGCTGACAGATGTAAACGAAGCAGAATACTTAAATCGGAATCATGTGGATTATGCGGGATTTGTCCTGTTTTTTGAAAAGAGCAGACGAAATCTGACCATTGCACAGGCAAAGCCGATCATGGAGGCGCTTTCCCCGGAAATCAAAAAAGTGGCGGTGACGGTATCGCCCACTGTGGAGCAGGTGCGACAGATCCGGGACGCAGGGTTTGACTATGTGCAGGTACACGGCGTGCTGCAGCCTGAAATCCCGGATGTGATGCCGGTGCTGAAAGCATTTAATCTGACGGACATGGACAGATTTTCGGAATATGAGAAATGTGCAGGCATCAAGGGGTATGTGTTTGATTCTGCCGAGCCGGGGAGCGGCAGGACCTTTGACTGGAATCTGTTGAAAGAACTGCCCAGAGGAGGCAAGCTGTTCCTGTTGGCGGGGGGCTTGCATGCGGGAAATGTGGCAGAGGCGATCCGGACAGTGCAGCCGGACGGCGTGGATGTGTCCTCCGGGGTGGAGTATGACAGACCGGAGGGTGAGGAGACGGAGATGTGCAGTGGGAAGGAAACCAAAGAGAGAGCCCCGAAAGGGAAAGATCCTGCGAAAGTTGACCTGTTTGTGCGGAGTGTGAGGGAGGTTTCTCAAGACAATTCTTGACTAATTAACTAATTTGCGATAGGATAATATGTGTATATGCGGCTTGTGAATGTACATGAGCCGCTTTTCCTGTTTTGTATTTCACAGATACGTTTCGAAGAATATTTTTAGAAGGAGAAAACAGATGAGTACAGACCGCTATCAGAGCCCTTTATCGGAGCGCTATGCCAGCAAGGAGATGCAGTACATTTTTTCCCCGGACATGAAGTTCCGCACCTGGAGAAAACTCTGGATCGCGCTTGCGGAGACAGAGAAAGAGCTGGGACTTTCCCAGAACGGTAAGCCTGTTATCACAGACGAGCAGATCGAGGAGTTGAAGGCGCATGCCGAGGATATCAATTACGAGGTGGCGAAGGCGCGGGAGAAGGAAGTGCGTCATGATGTGATGAGCCATGTTTACGCATACGGGCAGCAGTGCCCCAAGGCAGCAGGCATTATTCATCTGGGCGCTACCTCCTGCTATGTGGGCGACAATACCGATATTATTGTGATGACGGAAGCGCTGAAGCTGGTAAAGAAGAAGCTGATCAATGTGATGAAAGAGCTGGCTGATTTTGCGGACAAGTATAAGGCACAGCCGACTTTGGCGTTCACTCATTTTCAGCCGGCACAGCCGACGACGGTGGGCAAGCGTGCAACCCTTTGGCTGCAGGAGTTCTCTCTGGATCTGGAGGACCTGGATCATGTGCTGGGAAGCATGAAGCTGTTGGGTTCCAAGGGAACCACGGGCACTCAGGCGTCCTTCCTGGAGCTGTTTAACGGGGATCAGGAGACTATCGACAAGATCGATCCCATGATCGCGGCAAAGATGGGCTTCAGGGAGTGCTATCCTGTGTCCGGACAGACTTATTCCAGAAAGGTGGACACCCGTGTGGCAAATGTGCTGGCCGGGATCGCGGCCTCTGCACACAAGATGAGCAATGACATCCGCCTGCTGCAGCATCTGAAAGAGGTGGAAGAGCCCTTTGAGAAGAGTCAGATCGGATCTTCGGCCATGGCTTATAAGAGGAATCCGATGAGAAGTGAGAGAATTGCTTCTCTGTCCAGATATGTGATGATCGATGCGCTGAATCCGGCGATCACTTCCGCAACCCAGTGGTTTGAGCGGACATTGGACGATTCGGCCAACAAGAGACTGTCCATTCCGGAAGGGTTCTTAGCAATCGACGGTATTCTGGATCTGTGCCTGAATGTGGTGGACGGACTGGTGGTTTATCCGAAAGTGATTGAAAAGAGACTGATGAGTGAGCTGCCGTTTATGGCAACGGAAAATATCATGATGGATGCCGTGAAGCTGGGCGGAAACCGCCAGGAACTGCATGAGCGCATCCGCACGCTGTCCATGGAGGCAGGCCGCAATGTGAAGGTGGAGGGCAAGGACAATAATCTGTTAGAGCTGATCGCAGCCGATCCTGCGTTCCACATGACTTTAGAGGAACTGCAGAAATGTATGGAGCCTTCCAGATATGTGGGACGTTCCAAAGAACAGGTGGAGGCATTCTTAAAGAATGTGATCAATCCGATTTTAGAGGCGAATAAAGAACTGCTTGGTGTAAAGGCAGAGATCAATGTATAAGGAGAACGGAAATGGGCGGATTTTTTGGCGTAGCAGCGAAAGAGGACTGTGTATTTGATCTGTTTTTCGGGACGGACTATCATTCCCATCTGGGCACCAGACGTGCCGGGATGGCAGTTTATGACCGTACCAAGGGATATGACAGAGCGATCCACAACATCGAAAACGCACCTTTTCGGACCAAGTTCGATAAGGATGTAAATACCATGAAAGGGCAGCTGGGAATCGGCTGTATTTCGGACTTTGAGCCGCAGCCGTTGATCGTGCGTTCCCATCATGGAACCTATGCCATCACGACGGTGGGTAAGATCAACAATACCGAAGACATCCTGAAGGAGATTTTTTCCCGCGGACATTCGCATTTTCTGGAGATGAGCGGAGGCGATGTGAATCCCACGGAGCTGGTGGCTGCAATCGTGAACCAGAAAGACAATCTGGTGGAAGGCATGCGGTATGTGCAGGAGTTGGTGGAGGGCTCCATGACCTTCCTGATCATGACGCCCAAGGGGATTTACGCAGCCAGGGACCGCATGGGACGAACCCCTGTGGCAATCGGGAAAAAAGAGGATGCTTACTGCGTTTCCTTTGAGAGCTTTGCCTATCTGAATCTCGGCTATTCTGCTGTAAGGGAGTTGGGACCCGGCGAAATCGTGGTGGTGACGCCGGAAGGGGTGCAGACCTTGGCAAACCCCGGCAAGGATATGAAGATCTGCACGTTCCTGTGGGTATATTACGGCTATCCCTCCTCATCCTACGAGGGGATCAGCGTGGAGAAAATGCGCTACAACTGCGGCGCGGGACTGGCAAAGCGTGATAACGTGAAGCCGGATATTGTGGCCGGCGTGCCGGATTCCGGTACGTCTCATGCGGTGGGGTATGCCATCGCGTCGGGGATTCCGTTTTCCAGACCCTTTATCAAATATACGCCGACCTGGCCCAGATCCTTTATGCCCACCATCCAAACTCAGCGCAACCTGATCGCCAAGATGAAGCTGATCCCGGTGCATGACCTGATTCAGGGCAAGAGCCTGCTGCTGATCGACGATTCTATCGTGCGCGGCACGCAGCTCAGAGAGACCACGGAATTTCTGTATGAGAGCGGCGCAAAGGAAGTACATATCAGACCGGCATGTCCGCCTCTGCTGTTTGGCTGTAAATATCTGAATTTTTCCAGATCCTCCTCGGAGATGGAGCTGATCACCAGAAGGATACTGAAGGAGATTGCGGACGATGACAGGAAGATCGACCTGAAGGCGTATGTAAATCCGGACACTGTGGAGTATAATGACATGGTGGAGCGCATCGGAAAACAACTCAATTTCACCAGCCTGCGCTTCAACCGTCTGGATGACATGATGGATGCTGTGGGGATAGATAAGGAGAAACTCTGTACCTATTGTTGGGACGGCAGAGAGTAAAAGACGATTGATAACAGGCAGGGGGGAGGGGTATGCGAAAAAAAGGCAGTGTGATTCTTACGGTATTGGGTATCGTGTTCCTGGCTGCGGCGGTCGTGTTGGGGATCAGCCTTTGCACGATGCACACCTATGTGTATACTACCACAACCTCGGGATTTTATTCATTCTCGGGTCATGTCTACGCGGCCAGCCCGATCCTGCGGCTGAAAACAGGCGCGGATCCGCAGATGATACAGGAGATAGGGGACAGAAGGACTGTTGAGCTGCATCGCGCGCTACTGGCGGTCGCCGCTGTGGATCCGGCTGTGTATAGGAACCAGTACGCGCCTCTTGACAGGCAGGTTTTTCCCTTGGATGGCCAGATCTATTATTACAGGGAAAATGTGTTTGACGGTTTCTTCTGCCTGGATATTGCTACGGAGACGGTCAGAAAATGTCAGTTTTCCGAGTATTCCCGGTATGTGTATGTGCCGGATGAGGAGAAGGCCACTGTTAATCACATCGGGATGCATAGTTTTATCCTGGGCAATTCTATTTTGGCGGAAGGGATTTTAGAGCATTATCCCGCAATGGAGACAGCCGTGAAACGCGCGGGACTGCCTTTTTATACCGCGTGGACTTATTGGGACAATGGCAGGATCTTTTTTGCTGCGGATCAAATGGTCTATGAGTATCTGCCGGGGAAAGACAGGCTGAAGAAGATTGCTCGGGTAGGACGATCGGAAATCGTGGGAATGGTGTGGGATGCCGGGTGATCCCGTGCGGGAAAACAGGAGAAATAATAGGATAATAGGATGAAAAGCCGGCCGGACGGATGCGTCGGCTTTCCTTTTGATAAAATACATAAATAAAATTTATATCACTTATAAAATATATTGATTTTACTTATGCGAAAAAATGTGTTATAGTACTGTCGTAGGATTCCCGTTTGGCTATTTGCAGCGGGGATGTTGAGGCAAGAAGCAGTGAGCCGGTAAAAGGCGGGAAATGGAGGAAAGAATGGTCAAAGCAGTAGTGGGCGCCAATTGGGGCGACGAAGGTAAGGGTAAGATCACAGATATGATGGCGGAGGAAGCGGACATTATCGTGCGCTTTCAGGGTGGTGCCAACGCGGGACACACCATTGTAAATGATTACGGTAAATTTGCACTGCATACATTGCCGTCCGGCGTGTTTTACGGACATACCACGAGCATCATCGGCAACGGTGTGGCATTGAATATTCCGATCCTGTTCGGGGAGATCAAATCGATCACGGACAGAAATGTGCCGATGCCTAAGATCCTGGTGTCCGACAGAGCGCAGATCGTGATGCCGTATCATATTCTGTTTGACCAGTATGAGGAGGAGAGACTGGGAGGAAAATCCTTTGGCTCCACCAAATCCGGCATTGCGCCTTTTTATTCCGATAAATATGCAAAGATCGGTTTCCAGGTCAGCGAGTTGTTTGACGAGGAGCTGTTAAAAGAAAAGGTGGAGCGGGTGTGCGAGATGAAGAATGTGCTGTTGGAGCATCTCTATCACAAGCCTGCCATTGATACCAAAGAGTTGTTGCATACGTTACATGAATACCGGGATATGGTGGCGCCCTATGTATGTGATGTCTCCGCCTTCCTGGATAAGGCATTGAAGGAGGGCAAGACGGTCCTGCTGGAGGGACAGCTGGGAACGTTGAAGGATCCGGACCACGGCATCTACCCCATGGTGACATCTTCCTCCACTTTGGCAGCTTACGGCGCCATTGGCGCAGGTCTGCCGCCCTATGAGATCAAGCAGATCGTGACGGTGTGTAAGGCATATTCTTCTGCGGTGGGCGCGGGTGCCTTCGTGTCTGAGATTTTCGGGGACGAGGCGGATGAGTTGAGACGCCGCGGCGGTGACGGCGGAGAGTACGGTGCTACCACAGGCCGTCCCAGAAGAATGGGCTGGTTTGACTGCGTGGCTTCCAAATACGGCTGCCGTCTGCAGGGAACCACGGATGTGGCGTTCACGGTGCTGGATGTGCTGGGATATCTGGACGAGATTCCTGTCTGTGTGGGCTATGAGATTGACGGCGAGGTAACCACCGATTTCCCTGTGACCGCGAAACTGAACAAGGCAAAGCCTGTGTTGAAGAAGCTTCCCGGCTGGAAGTGCGAGATCCGCGGCATCAAGAAATATGAGGATCTGCCGGAGAACTGCCGCAACTACGTGGAGTTTATTGAACAACAGATCGGATATCCCATCACCATGGTCAGCAACGGACCGGGCAGAAAGGATATCATTTACAGAGAGAGTCCGTTGAAGAAATGATCACGAATTTAGAATCCTACAAGGTGTTTTATTATGTGGCCAAAGCCGGCAGCGTGACGGGGGCAGCAAAAGCGCTCTCCATCTCACAGCCGGCTGTAAGCCAGGCAATCAGGCAGTTGGAAAATCATCTGGGAACAGAACTTTTTTACCGGGTGTCGCGGGGCGTGAAGCTCACGAGAGAGGGCCAGCTGCTTTTTTCGTATGTGGAAAAGGGCTACGAACAGATCGCGCTGGGACAGGAAAAAGTGCTGCAGCTGAAAAACATGGAGAGCGGGGAGATCCGCATCGGTGCCAGTGATATGACACTGCAATATTTTTTGCTGCCGTATCTGGAGAAATTTCACGAGAAATATCCGGATATCAAGGTGGTGGTGACGAATGCGCCGACCCCTGAGACACTGGCACTCCTGGAAACCGGAAGGATTGATTTCGGTGTGGTCAGCACGCCGTTTGGAGAGGAAGCAGGGTTGGAAATCCTGCCGGTCCGTGAGATTGAGGACATTTTTGTGGCAGGCAGACGTTTTATCGCATACAAAAATAAGACGCTGGATCTGCAGGAACTGGAGACGCTGCCGCTCATCTGTCTGGACAAAAATACCAGTACCAGAACCTGTATGGATGAATACCTGGAGAAGAACGGTGTGTTTGTACAGCCGGAATTTGAACTGGCGACCAGTGATATGATCGTGCAGTTTGCGCTGCGGAGCCTGGGCGTGGGAAGTGTGGTGCGGGACTTTGCGCAGGATTATCTGGAAGAGGGCGTGCTGTTTGAACTGCGCTTTAACCGGATCATTCCCAAACGACAGTTTTGCGTGGTGAGATCCACAAAGATCCCGATGCCGGTGGCGGCGGACAGGCTGTGGAAAGACGTGACGAAAGGAACGGAAGTATAAATATGATACGGAATATTATCTTTGATATCGGGAATGTGCTGACGGATTTTCGTTGGAGGGACTTCCTGCGGGACAAGGGATTCTCGGAGGAGATGATCGCACGGATCGCGAAAGCATCGGTGCAAAATGTGCTCTGGCGGGAATTGGACAGGGGCGTATGGTCCTGGGAGAAACTGATGCAGGCATTTATTGCCGAAGATCCGGAAATTGCGGACGAACTGCACAGGGCTTTTGATAACATGCAGGATATTGTGACCATACGGGAGTATGCGATCCCCTGGGTGAAGGAACTGAAAAGCAAGGGGTATCGGGTGTGGTATCTGTCCAATTTTTCCCAAAAGATCGAGATAGAGTGTGAAGGCGCATTGGCATTCCGGAAGGATATGGACGGCGGGATCTTATCCTATCAGGATCAGCTGATCAAGCCGGATGCGGCGATCTATCAGCTTCTCCTGAAGCGATATGACCTGGCGGCGCAGGAGAGCGTGTTCCTGGATGATACTGCCGAGAATATTGAGGCGGCGGAGCGGCTTGGAATTCACGGGATCGTGTTTCAAAATAAAGAACAGGCGACAGAAGAACTTGTTCGCCTGTTGCAGAGGTGATTCAAAAATAAGGGAGTATTAAGCTTCGGAATCCGGATCACCGGGGGCTTTTGTGCCGGTGAGTCTGGCCCACATCCAGCTGTAGAGGAAAACAATAATGGGAACCACCAGCGTGCAGCACAGACTTAGGATGAAAAATCTGCCGGAGGCGCTGTTGTCCACGATTGCGAGGATCAGCGTGACCAGGTAGAGCAATACCAGCAGAACCACACCGGTCATGGCTACAATCTGTTTTGAAGTTATTTTTCTGTTATTCGAATTCTTTTTCATCTGAGTTGTATTCCTTTGTTTTTTATCATATCATTAATTTGCCGAATTGGCAATCCAGTCTTGCGGTTCAAATAAAATTATCCGCTAAATGTTGTATTTTGACGCAATCTGTTATATACTTAAAGGTGTATTTTTGGGTATTTTTCCTGAAAAACAAGCAAAAAACAAATAAGGATGGTATTGGAGATGGCATTACTAGATCAGTGGCGCGCAGTCGCATACAATGAGCAGGCAAACAGGACAACGCTGCAGAATCTCTGGAACGCATATTTTAAGCAGGAGAGGGATATCTATGCAGAGCTTTTGAAGAATCCCGACGAGGTGGTTTCCGGCACCGTGAAAGAATTGGCGGACAAGTTCGGCGTGGACATCATGGCAATGACCGGGTTTCTGGATGGCATCAATGACAGCCTGAAGGAAAAGAATCCGATCGAGACCATGGAGGAGGATACTCCGGTACAGCTTGGATTTGATAAGGAGCTGCTGTACAAGAATATGGTAGCTGCAGAGGCAGACTGGCTTTATAATCTGGAAGCGTGGAACGATATTTTTGACGAGGACACAAAGAAGCGTCTGTACAAAGAGCAGAAGTCTTCCACTACGGTCATTAAGGGCAAGAAGATTTATCCGAACGATCCCTGTCCCTGCGGAAGCGGCAAGAAGTACAAGAAGTGTTGTGGCCGGAAATAAAGGAGTGTTACCATGAACATAGCATCATTTCTTATGCCCAAAGCAGATGTTACTTACCTGCGGGATCAGATGACGATCCGGCAGGGGCTTGAGAAACTGAGAAGAAGCGGATATACGGCAGTGCCGGTCATCGATAATGAGGACCGGTATGTCGGAGTGGTCAGCACCAGTGATTTTCTGTGGAATATTCTGGATCATAATACACCGTTGCCGAACGTGACCATGAAGAGCGTGGAGCAGATGACGCTGCGCGACATCATTCAGGGCGGTAAGATCAATCCGGTGTGTATTGATACGAATATGGAGCAGTTGCTGGGGCAGGCACAGAAACAAAACTTTGTACCTGTGATCGATGACAGAAATGTGTTTATCGGTATCATCACCCGAAGTGAGATTATCAAATACTTTGTAAAAAAACAGCTTGATATTGTCAATAACAGGCAGCTGATGGAAAACCTTGAACATGATGTGACAAAGAGATCATAGAGAAGGGATGAAACTATGAAAAAACTTGAAGAATATGTGAGAAGTATTCCGGATTTTCCGGAGCCGGGAATTATTTTCCGGGATGTGACAAGTGTATTGCAGGATGCGGACGGTCTGCACCTGGCAATTGATTCCATGCAGGATCTGGTGAAAGATCTGGATTATGATGTGGTTGTGGGACCGGAGTCAAGAGGATTTATCTTCGGAACGCCGATCGCATATAATAACCACAAACCTTTTGTGTTGATCCGCAAGAAGGGCAAGCTGCCCTGCGAGACCGTGGAGAAATCCTATGATCTGGAGTACGGGCAGGCTACGATCGAGATGCATAAGGACAGCATTCAAAAGGGTCAGAAAGTGCTGATCGTGGATGACCTGATCGCCACCGGCGGTACCACGGAGGCAATGATCCAGCTGATTGAGTCCCTTGGCGGTGTGGTAGTCGGAGTTGTGGTGTTGATGGAGCTGGCCGGTCTGAAAGGCAGAGAGAGACTTGCCGGATACCGTCTGGATTCCGCAATCTGTTATCCCGGAAAATAATCCGGGAAAAATAAACCGCCGGAAAGGCGGAAGTGTGGCGGAGTGCGTATGGCAGAAGGAAAGAGCAGTGTTATTTTTCGGGATGAAAAAATAAGTCTGGCAGAAGAATTCGTAGCCCCTGAGGTATTGCATCAGAGGCTTATTGAGCATGTCAAGAAATATCATCCCAGCGATGACACCTCCATGATCGAGAAGGCTTATGCCATGGCGAGCGAAGCCCACAAAGACCAGCTGCGCAAATCCGGGGAGCCCTATATCATTCATCCGTTGAATGTGGCGATCATTCTGGCGGATCTGGAGCTGGATAAGGAGACGATCGTTGCTGGCCTGCTCCATGATGTGGTGGAAGACACCGTGATGACCGAGGAGGATCTGAAGAGAGAGTTTGGGGAGGAAGTGGCGCTGTTGGTGGATGGCGTTACCAAGTTGGAGAAACTGCCCCTGACGCCTGACGGAGACCAGTCGGATGTGAAGCTGGAGATGCAGGCGGAGAACCTGCGGAAAATGTTCCTGGCAATGGCCAAGGATATCCGTGTGATCATGATCAAGTTGGCGGACCGGCTGCACAATATGCGTACCCTGAAATACCAGAAGCCGGAGAGTCAGCAGAGGATCGCAAAGGAGACCCTGGAGATCTATTGTCCGATCGCTCAGAGACTGGGTATCAGCAAGATCAAGACAGAGATGGATGATCTGTCCTTAAAGTATCTGGAACCGGAGGCGTATTACGATCTGGTGGATAAGATCGCAGTGCGCAGGAGCGAGCGGGAAAAATATATTCAGAGCATTGTGGATGAGGTCAATGTCCATATTGTGAACGCGGGCATTCAGGCCAAAGTGGACGGGCGCGTAAAACACTTTTTCAGTATCTACAAGAAGATGAAGAATCAGAATAAGACGCTGGATCAGATCTACGATCTGTTTGCGGTCCGGATCATAGTGGATACGGTGAAGGATTGCTATGCGGCGCTGGGCGTGATCCATGAAATGTATAAGCCCATTCCGGGGCGTTTTAAGGATTACATCGCTATGCCGAAGGCGAATATGTACCAATCCCTGCATACCACGCTGATCGGAAGCAACGGACAGCCTTTTGAGGTACAGATCCGTACCTTTGAGATGCACAAGGCTGCGGAATACGGTATTGCCGCGCATTGGAAATATAAGGAGGCCTCCGACGGGAAACATGTGGAGACCCAGGAGGAGGATAAATTAGTCTGGCTGCGTCAGATCCTGGAATGGCAGCGGGATATGTCTGACAATAAGGAGTTCATGAACCTGCTGAAAAATGATCTGGATCTGTTTTCGGATCATGTGTACTGTTTCACCCCTACCGGTGATGTCAAAAATCTGCCGGCAGGTTCCACACCAATCGATTTTGCTTACAGCATTCATTCCGCGGTGGGCAATAAGATGGTGGGCGCAAGGGTGAACGGCAAGCTGGTGACCATCGACTATGAGATCCACAACGGGGACCGGATTGAGGTCATTACCTCCCAGAATTCCAAGGGCCCCAGCCGGGACTGGCTGAATATCGTCAAGAGTACCCAGGCGAAAAACAAGATCAACCAGTGGTTCAAGAATGAATTAAAAGAAGACAATGTCGTCAGAGGAAAGGAACTTTTGACTGCGTACTGCAAAACAAAAGGGATCAATCTTTCGACGTTGATGAAGCAGGATTATGTTGATGTGGTCCTGCGTAAATACGGATTCCGGGATTGGGAGAGTGTGCTTGCGGCAGTGGGGCACGGAGCGCTGAAGGAAGGCCAGGTCATCAATAAGATGCAGGAGGCCTACGAAAAGGAGCACCGGAAAGAGCTGACCAACGAGGAGGTTTTGCAGAGCATAGCCGAGGCCAGCGCTGCCAGAGAGGCAAAAGAGCTCAATCATCCCACCCATATCCGCTCCAAGAGTGGCATTGTGGTAAAGGGGATTGCGGATCTGTCGGTGCGTTTTTCCAAGTGCTGTTCCCCTGTGCCGGGGGATGAGATCGTCGGTTTCGTTACCAGGGGCAGAGGAATCTCCATTCACAGAACGGACTGTATCAATATCCTGACTTTGCCGGAATCGGAGCGGGAGAGGATGATCGATGCCGAATGGCAGGCACCGGAGCAGACCGGTGGTGAGAAATATGAGACGGAGATCAAGATCTTTGCGCATGACAGAAGCGGTCTGTTGGCGGATATTGCCAAAGCATTGACGGAGAAAAATATCAATATCCTGTCCATGAATACCCGTACCAACAAGCAGGGAGAAGCGACGCTGCAGTTGACTTTTGAGATCAGCAACAAAGAAGAACTGGAGCGGATCGTGGATAAGATACGGGGCATTGAGAGCGTCTTGGATATTGAGAGAACTTCCAGCTAGGTAAAAATAAAGGAATGATTTCATATGAATGAGTTGAAAATCGGACGGATCGTGCTGGGCGCGGTTTCCACCAATACCTATTTTGTGTATAGAGAGGGCAGTGAGGAGTGTGTTGTCATCGATCCTGCGGATTATGGCAGGCAGCTTTTTGCCAATCTGAAGAAGAACGGTCTGCGCACGGCAGCAATCCTGCTGACCCATGGGCATTTTGATCATATCTGGGGTGTGGAAGGGCTGAAGGCGGCCGCCAATGAGGTGGCGGAGCATCATGGTTTCGCGCCGGTTCTGGTCTATGCGCTGGATGCGGAGAAAACATTGCTGAACCATGCCAGAATCAATGTCTCGGAACAATCGGGCAGAGCCTGCGAGATTGAGGCGGATGTCTATGTGAAGGACGGACAGGAGATTGAGGTGTCGGGAATCAAGTGCAAAGTCATCGCCACGCCGGGACATACGGCGGGAGGCTGCTGCTTTTACTTTGAGGAAGCGGGCTTTTGTGTCTGCGGCGATACCATTTTTCAGGAGTCTGTGGGGCGCACGGATCTGCCCACAGGCAGCATGAGTACATTGGTGCGCTCGATCAAAGATAAACTCTTTGTGTTGCCGGAGGACACCAAGCTGTACCCGGGGCATGGGGACAGCACCACGGTGGGACACGAGAAAAATTATAATCCGTTCTGCGGATAACTGGACAGTACGGTGTAAAAATGTTGATCATAGAGTTGAACAGAGCCAATTATGAATATGACGTGAATTCCCTGGTGCGGGCGTTCTATCCCGGAGTGAATGTGACAATCCTGACGCCGGAGAGCACCGAGCAGCGCAGGAAACAGGCAAATCAGGATGCGGCGGACTGCAGAGAACGCAAAGAAGAAGTGCTGTCCGTGCGGATTGGACTTTCGGAAGACGGAGCGGAAGTGCAGATCAGGGAGGCAGCCCGGGAGAAGAATTATGCATGGAATTATGTGCCTGACGGGCTGGATTACAAGCATGATTTCAAGCGTTTTCTCTATCGTACACTATGTGAATACACGGGTAAGACGTTGCCCTGGGGAAGTCTCACCGGCATCCGTCCTACCAAGATTGCCTATGGCATGCTGGATCAAGGCTGCAGTGAGGCAGAGATCCTGGATACGTTCACCGGGATCTACTCGGTGAGTCAGGAGAAGGCGGCGCTGGGTCTGGATATCGCAAAACGGGAGCGGGAGATTCTGAAAGATGTGCATTATGAGGGCGGGTACAGCCTTTATATTGGGATTCCGTTCTGTCCCACCACCTGCCTGTACTGTTCTTTCACTTCCTATCCGATCGCAGCGCACAGGAAACAGGTGGAAGCCTACCTGGACTGCCTGATCAAAGAAATGGATTTTGTGGCAGAGCAGCTTGCAGATAAAGTGGTGGACAGTATTTATATCGGCGGGGGCACGCCTACCACACTGGAGCCGGCGCAGCTGGACAGACTGATCACGGCGGTGAAGGAACACTTTGATTTTCGGACCGTGAAGGAATTTACCGTGGAGGCGGGACGGGCGGACAGCATCACCCGAGAGAAGCTGGAAGTGCTTTACAGACAGGGCGTCAGCCGTATCTCCGTGAATCCCCAGACCATGAAGCAGGAGACGCTGGACATCATCGGCAGGAAGGCCAGCGTAGAGCAGGTACTTGCAGCCTACAGGCTGGCGAGAGAAGTGGGCTTTGACAATATCAATATGGACATCATCTTAGGGCTGCCCGGAGAGCTGGAACCGGATGTGCAGCGCACCATTGACGAGATCGTGGCGCTTTCACCGGATTCCCTTACCGTGCATTCTCTGGCCATCAAGCGGGCTTCCCATTTGAGCAAGTGGATTCAGGAAAACGGCATCGCCACGTTAAACAACACCGACGAAACCATGCGGATCGCCGGGGAGGGCGCGAAACACCTTGGTATGGCGCCCTACTATCTGTACCGCCAGAAGAATATGTCGGGCAATTTTGAGAATGTGGGCTATGCCAAGCCCGGGAAATACGGGCTTTACAATATCCTGATCATGGAGGAGAAGCAGACTATCGTGGCGCTCGGCGCCGGCAGCATCACCAAGAGAGTGTGGCCGGACGGACGCATCGAGCGGTGTGATAACGTGAAAGATGTGGCACTCTACATCGAAAAGATCGATGAGATGATCGAGCGGAAGAGAGAACTGTTTGCGGAGGCATAAGTTATTTGCGCGGGCATAAATTGTGAAAAGAGCCGAGAAAATGACAAAATATATCGCTGTTGTTATTTCAAATAATATGACCCAGGCTGTGAAAAGACCCATGAAAAAACGATTTTCCGAAAAAATTCATATTGACGATTCATCGGTTAGGGAGTAAGATAAAGATATAAAAGGCGTTGCCGTGATGCACGGTTGACCCTCAGTTATTGGTTAAAAGAAATAGCCGCGAACCTTGGTCAGGGGCGGTTATTTCTTTTTTCTATAGCTTCCGAACCAAAATCCCAACTGAAACACAGAGAACGTGTAACCCATAACGGAAATAAAATCGAGAATCGTCATCGGCTTCCCCTCCTTTCGTATGTATCGGAGGGAAGCAGACTGCTTCGCAGTCCGTCAGAAATTGTAAGAAATCCCCTCCGTAGAGACTGAGGGGCAACCGCTCACCGTTTGGCAACGCCTGCAAGGAAAACCTTGCATGATTATTATAGCATAAGATGAGCGAAAATACAATACAAAATACAAACATACGTTCTATAAATAACTTGACGCTTTTTTGAAAAGTCTTGAAAAAGAAATTATAGAGAGCATCATATAAAGGTGAAGTAAGGTGGTCGGCAAGAAAGGTCTTAGGATATAATAAAAAAGGACATTTGGAAGTTTGATACAGTACCAGACTTCCCAATGTCCTTTTAACGCACAGAATGTAAAATTGACACTTAGAATTCTATTTTTATCAATTATACAACAGCAAAACGAGCTGTTTTGTCAAAAATTCCATCGGAAAAGATGAGAATTTGTCAAAAAGTCCAATATTTCTGTGACATTATATTAAAATCTGTAAACATAACCGGGAGATTAATAGGAAGCACATTGGATTTTTAGGGAGATACTTTGGCAGAATGAACAAGACCTTCTACAATGCCGGAGATATTATGGAATTGTTTTTCATCTAATTTTTTCAAATTGATTATAAGCTCATGTAATTCTTGCGGATAATTATTATCTGTGTCAAAAAAATCACGGGGTGAAATATTCAGATATTCACATATAAAGAAGAAACCAGACATAGACGGAAGCGCTTTGCCTGTTTCGATATTGTTGATATATCCGGCATTCTGCCCGATCGACAAACTCATATCTCTGGCAGATACACCCTTTTGGTTTCGTAATTTTACCAGTCTCATTGCAAAATCTTCTTCATACATATGAACCACCGCCTTTGCTTTATTGTATCTGATATTATGTGCATATGTATCGGATTAGATCCATTAAAAATGTTGAAATATAGGAAATAAAATGATATTATGTATAAAAGTGTATGATTCAAAGCGATATGCATGAAGGTATGATTGTTGCGTTAGCTTTTAGATAAGGGATATATGTAAATGACCAATTTATCAGCATTGCAAAAGAGATTATCCGAAACAGGAATTTCCAATGAAGAATATTTGTTGCGTGAAAAAGAATTTCAAGATGCCTATTATGCCTGCAGGAGTAGGGCAGAAAACGGATTATTCGGGCGAATGTCATTAAAAACAAGAAAACGACTGCATTTTATCATTCTGAGCATTTTTACAATAAAAAACCATCTGAGCGGATTTACTCATCGGATATTGTGTGATGGCAGGCAGATGGTGGATCGTCCCTTGATTTTTGCGGTTACGCATGTTGGGAAATATGATATTGAGGTGGTGAGTGAGGCAATTCGTGACCATTATTATCTTTTAATGGGTGATTATGAGCATATACAGGGCAAGGTGGAAGAACCATTCTTGAATCTAAACGGCGTAATTTATTTCAATGAGAAGGTAAAGGAGGAACGTCAGGCAGTACCCGGCAGGATGGTGGATGTTTTGCGGAATGGTGGAAACTTGATGTATTTCCCGGAAGGTGCATGGAATCTCTCCCCCAATCTTCCAGTGTTGCCGTGTTACTGGGGGATTATTGATGTGGCGCGGGAAGGCAACGCTGTCATTGTGCCGATTGCAGCGGATCAGTATGGAAAACATTTCGACATTGCTATCGGTGAAAATATGGATATGAACCTCTATGGAGACGGAAAGGATGAAAAGAGCAGAGCAATCACCGATTTAAGGGATACGTTGGCTTCTTTAAAGTGGGAGATATGGCGGCAGCATTCGGCAAAACGCAGTGAAATCGTGGAAGATGAGTGGGAGAACTATTGTAACGACAGATGCCGTGAATGGTCTGAGGATTTTAGTCGTGAATTTCTGGATGAATATATCTATAAACCTAAAGGTGTCACAACACCAGCAGAAGCATTTGCATTTATGAGGAGCTTGAAACCGTGCAGGGAGAATGCTTTTTTGTTTCGGAAAATGTGAGGGCGGAATGCATCCAAAAGGAAGGTGGCAATATAATGAATGATACAAAAGACAAAGAATTATTGGATAACTGGACTGGGTGGCTTAAAACCATGCAGCATATCAGAACTGTTTCCGGGAAGGTATATAAAGATCAGTTATATAATGTGGCAGCGGTTAATTACAAAGAATTCTGCAAAAAGGAAAATTATTGTATTGATGATCCGCCGTTTGAAAGGGAGGATGTGGTTACTTATCTTAATGAGCATACGCCCACGGGAGAAACAGTGCAATTTTTAACAGTTGATCCAGTGACACAAGAGGTCTATTCTGTTCCTAGCCAACGCCGACTACTTGATCGATTAATACACAAATATAATTCCTGTTATAAATATAATCGTTATTTATATTTGAGGAGACTTAGGAAGAACTTTAAGCGAAACCAAATCGCATCATTCGCTTATTTGAAAGACCATTGCGCCCAACTTTTTAATGAGAGTTTTAAGTTAGATTCGAAAACACGGGAATTGACAATAGACTTAAATGTTCTAAAGAACGAAGGAATCAAATGCATAGATTCCTTTGATCTTGATGAAATATATGGATATTTTTTAAGTACAATTACAGATGAAACAGAACGTGAGAAACTTCATTTCGGAATGATAAACGGATCTGGCATGTTTTTTTCGGGGAAAACCAAACTAACAATTGGTCTGAATAGAGAGATTTTACCAGATTTCACCAAAGGCATGTGTTTCGAAGGAGCCAGTTTTTGGGATACTTTGGAGATGCAAAACCTGACTTTCCGATTTGAGATGAATCATTACAATAAAACGGCGGGGTATGCTACAAATAAAATTAATTTTAGAAACTGTCGCTTTTTTGAAGATGTTCTGATCAGAGATGTCCGACTATGCGGACATGTGCCGGATATGGAAGTGTCGTTTGAAGATGCCAGAGTACAGACAAATTTTCGGTTTGTAGATGTTGAGTTGGGACATGCAAGATTGTACTGTTTTCAAATGATAGTGGGAGATTATGTCGAATATATAGGTTCAGGAGCAGAAGGGAATAAAGATTTGCATCAGATTCAATTGGTCAATGTCAACTTTTCTGAAGATGCTGAAATTGATTTTTCGGATGTGGAAACAGAAGGAGCAGATATTGTCTTTGAAAATATTGTAAATCTTCCACAGACGAAAATGTGTCTGGCACCAAAGATATATAAAGATTGTCCGGATAAAATGATATGTCCACTTAACCGTCTGATATTTAAGAATTGCGAGGTTAAGGGAACATTATATATTAGCAATGTGACAGAACTTTCGTTCAATGATACAAAAAACTATAGCAAGATTATAGAAGGTCCTAAGTGGGGTGAATTTCCAGAGGACAAAAAGTATTGCTGTGTCAGCCGGGGAATAAAAAAGACAAAAATTAGCAATCGATTACTGATCGCTGTTTACAATAACCACTATTTGCAAGAAGAAAAAAATAAATCATTTGAGTGTAATTGTTCTAAAGCCAGGGACTTTATAATGCTGAAGGAAAATTTTTGTGCAAATGGAATGTATGATGACGAAGATGAGGCGCTTGTACTTTATATGGAGTTCAAAGCATATCTTGATGGCAAGCGAAAAGAGAAAACAGATAAAGTTGGGTATATGGAGGATATTTATAAATTCTTATACGCAACGGGGAAGTACGGAATATCTCCAATACGGATAATAGTCTCTTTGATGTTATTAATCCTATTTTGTGCTTTTATCTATTTTCTTCTTATGCTGGCTTTTAAGGAAAATACGCTTTATATGGGTTCTGTAATAGAATGTGGTTCATTCGACAGTATGAAAAACTGGGCACAATCATTTGTTGCTGCATTTTTATATAGCGCAGCAAATGTACTACCGTTTGTTTCACAATTCAGACCATTGAATATTGTTGTGTGTATTATATCTGCTTTAGAGAATTTCAGCGGAGTTTTTTTAGTCGGCTATTTTTCGGTGGCCGTTGTGCGTAAGACTATGAGGTAGATAAGCCGGAAAAGGAGAGAAGCATCATGTATACGATACGAAATGTAAAAGAAAGCGATCATGCAATCCTGCGGGACTTGGCAAAGAAATGTCCTCCGTTAGATGTGCATACGCCATACACCTACTGGGTAAATGCTAAATATTTTGGAGAATGCAGTTTTATTGTGGAATCGGATGGTGAGCCGATTGGCTATATCATGGCTGTTGATACCCCGTCTGTTGTGTTCGTGTGGCAGATTGGTATCCTTGCGGAGCATCACCGAAAAGGCTTGTCACAAAAGCTGATTGCAGCCTGTGTAGAGTACGCAGTCAAGGTTGGGAAAAATATGGAAGTCACCATTTCGCCTGATAATGTGGCGAGTTATGCGGCGTTTGCTCATTTCTGTCAGAAAAGAGAAATGCCTATTAAGCTACTGGAAGAGATATGTGTTACAGATATTGAGGAGCAGGAGTTTAGAGAGGTGGAAAATCGATATTATATTATGGTGCCTTTGCCAAGGGATTTCGAATAATAGGGTGATGTGAAGCCTGCTGTGAATTTTAGAAGATAGAATAAGATTATTATGGGGAGACATATAAAATGAACAATAAAAGATTAACCGGTTATCCATCCATAGACAAGCCATGGCTGAAATATTACAGCGAAGAACAGCTAAATACACATCTTCCTAGATGCACAATGTATGAACATATAAAGAAATGCAATTCAGACAATTTTGTACGGATTGCTTTGAACTATTATGGCTCAGAGATTAGTTATGGCACTCTGTTCAAATCCATAGACAGGGTGGCAAGTGCACTTGAAAATATGGGTATAAAAAAAGGTGACATTGTTACTGTTTGCATGATTAATTCACCTGAGACAATCTATATTTTGTTTGCATTGAATAAAATAGGTGCTGCAGCAAATATGGTTTGCGGAATGGATTCAGACAAGGCTATAAAGGCACATATAAAAGATGCAGATTCAAACTATATTTTTGTATTGGATATATTTCAAAATAAAATACAAGAAATCATAGATGATACAAGTGTGTTGCGTGTAGTGGTTGTGCGGTTGACGCAAGGAATGACGCTGATAAATCAAATAGGTACAAGTATTTTAAAGGGCATGAAGCCTTTGACTATACCTAATGATAAACGGTTTATTGGTTGGAAACAGTTTTTGAGTTATAGCAATGGGCAATCTACTACAGTACATGATGCAGATGCACCGGCTGTTATTACATACACTGGCGGAACCACGGGTGGCTCAAAAGGAGTATTATTAAGCAGTTCAGCCGTAGTTGCGGTAGCGCAACAATATATTTTAGGGGAGAAAGAATTGTATAGGGATAGTAAATGGATGCAAGTTCTTCCTTTATTCATTGCATATGGTGTGACTTGTTCATTGATGATTCCGCTTTCCGTTGGAATGACACTTATAGTGCGCATTCCCATGAGTGATACGATAACCCAACTTTGTAAAAAATTTAAACCAAACCATATTATGTATAGTCCGGCATTTTGGGAAAAATTTTCTGATGACAATGAGACATTAGATCTTTCATATTTTATTGCACCTATCACGGGAGGCGATATTTTGTCAGAAAAAGCAGAGCAAAAGATTGATGCCTATCTTTCCAAATGCGGTAGTCCATATATGCTAATGAATGGCTATGGTATGACGGAAGTGGGGGCGGCGGTTTCGGTTAATTATCGCCATGCCTTTGAGTTTGGAAGTGTTGGAACTCCATTTGTTAAAAATGTTGTATCAGCATTTGATACGGAAACAGGAAAAGAACTTCCCTGCGGTCAAGAGGGAGAAATTTGTATTCATACACCATCTATGATGATTGGTTATCTTAACAACAAAGAAGAAACAGAAAATATTATTCGCAGGCATGAAGATAATCTATTGTGGGTTCATTCGGGTGATTTAGGCTATATATCTGAAAACGGATTTATCCATATTCGTGGAAGATTAAAACGTTATATGCTCTGCATGGTCAACGGAGTTGCCAAAAAGGTATTTAGTCTTGATATCGAAAAAGTATTTTTGAGCAACGCTAGTGTTGAAAAGTGCGCAGTAGTTCCAGTAGCGGATGAGAAAATTAATCAGGCACCGGTAATATTTATTATTCCTACAAAAGATGCTACTTCAAAGAAAAATTTGGAAGAAGATTTAAGACTCTTTGCAGAAGGACATCTTGAGCAGATATATCGTCCGGTAAAGTACCATTTTGTTCAGGAATTTCCGCTTACGAAAGTTGGGAAGACCGACTACCAGAAATTGGAAGAAATGGCAAGCAATAATACCGATTAGGCTACATAATGTTAAAGGAGACTTATCAGGTTGAGAATCAAAAAACAAAACACAAAAGATGATGGATTAATAAAATTTATAGTTATAGGAATAATTATTTCAATTATTATAATAACGCTTATTAATGCAGTAATAGCGGTTTATCCTTTGTATATGCATAGTATTTATGAAAATAATGCGGAAGATCAAAGAGAAGATCAAAGAGAAGATCAAAGAGAAGATCAAAGAGAAGATCAAAGAGAAGATCAAAGAGAAGATCATCAATCGTGTAATGAATATAAAGTTCAAAAATATTATGACGCAGCATCTGAAAAATCTATTATATCTAGTGGAATAGCGATCATTGGAATTGCAGTTGCAGTATGGGCGGGACTTAATATTATTCAGGTCCTTGAAAGAGGGGAAGTAGAACGATTACGTGGTGAAGCGCAGAGATATTATGAGGAACGACGTGAATTCAATAAATTAAAATTTTTAGAAGAATTGCGTGGTTCTAATTCTCCAGCATGTAAATATTTTGAAAAAATTTTTCAAAAAGATATTAAAGAATTGGATGCAACAATATATTTTCAATTAAGCTTTGTGGAGCATAGTTATCAGGCAGTATATAAAGATCAATTTGCGACAATGAAAAGGAAGCAAGGTATTGCGTTTCTAGAAGACTCAATTGCATTTACTAAGGAAGTTTTAAAGGATATTAAAATAAAAACAACCAATGAAAATGTTGAAGAATATTTATATGTTCGGATTGCAGATTTCTATTTTAATTTGGGCTATGTATATGAATTTCGAAGGGAATATGAAGAAATGCAGAATTGCTACCAGAATACATTGGAGAATTATAAATGTGTGGCAAAGATGGAACACTGGTCAAAAGATATTGTTGATGAGATCATAAAGAGATATACAAAAGAAAATATAAATATGCGCTTTTTTATTTTAAACACGGTAGCTGAATCAGGGAGTATGATCATAAGTTCAATTATTAATGGCGCTCCCAATTATGGATATGCGAATCAAACGCAGGAATTAATTGAAATGTCCTTCAATGCATTTACACATATTACAGATTATCTTAGTCAAATATTAAAAAGAAAAGAGGATATAGAAATAATTCCAAGAGAAGTATATTTCCGAAATTTTTATGAATTTTTAAGAAGGGTAGAGCAAATAAGTCAGCATAATGGTGGGAAAGCAGTGCTAAATTTAGATCATCAGCAGATTGTAAGTAAGGAATTGGAATTAGTTCAAAATGGAATGGCTATCATATATTCCGGTAAAAATGAAGATCCTCCCAGATATAAATCATATAAAGAAAGTATAGATTGTTATTTAGCGATTATAGATGATGAGAATTACTATATGTCTATTAATGAAAAGTTGAAATTATTAGAGAAAGCATATATATATTCGGGCGATGCTCTCAGAAAATTCAGTCAACTACCAGAATTTCGAAAAATACGGGCACAAATATGTGTTAAGTTGAATGAAGTTATGTATCAAAAAGGTGTAATAAACAGGCAAATGGCATATTTAACTGAAGCATGTGAGTTGATTGAAGAATATAGGCAGTTAAGTAGCTGTGGTCTAAATATGATCACAGAGATAAAAGAGAAGTGAAAAGTAGTGCTTTGAAGATTG
This sequence comes from Lachnospiraceae bacterium, assembly GCA_017476665.1. Taxonomy (GTDB): domain Bacteria; phylum Bacillota; class Clostridia; order Lachnospirales; family Lachnospiraceae; genus Acetatifactor. Next base: position 9,880 of record JAFUZJ010000041.1, on the reverse strand, counting down.
GAGGAGAAAAGGGTGGACACAGAAAAGCAACTTACAGGCTATCCGTCAATAGATAAGCCGTGGTTGAAATACTATAGTGAAGAAGCAATTAATACTGAATTGCCTAGCGGAAGTGCTTATGATTATTTGTACGAAATGAATAAGAGCCGCCATAAAGCCGCACTGGAATATTATGGAAACACAATTACTTTTAAGCAGTTGTTTAAGAATATAGCAGCGGTAGAAAGAGCTTTTTTAGCTCAGGGAGTCTGTGACGGGGATATTGTAACGGTATTGATACCCAACATGCCAGAGGCAGTCTATATTTTTTATGCTTTAAGTAAAATAGGTGCAGTTTCCAATATGGTTGACCCAAGAACCAGCACAGAGGGGATTAGGGATTATGTAGGTGAGACAAAATCTAAAATTATTGTAATTATAGATGTTGCAATATCTAAAGTTGTAAATATACGTAAACAGTTGCCATACGTTGAACGAATAATTTCTGTATCGCCGTCTGAATCATTTCCGTTAGCATTAAAGATATTATACAGGATTGGAAACAGGTTTCAGATTATAGATGACGTAATGCAATGGAACGTATTTCTTAAAGCGGGCGAGACCTATGAGATTGATCCTATAACGATAAGGGGAGTTGCAAATAAGCCAGTTATGATTGTTCATACAGGTGGTACTACCGGCTCTCCTAAAGGAGTAGTATTATCAAATCTCAACATAAATGCAATAGCATTTCAAAGCATGCGCTTCCCAACAGATTTGCAGGCGTGCCATACGTGGCTTGATATTATGCCCCCGTTTATTGCGTATGGAATAGGGACTGGATTGCATTTCCCTTTAATTGTTGGCATGACTGTTATTTTAATCCCTAAATTTGATGCAGATAAGTTTGATGAATTGCTTATAAAACATAAACCAAATCATATTTCAGGGGTTCCGTCGCATTGGTATACCATTATTAATAGTAAAGCAATGCAAAAACAAACTATGTCTTATTTAATCTCTGCAGCGGTAGGTGGAGATACTATGGATGAAAGACTGGAGGAGAATTCAAATGATTTTTTAAAATCTCATCAGTGTGATTATAAAATAACTAAGGGATATGGTATGACTGAGACAAATGGTTCTGTATGCAGGACATTAAATGATAATAATCCTATTGGAAGCGTCGGGGTTCCATTTACACATACAGTCATTGCAATTTTCTCACAGGAAACGGGAGAGGAACTCCCGTATAATGAAGTTGGGGAAATATGTATGTACGGACCGAGTGTTATGCTTGGATATTATAACAATGTAGAAGAGACATCTCGTATTAAACGATTTCACAATGGACATGAATGGATACATTCAGGTGATTTGGGATATATGACAGAGGACGGAAATGTTTATGTATTAAACAGAGTAAAAAGGATTATTATCAGATATGATGGGTTTAAGATTTTTCCGTCGCAGATAGAAAAAGTACTTTTATCAAATGATAAAATTGTTTCTGCCTGTGTGGTGGGCGTAAATGATTTAAACCATTCACAAGGAAAACTGCCACTAGCATTTGTTGTAAAAAAAGATAGTGCTGATGAACATATTACAGAAATGGAATTGGTAAATCTTTGCCAAAAGAAAGTGCCTGAATATGCACAGCCTATAGATTATGTTTTCAAAGATAATCTCCCATTAACTCCGATTGGAAAGGTGGATTATCGAGCTTTAGAGATAGAAGCAGAAACAGCATATAGGTTATAAAATGTAGCATTTGATTTAAGTAATAAAATAACCTATTAATAGAATGGCATAGTGTTAATAACTAGCAGAAGGTGAATATAAAACATATATTTATAGTCATGAGTGGAAAATCCAAGTAATATGCGCAATAGAGGAATGCGAAAAGGAATTAGGATAAATGCAACAGGACAGGATAACTGAAAAAATTAATCAATACAAAGCATATAAGCGCATAGCAGTGGAGCAGTCTCTGTCCATCAAACATATATCCTTTCACAAAAAGATATATCCACTCCTATGCCGGGTACTGAGTATAAAAAGAACACTTCTTGGACAACACATCACAGTGGTAAATGACAGGTCAAAGCTGCCTGCGGACAAGCCGGTAATCTATGCTGTCACCCATATCGGCAGATATGATTTTGAGATGGTGATGGAGACGTTACATCGTTTTTTCTACGCGCTTTCCGGTGACTGGGAATTGTGCTACGGTACGGTAGATGACTATTTCTTCCGAATGAACGGGGTGATTTGGGTAGATACGGAAGATAAAGAAGATCGTCATCATACCTATGATTATGTGGTGCTTGCGCTCAGGCAGGGAATTCCCATACTTTGGTTTCCGGAAGGAATATGGAATTTGTCTGATCATCTGCCGATGTTGAATCTGTACTCGGGGATCATACGGGCGGCGCTTGCGACGGGCGCGGTGATCATACCGATCGCGGTGGATCAGCGGGATAAGGAGTTTACCATTAATATCGGGGAAAATGTGGATGTGACGCAGCTTGCAGGCGACAGACAGATTGCGTTGCGCGATATCCTTGCCTCGTTAAAATGGGAGTTGTGGGAGCGGCTGCCGGTAGAGAAACGCGCAGAGCTGCCGGAGGATTATTGGGAGCGGTTTCTGGAGGAGCGCATCAGGGAGTGGCCGCAGTTTAACATGGAGATTATCAGACATCGTGAGTTTCGGAAACCATAGATTGCTAAGAGGTTGTAAAGGTACACGCGGGCGGGCAGCGTGAGTAATCTATGTCACTGGTCGGATCAAGCGCATCATCATGACGAAGGGCAAAGACCAACAGGTCACAAAGCTTATCGGGTGTTGGAAATACAGACAAACGCAGAAACATAAATTGACAAAGGAGTAGAAGATCAATATAAATCCAAAGGGTAATGATTAAAATAAATCTGAGTGGGAGCCTGTTCTGGAAAGTGACAAAACGAGAATTTGATTTTCAATGCGATAGATAAGAAGCCAGTCCGGTCTGATATGGCATTCACGGTGTCCGCTCCATCTGCCGGAGAGTGCATGATCCCGATATTTTTCGGGGAGGGGACTTCCATTCGCAAGCAAGCGGACAACAGCTTCTAACTCGGATATAGGAAGTCCCTGTTTTACCATGTGTTTGTAATCTTTTTTGAACTGTGTGGTGGTTTTTACGGTATACTTGGTCATTTTTTCAAATCGGCAAAGAGTTCGTCCATGTCGGTGTAGCCCTTTACGGAGGAATCCTGCGCTATCCTTTCTGCCTCAAGCATGGCTGAGACGGTTTCCTGATTGGGCGTATCTGTTGTGATCTTGAATGGGATACCGCCCTCACGCAGAGACTGGCGCACAAAAATATTAAATGCCGTCGAAAGATTCATGCCGAGTTCGGAATATAATTCCTCCGCGGCAGCTTTCAACTGGGTATCCATACGAATACTGATATTTGTTGTTGATGGATTGCTCATAATTAAGCCCCCTTCCTATGCTTTATATGTCCTACTATTATTATATGAAGTTTGCACGAAAAAAGCAATACAATGCACAAAAATTTAAGAATATAGTTTGACAAAGGGCTATTACAGTGGCTTCAAAATCGGCAGGCTCACATCGTCCCGGATGAAATTGCACAGATAGACAGGGTAGTATGTGATCTTGCCTTCTTGGGAGATATTACAGTCTCCGAGTACATAGGCCTGATGAATATTGTATTCGGGATTTTCACATGCCTTTGAAATGGCGGAATGGACATAATAGACTTTTCCGCTTTTTACTTCAATCGGCACAACTTCTCCGCCTTTTTCTATCAGAAAGTCAAGTTCGCTATTTTTGTGGCTGTTATAGAAATAAACGCTGAAACCGTGTGCCGTGAGTTCCTGAATCACTGCATTTTCAAATTGTTCATATTTGGTGAAATCCAGTTTGTACATTTCAATAATGTTACGCTGGAGTTTATCTACCTTATTGACGTCTCCGCTATTTACATATTTCTGCACGTCAGCAGGCATGCCGTCGACGATCACATATTTCTTAAAATGAGTCATAAGAGTGTTGTGCATCGCTTCACTGACAGGGGTGCATTCTTTTTTTTTTGACATTTTTTCAAGAGAATATTTATATAAATTTACATTTTTTCAAACCCTACTGTAGTAATTACACATTGTGTATATTTGCAATGTATGATAGAATATATACACAACGTGTAAAACAGAGGAGCGATTTTATGGATAAAGCTACAAAGATTAAAGAATTACGAGAGCGAACGGGGATGAATCGCAGAGAGTTTTGTGAGTATTTTCAGATCCCGTATCGCACAGTTACAGAATGGGAGAGAGATGGGCGACATGCGCCGGATTATGTGATTCGGTTATTGGAGTATTATATTCAAATGGAAAAGATGACGAAGAAAGGGCAGGCAGATGAGGATATGACCGATTGACATATACATGCGAGGGAGGTATAATATAAGTGATAAAAAGCTTTGCAGATAAAGAGACAGAAAAAATATATTTTCAGATTTTTTCACAAAAACTGCCACATAATATACAGAGAGTAGCATTGCGTAAGTTGATGCTTATTGATAATGCGGCTGTTTTAGAGGATTTAAGGGTTCCTCCTGCGAACCACTTGGAGCAACTTATAGGTGATCGCACTGGTCAATATAGTATCAGGATCAATTCACAGTATCGTATTTGTTTCCGGTATGACGGCAAGCATTTTTACGAAGTTGAGATAGTGGATTATCATTGAGCGGCAACAGGAAATACACTAAAATGTATCAGAAAGACGAGGGGGATGCATATGAAGGAGCATATTACGACACCCAAAATGAGTGAGATATTACTGGAAGAATTTATGGAACCGATGGGCTTGTCCGCATACAGGGTTGCACAGGGGATTCATGTGCCGACTTCCAGAATACAGGATATTCTGCATGATCGGCGGAAGATTACAGCGGACACATCATTGCGGCTGGCAAAGTTTTTCGGCGTGTCGGATCGGTATTTTTTGGATATTCAAAATGATATTGAGATACGGGAATTGAAAGAAAGCATGCGCGAGGAAATGGATCGCATTGAGCCATATAGGGTTGTAATCTAAATAATTTGACAATTCCCTCGAAGTTAATTATGGAGAAGAGATTGTTTACAGGTGTATGGAGAAGACGTATTTTCCATACACCTTTTACTTTTGGAAACAAATATGGATAATATTTATAAGAAAAGATTTATAATAAACTATCTTTCTGCCGCACATAACAGATACCCCAACCGTTATACACAGTGAGAGGAGGCTTTCGGACATTGGATTGGCTGGAGGAACAATATGACAAAATATACCGCTATTGTTATTTCAGGCTGCATGACAGGGAGCGGGCGGAGGACATCACACAGGAGGCGTTTTTGCGGCTGTTTGAGCGATATCCGGATATAGGATGGGGCGGAAGCGGTAAGGAAAATGTGGCGTTGCCGATTTTATACACTATTGCCAGAAACCTGTGCATGGATGAGTTTCGCAAGCCTCGCCCGGAATATAGGGATTGGGAGGAGTTTGAGATACCTGGTAATTCCGATACGGAAGAGCAGCTTGTGTTGAAGCAGGCGGTAGGCGCGGCGCTTACAAGGCTTTGTCCAGGGGAGCGGGAGATTTTACTACTGCGTTATGTCAACGAGCTTTCGGTGGGGACGATTGCAAAAGTATTGGGGATGTCCAGATTTTCTGTTTATCGCAGAACCATGCAGGCAAAGCGGAGATTACAGGAGGAACTTGGGAAGGAGGATATTCATGAGGGATGACAGCGTACTTTGGAAGCAGGGATTAAAGATGGTCTATGAGGCACCTGCAGCCATAGAAAAAGAAGCGTTTTTGAAACGAATAACACAAGAGAAACAAGAGCAGGCGGCAGGGCAGCCAGCGCAGCAGGGAGAAAACTATGTCAGTCTGTTGGTTACCCAGATGTCGTATATCCGAAAAATTGTGTGGTTGGCGGCGGTGGCTTTTCTGGGATTTGCGATATGGGCTTTTCCAAGATTACAGGGGGATACGGTATGGGTGATGGCGGAATGCTCGCCTATTCTGGCACTTTTGATGGTCTTGGAGACGCTGCGGTCGAAACGTTTTGGCATGTGGGAGATGGAGTCGGCAGCCAGATATTCTTTACGGAGCGTCATGCTCTCGCGGGTTTTGATCATTGGGATATTTGATGTGCTTGTATTGCTGGCAACAGCGGTTTTTCTGGCGGCGCGGGTTCCGTACGGTGTGTGTCTGGTGAGCGCGTATCTTTTGTTACCGTTGCTTGTGACTGTGTCGGGAGGAATGTTGATCGAGATGACGCCTTATGGGAGGGGAAACGAATACATGGCACCGGGATTTGCGGTATTGGTTGCGGGATGTTTTTGGATTGCGCGGGAGAGTGACGTTGCCCTTTTCAGACCGGAGAATGGATTCTGGTGGGAGATGATGACAATTTCTGTCTTTGTCTTTACGGTTATGGTATTTAGAACAATGATGCGGGAGGAATTCACATGGAATTGGTGATCGACAGAGTGACGAAGCAGTACAAGAATAAAATTGCAGTGGACAGGCTGACCTTTGCCCTGAAACCCGGAGTGACGGGGCTTTTGGGCGCAAACGGCGCCGGAAAGACCACACTGATGCGCATGATCTGCGGGATTCTCACGCCTACAGGCGGGACGATCGCGCTGGACGGGACGCCTGTGACCGAGGAGCGGTATCGCGCAGTGCTGGGGTATCTGCCCCAGGATTTCGGGTATTATCCGGAGTTTAGCGGACGGGATTTTCTGTTGTACTTTGGGGCACTGAAAGGGCTGGACAAGACGCAGGCAAAGAGGCGGACAGAGGAACTTCTGGAACTGGTGGGGCTTGCGGATGTGGCGAAGAAAAAGATAAAGACCTATTCCGGCGGCATGAAACAGCGGCTTGGGATTGCGCAGGCATTGCTGAATGATCCGCAGGTGTTGATTCTGGACGAGCCCACGGCAGGGCTGGATCCAAAGGAGCGGGTGCGTTTCCGGGAGCTGATCGCTGAGATCGGTAAGAAGAGTATTGTGCTTTTGTCTACGCATATTGTGTCGGATGTGGAGCACATTGCGGACCGGATCCTGATGATGAAGGACGGGCAGATCATCTGGCAGGGGAACTGGAACGAGCAGGACGGCAGTCTGGAGGATTTTTATATGAAGGAGTTTGCGGACAAGTGAAGAGTTTTTGGATCATTTATTATTATGAGTGTAAGAAAATATTTGACCGCAGGCAGACGGTGGTTGTGTTCTGGCTGATCTTGATCGCGACCATTCTGCTGAATCTGGATTCTATCCTGATTTATTCCATCGGCTCGGAGGGGGAGCATATGCCATGGAATTACGATGAGGCAGGGCCGCATAAGTCATCGGGACGGAAAGCACTTTTGGATGGAGTGGAGATCCGCTGGATCGATGTGGATGGTGCATTGGTAACGAAGAAGGTCAATCCGCTTGCCTACATCCGGATGCAGCGGGAATTTGCCAGGCAGTGGTCCGGCAAAAAGCTGGATGCCGGGACGCTTCGGTATCTGCATGATTTTGTGGAGAAGTATGAGTGGGATATAGAGTCACATGGCAATTACAGGATCGCATGGAGTTATCAGAATATCTTCTGGGTGTGGAAATCCATTTCCAGGTTAAACTACAATCCGGGGTATGAATTTCTTACGGAGGAGATGATACAGGAGAACATCGTGCGGGAGCAGGCAGACTGGCTGTATGACGACGAGCAGTTGACCAAAGAGGAACGGGCTTTTTGGCAGGAGCATGAGAGGATTTCCTTTCCGTTGACTATGGCATATACGCCCGCCTATCGTCAATTATTGAAAAATGCCTTCTGGATCCATATCCTGCTGGTGGCATTTGTGATCTTTGCGCTCTGTGAGAGTTTTTCCCTGGAGAGAAGGTGGCGTACCAGGCCGTTAGTGCAGGTGGCAGCCAAAGGGCAGGGAGCGGCGGTGCTTGCCAGACTCCTCGCCGGGGCAAGTGTGTCGGCGGGTGCGGGTGTGATCCTGCATGGGGTATCTGCCGTGATCCAGTTTGCGCTCTTTGGCACGGATGGTCTAAACGGCTGGAACGCGCCGATCCAGCAGATCGGAGACTATGTCTGGAGCAGACTGACGGTGACGGCGGGGGAAGCGGTTTTGCTGATGTTTGGCACCAGTATTTTGATTTTGGTGTTTATCGGTGCATTTACCATGCTTTTGTCAGAAGTGTTTCAGAACGGGAATGTACCCATGTGGGTGCAGTATGGGTTTCTGTTGTTTTCGCTGTTGTTCGATTATGGGATTTTTCACCGGAACCGCACACTTTCGCAGCTGTGGCAGTATTTCCCTTTGCAGCGGGTGAATTATACACTTTTGTATGACGAGCGGTTAGTTTCGGTGGGGGGACATTTGTTTACGGCGATTCCTTTCAGTACCTTAGTGTATTGCGGATTTACTTTTCTGGCGCTCGCATTGTGCGGGGTGCATACGGTATGGCACAGGCGGGATACATAGGGATATATAATGCAGTTGCATGAGAAGATTCATAAAATGAGCTTACAACCGGTAAAATAGGATGCAACTGGTAAAGCAGACCGTTGCAATACAGGGGGATTATCTTTGCGGAAAGGGCATTGAAAATGAACAATTTCGTGACATTGTTTTGGTATGAGATGAAGCAGGACGGCAGTCTGAAAGATTTTTATATGAAGGAGTTTGCGGACAAGTGATATGTGAGAATGAGGGGAGACCGGACAGGTGAAGAATTTTTGGGTAATTTATTATTATGAGTGTAAGAAAATATTTGACCGCCGGCAGACGGTGGTTGTGTTCTGGCTGATTTTGATCGCGACCATTCTGCTGAATCTCAATTCTATCCTGATTTATTCCGTCGGTTCGGAGGGTGAGGAGTTGCCTTGGAATTACGTGAATGAGAATGGACCACAAAAGTCATCGGGGCGGAGTGCATTCTTGAATGGAGTGGAGATCCGCTGGATTGATGAGGATGGTGCGGTGGTCACGGAGAAGGTCAATCCGCTTGCCTACATACGACTGCAGCAGGAATTTGCCAGACAGTGGTCCGGTAAAAAGCTGGATGAGGAAACCATTCAATACTTACATGATTTCGTGGAGAAGTATGAATGGGACTGGGAGACGCATGATAATTACCGTATTGCATGGAGTTATCAGAATATTAATTGGGTGTGGAGGACAATTTCTAACTTAGGCAACAATCCGGGATATGAGTTTCTTACGGGGGCTATGATACAGGATCGAATAGAACAGGTGGAAGTGAATTTGTTGTATGATTACGAGCAGCTGACGGATGAGGAGCAGGAGTTCTGGCAGAAACATGAAAAAATTTCTTTTCCGCTGACTATGGCATATACGCCGGCCTATCGTCAATTATTGCAAAATGCGTCCTGGATCCATATCCTGCTGGTGGCATTTGTGATCTTTGCGCTCTGTGAGAGTTTTTCCCTGGAGAGAAGGTGGCGTACCAGACCGTTGGTGCAGGTGACAGCCAAAGGGCAGGGAGCGGCGGTGCTTGCCAGACTCCTCGCCGGGGCAAGTGTGTCGGCGGGTGCGGGTGTGATCCTGCATGGGGTATCTGCCGTGATCCAGTTTGAGCTCTTTGGCACGGATGGTCTAAACGGCTGGAACGCGCCGATCCAACTGATTGGAGACTTTTTTTGGAGCAGACTGGCGGTGACGGCGGGGGAAGCGGATTTGCTGATGTTTGGCACCAGTATTTTGATTTTGGTGTTTATTGGTGCGTTTACTATGTTTCTTTCGGAAGTGTTTCAGAACGGGAATGTACCCATGTGGGTGCAGTTTGGGTTTCTGTTGTTTACGCTGTTGTT